>DASUHP010000177.1:0-9346 GCA_036273455.1 Micropepsaceae bacterium | reverse complement strand
CCAATCGTCGAGTTGCGCCGCCCCGTCAACACGGAAACCGGCAGCGCGGAAGCGGCATTCACGGTGGCGCGCGTCGAAGCAGGCCAAATGGCCGAAGGACGCATCCAGATCCTGACCCATCACACCGAAACTGCCGTCTGGCAGCCGCGCTGGCTGAAACATCCGAATGGCGCAAAGGGCCTGCTGGATGTTGTTGTCGCTGTGCCCGATGTTGCGGAAGCGTCAGCGCGATATGTCCGGTTTACCGATCGCAGCACGCGCACTTCGCGGCTGGGCGAAACCATTCTGCTCGAACGCGGCGCGGTGCATTTGACCGACGCCGCAACATTCATGCGGCTGGTTCCGGGATTGCCGATTCCAGTCCTGCCGTTCATCGGCGCCTATGCGGTGCGGACCGATTCACTCATCGCAACGGCACAAGAGCTGCGCGCCAGAGGCAGCACATTCGAGCAGCGCGATCGCATGCTGTTCGTGCATTTTCCCAAAGAACTCGGTACCGGCGCCTGGATTTTTGTCGAGCAGCCGAACGATCTTCCCTGGCGGGTTTAAGATGGCTGCTCCACTTCCGTTCACGACACGTCCGGAAATCGATGGCACATTCGGGGTTATCGCCAGCACGCACTGGATTGCGACCGCGGTTGGGATGGGAATCCTCGAGCGCGGCGGCAATGCCTTCGACGCCGCTGTGGCAACCGCTTTCACGCTACAGATTGTCGAACCGCATTTGAATGGGCCGGGCGGAGACGTGCCGGTCATCCTTTATAACGCGCAGAAGCAGCGCACCGTTGTGATCTGCGGACAAGGCACCGCGCCCGGCGCCGCAACGATTGCGCGGTTTCGGGAACTCGGTCTCGACATGGTCCCTGGTTCGGGGCTGCTCGCCGCCTGCATCCCCGGCACATTGGAAACCTGGATGATGCTGCTCCGGGATTTCGGCACGTTGAAACTCCGCGATGTGATCGAGCCCGCGATCTACTATGCCCGTAACGGCCATCCGCTGGTCGACCGCGAGATCGAAACCATCGCGACAGTCGAAGCGCTGTTCCGCGAGCACTGGAAGACATCGGCCGCGGTTTATCTCCCCCACGGCCGGATGCCGGCGCGCGGCGAGTTGCTGTGCAATCCGGCACTCGCAGCCAGTTATGAGCGTTTGCTGCAAGAGGCGGAGAGCTCCGGCGGCGATCGGACAAAGCAGATTGAAGCTGCGCGTTCGGCGTGGTCGCGCGGCTTTGTTGCGGAGGTGATCGACCGCTTCTGCCGCACCACCGAAGCCATGGACACCAGCGGCAGGCCACATCGCGGATTGCTCACGGGTGATGATATGTCCCGCTGGGTGCCCCATACGGAAGATGCGGTTACCTATGATTACGGCCGCTACCGGGTCTGCAAAGCCGGATTCTGGAGTCAGGGACCAGTGCTGCTTCAGCAATTGGCGCTGCTGAAAGGATTCGATCTCGACCGGCTCGATCCTGCCGGGCCCGACTTCATTCACCTGCAGGTCGAATGCGCGAAGCTGGCATTTGCTGATCGCGACAGTTTTTATGGCGACCCGGACTTTGTGCAGGTGCCCGGCGAGGTGCTGCTGTCGGATGCATATAATGATGCGCGCCGCAAGCTGGTCGGCGCCAGCGCGAGCCTGGAGTCGCGCCCAGGTACCATTCGTGGATTTGGCGGCATCGTGCACGCCGGGAAAGCAGATGGCACGGTGATGGCCGGAGCGGGCGAACCGACCGTGGGCCGATTGGGCGAAGCGCGCGGAGACACCGTGCATTTCGATATCATCGACCGATGGGGCAATATGATCTCGTCGACACCGTCCGGCGGCTGGCTGCAATCATCGCCGGTCATTCCCGATCTGGGCTTTTGCCTCGGCACACGTGCGCAGATGTTCTGGCTCGATGAGAAGCACCCGGCGGCATTGGCGCCGGGCAAGCGTCCGCGCACGACATTGTCGCCGACGCTCGCATTCCGGGACGGTGAACCATATCTCGCCTGGGGTACGCCGGGCGGCGATCAGCAGGATCAATGGACCTGCCAGTTCCTGCTCAGGCATGTGCATGCCGGCCACAATCTGCAACAGGCGATCGATGCGCCGGCATGGCATTCGGAGCATTTTCCGAGTTCGTTCTGGCCGCGGGTTGCACGCCCCGGCGTTCTGGTCGTCGAGAAGCAAGTGCCGGAATCGACGGTCAGGGAATTGCGCCGGCGCGGCCATATCGTGGAAGTGGGGCCGGCATGGTCGGAAGGACGGCTCACGGCCGCCTCGCGCGAAGGCACTCGCCGCAAGGCAGCCGCCAATCCGCGCGGTATGCAGGGCTACGCGGCGGGCCGATAATCAGGCGGCGGATGGCCGGCGGGCGTAAGCTGTGTCGAACAAATCGCGTAATCGCGGCGGCACATCGCGGATGCCCGTGACAACCGCCTTTGCCCAGTCAAAATATTCCTGCCGCCGATCGAGCGGCCAACCCGAAGGCGGACAATCGGCGACATCACGCAAATTGGCGATCTTGTCCGCGAATTTCACCAACCCCGCTGCATGGCTTAGCGCCGGTGCATGTTCGATCTGCAATTGCTTACGGATCTGCTTCGACAGCTTCTTGTCATCGGTGACTTCAACCACGATGTCCGCGATGGTGCGTCCAAATTGCTGGGTGAGTTCGTCGCGAGTTGTATCGGTATCCTCTATTGTATCGTGCAGCAGGGCAGCACAGAGCACATCCGGGTCGGCAATCCCCGCCTCCACTGCGAGAATTGAGACCAGCGCAATCGGGTGATTGATATAGGGTGACGATTCTGCGTCCTTGCGCCGCTGCGTACTGTGCTTACGCGACGCAAATTCGAGCGCCCGAATGAACTGCGGCAGTGATTTCGCGTCGAAATCTGATTTCATTCATCGTCCTCCATATCATTGATCGTTCAATAGCCATGTGCGCCGACCGAGAGGCGACGTATTCAGTTGGTCAATTGTTTTGCTGGATCGGCAAATGGGGCGAGATGCCCCGCCAGATGCAGCTTCAACATGGGCAGCAATTGGAGCATATTCAAGGCGAGCAGGCGAACATCGGGAATCCCATGATCAAAACCGCTTTGCGCCATTCAGCCGGACCGGTTGCCGGCGCCGTCATCGTGATGCTGGCCGCAGCGGCCACGGCCCAACCGGGCGATGAGCGCATCCCGCAATTCGCCTCCACCCAGTTCGGCTGGCAGACCAATCTGGAGGATTGGCAGGATCCGCCGCCGGGATCGGGACATGGTCCGATGCGCAATGATCCCGCTTATCCCTATCTCAGCAATTACGACGCGAACCGGCAGGGGAAACAGCCGACCATCCGCATCACCAACAGCAAGGATCCGATTCTGAAACCCTGGGCGCAGGAAGAGATTCAGAAAACCAATGAAGAATTGCTGAGCGGCGAGCGCCAGGTACCGTTTACTGCCCAATCTCGCTGCTGGCCGGGTGGCGTACCGGGCCAACTGCTCTATCCCTTTGAGCCGGTCTATTTCATCCAGACGCCGAAAGAGGTCTGGATGATCTGGCAGCGCGATCATGTCGTGCGGCGCGTGTTCCTGAACCGGCCCCATTCGCAAAACATCAAACCATCATGGTTCGGCGAATCGGTCGGACACTACGAAAACGGCGACACGCTGGTCGTCGACACCATCGGTCTGTCAACTTACAAGAGCTATATCGACAATTTTCGTACCCCGCATACGGAGCAGGAGCATGTCGTCGAGCGCTTCACCATTGCACCCGACGGGAAAAGCATGACGGCAATTGCGCGTGTTGATGATCCCGGCGCCTATAACGGGCCGATCACGATGAAGGAGTTCTGGTTCAAGGCCAATCAGCCGATGCTGGAAACCGTGTGCCCCGAGAACAACGAGGATTTCTTCCACCAGAATCTGTACGCGATTCCGGAAGCCAAAACCGCGGATTTCTGAGTTTAACGGGAACTCTTGCCAGGCAGGCGGCGGAGGATCGCATCTACCACCTCCGGAGCGCCGATATCACCAGTTCCGATCGAGAGGTCGTAGTTCGATGGGTCTTCAATATCGACCCCATAGAGACGCTTGTAGCGCTTGATCTCACTGTCGCGGCGGGCGCGCAACGCCTCGAGCGCAACTTCAAAGGAAGGATATTGTTCCGTCGCGCGGGACGTGTCCGCCATGATCCGGCGGGCCGCGATTTCCGGCGTGACGCTTAGGAAAACTTTCAGCGCGTCGTTCACGAAATACCAAGCCATGCGCGAGTCGATGACGAAGTCCGGCATGTTGGCATTGAGCTCGCGGACTTTGTTGTCAACTGCATCGTCCAACGCGCGGTTTGTCTCGGCTTCGAGGTTGGTCTGCAATGCGTCGAGATTTGAAATGTGACCAATCTGGCGGAAGAGCTGGCCGGTGCTGATGTAAGGCACGCCGAGCCGGCGGGCCAATTCCTTGCCCACCGTCGATTTGCCGGAGCCCAGCGTCCCGCTCAGCGTGATGCGCACGGAAACACTCAGCTCCCCGGACGCCGGGCTGCGAAACGCGAGCCGCGACGGCACATCCGCCCCTCCGGGTCCTGCCAGAGCAATTCCGTCGTGTGCAATTGGCCGAGCGCCCGCGCCACCGTCTGGAAATCATATTGCGAAAAGCGCGCGGCGATTTCCGTGTAGTAGAGCGGCTTCTCGTCGATCAGCTTGAGGATGTCCTGCGCCAGCGATGCCACAGTCGCAGAGTCGCCAGCGCGGCCGGCTTCGTCGGACTTGCCCTTCGTGTAGTCGCCGATCTTCGCCGTATCTGAATAGGCATAAGCGATTCGTTCATAGCGCTCTTTGGGAATCCCCTCCCCGATCGTGGCATCGATCCCCATTTTCGCGGTGGTCGGCACCACGCCGGGCGGCGTCGGCGCGAGGCTCGGATCCAGCGGCTTGCCGCGTGCATTCGAGACGATGACAACATCGCGGTCGGCTTGTACGCGGGTCGCGATCGCCCATTCCACATCCATGGGATTGAACACATCGATGTCGTCATCGACGATCACCACATGCTTTAAATCCATGACCGAAAGCGCCGCAAGGATTGCGTTTTTCGCTTCACCGGGCTGCTTCCTGATCGAAATCACCGCATGCCAGAAGGCGCAGCCGCCGAGTGTCACATTGATGTCTTTGACATTGACGCCTGCTGTGCGCAATGCCTGGCGGATCGCTGCGTAGCGCGTCGGCGCGGCCAGCCAGGTGTTCTCCCATGGCATGTGCAGCGCGTAATAGATGGCATCCTTGCGGTGCGATATGGCCTTGATCTTCACCAGCGGATTCCAGTGCAGCCCGCCCATCAGGCGGGTGAATTCGCCAAAGCGCCCCTCCGGCCAGGTCCAGCCGGTCGGCAGGATTTCCGCCTCCAGCACAATTTCCGCGCCGGCAATATAGGGCACATCCACGGTCTCGCAGGGCGCCAGTTCGACCGGCGCGCCGCGCAATCCGCCGGCGATATGCATCTCATCGACGCCGAGCGGCGCGCGATATCCCGATGCCATGATCTCCAATGGGTGGGTGCCGATGCTGATGGAAATCGGCAGCGGCCGCCCGGCTTCGAATGCACGCTGCGCAAACATGCGCATATTGTTGGGTGTGACGATATCGATGCCGGTCAGGGCTTTTTCCTTGACGATGAAACGGTAAATGCCGCTATTCCAGCCTGCTTCCGGATCGCGCGCGATCACCACGCCCGCGGTGATCATCGGCCCGCCATCGTAAATCGATGACATCGGAATCGGCAGTTTGAACAGGTCCACGTCATCGCCAATGCGGATCACTTCGCGGCTGTGCGACGTGTTCACCATCATGGGCGGAATCGGATGATCGATGGCATGCTTTAGCTTGCCTTCGATTTCACCGTAGGTTCGGCAGCCCATGGACAGAATGGCGCGCTCGCGTGAGCGTATGATCCCCGAAACCACCGGCATGGAATAACCAATGACGTTGTGGAACAGCAGCGCCTTGTCCGACTGATCCACCAGGGTGGCGATGTGGCGGATATCGACCGGCTGCCGCAGGTCGATCAGCTCGCCGGCACTGCGCAGCCGTTCGAGAAATTGCCTGAAATTTTCCTGCATCTGGCGTTCCCGCGGGCCTTCTGCTCAGTAACTAGCCAATCCGCAGCGGGCGGGCTATAGGCGCTTTGTCTTTAGGCGAGGGGCGGAGCAATGCGTGCACTGGTTTTGCCGGAGCATGGCGGTATCGATAAATTGCGGGTGGTGGACGACCACCCGATGCCGCAGGCCGATGAGGGGCATGTTGTCGTCCGCGTCCGCGCCTCGTCTTTCAACTATCACGACGTCTTCACGGTGAAGGGCATGCCGGGCATCAAGGTGCCTCTGCCGGTGGTGATTGGCCTCGATATGGCCGGCGAAGTCGCGCAGATCGGCCCCGGCGTGACAGGCTGGAAAACGGGCGACCGGGTGCTGGTCAATCCGCTGAACAAGAAAAAGGGCCTGATGGGCGAGATGCTCGACGGCGGCATGGAAGAATATTGCCGCATCGCCTCCGATCAGCTCATTCGCATGCCGGACGCCGTCAGCTTTGAAGCGGCGGCCTCGCTGCCTGTCGCCTATGGCACGGCGCACCGCATGCTGATCACGCATCGCACGGTGAAATCCGGCGACCGCGTAGTGATCCTCGGCGCGTCGGGTGGCGTAGGCACCGGATGCGTTATTCTGGCCAAGCAGTTGGGCGCGGAGGTGATCGCCTGCGCCAGCTCGCCGGAAAAGCTTGAGAAACTACGCGAGATGGGCGCCGATGAAGTCATCGATTACACCCAAACGGACTTTTCGCGCTGGGCCATCGAACGCTATGGCAAGCCACAGCGGCGCAGTTATGAAGGCGGCGTCGATGTGGTCATCAACTTCACGGGCGGCGATACCTGGCAGCCTTCGCTGAAATGCCTGAAGCGAGGTGGAAAGCTGCTGGTCTGCGGCGCAACCGCCGGCCACGATCCGAAGGAGGATCTGCGATATGTGTGGAGCTTCGAACTTCAAATCATCGGTTCGAACAGCTTCTATGATGAAAATCTGGTCGCGCTGATGCAGATGATCGCGGCAGGCAGCATGAAGCCGGTCATCGACACAGTTGTGCCGCTGGAACAGGCCGCGGACGGATTGCGGCTGATCGCCGAGCGCAAAGTCATTGGCAAGGTCGTGGTCACACCATGAGCGACAACATCACCATCGAGGAAGTTCAGCGTCTGATCACGCGCGCGCCGTTCCACCAATGGCTCGGAATCGAGGTTACCGCGCTGAGTGACGATGCGATCGAACTTACGGCGCGCTGGCGCGAGGAATGGGTGGTCAATCCGGAGCGCCGCTACACGCATGGCGGCGTTCTCGCGGCCCTGATCGATCTCGCGGCCGATTGGTCGCTGGTCAGGCGCACCGGGCGAGGCGTCCCCACCATGGACATGCGGGTGGATTATCATGCGCCGGCAATGCCGGGCGACCTGACGGTGAAGGGACGCGTCGTTCGCGCAGGCGGCCAGTTCGCGACGGCCGAAGCGCAGGTTTGCGACGCCAGCGGCAAATTGCTCGCGAGCGGACGGGGCACCTATTTCACAGCTCCTCCCAAGTCGTAATGCCGTCGTTTACCAATCTTGGCGACCTGATACGCCGCAATCAGGATCTGGATAAGACCGCATTCCTCGATCTCGGTGGTGAAATGGGCCCGCGCGAATTCAGCTTTCGCGAGATCGAGGAATACGCGAATGGCATTGCGCGAGCGCTTGTTGTGCGGGGACTGTCGCGCGGAGATCGGGTTGCGATCCTGTCCGCCAATCGTGCCGAATATGTCGCGGCCTTGTTCGGCATCATGCGGGCCGGATTTGTTGCAGTACCGGTCAATTTCAAATTCCCAAAAGACACCGTCGAATTCATCCTTGCCGATTCGGGCGCCAAACTTGTGTTTTGCGATGGCCCGCGCGGTGGCGCGGTTCCTGCAGGGATGCCCACGGTCGTGTTCGGCAATGAGCATGATTTCCTTGTTCCGGGTGAATTTTCGGCGGTCACGCCAGAGCCCGGTGAACCCGCGATGTTTCTGTACACATCCGGATCGACCGGCGTGCCCAAGGGTGTTGTGCTGTCACATCAGAGCCATATCTGGGTGGTCGAGACACGGCTCGGCGGTCAGGACCTGTCGCATCACCGTTATCTGATTGCGGCGCCGCTCTATCACATGAATGCGCTGGCGCTGGTCCAACTCGCGACGGCGGCGCATGCGAGCGTTGTGCTGCTGCCGCAATTCCGGGCGATCGAATATATCGATGCGGTCGAGCGCTATCGCTGCACGTGGCTGACCGGCGTGCCGCCGATGATGGCCATGATGTTGCGCGAGAAGGAGCAGCTTGCGCGCGCCGATCTGTCCTCCGTGCAGCTCATCCGCATGGGTTCGGCGCCCGTGAGTGAAAGCCTGATGGCGGCGCTCAAACACGCCATCCCGCACGCGTCGATCACCAATGCCTATGGGACGACCGAGGCCGGGCCGGTGGTGTTCGGGCCGCATCCTGATGGGTTGAAACAGCCGGAGCTTTCGGTCGGTTATCCGCATCCGTCAGTTCGGACGCGGCTGGTGGATGCAGACGGGCAGCAAAGCGACAGCGGTGAGCTGGAGATGTGGAGTCCGGCGCTGATGAACGGCTATCACAATCGTCCCGAACTGCCCTCGCCTTTCACACCCGACGGATTTTACCGCACCGGCGATGTGTTCCGGCGCGACGAAAATGGATTCCATTTCTTCACCGGCCGGACCGACGACATGTTCGTATCCGGCGGGGAAAACATCTATCCCGGCGATGTCGAACGCATGCTCGAACGGCATCCCGACATTGTGCAGGCCTGCGTCGTGCCGGTGGATGACGACATCAAAGGGCAAAAGCCAGTCGCGTTTGTCATCCGGAAATCCGGGGCGAGTTTCAGCGAAGACGACGTGAAGCAATATGCGCTGGCGCACGCTCCTGCTTATCAGCATCCGCGCGCGGTGTGGTTCATCGATGCGCTGCCGCTGTCGAGCACCAACAAAATCGACCGCACGACGCTGAAACGCGAAGCAGCGGCGCGCCTTAGCCGCTCCTAGACGGATACGTGGGCGGCGCCTTCGCGGGCGGCGAGTGCGCCGGCGACGCCGTCCGCAAATGCCACATTCGGCGGCAGCACGACGGAGGCCGAGCGCACGCGTTGATGGGTGGGATCCACGCCCGGAGGGGTCGTACCGGAATCGAGCAGTGCCTTGGCGGACCGCATCAGCTTCCGCCGCGCCATGACAATACCCTTGTCGGTGCCGACCAGATTTTCGCGCGAACGGTCGACGATCGGGCCCATGCT
>DASUHP010000176.1:0-26518 GCA_036273455.1 Micropepsaceae bacterium | reverse complement strand
ACCACGGCACGTTCGTGAAAAACACTCACGCCGGACTGGTCGAGCAGAGTGCGATAGACGCGCGAAATGCGCGCAATCTCCTGATCCTTATTGGCGATGAACGACGCCCAGTCGAAGCGCGCTGCGTCAATCGTCCAGCCGAAACCGCGTGCGTCTTCAAATTCTTCCGGAAAGGCGCTGGCATAGACCATGAGCTTCTTCGGAATGCACCCCCGGATCACGCAGGTCCCGCCGAAGCCGTTTTGTTCGGCAATGGCAACCTGCGCGCCCATCTGGGCGGATACGCGCGCACCGCGCACGCCACCTGATCCGGCTCCAATCACAAAGAGATCGAAGTCGTATTTGCTCATGTGGTTTTCCGTTCGATCAGCCGCACGCCATTGCGCCCCGCGATGATCAGCACCCACGCCATGCCGCAAAATAATCCGTGTTCCACCACGCCGGCGATTTGCGACAGTTCTGTTGCGAGCCGCGCTGGATCGTGGATTTCACCGAACGGGCAGTCATAAATGAAATTGCCGTTGTCGGTGCGATAGGTCTCAGTACCGGCGCGCCGCAAAACCGGCGCGAGTTGCAGATAACCCAGATTTGCCGCCGTGGCGACGATTCGGTTCAACGTCGTCTTGTGGCCGAAGGGAAGGACTTCGATGGGCAAGGGATAGCGGCCGAGCCTCGGGCGCAATTTGCTTTCGTCGGCAATGACGATCATGCGTTCTGCCGAAGCCGCGACAATTTTTTCGCGCAGCAACGCCCCGCCACCACCCTTGATCAGGTTCAGCGCGAGATCGGCTTCATCGGCGCCATCAACGACGATATCGAGATGTTCGAGGTCGTTCAGAGCGGCGAGCGGAATGGCGAAGTTCCGCGCCAGTTGAGCGGTATTTTCGGAGGTCGGCGTAGCCGTGATCTTCAAACCGTTGCGGACTCGCTCCGCCAGCAATTCGGTGAACAAGTCGGCAGTCGAACCGCTGCCCAGCCCGACATTCATGCCCGCTTCGACAAAGTCGACCGCGCGCGCCGCAGCGGCACGTTTCAGTGCCGTGATATCGGATGCGGAAATGCGATTCCCCTGTACGAGTCGTCGCCGTGAGTCTTATTCGACTGTGACGGATTTGGCGAGATTGCGCGGCTGATCGACGTCGGTGCCCTTGGCCACCGCGGTGTGATAGGCGAGGAGTTGTATCGGAATCGCGTAAAGCAGCGGCGCAATGAATGGATCGACCTCCGGCATTTCCACGGTCGCCCAAAGATCGCCCGATGCTGACTCGAGCCCTTTGCGGTCTGAAATCAGCACGACCTTTCCGCCGCGCGCCATGACTTCGTGCATATTTGAAATGGTTTTTTCGAACAGGCTGTCATGCGGCGCGATGACGATCACCGGAACCTTGCGGTCGATCAGCGCGATCGGGCCATGCTTCATTTCGCCCGCCGCATAGCCTTCAGCGTGGATATAGGAAATCTCCTTCAGCTTCAGGGCGCCCTCGAGCGCAAGGGGATAATTCACGCCACGGCCGAGATAAAGCACGTCCTGCGCCTTGGCGATCTGCCGCCCGAGCGCGCGAATCTTGTTTTCATGGGCGAGCACGTCGACCATGTGGCGCGGCACTTCGAGAAGGAGCGAGCAAAGCCGTTTCTCTTCGGCCTCACTCAGCTGACCCCGCGCCTTTCCGGCCGCGATCGCGAGGCTGGCGAGTACGGCAAGCTGGCAGGTGAAGGCTTTGGTTGACGCGACTCCGATTTCCGGCCCGGCAAAGGTCGGCCATACCGGGTCGGCGTCGCGCCCGATCGAGCTTTCGCGCACATTGACGATTGCGGCCGTGCCCTGCCCGGCCGCGCGTGCGTCGCGCAATGCAGCAAGCGTGTCCGCGGTTTCGCCGGATTGGGAGACATACAGACACAATCCGTCCTGCGGATAGACGGGATCGCGGTATCTGAGTTCGGACGCAATATCCGCTTCGACCGGCAGTCGCGCCAGTTTCTCAAACCAATATTTGCCGATCAGGCCGGCATAGAACGCTGTGCCGCAGGCCGAAATCGTCAGGCGCGGCGCCGCGCGAAACAGTTGTGCGCCGGGGGGACGCAGCTCCACCGATGGCCCGGACGCGTTCACGTAGCGGGAGATTGTGTGGCCGACGACTTCCGGCTGCTCGTGAATTTCCTTGGCCATGAAATGGCGCTGACCTGCTTTGTCCACGATCGCGGAGGACGGAGGAATGACATTGATGCGCCGCTCCACAACCCGTCCGCCGGCATCATGGATGGTGATTTTGGCGCCGCGAACAATGGCGATATCGCCGTCCTCGAGATAGGCGACGCGATTGGTAAAAGGCGCGAGCGAGAAGGCATCCGAGCCGAAATAACCCTCGTGCTCGCCATAGCCAACCGCCAATGGACTACCGCGGCGCGCGCCGATCAACAGCGATTCCTCGCCGTCAAAGATCATCACCATGGCATAGGCGCCGGTCAGCTGTTGTACGGCCCTGGCCGCCGCATTCTCCGGCGACAATCCTTCTTCGAGATATTGCGTGACCAGATGCACCGCGACTTCCGTGTCGGTGTCGGATTCGAACTCATGCCCTTTCGCGACAAGCTGGTCCTTCAGCTCGCGGAAATTCTCGATAATTCCGTTGTGCACCAGCGCCACGCGCGAGGATGCATGCGGGTGCGCATTGCGTTCGGTCGCAGCACCATGCGTCGCCCAGCGCGTATGACCAATGCCGGTGCGGCCCGGCAATGGCTGGTTGCCCAAAACATCCACCAGCCGGTCGAGTTTACCCGGGCTGCGGCGCCGGTCGATATGGCCGTGATTGAGGGTCGCGATGCCTGCCGAATCATAGCCGCGATATTCCAGCCGTTTCAGCGCATCCACGATCAGTGGAGCGACATCTCTGGTTCCGGCAATTCCGATGATCCCGCACATGCTCAACGATTCCCTTGCTTGCGCGCCTTGTTGCGCGCGCGAATGGTTTTGGCACGGCCCTCTTTATTGACCTGCCGGGCACGGCCGATGGCGAGCGATTCCGCCTCTACATTTGTGGTGATGGTGCTGCCCGCGCCGACATAGGCGCCGTCACCGATTTTGACTGGAGCGACCAGAGTCGAATCCGACCCGATGAACACGCCAGCGCCGATATCGGTGAAATATTTACCTTCGCCATCATAATTGCAGGTGATGGTACCCGCGCCGATATTGCTGCCCTGGCCGACCCTCGCATCGCCGAGATAAGTCAGGTGATTGGCTTTCGCGCCCGTTTCGAGCCGCGCATTTTTTACTTCGACAAAATTTCCGACATGGACGGAAGCTTCCAGCACGGCGCCGGGGCGAAGCCGGGCGAATGGCCCAACAATCGCAGACTCCCCGACTGTGGCTCCCTCGATATGGCAGAACGGCAGTATCTTCGCGCCGCGACGGACCGTGACCCCCGGGCCGAAAACGACATAGGGTCCGACCGTTGTATCCGGTTCGATCACCGTGTCGGCCGAGACAAAGACGGTTTCCGGCGCAATCAGTCCCGCGCCATTCTCCATCAGCTCAGCGCGCTTGCGGTTCTGAAAGACGCGCTCGGCCTCGGCGAGTTGCGCGCGCGAATTCACACCCAGCATCTCGGACTCCGAGCCCTCGACGACTTTGCACTGAACGCCCTGACGCCGCGCGATCGCGGTGACATCGGTCAGGTAGAATTCGCCTTGTGCATTATTGTTGCCGACTTGATGCAAAAGCTGAAAAATTGCCGGGCTTCGCGCCGCAAGCATCCCGGCGAAGCACAAATCGATCTGGCGCTCGGATTCATTTGCGTCCTTTTCTTCGACGATGCGAAACAGTTCGTCGCCTTCAACGATCATCCGGCCATAGCCCTTTGGCTTGGCGGCACGAAAACCAAGGGCGGCCATTCCGTGCTGATCCGCAGCCTGAACCAGCCGGCGCAGAGTGTGCTCCGTCAGCAAGGGCGTGTCGCCGAACAGCACCAGCAGAATTCCGTCAAAGCGGGCCAGCGCCGCTTCCGACTGCAGCACGGCGTGACCGGTGCCAAGCTGACGCTGCTGGACGACGGGTTCACCGCCCCAATCGGATGCGAGGCGCGCAACCTCCGCGGAGTCAGGTGCTGTCACGATCAGTAATCGCATTGCGCCAAGCTCTTTTGCCACGCAAAGCACATGGCCAAGCATCGGACGTCCCGCGATCCTGTGCAGCACCTTGGGCAGAGCAGATTTCATCCGCGTGCCCTGCCCCGCTGCCAACACGACGACTGCCAAAGCAGATTTTTTCATGAACTATTAACGCCTCTCTCGCGGCTGAGGCTCCGAATGCGGGATGAACGGCCGAACGTGAGCCAGGTTGCGGTTAGTTAAGCTTTCCCTGTGGCAGTTTCTAGGCTATCCCGGTTTGGGCTGATGATTTGCCGATGGGGGCAGTCGCGCCACCGGAGCTCAGGGCAGACGTGGCGGATAGAGGGGCCGGAGTCGCCATCATCTTCGATCTTGACGGCACGCTGGTCGACACCGCACCGGACCTTGCCGCCGCGCTCAATGCCGTTCTGATCAGCGAGGGCCACGCGCCGGTCAGTCCATCGGACCTGCGCCATTTGGTCGGCCATGGCGTGCGCGCCATGTTCGAGCACGCATTTTTGCGCACATCGGCCGATGTCAGTGGCGAGCGCATGGCGAATCTCACCGAACAATTTCTCGCTCATTACCGAACCAACATCGCCAGGAGCAGCAAGCCTTTTCCGCGCGTGCCCGAAACCCTCGACCGGCTGGCAAATACGGGCGCCGGACTTGGAGTGTGCACGAACAAGGCGCATGACCTGACCGAATTGCTGCTGAACGAATTGTCGCTGTCGCGGCATTTTCCGGCGGTGGTCGGAGGCGGCAGGACCCCGTACAGCAAACCCGACCCGCGGCACGTGCGCGCGGTGATGAAGGCCCTCAACGGCAATTGCCAGCGGGCAGTGTTTGTCGGAGATTCGGTGATCGATGTTCAGGCGGCACGAGCGGCGGAAATTCCGGTCATCGCCATGAGCTATGGCTACACGCCGGTCCCTGCCCGCGAGCTCGGCGCCGATGCCGTGCTCGACGATTTCGCGGAATTGCCGGACACGATTTCCCGCCTGATCGGATGAAAATTTGGCCGTCTCGCCGGCGGCATCCCGCGCGGCCCGCACGCGGCGGCGAGCGCCGCGGCAGATTCGAAAAGTAAGGCGCCCAAAGCGCGCCGGGTGCCCCTGGCAATTTTTTATTCGCGCGTGGGCCTGAAGCCGCACTCCGTGAGCTCCGCGTGAGATGATTCGTTTTGATTATCGCCGTCGCTTAAAATGGGACGGGGAAAACGTGGCAGGAGTGCGCCTTGGCAGACATCAAAGTTTCCGAAGAACTGGCCAAAAAATTCGCGACCGAGAAGGACCGCGACACACCGTATCAGCGTTGGGTGCGCAATGAGGGCCTTGAGATCATCAGCGGCCATTACGTGCCGAACTTGAGAACGGTGGAATTGCGGCCCTGGCCGCGCCGAGGCGGCTCCGGCGTCTACATCAACCACGACGCTTCGCGCACGTCCAACGACTGCTATGTGTGCCAAATTCCTCCCGCCAGGCCTCTCGCACCGCAACGGCAACTGTTTGAAGAAATGGTGCTGGTGCTCGAAGGCCGCGGCTCAACCTCGGTGTGGAACGATGCCGGGAACCGGATCACGTTCGAATGGAAAGCCGGCGCCATGTTCGCGATTCCGCTGAATTGCTGGCATCAGCATTTCAACGGCTCCGGCACGGCACCCGTTCGCTACGTTGCGGTGACCAATGGCCCGGCGGTGATGAATCTGTATGACGATGCCAATTTCGTCTTCAACACCAGCTATGATTTCCCCAATCGTTTCGCCGGCGAGCCGGACTATTTCGCGCCGAAATCAGAGCCCAAAGGTTTTCTGCTGCCGACCAATTTTGTTCCGGATGCCGTCAATTTGCCCCTGATATCCGCCAAGGAACGCGGCGCGGGCGGCGGCCATATCCGCTTCAATATGGCGAAGGGTTCAATGTCGAGCCACATTTCGCAATTCCCGGTCGGGACCTACAAAAAAGCGCATGCGCACGGCCCTTCCGCCCATGTCATCATCCTGTCCGGCGAAGGTTATTCGTTGATGTGGCCCGAAGGCGAAGAACCACGGCGGTATGACTGGCAAGTCGGCAGCATGATCGTACCGCCCAACAAATGGTTCCATCAGCACTTCAATTCCGGGTCTGTGCCGGCGCGCTATCTCGCGTTCAAACATGAGGTGGCGCTGATCCGCAATTCTGAGGGTGTGCCGACGGCATGGATCAGCCGCCGCGCCGGTGGCGACCAGATCGATTATGCCGACGAAAAGGCCGAGATCAGGTCGATGTTCCAGGAGGCGCTCGCCACGCACGGCATGATTCCCCGTATGGAAGATGCCTATCAGAAAGAGCTTGCCGATCTCCCTCCGCCCAAGGCAGCCTGAAGTTCATGAGCACATGGAATCGGCGTGTCTTTGTCGGCGTTCTGACCGGGGCGGCGCTGACCGCCGCGCTGTCCGGGAAGACCCAGGCGCAGACGGCAAGCCCGGCACATTTGGCCGACCCGGATCGCACGCAGCGGCTGATTGCTGCGGCGAAAAACGAAGGCGTGCTGAACCTCTATTCCTCCGCCACCGCAGACCACATGAATGCGGTAACCGCAGCATTCGAGAAGACCTATGGCATTCCGGTTAAAACCTGGCGTGGCGGATCGGAGGAAATTCTCCAACGTGCAGTGACCGAAGCACGCGGCGGGCGCTTCGACATGGATGTTGCCGAAACGGCAGCCATGCAGATCATGGAAATTGCGCATGAAAGACTGCTCGAATCAGTCGATAGCCCCGTCGCGGCCGAGTTGATGCCGCAGGCCAGGATTCTCGCCCAGCCCTGGTTGCCGAGCCGCATCATTGTTTTCACCGGCGCCTATAATACGCGGCTGGTCGCTCGCAACGAACTGCCCAAAAGCTATGACGATCTGCTCAATCCGAAATGGAAAGGGAAGCTCGGCATCGAAGCAGACGACAATAACTGGCTGATGGCACTGTGCAGCGCGATGGGTGAGGCCAGGGGCCTCAAATTGTTCGGCAATATCGTCGCGCAGAATGGAATTTCGGTGCGCAAGGGACACACGCTGCTCGCCAATCTCGTCGCATCCGGCGAAGTTCCGATGGCGCTCAGCGTCTATTATCATGAGGTCGGACCGCTGAAGCGCCGCGGCGCGCCGATTGCCGAATTGAACATTCCGCCGGTCTTTTCATTCCCGGCCGGCATCGGCTTGGCGAAACGCGCGCCTCATCCCAATGCCGGAGTTCTGTTCATCGACTTCCTGCTGACCGCCGGCCAACCGATCCTGGTGCAACACGATGAAGTTCCTGCCAATGTGAAAGTTCAGCGCCTGCCCGCCGGCATGAAACTGAGTTTCATGGACAGTCCCCGCTACATTGCCGAGAGCGGGAAATGGGCGAAGCTGTACAAAGACTTGCTCGCGCGACAGCGGCTTTGACCGGCGGCTGACCGCCCAGCAACTGTGACGCTTGTCACGTACAAATCGAATGGCGGTTTTTCGACCCCGCGCAACATCTGCCGGAACCGTTTTGCGCGACAGCCTGTGCGCTTGCCTTCGCGATGGTTCCCCGGCGAAGCACGTATTGCACAACCTGCATCAGTGCGACCACCGTGCCGCAGCTTAACCCATTTTACTCATTTGCCGGTAATATTGCCGCGCGTCCTACGCCGGAGGGACGCTTTGTCTGCCGAAGGGTGGATTGTGCTGGAATGCGCTGGTCAGGCTACGGAAAGCTGGCATGGGCAGATGAAAGAAGTTTCACCTCCGCTCCACCCCGGCGACCTGTCATGCGTTTTGGCATGTGCAATTTGCGATGTCCCAATTCGCAGAAGGCGCGTGGGTTTATTTGATCGGCGCGTTTGTTTTGCGCCGGGAATCAGCCGTTTGACGGAAAAATTCCGGGTGTGACCAACACAGCACAAATCCGAAACCAGCTTCTACAGGCGCTTCAGCCAGAGGATCTCCACCGAATTTCGGGATTGCTGACGCTTGTTCCCTTGCGTCCCCGGCAGATGCTCCATGTTGGCCGCATGCCACGGGAGCGCGTGTACTTTGTTGAGTCCGGCCTCGTTTCGGTTTCCGGAGCCGGGGGGCGCGGCAAAACCGTCGAAGCCTGGCTGCTTGGATCGGAAGGAACCACTGCGGTTCCCGTGATTTTGCAAGATGACGAACCGGCACTGCAATGCGTGGTTCAGATTGGCGGCGAGGCCCTCGAGATCGGCCGGGTCGAACTCATGGCGGTGATTGAGGCCTGCCCCGGCATACGCGGCCTTTTGCTGCGCTATGTGAATTTCACGCTTCTCTGTGCCGTACAAACCGGCATTTGCAATTCGAATCATTCGATTGAACAAAGACTCGCGCGCTGGCTGCTGTTCGCACGTGACGGATTTCCCGACCAAAACATGCCGATCACCCACCGCGCGCTGGGGCGGCTTCTGGGAGTCCGCAGGGCCAGTGTCACGCATTGTCTGGGGTCGCTCGAACAAGCGGGGGCGATCGGCGTCTCACGCGGCAACCTGGTGGTTTTGGATTCGGATAAACTGCACCAACGGGCTTGCGAATGTGCCCGGTATGTACGTCGGGAATACCAGCGGCTGATTAGCCCAACCTTCGGTTACGGCACGTTGAACTCCAATCTCTGACCGGACTTACGAAACTCCCGGCAACGTGAGCGGTGTGGCCGGCGCGGGGACGGAACGAAACGATTTCCTTCGCGTTGGACGATTAATGGCGACGCCGACGCTTTAGCTGAATTCATAATTTCCGGACCGAGGGATGGCTCAACTATTTCGCCCCGGGGCGAACACCGTGGCGCGCACGGTCATGGTGGCGATCATTGCGGTTCCGATCCTCGCGATTGTTCTGACATTCGCCTTGTGGGAATCGCCTTACGCCACCTCCCAATTCGTCACCCAAAATCAGCCGGTACCATTCAGTCACGAACACCATGTCGGCCGGCTGGGTCTCGACTGCCGCTATTGCCACACCGGAGTCGAGCAGGCCGCGTTTGCCGGTCTGCCGCCGACCCACACATGCATGACCTGTCATTCGCAAATCTGGACGACAGCCGCCATGCTGGAACCCGTTCGCCAAAGCCTTGCGCAAAACCAGCCGATCCGGTGGGTCCGCGTTAATCGAGTTCCCGATTACGTCTATTTCGATCACAGCATCCACGTCGCCAAAGGTGTCGGCTGCACGACCTGCCACGGCCCGATCGGCAGGATGCCCCTCACCTATCGCGGCGAGCCGCTCACCATGGGCTGGTGCCTGAGCTGCCACCGTCATCCGGGGTCCTTCGTGCGACCGCGCGACCAGGTTTTCAATCCGGATTGGCAGGTGCCTGAAGATCAAGACCGCGCCGGCGCCGCACTGGTGCGCCAATATATGATCGACACCAGTGGTCTCACCGACTGCTCGCGGTGCCACCGATGAACAGGACACCGGCAGAACTTCACACCAACCGGCGCAGAGCGCTGCAACTGCTTTCGTCATCGCTCGCCATTGCGCTGACGCGATGCGGGGAGCCGCGGGAAGAAATCGTTCCCTACGTCGAAATGCCGGAACGGCTCGTGCCGGGAATACCGGTCCGCTACGCGACGGCGCTTCCGATGGCCGGTTATGGCCGCGGAGTCCTCGGCATCACGATCGATGGCAGACCGATCAAACTCGAAGGCAATCCGCGCGATGAGTTCGGTGGCGGCGGCACCGATATATTCGCCGAATCCGCCGTCCTCTCGCTCTACGATCCCGATCGCTCGCGCATTCCCATCAAAGACGGCATCGTGGCCTCGTGGGAGCAATTTTCCGGCGAGTGGGCGAACGGGCCTGGCGCCGGAACGGCGAATGGCGGCGCCGGAATGGCTCTCGTCACTGGACGTATCACATCACCAACCATGTTGGCCGGAATTACCGCACTGAAAATGCGCTATCCCGAGTTGCGTCAGTACCGCTATGAGGCGGCGCATGACGATGCGCCCCGGTTGGGCGCACAGCGGGCCTTCGGACGAAACCTCGATGTGATCCCCCATCTTGGTCAGGCGGATGTCATTGTCGTGCTTGATGCAGACCCGCTGGGGCCTGGACCCAATTTTCTGCACAATGCCAACGAATTCTCACTGCGGCGCAACAGTCAGCAGCCGCAGCGAATCCATGTCGCGGAGTCAGGGCTGACGTTGATGGGCGCGATGGCGGATCGGCGGATCGCCGTCAGGCCGCAGCGCATCGCGCAAATCGCGCGAGCACTGGCATCGGGCTTTGGCGTCAATACCGGGGCCCCGGGGTTGTCGCCCTCCGAAACCGCCTTCGTTCAGACGGCAGCCGCCGATCTGAAGCAGGCCGGGAGAGGCCTGATTTTGGCTGGAGAGACCCAGTCAGGTTCAGTTCACGCGCTGGCGCATTTTCTCAATTCGCAACTGCACGCACCCGTCGATCTGCTCAATCCTGCCGATCCCGAAGAACAGAACCACGCGGCTTCCTTTTCCGCCTTTTTGCGCGATGTTGAATCCGGACAGATCCGATCGCTCATCATTCTGGACGCAAATCCGGTTTACGATTCCGCCGATTCCCGCCAACTCGCCAAAGCGATCGCCGCCATCCCCTTCAGTGTGCATTGCGGATGTTATGCCAACGAAACGGCAGACGCCTGTCGCTGGCATTTGCCGCTCTCTCATCCACTTGAGAGCTGGGGCGACCTCAAAAGCCCGGGCGGAGCTACCCTGTTGATGCAGCCGCTGATCCGTACACTGTACGATACACGATCATCCGCCGAATTGCTGAATCTGCTGACGATGGCCGCTCCAATGGGTGCCCGCGATCTCGTGCGCGCCAACTGGATGCCGTCGGGTGGATCCGATTTTGAGCAATGGTGGCGGCAATCGCTGACCGCCGGCGTGGTGCCCAACTCGGCCCCGGCACCGGTTTCCGCGACAGCCGCGATGCCATCCTTTGAGACCGTGCAGGACCCGCCTCAAGGCGTGACACTGTCTCTCGTTCCGTCGCCCTCGGTTTGGGACGGGAGGTACGCGAACAATGCCTGGCTGCAGGAGTGCCCGGCACCTTTTACCAAAGAGGTCTGGGGCAATGCGGTGCAATTGTCGCCCGAAGACGCAGCGCGCATCGGTGTCGGCTTTGGGGACGCGATAATTCTCCGGCGTGGCTATAGCGAGATCGAAGCGGTTGCCGCGGTCCTGAAGGGACAGCCGCAGGGCGCGGCAAGGGCGTTCCTCGGTCAGGGGCGCTGGCGTGCAGGCGATATCGGAAATGGCATCGGCGTCCGGATGACCGCGCTTTGCCCGACCGGATTGGAGCGGCAGATCGATGGCATATCCATTCGCGCCGGCGGCAAAACCGGGCTGATCCATACGACGCAATATCACACCAAGCTGGAGGGCCGGGATGAAGACATATTTCCGCTCGCCGCTTCGGCGCAAATCGCCAGCCGGCTGGCGCAACTAAAACCCGACACTGGTGGAATCGTACCACCTCTTCCCGCCGATCCTTATGCCTGGGCGATGGTGATCGACAATAATCTCTGCATCGGCTGCAATGCCTGCGTGATTGCCTGCCAGGCGGAAAACAATGTCGCGGTGGTCGGACCCGATGAGGTCGATCTCGGACGCGACATGCACTGGCTGCGCGTGGACGTCTATGAGCTGGATGAAGCGGACGGGCTCCGGCGCGGATTTCAGCCGGTCCCCTGCATGCACTGTGAAACGGCGCCATGTGAACCGGTTTGCCCGGTGGCGGCATCGGTTCACGACCATGAAGGGCTGAATGTGCAGGTCTATAACCGCTGCATCGGCACGCGGTTCTGTGAATCCAATTGTCCGTACAAGGTGCGCCGGTTCAATTTCTTCGGCTACTCCCGCGGCCAGGAATACGGCAATCTCGGCCAGCCCCCGGTCCGGGCGCAGCACAACCCGAACGTTTCCGTGCGTGGGCGCGGGGTGATGGAGAAGTGCACCTACTGCGTCCAGCGGATCAGCGCAGCGCGTAAAAACGCCGAAAAGGAAGACCGCCTGATCCGTGACGGTGAGGTAAAGCCCGCCTGCGCTGTCGCCTGTCCGACCCATGCGATCCAGTTCGGCAATCGCAATGACGCCAATTCTGCGGTGGCGCAATTGCAGCACGACCCCCGCCATTTCTCACTGCTTGCCCATCTCGATACGCGGCCGCGCACCACTTATCTCGCCAAAGTGTGGAATCCGCCCGCGGGGCAAACCGGATGAGCGCAACAATTGACGGCGCCTCCCGCTGGCTCGGCCCGGGCGCGCAATCCTCCGAGCAGATCACGGCCCTGATCTCCGCCCCCATCCTCGAGCGGCTGTCGTGGCGCAATTGGTGGATTGCGTTTCTCGCGGCATCGGCGCTGACCGTCATCATGTGGATTTCGGCGATCTACCTGCTGGCCGAAGGAATTGGCGTGTGGGGCGTCAATTCCGTCATCGTCTGGGGATTTGCGATTGCGAATTACGTGTGGTGGATCGGAATCGGCA
The DNA here is from genome assembly GCA_036273455.1 of Micropepsaceae bacterium. GTDB lineage: Bacteria > Pseudomonadota > Alphaproteobacteria > Micropepsales > Micropepsaceae > CAIYRG01. Next base: position 13,934 of record DASUHP010000176.1, on the reverse strand, counting down.
ATGCCGGAACATTGATATCGGCATTGCTGCTGCTCACGCACCAGCAATGGCGATCGTCGCTCAACCGGTTTGCCGAAACCATGACCCTGTTTGCCGCCAGCATCGCCGGCCTGTTCCCGATTTTTCATCTCGGCCGGCCCTATGTGCTGTACTGGATTGTTCCGTACCCGAACCGTATGGGACTGTGGCCGCAATGGCGGAGCGCCCTGGTTTGGGATTTCTGGGCGATCAGTGTCTATATCCTGTTTTCGTTTCTGTTCTGGTATGCCGGCCTGATTCCCGATTTGGCGGTCTTGCGCGACCGTGCGCGGAATCCCACTACGCGGCGGATTTACGGTGCTTTCGCTCTCGGCTGGCGTGGCTCCGCCCGGCACTGGGACATCCAGCAGCGCATGTATCGGGCAATGGCCGCAATTGCCGTGCCCATGGTCTGTCTGGTGCACAGCATTGTGGCGCTGGACTTCGCCGCCAGCCTCATGCCGGGCTGGCAGGAGACCATATTCCCGCCTTACTTCGTCGTCGGCGCGCTCTATTCCGGTTTCGGCATAGTGGTGATTCTTGCCGCCTCGCTGCGCTGGGGCTTCGGCTTCGAATCGCTGATCACGCGCGAGCACTTCGAGGTCATTGCGCGCGTTCTGCTGGCCGCCGCGACGGTGATGGGAATCTCCTATGCCGCCGAATGGTTCACGGCCTGGTACAGCAATGATGCGGCCGATGTGAGTCAGGTGATCTATCAGTTCACCGGCACCTATTGGCCGATGTATCTCGGCCAATTGCTGTTCAATTGCATCATTCCCCAGGTTTTCTGGTGGCCGGCGGCGCGACGCAGCATCACGGCCGTCGTGGTTGTCTCAGTGATCATCAATATCGGAATGTGGTTCGAACGTATTCTGATTGTCTGGAATACTCTGGGCCATGGACACATGCCGAGCGCCTGGCGAATTTTCCTGCCGACATTCTGGGACTGGAGTTTGCTGTTCGGTTCGCTGGGATTTTTTGCCTTCCTGTTCCTGCTTTTCACCCGCGTATTGCCGGCGGTCTCGATCCATGAGGTAAACCTGCTCCGGCATGAGGAGCAGAAGGCATGAAGCACCTCTTTGCCGCCGAATTCGAGACCGCCGAAGAACTGAAACGTGCGGCCGGAGAAGCAGCCGCACAAGGCTGTCCCGCCACAGATGCCCTGTCGCCTTTTCCTGTTCCGGAAGTCATGCAGCACCTCGCCTACCGCCCAAGACCAGTCATGGGATGGGCAATGGCAATTGCGGGCGCATGCGGCGCCGCAATCATCTGGTTCGTGCAATGGTTCAGCGCCACCCGCGATTACCCGATCATCTCGGGAAGCCGCCCACTCGACAGCTGGCAGATATTTTTCATCGTCATGTTTGAAGCCTGTATCCTGTGCAGTGGCGCCGGCGGCTTCATCACTTTCATCATCAATTGCCGTCTGCCGTCGCTGCACCATCCATTGTTCGAAATTCCCGCCATCGAGCGTGCGAGCCGGGACCGGTTCTTCCTGGTTTTCGAAGCGGCCGAAGATCTCCACGATTTTGTCGCTGAGCGGATCACACGATTGCAGCCGCTTTCTTTGAACTCGGTGGCGCTGTGAAGTGGGCAGTCCTCGCCATCGCACTCATCGCTGCATCCTGCGACGAGAGTCAGGACGCGCAAATCCGCTACAATACCTTCGCGGCTTCGGTTCAGCCCTGGCCGTCGATTTCGGCGGCCATTCCTCCACCCGACGGCGTCGTGGCCCAGGGCGACCTCGAAGCCGCGTCGGTCGCCACCAATCCACCGCCGGCAACACCGCAATTGCTCGACCGCGGGCGGGAAAGATTCGGCATTTTCTGTTCCCCCTGCCATGGGCTCGACGGCGGCGCGGACGGCATCATTGTCGCGCGCGGTTTTCCGAGGCCGCCGTCATTTCACGGCGCCCGATTGCGGGCAGCACCGGCGCAGCTGTTTTTCGACACCATCACCAACGGTTATGGCGCGATGTACTCCTATGCCGATCGCGTACCGCCGTCGGACCGCTGGGCGATCATAGCCTATATCCGCGCGTTGCAGTTGTCCCAAATGACGGCAAGCCGATGAACCGCAATATCCGAATCGTGGCGTCGGGAGTGTTGATCGCGGCCATTGCGGGCCTGGTGGTGCTCGCAATTCTTGAGCCGGTCGTGGTGCTGCGCGGCTGGCTCGCGGGTTTTGTCTGGGCCACGATGATTCCCATTGGGGCGCTGGTGCTTTTGCTGGTCAGCCGCCTGACCGGCGGCGGCTGGAGCCTGATCCTTGGTCCGGTATTGGAATCGGCAGCACGCGCAGTCGCCGGCGCGGCGCTCATGATCCTCCCGGTGCTGATTTTTTCCGCCGCCCTTTATCAATGGCAGTCGTCTCCACTCACTCCCAAATCATTGACCGGGGCCTACATGACCGCGCCGCTGTTCGCGGTGCGATCTGTGATCGCCCTCTGCATCTGGACAATTCTCGCCTGGGTGCCCGGGCTGCGGACAACAAGTCTCGGGGCCGGGATTGGCCTGTTTGTCCTCGCCGTGCTGACAAACATAATTCCGGTGGACTGGATCGTTTCGACCGAGCCGGGATTCCATTCATCTGATTTCGGGTTCGGCTTTGGTGTCGAACAGGTGCTGACCGCGCTGGCGCTCTGCGCGGTGACCGGGGTTGTCCGCAATAATGGACGGCAGTGCCGCGATCTCGCCGGAATGATGATCGCTGCGATCCTCGGCACGGTCTATATGTACTATATGGAATTTGCCGTGATTTGGTACGGCAACCTTCCTGACAAGGTCGGCTGGTTCAATCATCGCGGCGATGCTCCGTGGGCAGAAATCGGCGGAGCGGGTTTTGCGATCGGCGCGTTTGTTCCGTTTCTGCTGCTGTTGAACGACCGGATTCGCGGCAGCGCGGGCTGGCTGCAGGCGATCGGGGCGGCCATTCTGTTTGGCGAAATGCTGCATGTCATTTTCCTGATTGTGCCGAGTTTTGGCCCGGCGGCACTCCTTCCGGCCGTCCTCGCCGTTCTGGCATTTGCCATTGCGGGCACATTCTGGCTCGACCGCACACTGGACCGGTGGCGAGCGGAAACGACCCGTTTCACACCTGTGGCTGAACGCGATGGCTGAACGCGCAGAAAGCCCGGCAGTGGACATTCGCAGCGTGCTGTTCGTTGCGGGTGGTATTCTGCTGTCCCTGATCACGGTCATTGGCGTGCTGACGGTTATCTTCCCGCAGCTGATTCACAGTCCCACGGCGTCACTGCCCCAGTACCCTCCCCCTTCGGTCACCGTCGATGAGCGCACGCAAAGGATCAATCTGGAACGTGCCCAGATCGAACGGCTGTCCGGAATGAACGGGGCGATGCCGATCACGCAGGCAATGAGTGCGATCGCCGCGAAGGGCACCAGTGCTTATGACCCGGTGCAGGCAGCGACACCATGAACAGGGCCCTGCTGCTCATTCTGCTTTGCCTGTGGCCTGCGGCCGCAACAGCGGCATTGAGTCCGGCGGCATTGAACAGCGCCGGCGTCAGCCTGCCGGCGAACGCAGTGCTGCCGCTCAGCCTTGCTGCGCCCGATCTGTCAGGTCAACGCCGCTCCATCGCATCGGCACTGACGGGAAAGCCCGGCTTTGTGGTTTTCGCGGACTATACCTGCAGGACATTGTGCGGGCCTGCGCTTGTGCTGCTAACGGCCGGTCTAACGCAAAGCGCGCTGCCGCCGGATTCGTGGCGGCTTGTCGTGATCGGGCTCGATCCAAAGGATTCGGCAAATGATGCCCGCCGCATGTTGCTCGCCCAGGTGCCGGAAAAACTGCGGGCGCAAACCGTGTTTCTGCTACCCGATGCAACCACCGTGGCGGCGGCAACCAGGGCTCTCGGGTTTAAGTATGTTTATGACGAATCCGTCGACCAGTTCGCCCATCCGGAGGTCGCCTATGCGATTGCCGCGGATGGCCGGGTTCTCAGCGTCCTCTCGCCGCTCGCACTGACTGCCTCCGACCTCCGCGCCGCATTGTCCGGCCCGGGGCAACCGGCCGAAAGCCTCTACGGGAAATTCCGCGTGCTGTGCTACCGCTTCGGATCGCTCAGCGGCATCTATGACGTACCGGTGCAAATCGCCCTGAAATTGGCAGGTTTGCTCACGCTGGCGGCCATGGGGTTTGGCATCTTCATCCTGGTCAGGAGCAAAAGCTCGTGGACCTAGGAAATCTGTTCGTCGAAGCATCACGTGGTGCCGCCGAGGTCGATACCGACTTTCTGATCCTGCTGCTTATTTCGCTGCTGATCCTGACCCTGGTGGTGACGCTCGTGCTGGTATTCGCGATCCGTTACCGGCGCGGTTCCCCCGCGAAACGCGGGCTGCTGCCATCCTTCATGTCGCATGAATTCGAAATCGGCTGGACAGCGGCGACCGCGTTCCTCTTCATCTTCATCTTCTGGTGGCTGGTGGCGCCGCCGCGCCTTGCAGGCAGTCCGCAAACACCGGCGCTGCAAATCCAGATCTACGCCAAGCAATGGATGTGGAAAGTCGAGCACCCGAACGGCGCCAGGGAGATCAATACGCTTCATCTTCCGCTGAATACGCCTGTTCATCTGGTGATGACCTCGCAGGACGTGATTCACAGTTTCTATGTGCCGGCATTCCGGGTGAAGCATGACGTCTTGCCCGAGCGCGTGAGTGTGCTGGATTTCTATCCGACCCAAACCGGAACATTCCATCTCTTTTGCGCCGAATATTGCGGCACCGATCACTCGCAAATGACCGGCGACATCATTGTCATGCGGCCGGAAGATTACGCGCATTGGCGCGAGGTTCAGCCGCAATCCGACACGCTCGCCGCCGAAGGCGAAGCGCTGTTTCATTCGCTCGGATGTTCGGGATGCCATGACCCGGCATCGCCGGTCCACGCTCCGGATTTGCGCGGCGTCTACGGCCAATCGGTGCCGCTGCAGGACGGACGGCACGTCGTCGCCGATGATGCCTATATCCGCGATTGCATCCTGATGCCTCAGCTCAATGTCCCGGCCGGCTACCCGCCGATCATGCCATCCTTTGCCAATGTGGTGGATGACAGCCAGATCGAACGCCTCATCGCGTATATCCGGTCGCTGCGTCCCGGACAGGAACTCCCGAAATGAGCGACGTGACCGCGGACACACTTCGGTATTCGGATTTGCCGCCGGTCATGGCGACACCCAATTACCTCACCCATGGCCGGACGCTTGGTTCATGGCTGACCGCGACCGATCACAAGCGCATAGGGCTGCTGTACGCTTTTTCCATTACGATTTTCTTCTTCATCGGCAGCATTGCCATTGCAATCGACCGGCTCGATCTGCTGACGCCTGCAGCGGACCTTGTCTCCGACGATACCTACAACAAGCTGTTCACGCTGCACGGCATCGTCATGGTCTGGTTCTTTCTGATTCCCTCCATTCCCGCGACATTCGGCAATTTCTTCCTTCCGCTGATGATCGGCGCCAAAGATGTGGCGTTTCCGCGCCTCAACCTCACCTCCTGGTATCTCTTCATCATCGGCGCATGTTTTACGGTTGCCTGCATCGTTGCCGGCGGAGTCGACACCGGTTGGACGTTTTACACGCCGTACTCGTCGCAATATTCACATTCCTACGTCGCCGCCGCGGCAGCCGGCGTGTTCATCACCGGCTTTTCTTCTATTCTCACCGGCCTGAATTTCATCGCTACGACTCACATGCTGCGTGCGCCGGGAATGTCCTGGTTCCGGCTGCCGCTGTTTGTGTGGTCCATGTACACCACCAGCGCCGTGATGATCCTTGCAACGCCGGTGCTCGCCATCACACTGTTTCTGATGACTGCGGAGCGTCTGTTTGACATTCCCATATTCGATCCCTCGCAGGGTGGAGATCCGCTGCTGTTCCAGCATCTGTTCTGGTTCTACAGCCATCCCGCCGTTTACATCATGATCCTTCCGGCGATGGGCCTGATCTCGGAGGTGTTCACCTGTTTCGCGCGCCGCCGGGTGTTCGGTTACGCCGCGATGGTGTACGCGCTGACCGCAATCGCGGTGATCGGGTTCTTCGTCTGGGGACACCATATGTTCGTTGCTGGCGAATCGCCGTTCGCGAATCTGGTGTTCTCATTCCTCTCGTTCATTGTCGCGGTGCCTTCGGCGATTAAGGTGTTTAACTGGACCGCAACGCTCTACCGCGGACAGATCACCTTTGAATCGCCGATGCTCTACGCCCTGGGCTTTCTGTGGCTGTTCACGGTCGGTGGCTTGACCGGACTTTTTCTCGCCACCATCCCGATCGATATCCACGTCACAGATACCTATTTCGTCGTCGCCCATTTCCACTACATCATGGTTGGCGGTACTGTTTCCGCTTTCTTTGCCGGCTTGCATTACTGGTGGCCGAAAATCACCGGCCGGCTTTATCACGAAGCCTGGGCACGATTCGCCGCGCTGCTGATGTTCTTCGGATTTAATCTCACTTTCTTCCCGCAATTCATCATGGGCTATGCGGGAATGCCGCGGCGGTATCACGCATATGCGCCCGAATTCCAGATATTCCACGTGCTCTCCACGGCAGGCGCAGCGGTGCTGGGCGCAGCCTATCTGATGCCGGTGGGCTATCTCATATGGTCGGCGTTTTACGGCGATCGTGCCGGCGCCAATCCGTGGCAGGCCACCGGTCTGGAATGGCAAACCGACTCCCCGCCGCCCAAAGATAATTTCCGCGCCCCTCCGGTCATTACCGCAGCCCCTTACGAATATCATACCGCCGAGGAAGGCCCGCCCAGTCACGAACGAGGCTTGCATAATGTTCAGGGTACCGCCGGATGACCAGCGACGCATTGCGGGAGCCGTGGACCGATCTTGGCCGCCAGCGCGAATCCTCCATATTTGCGATATGGCTTTTCCTCGGCACCGAAGTTCTGTTCTTCGGCGGCATGTTCACCAGTTACGCCGCGTACAGATTTTTGTATCCGGAAGCCTTCCTGGCCGCGGGGCATGAAACCAACATCTATTATGGCTCGGTCAACACCCTCATTCTCTTGATCAGCAGCTTTTTTATGGCCGCGGGCGACCTTGCGGCGCGTGCAGGACTGTTCCGCTTCGCGCGCATTTGTTTTCCCGCAACCGCCATACTCGGGATGATGTTCCTGATCCTCAAGGGTTTTGAATATAACGACGATCTTGAAAAGCATCTGTTTCCCGGCCCGGGATTTCCGCTGCCGGAAGCCGGAGCCGCAATTTTTTGGGCCTTCTACTGGGTAATGACATTCATCCATGCCATTCACCTGACCATCGGAATCGGCGCCGTCATCAGGCTTCAGTTGGCGAGCAGGCATGATCCGGATTGGCTGAAACATAGTGCGGCACCCGAAGTGACCGCGCTGTATTGGCATTTCGTTGACGTGATCTGGGTGATTCTCTTCCCGTTGTTTTACCTCGCGGGACGCTCATGAGCGCGCAGCCCCCGCCATCCATCAGGCAGCTGATCCGCCGGCCGCTTTGGGCTCTGATCGCACTGATCATTCTTGTCATTGCCACGACCGGTTTGGCCTTTGTCCATATGGGGCCCATGAATCTGGTGGTCAGCCTTCTGATTGCCGGCGCAAAGGTTGCAATCATCGTCGTGATATTCATGGAGCTGCTGAAAGGCAGTGGCGTCCAGATTCTCGCCGCTACTGTCGGCGTTTTCTGGCTAACATTCCTCTTCCTGCTCGCGTTTTCCGATTACCTTTCCCGGTAGCCGCGTACCTTTCCCGGTAGCCGCGGTCGCGCAAATTTGACCGCTATCGCTGCGCCGCGTTCACACGAAATCGAAGGGAAATGCGCCACTGCAAGCGTTTGCTCTTATGGGCACGCGCGTTCGGAGGTCTGATATGGATTGGTTCGACGAAAGGGAAATGCCCTACCACGAATACATGTATCGCCGCTTCATCAAGAGCGTGCGTTACGTGGTTCTGGCGCACATTGTGGCGGCCACATTCGTTGCCTTCACCTTCTTCATTGGCGGTGGAAGCTGGGTGGCCGGCATCGTCATCGCTGCATGCGTGCTGGCAATCGGACTGTATTACGTAGGGAGAACTCCTATTCATCCGCACGCAGTTCTGGTCCGGCAGGCACACGTGCAACCGCGCCGGTACGAAACGGTGGATCGCCGCTGGTAAGCGCTCAGCCGGTCAGGGCTTGCGCGAAGCCATATAGGCAGCGAGATCGATCATGTCGTTCTGGGTCAGTTTCGCGACCACCGGCTGCATGAGCGCGACCGCATTGCCTTTGCGCGCTCCGTGCTGGATGTCGTAAAGCTGACGGAAGATGTAGATCGCCGATCGCCCGGCCAATCCCGGAACATTGCCGACACCGTGCAGGTCGGCGCCGTGACAGATCGTGCACTGAATGGTTTTTCCATTACCCCCGGTGGTGACCAGCGCCTCGCCCGCCCTAATGCTGCCAACGGGCACATAGGCGATAAAGGGTGAGTGTGGATCGCGGCTCTTGGCGCCGATTTCTTCGGAAGGCAGCTCAAGGATCCTGTGGCCTAGCGGTTCTTTCCCGCCGCCGGGCAGCTCGAACCGCATATTGCCCTCGCCGACAAAGCTTTTCGGCACGTCGACGGTTTCGACCACTTTCGTCCACTGCGCCGGCTTTATGGATGCGAAATATTCCGCTGCGGGCTTTACCTCATCGCCGGTGAGCGCCTTGGCGAAGGTGATCATGACGGAATTTGCCGGGAGTGAGCTTTTGCGGTCGCCGTTGCGAAATTCGGTGAGCTGTTCTTCGATATAGCCCTCCGGCAGCCCGGCAAGGTTTGCCGATTCCGGATGGCCACGTCCGGTGGTCAGATGACACTGGGCGCAACCATGCACGACCGGCATTTTTCCGTGCGCCACCAGTTCCGGCATCGGCGGGTGCTCATTTGGATACCAGTCCGGCGGATTGAAGATGTCGTCGATCTGCTCCTGGGTATAGGCCTTGTCGCTGCCGGGGCGATGACGCGACTGTTTGTCCTCCGGACCCGCTGCTATGCCAGGCGTCCGGGCGAGGAACGCCCAGTCGGGCGGCGCTTCGGCGGCCATAACCACGGCAGGTACAAGCGCAATAAAAGCGGCAGCAGTCCAACGCATATACGCCCTCCCAAATAGGCGATCTGATTTAGCTCTGTGGCAGGGAACCGGCAAATGATTTTGTCGCAATGCTGAAGGACTCAGGCGGCAAATCCCGCCGGTGGCGATCCCACATCACGCAAAAGGCGGACTCCAGATTCCGGGTGTAACCGACCGGATCAAAAAGAGCTGTTTGTCCGAGATGCGCCATCAGTTTTTTGCGTGAGGCGCGCAGCTTTTCCGGATTTTGCGCCAGGGCCAGCGCCGCAGTTTCATATTCCTCCAACGTGCCGGTAATCAGCTCCAGCATTCCGGCCGCGTGCAGCAGACTGGTCGCAACCCGCCCCTGAAATGCGCCGCCCGTGCAGGTGAGCAGCGGCAACCCTGCGCGAAGAGCATCGCTCGCCGTGGTATGCGCGCCATAGGGCAATGTATCGAGAAAGAGATCGGCCATGCCGTGCCGCGCGAGATGTTCGTCATGACCTGCGCGCTTTGCGAAGATCAACCGTTCGGGATCGATCCCTCGCACCTTTGCTTCGGCCCTGAGATTTTTGGCAGCAGCCGGATGTTCTTCGTACAGCCAGAGCACGGAATCCGGAACCCGCCCGAGCAGGCGCATCCAGATCGCAAAAATCGCCGGAGTGATTTTGTAGCTGGCATTGAAACAACAATACACAAATGCCTGCTCCGGCAGCCCGTATTGCCGCCGCGTTGGCGGAGAAATGCTGCCGTCGTGCAATTGATCGTTCGGCTGATAGCTGTCCGGAAGCCATGCGATCTTCTCGGCATAAAACCGCACAGCTGCTTCGGGCACGACATTGCGATCCGCAATGAGGTAATCGATGTCGCTTGCTCCCATCGTGCCGGGGAATCCGAGATAATTGACCTGAACCGGCGCGACCCGCTGCGCGAAAATCTGCGTTCGGCTTCCTTCGGTAAAGCCTTTCATATCGATCGCAAGGCTGAGAGAGCAATGCCGCGCCAGCCGGACCGCGTCAGCGTCAGACATTTCGCCGATTTCGAAGAACTTGTCGAAACACGGTTCAAGCCGGCGGCGCATGGAATCACGCGCTGGCGGGCCAAAGGAAAACGCGAAAACTTCAAACCGCGATTTGTCATGCTGTTCGAAGAGACCGGCGGTCAACCATGCAGTGGCATGGTCGTGGAAATCGGCGGAGAAATAACCCAACCTTATCCGGCCGTTCTCCGAGGGCGCCGGCAAGGGATCGCTGCCGGGCGTGAAATGTTTCCTGGTGTAGGCTTCCGCGCATTGGCGCAGCAGCATTGGATCGTCGGACATCGCGAGCAGTACGGCGGGCGAGCAAACCGGTTCGCCCCGCCTTACCGCCTGTTCGACAAATGCAATCTCGCCGGCCAATCCGCGCCAGTCGCACAGTTTGAGTTTGCAAAAGCAGCGCCAGCCCGGCAGCAGTTCCTCGCCAGGCGCAATCGCCATTGCCTGTTGGTAGCCGGCAAGCGCAAGCTCCAACTGGCCAAGCTCGCTCCGCAAATGGGCCCGGCTCACCAGCGCGCCCGCGTGATCCGGCGCAAGTTGCAGAATGTGGTCATATGTCCGCAACGCCTGTTCACTGCGGTTGAGCCGCCGCAGACAGTCGGCGTGCAAAAGCAGGGCATCGATGCGTTTCGGCGCTAAGGCAAGGCAGCGTTCCGCGCTCAGGATGGATTCGTCAAAGCGGTGTAACTCACACAGCACAGTCGCGCGGTTGAACCAGGGATCGGGGGATTGGTGATCGATCGCGAGTGCCTGGTCAAAATCGGCGAGCGCCGCGTCATACCGCTTGAGACCCGCCAACGCGTTTCCGCGGTTGTTCAGCACCGCGGCATTGCCCGGGTCCAGCGTATGCGCGCGGTCCAGATCCGGAACAGCCTCGGCATGCCGGTTCAGCCGGACAAGCAGCGCACCGCGATTGGAGAGCGCACCGGCATGATTGGCATCCGCGGAAAGTGCGCGATTGAAGCTTGTGAGCGCCTCATCGGACCTTTTCAAATCGGCCAGCACCGCACCGCGATTGTTCAGTGCATCGGCATGCGATGGATTGATTGCCAATGCCCGCGCATAGGCGGCCAATGCCTGATCCAGGCGCCCGAGGCTGCGCAACGTATTCCCGCGGTGGCTCTGTGTGTTCGCCGAGTTCGGATGGATTGCGAGCGACCCATCGAATTGCGCAAGCGCCTCGTCAAAACGGCCCAGATGCGACAATGCTAAACCCAGGTTCGACAGATACAGCGCGTTGCGCCGGTCAATATTCGCCGCGCGGGTGAGCAGGCCGGCTGCCTCAGCGGGATTGCGCAATTGCAGCTCGGCTACACCGAGCAGATGAAGCGCTTCCGCATTTTCTGGATTGCGAGCGACGATGCCCCGGTAAATGGCTGCCGCTTCGGAAATCCTGCCCTTCTCATGCAGGACCAATCCCTCGCGCAGGGAATGCGAAGCGGTGCGTTGCGCCACTCGTACCGCGCCCGGCAATCAGAAATCCGGCGTGGTGCTTTGCGGGATTGGGACTTCGTCCTCGTGGAAATAATTCGCGTCGTTGTTCTCGGCACAGACATTTTCCGCTTCCGAAATCGGTGTGGTATGCAGAATGAACCGCTGTGCCGCACTCCATTTCGAGGTGAATGTGCCCGGATCATCGACTTCGATGGTCGCCCGCATCGATTTGTGGTCGGGGGCAATGGTGTAGCGTTCGATCACATGCAGCCGGGTCGTGTGCGGAGTCCGGTAATTGTCGACAAAGGTCTTATCGTTCAGGCCGATGGTGTCAATCACCAGCGTGTTGCCTTCGTAATGGCCGACCGATTCGCCGAGCCAGCTTGGCGCCGGGTTTGGGGAATGCGGCACGTACATATAGACGTGGCGGATATTCGGGCCGCGTTCGTAAATGATCGTGACTTCCGAAGGCGTCTGGAGAAAGTAAGTCGGCTCGGCCGTATATGTCAGAATGTTTGGTACGCCACCCGGCCAGCAGCGCGACTGCGCAGCAAATGCCTGTTTGCCTTTCTGAATGTCATCATTCCATTTGTTGACCGCAGCCTGCGCCCAGGGCTGCAGAATCGGACTGTGCGGATCGGCCATGCGCGGCATCACCGTGCAGCCCTGATTATTGCGGCAAAAAGGAAATCCTGGATCGTTCTTGACCGGCCCCGGGCCGCTATCCGGCGGCAGGAAATCGAAACTCGCGGCGGCCCAGCCCATATTGCCGGAGGAAAAGTCCGGAACGCCCGTTGGCAGCGGCGAAATCCCGGCTGTCGCGGCGGCTGCGCCGAAAAAACAGGCGATCAAGGCAGCACCCGCGATCGTCGCATGGAAGCCGCGGTGCAGAGAGAAGTTCATGATGATCCGGCAGAAATGGGTCGCCGGTTCAGTCTATCCGAAGCTGGAACACTGGCAAACCGGAGCCGCGGCTGCACGGCTCCGTGGAAAGCGACCAGCCTGCCTACCAGTTCTTGATGATGGTCAATCCGACGACGCGGCCGACGTCTGACCTCAGGATGTCATACGCCGCCGCGTTACGGTGCGAGGTCACCGGGCCATATTGGAAGGGCGAGTGAATGCCCAGCAGATCCTGGATCGTGAGAGTCAGGCCGATATGTTTCAGGTAATCATTTGCCGGCAGATCGCCAGTGTTGTAGCCGAGAGACAGGTCGAACGTAACGAAGTTCGGCTCGGATTGCGTATAGTTGCTGATCGCGCACGGGAATGTGCCGCCGCCGACATTGCCGCCCGCAGTCGTGCACTGAAAATTGACATTCGGCGGGATACCCGACAGCGGCTGAAAGTAGTGCGATTGATAATTCATGAATCCCGTAATGCTGTACGGCCCGTCGGCCCAACCCAGCCGTGCGCGCCAGATCAGCCGCGGCGTGGTTTCGACGCCGTTCTGCAGGACGCCCCCGGCAGCCGCGAGGTTTTGATTCAGGTTATCGACAATCGGGCCGCCACTGATCTGCTGTATGAAATTGTGCAGATAGTAGGTTCCGGTGATGCCGGTGTTCCATGCGCCGTAATCGCCCAGATCCAAATCATAGCTGGCGTTGAAATCAATCCCGTCGACATGCTGGAAGCCAGATCCGAAATTGGATTCATCGACCAGCCAAAAGACGCTGGAGGCCTGGCTGGGAGTCAGTATGCTGGCCTGATCGCTGATCGCAGCCGTCACCATTTTCTCGAACGGCGCACAGGTGGTCGGGTTGGCATTTGCCGCAACCGGACAACCAAGGTCGCTGGGGAAGATGTAGGTGAATCGCAGGTTCGGGTTCGATAGTGTCGCCGAGTTCACCTGGTTGAAATTATTGATCACGTTGTTGATCTTGATGCTGTAGAACGTCGCCTGGACATCAAATCCGCGCAGGAAGTCGATCTGCGGCGCCAATTCGAATCCGACGCTGTAGTTCTCTGAAGTTTCGGGCGCGAGTGCGGTACCGCCTTCGCGGGTTGATGCCACGCCCGCCGCATTTGTATAATTGCGGAGCGCCGCATGCGGACCACCACCCCAGCCAATGCCGCCGGCGGTGGTTGACCCGCAACCGAATCCCGCCGCGAACATCACTTCCGCCGCGCTTCCGGCGGCCGGCGCCCCGCCCTGACATCCCACCGCGACCGATGGATTGTTCGGAAAGTTTTGGGCCGCCCACAGGTCGCTGAGCACCGGCGAATATTCACCGGCATTGGCAAAACGGAACGACGTGCCCCATGATCCGCGCACCGTGGCGCCCCACTGATCGTCCACCAGCCAGGTGAAGGCAAGTTTGGGGTTACTTGTTCCTCCCGCGAGCGCGCCATTCGGGCTGGAATATTGGTCGTGT
>DASUHP010000175.1:0-50181 GCA_036273455.1 Micropepsaceae bacterium | reverse complement strand
GTGGTGCGGCGATAAAGCTGCACACAACCGAAGGTCCTGAGCAATTTTGGGCTTTCTTTCGAAATCGTCCGGGTGTGTTAGTTTTCATTATGTCCGATATTCACGCCAAAATTCTCATCCTGGGCAGCGGTCCCGCCGGTTGCACGGCAGCGATTTATGCAGCACGCGCCATGCTGGAACCCGTATTGGTCGCGGGCATGCAGCCGGGCGGCCAGCTCACCATCACCACCGAAGTCGAGAACTATCCGGGATTTGCCACCGCCGTGCAGGGCCCCTGGTTGATGGAACAGATGCAGGCTCAGATCGAACATCTGGGAACAAAAACCATGTTCGACCTGATCACCGGCGCCGATCTTGCGCGGCGCCCATTTGTGCTGACCGGCGATTCCGGCAAACGCTACGCGGCGGAGACGCTCGTCATCGCCACCGGCGCACAGGCCAAATGGCTGGGGCTGCCCAATGAGGAAAAATTCAAGGGCTTCGGCGTGTCCGCATGCGCGACTTGCGATGGTTTCTTTTTCAAGGGCAAAAAGGTTGTCGTCGTGGGCGGCGGTAATACCGCTGTCGAAGAAGCGCTGTTCCTGACCAATTTTGCGAGCGAAGTGACGCTGGTTCATCGGCGCGACACGTTGCGTGCTGACAAGACCAATCAGGCGCGGCTCCAATCTCATCCCAAAATTCGCATCCTGTGGAATTCGGTTGTCGCTGATGTGATCGGGTCAGGTGATCCCAAAAGTGTGTCCGCGGTCCGCGTTAAAAATGGCGAGACCGGAGTGGTCGCTGATGTGCCCGCCGAGGGACTATTCATTGCCATAGGCCATGTGCCGGCCACTGAAATTTTCCGTGGCCAACTAGATATGGATGGCGAGGGCTATATCTGCACGGCGCCCGATTCCACGCGAACCAGCATCCCTGGCGTTTTTGCCGCGGGTGACGTCAAGGACAAGGTTTTCCGGCAAGCCGTCACCGCGGCCGGAATGGGCTGCATGGCTGCGCTCGAGGCCGAGCGATTCCTGGCCGCATCGCACTGAATAGCTCGCGGAATTCTTGAACGAGGCCAAGGTTGGAACCTGGCGCACGCCCCCTATATCGAAAGTAAGCGGTTCGTCTCCAGCGAACCCATAAAGGAGGTCTCCTCCCGATGACGGACGGCCAAACCGTCCGCAGCCTCCGAGGAAATGGCCGGCGTCAGCCGGCCTTTCCTTTTTGTACCCTCACATAAAGAGCCGCTCGTCCGTCAGGTTCGTGTATAGCGATGCGACCTGCGCGCCATAGCCATTGTAGAGCTGGGTTGGAACCCGTTCGCCGGTGCCGAGGATCTCCTCGCTCGCCTGGCTCCAGCGCGGATGCGGGACTTGCGGATTCACATTGGCCCAAAAGCCATATTCATCGGGCCCCAGCGCCATCCAGTATGTCTTCGGCCGCTCATCCGTGAAGATGAAACGCTGAATCCCCTTGGTTGACTTGAACCCGTATTTCCACGGCGTCACGAGTCGCAGAGGTGCACCGTTCTGTTTTGGCAGTGGTTTGCCATACATTCCTGTCGCCATGAATGCGAGGTCGCTCGTCGCTTCGTCCGCGGTGAGACCTTCCGTATACGGCCATGGTACCCAAACCATGTTCTGGGCCGGCGCAATATCCGGATTCATCCAGGTCTTCATCACGACATATTTGGCGCCGGATGCCGGCTTCGCGTAATCGACCAGCGCCTTCATGGAAAAACCGGACCATGGGGCGACAAACGCCCAAGTCTCGACACAGCGATGGCGATACACCCGCTCCTCCAGCGGCATGGCTTTGATCAGTGTGTCGAAATCGGTCTTGAAGGATTTTTCCACCATGCCTTCAAAACTTACCTCCCAGGGACGGATCGGCAGCCGGTCGGCATTGCGGACAGGGTCGTCCTTCTCCGTCCCGAACTCGTAATAATTGTTGTAGGAGGCGACGATGTTTTCGGGAGTCGTCGCGCGGTCGGTCACGACATAGGCCGGATTGCGTTTGAACGGATACATTGATGCAGTCGGGTCCGAGGTTGCCGTCTGCACGGCGCCTGCCCCGTTTTGCGAGGTTTGACTGCCCTTATCGCAGCCGGCCAGTGCACCGGCGATTGCGATTGCGCCCGCACCCGTCAGCAGATGACGGCGGTTCATTACCAGCCCTTCCGCAGTGACCAACCGTTCCGGTATTTCCCAGCCCTTGCGAACCTTGATCAGCATGCAACTCTCCTCGCCGCCGCCCCAACCATGGCGTTACCCCGCCGACATGGCCGCATGATGGCGGCGCATTCAAATCCCTGTGCTGGAACTATAGCTTGTGCGCCAACACAGGCGCAATGAACGAGGACGGCGTCGAGCCGTATCCGGACGCCTGCGATGTGATTTTAATCAAGCAAAGCAAGCCGGCCGGGAAATTGTCCCGGCCGGTGCAACCATTTCTTAATCAGGCGGCGGCCTTGTGCGCAGCCACCACGTTTTCGGCAAGTTTGCCAGTCAGTTCCGCAAGATGATCAAACTTCATCTCGTAGGTGCCGACTCCCTGCGTCAGCGACCGCAACTCAACGATCAGGTCGTGCAGTTCCGCATGCGGAATTTCGGCCTCTACGGTGTCCCAACCGTGCCAGCCCTCGCGCGAATCGAATCCAAGAATTCTTCCGCGCCGCGAGGAGATCACACCATTCACATCCGCGGTTGATCCCGACGGCACGTGGATTTTCACATGCATAACTGGTTCGAGCAGCACCGGCGTGCAATTGGGCATGCCCTCGGTCATGCCGATGCGCGCCGCGGTCTGGAAGGCAGCGTCTGAGGAATCGACAGCGTGATAGGAACCGTCGATCAACGCTACCCCCACATCAACAACCGGGAAGCCGAGCGGACCCGACTTCAGGAAATCGACAATTCCCTTTTCCACCGACGGAATGAAATTGCGCGGCACCACGCCGCCGGTGATCCGGTCCTCGAATACGAATCCCGTTCCCCGTGGCAAGGGCTTGATCTCGATCACGACATCGCCGAATTGGCCGTGGCCGCCGGTCTGGCGCTTGTGGCGTCCGCGCTGTGTGGTCGCACGCTTGATGGTTTCCTTGTACGGCACCTGCGGCCGGTGCGTGTTGAGTTTCAAGCCGTATTTCGACGCCAATTTCTCCACCGCCACTTTCAGGTGGATCTCTCCCTGCCCCAGCAGCACCATCTGATGAAGTGCGGCACTCTGCTCGAACACGAGTGATGGGTCCTCTTCGCGCAGTTTTGCGATGGCCGCGGTGAGTTTCACTTCGTCTTTGCGGTCAGCAGCAGCAATGGCAAGCCCGTAAACCGGCGACAACACGTCCATTTTGACTTTCAGTTTGGCGCCACCGCGGGCGCCTGACAAAGTCTCGCCGGTCGCGATCTCGTCCAGCCGGCCCAAAGCAACCGTTTCGCCCGGACCCACCTCATTCAGTTTCGTCTGCGCTTCCCCGCGTAGGGCAAAAATTCCGCCAACCCGGCTGTCGCCGCCGTTCTGCCGGTAAAGCACCGCCCCGTCCTTGACCTGGCCTCCGAGCACCCGCGCAAGGCTGAGCTTGCCGCCATGCGATGTGTAGTAGGTCTTCAGGATTTGCACGGTCGGGTCGTTCCCGCTGATGCCAAGGCGGCTGCGCAAGCCGGCAATGTCGGGAACTTCATGACGGAGGAATTTCAGCAATCGCCGGATGCCGTTGTCGCCGTTGGCCGAACCGATCAGCACAGGGACAATCATCCCCGACTGCAGATCCTTTTGCAGGTCCTCGAAAATCTCGTCGCGCGGCGGCGGAACGTCGGAAAGCAGTTCCTCCATCAGGTGCTCGTTATAATCGGCGAGCTTTTCCAGCATCTGATACCGCGCTTCCGCTTCGCGGCCAGTTGTCTCAGCGTTCAACTCGACGAGTTGCGAGGCGGCGTGCTCGCGATAGACATAGGCACGTTCCAGCGCCAGGTCGATAAAACCCGTCACGATGCCATTTTCCCAGATCGGAATTTGCCGCAGCACCAGCGGTTTGGGCGAAACTTCCTGCAGGATCGCAAGAGTTTCGCGCAAAGACCCGTTTGCCTTGTCGATCTTGTTGACAAACAGGGCGTGCGGAATCTTAAGGTCTGACAATCGCTTCAGATAGGGCTGCAGCATCGCCGCTTTGGCGGATTCGGGTTCGCAAACGACGACCGCCGCGTCGACCCCGGGAAGAACGTTGAGCGTCTCCTGCAGAAACTCGATCGATCCCGGGCAGTCCAGGAACGTAAATGGCTCGTCGAGATATTTCGTTGTGGCGCAATTCGTCTCGACGGACATCTGCCGCGCGCGCGATTCCGGCGAACTGTCGCCGACGGTGTTGCGGGCCTGGATCGATCCTTTGCGCTGAATTGCGCCGGTGATCCACATAATGCTCTCGAGCAGCGTGGTCTTGCCGCCACCATAAGGTCCTACCAGGGCCACGCAACGCGGCCCGCTACCTCCATTCTTCGCCGGCATGTCCGTCTCCCTTAAGACGGGCGCCCACCCTGTGTCGGGGCGGAAAATAACCCGTCACAAAAGCTTCATGGCGCGTATCGTCGCGCCAATCAGGGGCAGAAGGCAAGCGTGTCAGGGCGCGGGTTTGGCCGCCTTGGCGAAAATATATTGCTGCACGTCGGGATTCCCCCGGCGCCACATCACGTTGTCCAGGAAGTAGTGATGAATGTTGATGAAAATATAGAACGAGAACAGGAACAGGCTTGGGCCGAGGAGATGCTTGTCATAGGGCAGGAGAGCATCAATCGAGCGCGGTACCCCCTGAAACCCGAGATAACCCAGAAGCACGCCGACGCCGGTGAAGAAGGCGAAGCTGCTCCAATTTGCTGGCAGTAGGCGTGAGAATAGGGCTGGCGCAGCCGCGGCGGCACCCCGTTCGGCCGCATTGAGTTGGTAGCGCCACACCACTGCAAGATATTGAAGCGAGTGGAATGTCGGCACGACCGCCAGAACCAGCGGATTGATGCGGACAAAAATCACCCAGAGGTAGAGCGTTGTGACATAGGCGACCAGGCCAATCCACGGCAACTGGCCGCGCGCTTCGCGCCAGCGCTGTGCCAGCACGACCAATGTCGCGGCCGAAGTGACCACGAGTGCTGCAATCGACAACTGGTAGAGCAGGGTCGGGATGGGCAGCGAGAAATAGGTCAGACCGATGTAGTAATTTCGGCCGGCAAAGGCGTGATTGACGGCAAGCCAGGCCACCATCCAGCTGGCATAGCCATTGGCGCGCAAAACGAGTTTTGCACGGTCGGAAAACATCAGCCGCTTCTGGACGGAATCGACGATCAGGATTCCGTAACCTTGTTTGACATAATGCCAGCCGACCAGGAAAAACATGGCGTTGGCGCCATAGGCAAGGACGTGGGCGCTTCCCGCCAATGCCGCACCCGCGAGGAATGCCACCAGGATCGCCGGCACGACAAGTCCCGCGCTGATGTAGCGCCAGCGCAGTGCGGCCGGATAGCTCGCGCCGAACGCCTTCTCCCGGTAATTGCGGTAGAACATCTGGTAGGAATGGGCGAAATGGGGCTGGTTAATAATCGTCATCAGCACCGTGACCAGGATTGCCTGTTGTGTGCCCGGAATGCCCTTCGGGAGCAAAAATGCGATCGCGGCGCAGACAATCAGCGATGCACCACCTAGCGTCATAAAATCGAAGACCGGCCCAAACAAATAGCTTGGCCGGGCGGCAACGGCGGCCGGCCGGGACGTGCCGATTTCGCGGGAAATTACGCCTGCTTGTGTGACGTCAGTCATTGAACCGTAACCCAGACAATATCGCGTCACTCATATAACGCGCATCCGGGGCTTTTGTTGGCAATTCGCTGCGAGCGCCCACCCGCACTTACCAGTGGGCGCAGGCCTGTGCGCCTCCTACGTCAAGTTGCCGCAGAAGCGCTGAATTCGGGTGCAGGCTTCTTCAAGCACCGCATTCGAGGTGGCGTAGGAAATCCGGAAGAACGGCGACAACCCGAATGCCCCGCCGTGGACAACTGCTACGCCTTCTTCATCGAGGAGGGCGTTCGCGAAATCTTCGTCGCTGCCGATTTTTCGCCCGGTTCGGCTTTTGGTTCCGATCATCTTACGGATCGAGGGGTAGACGTAAAATGCTCCCTCCGGGACAGGACATTCGATGCAGGATGTCTGGTTGAGCATGGAAACCACCAGATCGCGCCGTTCCTCGAACAGTTTCTGGAATTTCGGGATGAAATCCTGTGGTCCATTCAGGGCCTCAACGCTCGCCCATTGCGAGATAGACGTGGCGTTTGTTGCCGATTGGGACTGGAGTTTCGCCATTGCCGCAATCAGCGGGACGGCGCCGGCACAATAGCCGATGCGCCATCCGGTCATGGCATAGGCCTTGGACACGCCGTTCATCGTGAGCGTGCGTTCGTAAAGCCCGGGTTCGACTTCAACCACCGTGTGGAACTGGAATCCGCCGAACACCAGATGCTCATACATGTCGTCGGTGAGAATCCACACATGCGGATTTTCCCTCAGCACTGTGGTCAGCGCCTTCAATTGCTCCCGGCTGTAGCAGGCACCAGTCGGATTGGATGGCTGATTGAGGATCAGCCACTTGGTTTTCGGTGTGATCGCTTGCGCCAAAGCCTCTGGAGTGAGGCGAAAACCCTCTTCCAGCCGGGTTTCGACGAACACCGGCTTACCGCCCGCCAGCAGGACAATGTCGGGATAGCTGACCCAATAGGGCGCAGGAATGATGACTTCGTCGCCGTCGTTTAATGTCGCCATCATGGCGTTGTAGATGATGGTTTTGCCGCCCGGCGCGACGAAGCATTGCGCGGGCGAGTAGTCGACGTGGTTCTCCCGCTTGAATTTGCCGGCAATCGCCGCGCGCAGTTCGGGAATCCCTTCGATATTCGTGTATTTGGTTTCGCCCCGGCGGATCGCGGCGATCGCGGCTTGCTTGATATTATCCGGTGTGTCGAAATCCGGCTCCCCTGCGGCCAGACCAATCACATCGCGCCCGGCGGCTTTCAGTTCACGGGATTTTTGGGTCATCGCCAGAGTGGGTGAAGGTTTGATGCGCCCAAGCGCCCTGGCGAGAAAACCAGGCGGCAAAGTTGACATGACCAGCTCCGTGCTATCTGGCGCACACCTAACAACGGGTGTGACACGGCGCAAGGACAGGCTCGGATTGTCCACAAAGCTGGGCCACGCCGTTGCGCTGTTGGCGACACGGCATCGTTTGCAAAGTACTGCCTTGTGCGTATTGGGCATTTCCCGGCGGCCGCTACCCGCTACAGCACGAGGGATTTTGGTGCTATTATGAACGAAATGCCAGGCTTGCGCCTGGCGGGCAGTCTACGTGGAGGGATTGGTCCATGCGTGCTCTGCATCTATACACATTGGCGCTTGCGGGAGTCGTGCTGGCCGCATTACCCGCCAAAGCGGTCGTGCTCGTGGTCGGCGGCGGCGCCGGCGCGCAGTGCTATTCCACAGCGGAATTCGGTGATCCTTTTGCAGCCTTCGACATCTGCACCAAGGCGCTGGCCAACCAGGAGATGTCGATCCGCGACCGGGCCGCAACCTATATCAACCGCAGCGTCGTTCGCCTGCGCGTCCATGATTATGCCGGTGCAATCGCCGATTGCGACCTAAGCATCTCGCGCTATCCCAATCTCGGCGAAGCATATGTCAATCGTGGCGCAGCCCTGATCAATCTTGACAAGCCGAAAGATGCGCTGGAGTCGCTCGACAAGGCGATCAGCATCGGCCTCGATAAGGTGCATCTGGCCTATTACAATCGCGGACTGGCGCACGAGAGGCTGAACGAAGCACGCGATGCGTGGGAAGATTACAAGAAGGCCCTGGAGCTCGACCCGACATTCACCCTCGCCGCCGAGGAGCTGAAGCGATTTTCCGTCACCGGCGCGATTATCGAAGCCCGTTCCTGAAATACAAACGAGAGAAGAGAAGCGAGAACGAAAATTTCTCGCTTCTTCACTTGCGCCCTGCGATCAGGATCGCGCGGAAATCATTGACATTGGTGCGCGTCGGTCCGGTGACGATGAGGTCGCCGAGTCTCGCGAAAAATTCGTAGGAGTCATTCTCAGCGAGCGCGGTATCGGCATTCAGTCCGAGCGCGGCAGCACGGCTGAGTGTCTTGGGAGCTATCGTCGCCCCCGCATTGTCTTCACTGCCATCGACCCCGTCTGTGTCGCAAGCGAGTGCCCAGATTCCGTCCGCCCCTTCAAGAGCGGCTGCGAGCGCGAGCAGATATTCGGCGTTGCGCCCCCCGCGCCCACTGCCCCGCACCGTAACCGTCGTTTCGCCGCCGGACAGGATCACTGCGGCTTTTCCGTCGCGCCGGATACGCAGTGCCATTTGCGCATGCTCGCGTGCCAGCATTCGTGCTTCTCCCTCAAGGTCCCCGAGATTGTGCACGGCAAATCCGGCGGTCAGCGCCAACTGCACCGACTCGGCAATGGCTGAGCGCGATGACGTAACAATTGCATTCTGCACGCGCGCAAAACCCGGATCATCCGGTTTCGGCGTTTCCGACTCCGGATTTTTCAGCCATGCTGCAACCGGCTCGGGCGCGATGATCCCCCATTTGCGGAATATCTTCGCAGCGTCAGCGCTTGTGGTTGGATCAGGCACTGTCGGGCCCGATGCCACGAGTGCCGGATCGTCGCCCGGCACATCGGAAATGATAAGCGCGACCACCGGCGCGGGTGAAGCCGCCAGCGCAAGCCTGCCGCCCTTGATGGCGGACAAATGCTTCCGGACACAGTTTATTTCGGCAATCGGTGCGCCGGAGCGCAGCAGTGCTGCCGTCACAAAGCGCTTTTGCACCAGTGTGATTCCGGCTGCCGGCAGCGTCAGAAGCGCCGAGCCGCCACCCGAGATCAGCGCCAGCACAAGATCGTCCCGCGTCAGGTTTCCGACTGAATCCAGAATCCGGCGCGCGGCGTGAAGACCGGCCTCATCAGGCATGGGATGTCCGGCTTCAACGACTTCGATCTGCCGGCATGGCACGCCATGACCATAGCGGGTGACAACCAGGCCAGTCAGCTTGCCCTGCCAGTGGTCTTCGACAACCCGGGCCATTGCGGCCGCGGCTTTCCCTGCGCCGACGACAAACGTGCGCCCGCGCGGCAATGCGGGCAAATGGGGCGGCACACAGCATTCCGCTGACGCAGCAGCCAGCGCGGCATGGAAAAGCTGAAGCAGGATGGCGCGCGGCTCGGCGTCCAATAATCAGTCCGCGATTTTGATTTCGTGGCTCGCAAGGCGCTCCAGCACTTTCACGAGCGCGGAATCATCCAGTCCGCCTTCACCCGCTGCGAAAGAAGCATTGAACAATTCCTGGCAGTGGGCGGTGTGCGGCAGCGGAATGTTCAGCGCCCGCGCCCCAGCGAGCACGATTGCCAGATCCTTGGCGTGCAATTCGATGCGGAATCCGGGTGCGAATGTCCGCTTCAGCATGCGCTCGCCATGCACTTCCAGAATACGTGACTGCGCGAAGCCACCCAGCAATGCTTGACGCACCCTGGCCGGATCGGCGCCGGCCTTTGACGCGAATAGCAATGCCTCGGCGACCGCTTCGATATTCAGTGCAACGATGATCTGGTTCGCTGCCTTTGCCGTCTGGCCGTCGCCATTACCGCCGATCAAGGTGATGGTCTTGCCCATCAATTGCAGGAGCGGCTTGACGCGCTCAAAAATCTCTTCCCGGCCACCCACCATCAGGGTCAGCGTGCCGGCTTTGGCACCCACTTCTCCACCCGACACCGGCGAGTCGAGATAGAAACAGCCAAGTTCTTCAACACGGCGCGCAAAGTCCTTGGTTGCCAGAGGTGAGATCGTGCTCATGTCGACGACGACCTTGCCGCGCGACAGACCGCTCGCGACACCGTCCTCCGCAAACAGCACCTTCTCGACATCCGGCGTGTCGGGAACCATGGTGAAAATGATTTCGGATTGCTGCGCCACGTCACGTGCCGTTTTGCAGGCGATGCCGCCCTGCTCGATCATCTCCTGCGGCACGCCACTGCGCGTGTTCAGATACAGCCGATGCCCGGCCGCCCGCAGATGATCCGCCATCGGCCGGCCCATGATTCCCAATCCGATAAAACCCAGATCCATGACTTCGCCTTTTTCAGAAAACAAAAGGGGGCAGTTTTTTCCTGCCCCCTTCGATGCCCAAACGGCCAATCAATTCGAGGCCGACTTTGTTCCGCTTGCAAGCTGTTTGAACCACGGCGCGAGAAGGTCCGTGAGCTGATGTTCGGACGTTCCAACCGAATAAACCTGCGACATGTGATTGTGCGTCGCCATCAGGTGGAACATGTGCGGATGGCCGGCTTCTGTCAGCACTTTGTGGATCATCTCACCTTGCGCGATCTGCGGCACCTCCGGATCCCATTCCGCGCGGGAGAAGAACAGCGGAATTTTGGTCGCCTTCAAACCTTCAACCGACGATGCGGCTTCCACCTTCTCCGGCTCCTTGCCGAAAAATGCATTTGGCCGCGCCTCATAGCCGCCTGACGTCATGACCGCACCGATGATTCCGCCACCGGTCTTGTAGTGGAATTCGGGATGAGAAACATAAATGCCGACCAGGCTCGCGCCGGCCGAATGGCCCCACAGGAAAATCCGGTTCGGATCTCCGCCCCATTGCCGCGCATTCTTCGCGACATAAGCAAGCGCGTCGCGCGTGTCATAGGCCGCGTCGGGATACTGGTTCTTCGGCGCCAGCCGGTAATTGATCTCGACGCCGATCATTCCCTGCTGGTTTGCCCATGTCATGACGTTGTCATAGGTGAACTGTCCCGGCGTATGCTTGTCGCCGCCGGTGAATCCGCCGCCATGGACGAACACCAGAATGGGCCGATTGCCGGTTGTCTTGCGGTCCCAGACCACGTCCAGCTTCTGCAACGGATCACTGCCATAGGCGATGTCCCGTTCAGCCTTCAGACCGGCGACCGCAACCGGATCTTTGGGCTGCAAGGAATCGAAAATCTTGCGCGTCGCGACAGCGTCATTCTTGTGGCCCATTGCGGCGACGGCTTTGGCGACATCGGGCGGCAGATCGGCCCGGCTGAGAGTGGGTATGGCAAACAATGCCACTGCCAGCGGCACGAACAGTCTGTTCATTTTCGGCTCCTCCCAATGCGCCATCACAACCAGAACTGGCTGAACTGGACGCGTCCCGAAGAGGAAAATGCCGCAGTTAGGCAGCGGCGGCAAGCATCAGCCGCCCTCTTCTGCGAGCGCCTGCTCCGCTGCATGCGCCGCCGCGGCGATCGCGCCGGACGCCAGTGGAATCAATCCCTGCATCGAAAAGAAGCCGTGGATCATGGTTGGATAGTCGATTTGCACGGCAGCGACGCCGGCCTGCTTCAACCGCTCGGCATAGGCGATTGCATCCTTGCGCAACGGATCGAGACCGGCGGTGACGATATAGGCGGCCGGCAAACCGGCCAAATCGCTCGCCGAAATCGGTGACAAACGCGGGTCCGCCGGATCCATGTGTTCGGGGATGTAGTAGCGCTGGAACCAGCGCAATCCGCGCGGGTCGAGCGGGAAGCCCATTTGGGGGAGTTCGCCCGTTTCCTCTGCAACGGGGCGCCTGAGGCCCAATGACAGCGCTGGATAAATCAGCAGCTGGAATGCAATCTGCGGCACACCCCTGTTCTCCTGGGCCTTCTGACACACCAGTGCAGCAAGATTGCCCCCGGCGGAGTCGCCGGCGACTGCAATATGATTGGCATCGACCAGCAGTTCAGCGGCATGATCTTCGACCCACTTGACCGCCGACACGCAGTCCTCGATTGCCGCAGGAAACGGGTGTTCCGGAGCCAATCTGTAGTCCACCGAGATGACCCGGCAATTGCTCTCATTCGCCAATGTCCGGCACAGCGCGTCATAGGAATCGAGATCGCCGAGGACAAATCCGCCACCGTGAAAATAGACAATGGCCGGCAGCATGGCCGTGCCGCCCGCGATCGGGCTATACGTGCGCAGTGGAATTGTGCCCGCGGTGATGTTTTCCACCTTGCCGATCGGCAAATCATGCGGCGCCGCAAACTGGCAGAAACGGCGGAAGTCCTCGCGCGCCTCGGCGGGTGACTTTTCCCAGACCGCATAGGAAGCGAGTTGCGGCACGCGCTCCAGCAAGGCCTGGATCATTGGGTCCAGCATGTCAGAAACCGCGCCGCTTGACGCCCAACCGGCGATCAGTGGATGGCGATCTTGGCGTAAGGATCGATGCGCCGGGCCGTAATATCATCAAGGATCGCCAGCAACGCCCGCCAGATTGCAGCCCTCTCCTCCTGCCCGTCTTCCTCAAGACTGGCAATGGTGCGCCGGGCAACATGGGCAACCACTGGCCCGAACTCCTCGTTAAGTTCGGCGGCCAAACGGCATGCTTCCTCAGCGCTCATACAGAATCTCCGCAATTGGGCGGCTAAGATAACGGACGGACTCCGGGTTCGGTTCGCTGTGGCGGACAAGGTTCGGTTCCTCCGGCTCTTTTAACTACAGGTGGAAGGCGTAATTTGGTATAAAATCCACCAGATCCTTGTTATTCAGGAAATGGCCGTGAAACTCAGTGGAAAACGCGTACTTCTGATCATCGGTGGCGGTATCGCGGCGTATAAATCGCTGGAGCTGATCCGCCGGTTTAAGGACACAGGGGCATCCGTGCACGCCATCCTCACAGCGGCAGGCGCCCAGTTCATCACGTCCTTGTCAGTCTCGGCTTTGAGCGGTGAGAAGACTTATCAGGAATTATTCGACCTGACCGTCGAATCCGAAATGGGCCATATCGCCCTATCGCGGTCGGCAGACCTGTTGGTGGTAGCCCCGGCAACCGCCGACCTGATGGCAAAGCTTGCGGCGGGACTGGCGCCCGATCTCGCTTCGACAGCGCTTCTGGCGACCGACAAGCCTGTTCTGCTGGCGCCGGCGATGAATGTCCGGATGTGGGAACATCCCGCAACGCGCCGCAATCTTGCTGCCCTCAGGCGGGACGGCATTCACGTTGTCGGCCCCAATGAGGGTGAGATGGCGTGCGGAGAATTCGGCGAAGGACGTATGGCTGAGCCTACTGAAATCCTTGCGGCTGCCGCAGCGATCCTGAACCCGGTCAATCTCGCCGGGATCCGCGCTCTCGTGACCGCCGGCCCAACCCATGAGCCGATCGATCCCGTGCGCTACCTCAGCAATCGCTCCTCTGGAAAACAGGGCTATGCCATTGCCGAGGCACTGGCACATGCGGGCGCCGAGACGACGCTGGTGTCGGGCCCGGTGACTCTCGCCGCACCTTCGGCTGTTCATCTGGTCCGGGTCGAAACTGCGGTGGAGATGCGCAATGCGTGCGAAGCCGCCCTGCCGGCGGACGTTGCCATTTGTGCGGCCGCAGTTGCCGATTGGCATGTTGAACATCCTCACGTCGCCAAGCTGAAAAAACCGAACGCGCCGCCATCGCTCGTGCTGATGGAAAACCCCGATATCCTCGCCGAACTTTCCCATCACGCGACGGCACGCCCCAGGCTGGTCATCGGCTTTGCCGCGGAAACTGACAATCTTCTCGTCAACGCGGCGGCAAAGCGTGTGGCCAAGGGTTGCGACTGGATTATTGCCAACGATGTCAGCACGGACGCAGAGGGCCAAAGCGTCATGGGCAGCAATCGCAACCGCGTCCATCTCTTGACCGCGGCGGGCTCGGAAGCCTGGCCGCTGCTGCCAAAGAGCGACGTTGCCCTGCGGCTCCGCGCGAAAATCGCGCAGTTCTTCGGACGGGCCGCATGAGAATAGAAATAAAGCGGCTGGCAGCGGATCTGCCCCTGCCCGTCTATGCCAGCCGCGGTTCGGCCGGCCTCGACCTTCTCGCGGCAGTCGATCGCGAGGTTGCACTCGCGCCGGGAGCCATCACAGCGATTCCGACCGGCATCGCATTGGCACTTCCGGATGGCTATGAGGCGCAGGTCAGGCCGCGCTCAGGACTCGCGCTACATCACGGGATTACCGTCCTGAATGCTCCGGGTACGATCGATTCCGATTACCGCGGCGAGGTCAAAGCGATCCTGATCAATCACGGCAAGGCATCCTTTTCGATTACCCGCGGCATGAAAATCGCCCAGCTCGTTATCACGGCGCACGTCCGCGCGGAATGGCAGGAAACCTCACGGCTTGACCAGACCACGCGCGGCGCCGGCGGATTCGGCTCGACAGGGACGGGACGCTGAAATGCTGAGGATTTCGCGCAAGACCCTGCTTGCGCTCGAGGCCGTCATCGATATCGCCTACAACGCACGCGCCGAACCGGTGCAGGCGAAAGAGATCACGGCGCGTCAGGGGGTGCCGCAGCGTTATCTGGAACAGGTGATGCAGCATCTGGTTCGCGCCGGTATCTTGAAAGGTGTGCGTGGCCCGCGCGGCGGTTACCGGCTCGCGCGCGAACGCCGGCGCATCAGCATTGGCGAAGTCATGCGGATCGCAATGAGCTTCGATGAAGCAGAGGAGGAATTCGATGGCGGTTCCGAGCTGGGGCGCAGGGTTGTCGTGCCGCTGATTGCATCGCTTGAGGAAGAAGTCATGAAAAAGCTCGATGAAACGACCATCGAGGATGTCTGCCGCCAGGCGCGCACCTTAAGCCTCGTGCCCGGCGCCACCGAGAAGCGAGATGTGGACTTCACGATCTGAACCGCGAAGTGATTCCGTGAAAGAGCCGCAGCACCGACCCGGCCGTGGACGGATTTATGATTCCATCACCGAAACCATAGGCGACACGCCGCTGGTGCGCATGGTGCGCATGCCTGCCGCCGCAGGCGTAAAGGCCGATCTGCTGTTCAAGCTGGAATTTTTCAATCCGATCGGCAGCGTGAAGGACCGCATCGGCGTCGCGATGATTGACGCTCTCGAGCGCGACGGCCGCATCACGCCCGGAAAATCCGTGATCGTCGAACCGACCAGCGGCAATACCGGCATTGCACTGGCTTTCGTCGCAGCCGCGCGCGGCTATCGCCTGATACTTGTGATGCCCGAATCCATGTCGGTGGAACGGCGCAAGATGCTGGCATTGCTTGGCGCCCAACTCGAATTGACCGATCCGGAAAAAGGAATGCATGGCTCAATTGCACGGGCCAATGAAATTCTGCGCGGCAATCCGGACGCCGTGATGCCGCAGCAATTTGAAAATCCCGCAAACCCCGATATCCACCGCCTCACTACGGCAGAGGAAATCTGGAACGATACAGAGGGACGCGTCGATGCGGTGATTTCCGCGGTCGGCACGGGCGGCACGATGACCGGCGTGGGACAAGTGCTGAAGGCGCGCAAACCATCCGTCAGGATGATCGCCGTCGAACCCGAAGACAGTCCAGTGCTTTCCGGCGGCGCACCGGGTCCCCACACGATTCAGGGCATTGGTGCGGGATTTGTCCCGAGGACTCTGGACAGATCGGTGATCGATGAAGTCATCACCATTTCCAACGAGACCGCCTTTGAAACCGCGCGCGAAGCAGCGCGTCTTGAGGGAATTCCCTGCGGGATATCATCCGGCGCAGCAATTGCGGCAGCACTCGAAATCGGCGCCCGCCCCGCAATGGGCGGAAAACAGATCGTCACGATCATCCCCTCGTTCGCGGAGCGATACCTCTCCACCGCATTGTTCGAGGGCCTGTAGCCGTGGTTCCATTAGAGCGCAATCCGGCGAAGTGTGAGCGGTTCGCCGGCAGATTGCGCGACAATCGAAGGATTTAGAGCGTGATCCGATTCCATTTATTCCGATCACGCTCTATGGCAGGTAGAAGCGCGCGCTCAGCTGAAACTGATTCTCGACCTGGTGCGGATCGATTGCGGCGAGCGCGCGCTGGCTGCGGGTGCTGTCCACGCGAATGCCCTCGGCAGTCAGGCGCAACCATGGTGTCGGAAGATAATCGACAGCAGCCGTCACCGCCGTGCCTGACTCACGTACATCCGCGATCCCGGCGGTCGTATGAGTGCCGGCCGCGAAGACATCACCTCGCAACGCGAGGCGCCAATTCTCATCGATGCTCCAACCCGCCAGCAGATAGGCTGACGAGAAATGCGTGTCGCTCGAAAATGACGGACTCGGACGAAAGAATGTCTCACCCAGCATTGCCTGCGCGAGCAGAGTCACATTACCGATCTGGCTGCTTACGCCCACATCCTCGAATTGCGTATGCCATGCGACAGTGCTGCGATACGTCGCCGATGGATCGGCGTCATTGTCATAAAGGATGAAATTCAGTTTTGCGAGTCCGGTTTCGTCCCAGCTTCCCGCGGCATACCACCCCGGACGGTTGTCGATTTGGACAAATTCTGGCGTGCGCATCGGCACCGGTTGGCGGAGTACTTTTGCTTCCAAATCGGGCATACGTGGATGGCCGAACACGCCGCTGAAAGCATCACTGATCGACCAGCCGCGATCGGCGAGCAGCACGCCCGCGGGCTCGTTCGAGCCAAATACCGCGGCACTCAACGTTAATGTCCGCAGACCACTGCGCCATTCCACGCTGCCTTCAGCACCAATGGTGCGGATTTCTTCTCCGATCCAGCTATTGATGGCTGATGGCGTCAGTGTCCACGGGCTCGTCCAACCGATTTCGGTGTTTTCCAGCGACACGGGCGGGAAAAACGCCCCACCCTTGATCGACCAGAGAAGCGGTGAAGTCGAAACCGGCCGATAGCGCAGAAAACCGTCCAGCAAATCGATCGCCGTATATTGCTTTGGGGCGATTCGCACAGTCGCAACGCCGATCAGCTCTGGCGTAATCAGAGCGGATAATTCGGCCGCTGCCTCCGCAAAAGTGAAATCGGGATTTCCGTCTTCGGCGCCAAAGCGCAGCTTTCCGAGTCCGCCATCCTGCCATGACACCTGATTCGACGGCACGATCATCCGCAGATCGGCATAAGCATCGATATTGAAATCAATTGCGTGGCCCGCTTGCGGGATGAGCACCACGCCAATCGCGGCCACGGCAGCGTAAACTACCAATCCGCGATCCACCGCTCCCTCCCCCTTCAATCAGGATTGACTATGCTGCGCCCGCAAATTCCACCGTTGCAGCGACCGGCAGGATTACAGTCACGATCGTCCCGGTCCCTTCCTCACTTTCGATGGAAAGTGAGCCGCCATGCATTTCGATGATGCTCCTGGCAAACGGCAGACCAAGGCCCGCCCCCTGATGCACGCCATCAAAAGCGCGGCGCCCGCGGTGGAATGGGCGAAGGACAACCGGCAAATCTTCCGGCTTTATGCCAATTCCGCAATCGGCAATGACCAGCTTCACCTGCTTGCCTTTGCGCGTGCCGCGGATCGTGACAGTCGCGCCGGAATGGGAGAACTTGATCGCATTGTCGATCAGGTTGACGAAACTGCGTTGCAGTCTGGCTGCATCCCCGTCCACGACCGGCCAGACGCCGAAATCACCCTGAATATCGATTGCCACGCCGGCTTTTTCGGCCGCCTTAGACACTGTCTTTACGCTCTCATAAACCAGTTGCCCGGGGGCGAAGGGTTGATGTGCCAGCTCGAGTTTGCCGGATTCGGCATGCGCAAGGTCAAACATCTGTTCGAACTGCGCCGCGAGATGCACGCCGCTATCATAAATGTGGCGGGCATACTCGGCGTATCTCGCAACTCCGAGTGGACCAAACACCTGACCATGGATCATTTCCGAAAATCCGACGATCGCATTGAGCGGGGTGCGCAACTCATGGCTCATATTCGACAGGAATTGCGACTTTGCCTCATTGGCCTTGACCGCTTCTGCGCGCGCAGCCTCCAGCGAAACAATCGCATTGCGCAAGGCCGATTCGCGTTCGGCGACCGCTTTTGTCATGCCGTCGAGAGCCGAACCCAGCTCGGAAACTTCATCGCTGCCCGAGACCTCGGGCACCGGCGCATAGTCGCCTCTCGCTATGCGCTTCGCGGCTCCTGCGAGCAGTTCCAATGGACGAGAAACACTCCGCGAGATCAGGAACGCGACCGCCAGCGCCAGGAGCAGCGCGCCGGCAAGGACCAAAAGCATTGGCCGAAGCACGGCACGGTAGCTGTCGAGCGTTTGATCGAGAGGATAATCGAACACTGCCAGCACGGGCGGACTCGATTTGGCTGTCGTCAGCCGGGCAATCATTGCCACATGGCCGGCATTGTCATCGGTTGAAAGGACAGGTCCGGATCCATCGACCGCGGCGTGCCAATCCACTTTGCCCGACACATAACCGGATGTCTGCGCCACAACGGTCCAGCCATCGCGCGTTTGCGTTGCCAGTGCCATCGATTGCGAGATTGACGAAAGTGCCGCGAGCCGGTTGAGCAGCTCGTCATCGACCGGGACACAGGCGGCAATGAAAGCGATCGGTACCGGGGCCCGGACCGGCACGGCGACAATCCAGTACAATCGGCCGTCCAGCACCGCGAGCGCAGTCCCCTGTGCTTGAGAGGCTGCGGTCTGGACCAAAGCAGGAAAAGGAAATGCCGTGCCAGGGACGTATCGGTCACCCGTATCGGCGCTGACCTTGCCATCGAGTTCAACCAGCATCATGCGCGTGGCGCCGACGCGGTCGCCATGATTGCGCAGCGCTGAAAGTGCCGTTGCCGGATCGTGTTCGGCCACCGCTTTGCGCAATGCATAATCGAGCGACAACACTTCCACATCATCGCCGACGCGTTGTCCCAAAACGTCGAGCTGCTTCATCAGCGTCGTTGTCGCCGTCGCGAGCTGATTCTTACCGCGCTCAACCAGGCTGCTGCGGATCGTGCTGTAGGTAAAAACCGCGGTCAGCGCCTGCACGACCACGAGCATTGCAACCAGAAACAATGCGAGGCGGTTGCGAAAGCTCATCGTTCCGCGCCTCAGTAGTGCGCCATATGCATGTGGCCCATGGGCGGCGGCGACAGCAATTTCAATTTTGCCGTGTACGCCGTGGTATCGCCGGAAAGCACGATGCGGTCGGTTGGCGGATTGCTGCCCGGCGGCAGCTGGGGATGCCACACCTGCACATCGTAATTGCCGGCAGGAACATCTGCGATTTCCGCGCGGCCATCGGCACCCGCCACAGCCGTCCACGGACTGTCCGTTACCACGACATAGGCAATCATATGGTCGTGGATGTTGCAGCCGACCGTCGCGATTCCGGCTTTGTCGAACAGGAATGGCGGCGAATTCTCCCCCTGCACCAGCGTAATTTCGAACTGCTTGATGGCCGAGAAGGAATACACCTGGTGCTTGGTCTTATCGTGATTGGCAAAAACAATGTGACCGTTGCGCGGTAACACCGTCACCAGCGGAATGAAGGTTTCGTTGCGCTGGTCGATGACCTTTTCCGCGTCCGACCGTGTCCCGGGTGCAGGCATGCTACGGCCTTCGGGTGTGAGGGTGACTACGGCATTTGGTGCAGCTTTGCCGTCCTGATCGACGATTTGCACGGCAAAAGTCGTCGCCGCCGCGGGTCCGCAGACCATACAGAGCAACGCCGCGGAAACCGCGCCGAATTCCTTCCCCATGCCCGGGTTTTAACGAAATTTGGTTAAAGGAAATTTGCCAGCGGTGCCGAAATACCAGCCTTGTGCCGGACACTCCATCATTTCGATGGGCAGGCCA
Organism: Micropepsaceae bacterium; assembly: GCA_036273455.1. Lineage (GTDB taxonomy): Bacteria > Pseudomonadota > Alphaproteobacteria > Micropepsales > Micropepsaceae > CAIYRG01. The sequence continues at coordinate 30,553 of DASUHP010000175.1, read as the reverse complement.
GGATCATTCGGCCTGCATCAGTCCGGTCACGGATTCTTTCGGGTTCAGGTATTTCTGGGCGGCGTTGCGCACTTCCGCCGCGGTGACCGACCGGATGCGGTTTGGCCAATCTTCAATATCCGCAACGGTCAGCCCGATCGACAGGCCCTGCCCATAATCCTGGGCCAGCAGAAACTGGTTGTCGTGCTGATAGGTGTAGTCTGCGATCAGCCTTGTCTTGGCGCGGTCGAATTCGCCGGTTTCGGGCGGTGCACGATCGAGTCCGGCGACGACCTGATCGACCGCCGCTTCGAGTGTGGCAAAACTCACGCCTTCACGTGGAGTCGCAGATATTACCAGTTCGGATGGGCCGCGGTTGTGGCCGTCATAACTGGCGCTGACGTCGACGGCGAGTTTGCGATCGACGACGAGGGTCCGATACAGCCGGCTGGTCGGACCGCCGCCCAGAATGGCCGCCATGACTTCCATCGCTTCCGCCGTACCACGCGGGCTACCGATATAGCCCGGCACGCGGTAGATCCGAATCCATTGCGGCAGATCCGTGCCGGGTAGGGCAAAGTTCAGCCGTGCGGGCGCCAGCCGCGGAGGCGCCGGCTCATTCATTCGCGGTGCAAGCATATGCGGGGCAACCGGCTCATATTTCTGCTGCGCCAGTTTCAAAACCTCATCCGGATTGACATCACCCGCCACCACGACAATCGCATTGTTGGGCGCATAATGATGCTGGTAGAAGTCGAGTGCGTCCGCCCGCCCGATACGCCTGATCTCGGCCTCCCATCCGATGACCGGCCGGCCATAGGGATGCGAAAGATGCAGCGCAGCGTCCAGCTGCTCTTCGGCCAAAGCCCGCGGTTCGGAATCCACGCGCAAGTGACGTTCTTCGAGCACGACCTGACGTTCCGTGGTCAGGTTGGATTCGGAGAGGTCGAGGTTGACCATGCGATCGGCCTCAAGCTGCATCATCAGCGGCAGCCGGTCCTTCGCGATGCGCTGGAAGTAGACCGTGAAATCGTCCGAGGTCTGAGCATTGTCCTGACCGCCATTGCGCGCAACCGTCTTGGACAATTCGCCGTTCGGCACAGTCCTCGTGCCTCGGAACATGAGATGCTCGAAGAAATGCGCGGTGCCGGAAAGACCCGGGGGGTCGTCGGCGCCGCCAACCTGGTACCAGACCATATGCGTGACCACCGGCGAGCGATGATCCGGGATTACCACCAACCGCAAGCCATTCTTCAGGGTGAAGGAAACGGCTTTCTGCGTGCTCTGCTGTACCGGGGTGGACGCGATTGCGGGCAGTCCGGCAGCGAGCGCGGCAGAAATTGCCGCAATACGCCAAAGCCGCCGGAATCGGCCCGACATCAGCCCATTACGGGTTCGCGGCGGGCGCCGGCGTAGAAGCTGCTGGCGCCGGAATGGCTGCTGCCGCGGGTGCGGCGGGTGCAGCAGTGGCGGGCGCAGCCGGTGCGGCCGCGGGTGCAGCCATGGCCGCGGGCGCTACTGGTTTCGGTGGTGTGGCGCCCTGGAACAGCACTTTCTGCGCAAAGCCGGGTCCCTGATCCTCCAGTCCGACATCGCTGGTGATCGTCTTGCGGATATTGGGGTCCACCGACAGCGCGTTCGTCTTGGTCAGCAGCAGCTTTTCGCCGTCGCTATAGGAAGTATCAAGCCCCGCCGCCGAAGCTGTCGGAAGCGCCAGAGCGGCTCCAGTCTCATCGGCATCGGGATCGTTGCGGGACGCAATTCCCGGCTGCGGCGGCCGCAGGTTGTAATCCGGCGGAATCACCAGCGGCGCCTTGGTCAATACAGTGAACTCGTCGGGTGGCGTCTTCTCGGCGCCGGTCGCCTGACGAATGCTTTCGCAGCCCGACAGCAACACAACGGCGGCCAATCCTGCCGAAACCCACGCTGTACCGGTGCGCACCGCACCTCTTGTCCAACTCATGTACCTGACCGCCCTTTTTCTTCGTGCCCGGATTCAGGCCGCAAAAACGCGTCCACCAGAAGCATTATGACACCGATTGTGATGGCCGCATCGGCCACGTTGAACACATACCAGTCGTGACCGAAGGCATGAAAGTGAAAAAAATCAGCAACCGCACCGTAGAGAATCCGGTCGATGACGTTTCCGAGGGCGCCACCGATGATCAGTCCCAAACCTGCGGTGAGGCTGATGCGATCCGCCCGCGACAGCCACCACGAAAGGACGCCCACCGCTATTAATGAAAACGCGGTGAGGATCAGTGTACCGGCGAGACTGCCGGCCTGAAACAATCCGTAGGAAACGCCGCGGTTCCAGACCATGACCAGATCCAAAAAAGGGGTCACGACAATCCGGGCAAGTGGTCCCATGCGGCCGAAATCATAGCCATAGACCAACAGATTTTTCGTCGCCTGATCGACAATCAGTGCGGCTGCGGCAATCAGCCAGCCCGCGCGTCTCGCCCCCACTCCACTATCCGTCTGCATGCTTCTCGCCGGTTCCGTTATCCGCTTTCCTAACGGATTGAGCGCAGAAAGGTACACTGAAATTGTGGCGGGTTTCTCGGCGCTAGATGATGCCGATGTCTTTCGGTTTGGCCCCCGGGAACACCTTTTGCAGCGAGTCGCCATCAAGGCCATAAAGGCCGGCAAACACGCCGCCAAGGACGGCGCGATACTCGTTCAGCACGGGAAAATCGCGGTTCTGGAACAGCGTTTCTTCGGCAACCCGAACCTGATCGCCGGCGAGCCTGCCGCCCCTGATGTTTCCACCGAGAACCCAATAGACACTCCCATGGCCGTGATCCGTTCCGCGATTGCCGTTCTCACGGAAGGTGCGGCCGAACTCGCTGATCGCAACAACGACGGTATTTTTCCATTCGGGCCCGATTTCGTCGGCAAAGCCTGCCACCCCCTTGCCCAATTCGGCAATGCGGTTGGCGAGATAGCCGGATGCGCCCCCCTGATTCACATGCGTATCCCAGCCCCCGACGTCGACGAAGCCGAGATTGTATTTCTCCCGCATGAGCCGTGCGATCCGCCGGGCTTCCAGTTCGAAACCTTTGGCAGAGGTTGCACCGCGGCTCGCCTGCTGCATTTCCACGGCAATGGATTTGTAGACTTCGTCCTCGACCTGGAAGCCCTCACTGACAGCAGGTGCAAGATCGGTTGCGCTATACATGCTGGCAATCAGCGCCGCCTGACGCGAGTCGATTCCGGGCTTTCCGCCGGTATTGAGCGACATGTTGGGAATTACCGCCGGTCCACGGAAAACAAGCGGCAGCTGGCTGGTAAAGGAGATCGGCGTCACGTTGTCCTGCAACACCGACGCGAGGCGGCTCATGAACCCGGACCTGAAATCGCGGCTGCTCTTGAGATCCTGGCCGAGCTCGATCGAGTCCTGTGTCTCAAAATGGCTGCGCGATGTGTCGTCCGTTCCGGCAAACGGAATGAAGGCCACCTGTTTTTGCGAATAGAGCGGAAGAATGGTGTCCTTGAGCGCCGGATGAAGCGCCCAGTCTTCGTCGAGCGGCAGCGCGGCGTTGTCGCCGCTCCCCGGGCGGGACACGGCGATGTTGGGACGTGCGCGATAATAGAAATCACTGCCCGACGGCAGGACCACATTGGCGGCATCATAGGCTCCGCGCATGAACACGATCAGCAACCGCTGCTGCACGGGCGCGGCATAGAGCCTTCCGGCGCGCACAACCGATGCGAATGCGGCCGAGGACAACAGCAGTTCACGCCTGTTCATCCGATCCTCCTACCAATGCATGAATTCCGGGGACGACAGGAACAGAGTGTTCCAGTCCTGCGGTGATACGGCCTGGTTAAGCGCCCCGGCCGTGGTTGATGCGAGTGTGGGCGCGATGGTGTCGAGATAGAGCGGCCCCTGGAATTGCGGGAAGGCGGGCGGTTCCGCCGCATCCAGTGCATCCGGTTTGAACAAACCGGCGCCGCTCGAACCGATGACACGCGCGATCTCAAACCGCGTCGCCATCGCCCCGGGGCCGGACCACGAGGCTTGCGTAAGGGGATAGCCGTCCGGCGTTTCGTGCCCGTATAGCGGCTCTGCCATGCGGTTCAGCCAGTTGCGGATCGGCTGCACATTGGCGATGGGTCTTTCGCTATAGGCCAGGCGCACGGCCGAGAGGACATAATGCATCGGATCCTTGAATTTTCCGCCGAGCGAGGCGTCGAATTCAGGTGATGCAAAACAGGTGGCGAGCACCGCGGCAATATCACCATCCGTTCTGGTGAATGTGTCCGCCATGCGGTTCACCAATGCCGCGGATGGGTCATCGGCAACAAAGAAAACCGCCAATTGCCGACTGATGAAATGAGCCGTCGCCGGGCTCTTCGCCAATATGTCGATCGCTTCGTCGATCTCGGCCGGACCGCTGCCGCGGATGTCGTGCCCAAGAAAGACCTTCTCGCCATAATCGTGCCGATTGGGGTTGAATTCGAAGGCGCCGGCGCGCTGGTAATCGGCGCGCAATGCCGGGCGCACATTCGGCAGCACCGATCTCTGATTGATGCCGAGCCCCGTCAATATCCGCGCTAATTCCTGAACGTCCTTCTGGGTATAACCGCCATCGATGCCGAGCGTGTGCAATTCCATGATTTCGCGGGCGTAATTTTCGTTGATGCGTTTGTCCGCGTTCTCCGCATTGTCGAGATAGAGCAGCATCGCAGGTGAGTGCATGGTCGCGGACAGCAGGTCGCGGAACTTCCCCAGCGCGTGCGCCCGAATGGCGTCCTCATAATCGGCGACGAAAACCCGAATATCGGCTTTTGGCAGATAGACATTGAAGTGGTTCATCCAGAACCACGTGGTCAATTGCAGGAGCTGATTGCGCGAATAGAGATCGAGGAGCAGTGACTTTTCCTGGGCTTCGCGTCCGAGCCCGGTCATCTGCTGCTGCAATTGCCGCCGCGCCGCCTGCTTCTGGTCGGCATCCTGGATCATCTGGATTTCGCGGCGCGAGGTCACGACAGCTTCCGCGAGGTCCAGTGACGGAGTTTGCGAGATACGCAAAGCGGCAATCTGGCCCGCAACTTCAGGCGGCAAGTGATCGTCTTTGTCCGGATGAAGTTGGTGCGCGATAAACGCCGCCATGCCTTCGTGTCCTGCTTCAGCCGCGAGCACGGGCGTGACACCCCAGCTCAGCCGGGTCAGCACGGCAAGATCATGTGTCCCCAGACTGCGTGTGACGGTCATCTGGCCGCCGGGAACAGATCCGGTATGCAGCTGGGCGACTTGCATGGGCGACGCCGTTGGCTGCGCCTGACCGGCACAGCCAAAAAGCAATGTGGCGAAGATCGGAGTTGAAAGCAGAAGCACCAGGCGGGTCATGACCGTCATACCGGCATTCGGAATTGCAATATATCCGGCACAGTTGAACGCGAGATGAACCGCAGCCTCGTAGGCTCAAAAGAAGTGGAACAAAGCACGAACCGAGGCGCTGTGACTTCGCAGTCACTGGTCCGTGTACGGAGCCATTCCGGGATTCCGACGAGATTTCATTTCGCATGTCGCACGTTCGTGAGGCGGGCGGAGACGGAAAACCGCTCACGCATGTGAGATCAATGCGAGCGAAGCTCGACATGAATGCTGCCTGAACACAATGCTTCGCGCAGGTTCAGAAATCCGGAACGGGCTGTAGAACTGGCGCGTAACAGATTCAGCCAACCACCGAGGAGTGGACCATGAAAAAGATCGTCATCGCCCTGACTGCGCTCGCCGGTATCACGTTCCTGTCGGGCTGTGCCTATGACGGGTATAACTACGGCGACCATTATGCCTATGGTTACGGTTATGCGCGTCCGTATCACAACTTTTATGGGCGTGAAGGCCTGCGTTATGACTGCATCAACAGTTTCGACGCGACCCTCTGCGGCTAATACTGAATCTGGGAGGCAGCGTCCAACAACGCGCGCCTCTCCGTGCACGGCATGATCCGGTCCAGCATCGGATCATGCCGTTCTTATTTGGCTGCCGCGTCGCGGCTCAGAAATCCGTACTTTCAAGCTTTTCCATGACGGCATCGGGCGCAACGTCGCTTTTCAGCTCCTCCAACTCGTGATCGATTTCACTGCTGACGCCAAGATGCTGTGCAATAGCCGAATTCAGCGCCAGGAGCCGCGTCAACTCGTGCTCTGTCAACAGCCCGATATGGACATCGAGTTCTGCGCGTTTTTCGGCCGCTTCCGACATACGGTTCTGCGTGATCAATACAAATGTCGTCAGGAAGATGGCTTCCACGGACGCGGCTGTGGCGAGATGCACGAGTGTCGGATCAAAATGCGGCGCCCTGGGCCAGAGATTGATCGCGATCCAGGCGCCAAACAGCACGACGTGAAGGTAGAGGAAAGCCATGCTCCCGAAGAAAGAGGTAACCGCCAGCGCGATGCGATCCTGCCGAGACAACGACATGGTCTGCTGACGCCGGCGTTGCGTCAGAATTTCGATGTTGCGCTCAAGCACAGAGTTCAGGCCGTCTTCGCGCCTGTTTCGTGCGTTGCGCGCCGTCTCGTGAAGCGTCATGCCATCTGCCCTGAATCGGAACCCGTTGAGGGGTTACGATTGCGGACGATCCGGAGTTCCGCTTCAAATCTGCGTTGCGACCAATGGAGACGACAGGGCGCGCGTCTTAGACGCACGCCCTCATCGATCGTTCAGTCAATTTGCCGAGCGACGGCTTCATTTTGCCGCAGCGCTTTATTTCCAGGCGGCGTAAACCGGTTTGCCCACCAGGAAGCGCGGATCGGCGCCGGGGCGCGGGGTGAATTTCTGCACCCGGCCCGCATCCACTTCGGCAACATAGAAATTGCCGTCCTGATCGACCGAAAATCCGTGTACGCCCCAGAATCCGCCAGGGAAGTCGCCCCATGTGCCCCAGGTATAAAGCAGATGACCCTGGAGGTCATATTTCAGCATCTTCGAGGTGCCGCGGTCGAAGGCCCACAGATTACGGTCGGCCCCGATATAGATCAGATGGACGTCCGACGGATCTTCGCCAACCTTCCACTCGTAAAGGAATTTCCCATTGTCGTCGAAAACCTGGATGCGGTGATTGCCGCGGTCATTGACGAACACATGGCGCGTTGTCGGGTCCACCGCGATGCCATGGACATTGTTGAAGTAGCCGGGGCGCGCGTCATTTGGCGGCGTGCCCTTCTTTCCCCAATCGAGCAGGAATTTTCCGTCCTTGTCGAATTTGGCGACTCGCGTGCCGTTGTAGCCGTCAGCCACAAACATGGTGCTGTCGGGCAACCACGCGATATAGGTCGGACGGTTGAAATGGGTGCCGTCGGCACCTTCAACCGTCGGTGTGCCGAGGGTCTTTACCAGCTGCTTTCCGTCGTGGGTGAATTCGTAGATCGCGTGCATGTGGTCATCGACGACCCAGACATGCTTTTCCGGATCATAGGGATTAATCGCGACGAAATGCGGCCGCTTGAGAATCTTGTTCCACTGATTCCAGCGCTCGATGATGTCGCCCCTGGAATTCACGACGACAATGCAATTGTCCCAGTTCGCATCGACGCCGAGCTTGCCGTAGTACAACCGCATTCCGTCTTTCGGATCCTGGCCCGTGCCGCCGGCGGCGGGAGGCGAGGAAACCGTGGCGTCGCGCCAGGGCAACCGGCCAATGGGAAAGAGGATGCTGGGTCCGAAGTCGTCGAGCTTCTTTGTCTTTGGCCGGGGAATGTTCGGCAACTCCCCCCGCTGCAACACATAAATCCGGTCCGGACTCTCGGCGAAGATGCTCTGGCCCGCGCCCCAGGTCCATTTTTCATTGCCGGGAAGCGTGCTGAGGTCCTTGGGCCAGCCCTTCACGATATTGTATGCGCCGAACATGTCCTGGCCACCGACGGTGCCAGGAAACACCGCAAAGCCGGTGCCGGGGCGTTCCGCCTCGACGGCCACGCTGCGCTCGGCCAGTTCAAAACCGGCAATGCCACTCAGCAGCACCGCCATAATCACCAGATTTGTTTTTCGCATTTTGGCCCTCCCAATCTTTTAAGGCGCTAAAGCGTTTTCCGCCGAAGTATGTCCCCGGCTGAACGGGGAAGGTTATCGGTCGGGGGGTTCATTACAGAAATCAGCGCACAAAAAAAGCTCTGCAAGGTCGCAGTTCAAAATCAGTGGGTTAAGCTACCCTCGGGCAAACGCGAGTTGCCAGAAGCGCAGGTCGGAATATGCACCTGTTCCGTGCAACTTCTGGTGGCCCGCGGCGTAACGCGAGCGCAAGCGGAGCACGCGTGCGGCACCCTCACTGTCGATCAGCCCATCCCGCGAAAATCCGCCGCCATTGCGCAGCATCAGCCCATGACTTGCCCGGGCGAGCTCGGGCGTCATGCCCGGCACATGGTGCATCAGGACATCGCAGGCACTATCGCGATTGACCGGATTCGCCAGCCATTGCAACGCTGCCACATAGGCCCGGATAAAGCCCACCACCAGCTGTGGCTGACGTTCAGCCCAACCCCGGCGCGCCGCTGCGACATTGCCCTGATAAGGCGGTTCGAAACGCCGGAGAATGCGCATGCCGGCCTCTTCCGCCATGAGATCATAGGGCGCGGACAACAAGGTCGCAGCACTTCCACCGCGGCAGAGATCATCAAAACGCCGGGCCATGCCGCCGACCTTGCGGACAGCATATTCACCCTGTTCGATACCGGCGCGTTCCAGCAGGTCGAACAGGGCAAAAGCATAGCCGGTCGTCGCGGCATCGAGGGAAAGCGAGCGCCCGCGCAATTGGGAAATCTGTGAAATTTCCGGTTGCACCACCAACGCGAGAAAGCTGTCGTCGCTTCCCATGAATGCGAAGAATTCCGGCTGCGGCCCAATCGGTGCTTCGCCCTGCCCCCTGACATAGGCGACGATATTGTCGAAGGCGGTTATGGCGATTTCGAATTCGCCGGCGGCAAGACCGGTCATTTGCGCGACCGACCCGCTGGTCGGGAGAAGCTCGACCGCGAGCCCCTCGCGCGCAAACATCCCCTGATCCCGGGCGACAAAACTCGGCCAGTTGAAACCGCCGGGAAAAACGTTGAGGCGCAGCCGCGCGGGAATCAGACTCTCCGCGGAATCGCTGAGCGTTCAGGACGCAACGCGAGCGCGAGCACCGCGCCCATGATACAGGCTGCGCCGAGTTGCAGATCTCCCGCCAGCGTCCAGCCGAAATTCTGCGCGAGCCAACCGATCACATAGCCGGCGATCGACGCGGCAGCATAGAAACTGGTGACAAAAACTCCCGATGCCCGGCCGGTCAGATGAGGCGCCACGGCGCGCGTATATCCCGCGGCAATATTGACGTAGATCGCGCCGCTGAAAATCACGCCAAAGGCAAATGCCAGCGTCGCCTGGGGAAAAAATCCACGGGGGCCATTGAACAGCAGCCAGCCATTCAACGAGGCGAACAGGAAACTGATAACCAGCACGGGCTTTGTCGAAAACCTGTCGCCGATGAAACCGCCGAGAACCGAAACAAGCACGCCAAGACCATAGATGCTCATTACGCGTCCCGCGTTCGTCGCTGAAAAATGCAGCTGGGCACGCAGATAGGTGGGATACATGCCGAGAAAGCCGAAGATCGACAGTCCGGCTATGGCGCTCAACAGGGTCAGGACCAAGGTATTGCGATTCCAGACGCTGGACGCGCCGGATGGCGCCGCTTCGCGCGAAACAGCAGGAGCCTCGGTGATCGCAGTGCGGGCGGCGAGCGAGAACAACAGCATCAGAAGGAAGCCAAGCATGCCAAAAGCGATCATCGGCGCGCGCCAGGATCCGTAGAACGACAAAATCTGCGCGCCCAAAAGCGGCCCGAGTACCGCGCCCACGCCGAAGGCGCAATTCAGCGCACCAACGGCTGCGCCGCGAAATCGCATGAATGAGGCCGCCAGGATCGCCAGCAGCGCCGTCAGTTGCATCGCTTCACCAACGCCGGTCAGCGCGCGATAAATCAGCATGTCGGCGAAACCGCCTGCCGCGACGGTCACCAGTGTCGCTGCAGAAAAGACGAACAAGCCGATCTGCGCCACAGTCCGGCGCGCGACATGCGACATCAGATAGCCGGAAGGCACTCCGGCAAGCGCCATTCCGATGGTGAATACTGTCGCCATCAGACCGGCTTCGGGCAGATTGAAGCCATACTCGCGCGCGACCTCGGGCAGAATGAGAGGAAACAGCGTCCGATCCATCGCATTGATGACGTAGGACGAGATGATGATTGCTATCCCGGCGAACGACGAAGCAGCGAGAAGCGACACGCGCGGAGAGAGCAATAATGACAGTGCTGTCGCTTCGCGCTGCTCTCTTTTCGATCCTGCGTTCTCGGGGTGGACCGACATCAGATCACGCCGGTTTTGGCGGTCGATTTTTCGGATTGGGGCGCCCGGACATGCGCAGACGCGCGCCAGCCGGCGGATTCGAGCAAACTCAATGTTTCCAGCAATGGCAGCCCGACCACATTGCTGTAGGAGCCGTTGATCGAGCGTATGAAACATTCCGCGCGGCCCTGAATCGCGTAGCCGCCGGCTTTGCCCAATCCCTCTTCCGAGGCAGCATAGGTCCGGATCTCCTGCGCCGAGAGACGTTTGAATGTCACGCGGGTCACCACCGAACGCCGGCTGAGCTTGCGATCGGGCGACACGAGAACGACAGCAGTGATAACCTGGTGACGGCGGCCAGAAAGCAGCGCCAGACACTGCTCGACGGTTTTAGGATTTTCGGCTTTGGGCAGTATGCGCCGGCCGGCGGCGACCACAGTGTCGGCGGCGAGGACAAATCCAGCGCCGACATTGCCTGCGACCTGCTGCGCTTTGCCGATGGCGACGCGGCCTGCATATTCGCGGGGCAGTTCGCGCGCATATGGGGTTTCGTCGATTTCAGGGGGAACGATGCGGTCCGGCATGATACCGGCCTGGGCGAGCAGATCCGCACGCCGGGGGCTGCCACTGGCGAGAACGAGCGTAAAACCGGCCGCGTCGGGCACGGGACTGGATTATTTAAAACGGTAGGTAATGCGGCCCTTGGAAAGATCGTAGGGCGTCATTTCCACCAGGACCTTGTCGCCGACCAATACGCGAATGCGGTTTTTACGCATCTTGCCGGCGGTATGCGCGATGATCTCGTGGCCGTTTTCCAGTTTTACCCGGAAAGTCGCATTCGGCAGCAATTCCGAAACCGTTGCCGGAAATTCGAGCAGTTCTTCTTTGGCCATTACCATCCATACAAATCACGCGCGGCCCGGAGCATGCACTTGAAGCGGCGAAAATCAAGCGTCACGGTTTGGAACAGAGCGCGGAAATCAGCGTAAACAGCCGGCGTGCCGTGGCAAAGTCCAGTTCAATCCGGCCCCTCAGCCGCTCGATCACAAGCTGTGCGCCTTCGTCGTGCAGACTGCGCCGGCCATTATCCACCGCTTCCAGCCGTACGAGATTCGATTCGCGAACCGCCGAGTGATAGCTTCGGCAGACCGCCTCATATTCCCGCAACACGCGGCGAAACGGCGTCAGCGAAAGCAGCAAACGGCCGTGCGGCGTGCCGTCTGCCAGGCCAATGTCAAAAACCAATCCCGATTGGCCACGACCCAGAACCAGCCGGTACGGCCCGCCCGTCGAATCGCGCGGCCGAAACAGATTCCCCGCAAGCATGTCGTGGATTGCAATTTCGGTTTCCTGGCGGGTTTCCCCAGAATGACCTTCGAAACCACCGGAAAACTCGATGGTCATAATTCGGTAGTCCGGGTTTTCCGGATTGCCGATACGGACCTCCACTGAACGCCACTATGCGGCGACCCGGATATTTTAGTAGCTGCGGTTCAGGCGGATGGCAACCGAATGACGATGGGCGCTGAGGCCCTCCGCCTCTGACAGGGTCAGCGCGGCCGGAGCGAGCGCGGCAAGGGCATCGGCATTGCAGCACAATAGCGAACTGCGCTTGAGAAAGTCGAACACCGAAAGGCCGGACGAAAACCGTGCCGTCCGCGACGTCGGGAGCACATGATTGGACCCCGCGACATAATCGCCGATGGCCTCCGGGGTGTGCCGGCCAAGGAAGATCGCGCCGGCGTGCCGCACCTCTGCCAGCAATGCATCGGGATTGGCGGTGGCGATCTCGAGATGTTCCGGCGCGATACGGTTGATGAGTGGGGCCGCATCACGAATTGTGGGGACGAGAATGATCGCGCCGTGCTCATCCCATGCCCGCGCGGCGATGTCGCGGCGCGGCAATATGTTGAGCTGCCGTTCTGTTTCGTGCGCCACTGCATCGGCAAACGCCGCATCGTCGGTGATTAGAATGGCCTGGGATGACGGATCGTGCTCGGCCTGGGACAAGAGATCGGCCGCGATCCACGCCGGATCATTGGCATTGTCGGCCACCACGAGGATTTCCGAAGGTCCGGCGATGGAATCGATGCCAACACGCCCAAAGACCAGACGTTTGGCGGCCGCGACATAGGCATTTCCGGGACCCACGATCTTGTCGACCGGCGCGATGCTTGCGGTGCCATATGCGAGCGCAGCAATCGCCTGGGCGCCACCGACACGATACACCTCGCTGACCCCGGCAATTTTTGCGGCCGCCAGCGTCAATGACGCAATCTTGCCCGCCCTTGCCGGTGTGACCATCGCCACGCGGCGGACGCCCGCAACCCTGGCCGGAATCGCGTTCATTAGTACCGAACTCGGATAACTCGCGGTGCCCCCCGGGACATAAATTCCGGCGCTATCGACAGGTGTCCAGCGCCAGCCCAATTCGACGCCCGCTTCGTCCGTGAACGAAGCATTCGCCGGAATCTGGCGACGGTGGTAGGACTCGATACGCCGCGCGGCAAAATCCAGCGCCTTGAGCACATCGCTTCCGCAAGCAGCCGCCGCCGCTGCGATTTCGTCGTTCGAAACCCTGAGAGTTGCCGGGGTCAGACCGGCGCCATCGAAGCGGCGCGACAGCTCGATCAATGCGGCATCACCGCGCTTTTGCACATCGGCTATGATCGCCGCCACGCGTTGCTCGACGTCAGGCTCGGCTTCGCGCCGGGTGTCCACAAAATCAGCGAATTCCTGCTCGAATCCCGATGCAGATGCGTTCAGCCTGCGCAACATCGTCACGCTTCGATGTTATGCGCCGGACGCGCCACCGCAGGCCGGGGTTCGCTCAAGTCGGTGAGGCTGGCATCGATGCATTCGACCGTGAGCCGGATCAGGCCGCCGCCGCACAGGACAAGATCGATGGCCCCGACGCCATCAGATAAGGCGGTGTAATGAATGGCCAGCAATCCCGCCAATGCATCCGGATCATCCTGGCGCACGCCACGCGATTGCACTTTCAGCACACTGTCAAAATGCAGGCCGGCCTCTACCCGCGAGCCGGCCGGACATTCTCCATCCTGTTCCCAGCAAAAGCGGTTCATGACGACGGCGAACCGGCGCCGGCGCGGTAGATACACCATGTCGCCGACGCGCATCACCGCGTCCTGCAAATGAGCAGAGATGATGCTCAAATCCTCCTCGTCTTGCGCGAGGAGCTTCAATCCAGTCATTCCTTCAACCGCTCTATGTCCGCTCCGCAGGCTTTGAGCTTTTGTTCAATGCGCTCGAAGCCACGGTCAAGATGATAGACGCGATTGACCACGGTTTCGCCCTCAGCGGCAAGCCCGGCAAGCACCAGGCTGACCGAAGCCCTGAGATCGGTGGCCATAACCGGAGCGCCCTTTAGCTTGCGCGCCCCCGTGACGATCGCAGTATCCCCCTCCACCCGGATTTCGGCGCCCATCCGCAGCAATTCGGGAACATGCATGAAGCGGTTTTCGAAGATCGTCTCGCGAATATGCGACTCGCCATCGGCCGTCGCCATCAGCGCCATATACTGGGCCTGCAAATCGGTCGGAAAACCGGGAAATGGCTCCGTCGTGACATTCGTCGCCCGCATGCTATGGCCGTTACGAGCCACAGTGACACCGAAAGCCGTGGGCTCGACTTCTGCTCCGGCGTCACGCAGCAGTGGCACCAATGCGCCGATCAGCGGCACGCTGGTATTGGTCAGTTCGATTTCCCCACCGGAAATTGCAGCTGCAATCGCATAGGTGCCTGTTTCAATGCGATCCGGAAGAACCGCGTGCTGGCCGCCATGCAACTCCTTGACGCCCTCAATGACCAACGTGGAGCTGTCGACTCCAGCGATTTTCGCTCCCATGGTGATGAGACACCTGGCCAGGTCGCCGATTTCGGGCTCGCGGGCAGCATTTCTGAGCACCGTTTCCCCTTCAGCCAGCGCTGCTGCCATAAGCAGATTTTCCGTCGCTCCGACCGATACCCCCGGGAATTCATAGACCGCGCCTTTGAGCCCGTTGGGTGCTCTCGCGAAGACATAACCGCCGGTCAACTCGATTTCCGCGCCCATCGCCTCAAGGCCCTTGAGGTGCAAATCGACGGGCCGGGCACCGATGGCGCAGCCGCCGGGCAGGGACACCATGGCTTCACGATTGCGGGCCACCAATGGGCCGAGTACGAGAAAGCTCGCGCGCATTTTGCGCACGGCATCATAGGTCGCGAGGCTTTGCGGCCGCTTGGGCGCCTGAAGCTTAAGGATACCGCCGACGTGATCAGCCCCGCTCATCTGCCACGCCACCGAAACGCCAAGCTGGCGCAGAACGTCGGCCATATAGACGACGTCAGCAAGATTGGGGACATTCGAGAGCGTCAGCGCCTCTTCCGTCAACAACGCGGCTGCAATCAGCGGAAGCGCGGCATTTTTGGCGCCACTGATCGGGATCTCCCCCTTCAGCCGCCGGCCGCCGGTTACACGAATACGGTCCATGAACTTACCTGCCTCTCACTCACCCGCTGGTTGAAATTTACGCCCAAGCCGCCTTCATCTAATTACGCTTTGAGGCAGTTTTCGGACGGAGTTCCGGCAGGGGGCTCAGGCGCTTTTGTGTTCCCGTGCCGCCTCCGTGCGATTGGGACGGAGCGTCCGGCTGCTCGGTGGAGGGCGCAAAACCAGCCTTTCGCCGCTTCAGGTTCTGCTTCAGCGCATCGGCCAATCGCCTATTGCGGTCGCACGTTTGATCGGCCAAATCTGTCCCTTCCAATCCTCTTTCGTCAGTTCCGGGCATGGTCTATAGCAGCGGTCCGCTCAAATCCGGCGGTTCAAAGCCCGGTTGCCGCAGTAGCGTAGTGGTAGCGCAACCCCTTGGTAAGGGGTAGGTCGACAGTTCAATTCTGTCCTGCGGCACCAGTTTTCTCGTGGAGACGCGTTGCGTATCCATGAGAAACTGTCGCGCCGAAGCGGGGTTCGCCGCGGCACAGCCTACTCAACAGCTGCTGAGCTACAACGGGCGTTGCTGCCTAGTTCTTCCTTGATCGGCGCGAATTCAAGCGCGCACACCAAATCGAGATCAGCGGTCCCTCACGCCCATAAACCGGGTCGGCTTCCGGCACCGGGACTTTTGCGATTTCCTCCCGCGCGCGGACGAGATCGGTCTGTTCGGGCCGCGGCTCATCGTATCGCCCACCCGGAGGATAGGCTCCAACCACCAGCAGATTGCGGCTCTTTGAAACGCGGCAATGGCCGGTACCGGCCGGCAGGACAACGACATCGCCGGCATTCAACGTGAGAAGTTTTCCCTTCGCGCCGCCCAATCTGACTTTCACCCAGCCGCGCGCAACCCCGAGCACCTCGTGCGTGTGGCTGTGGAAATGGAGAAAGTCATAGACACCATTGCGCCAGGATCGGCGCCAATGTTGCGCCGAGAAAATCTCTTCGAGGACCGCGGCCGGATCGTGCCTGCCTTCCAATCCAATCGCGCAGCGGTAACGCAATAGAGGCAGGACGGGATTGTTCGGGGTCTCGCCGTCATCCGCGAAATCATAAACAACGGGCCTTCGCTTCCGGATAGACCGGCCAGCCTCTTCCTGCCCAAGGCTGCCCCATCCGGTTGCGCGCTCAACCAGCCGTCTCGCACTTTCCAACAGCATGAACTCCTCCATCCCCCACGGCAGGAATGGCCGGAGGGGCGTTGAAGTTCCTGATCAGGCCATTACAGTGCGTAACGGAACGAGAGCGCCACGTAGTCCAGATAGTTGTGAAAATTGCCCGACAACACGATTGCACGGGTGAACGGATCAATAGAGTTCACGCTGCCGGTGACAGTCGCCGGATGAGTGCCGAAATAGTGGGCGTAGCCGAAATCAACAACCGCACCAGGTGCGACCGTAAAGCCTGCGCCGGCTCCCACCATCAGGCGGTCGGCGTCCGGGACATTCACGGTCCGAAATTTGTCGGTTACCGGCGATTGGTCCCATCCGAATCCGCCGCGAAGAGCCAGTTGGTCGGACCAGTGATAGATCGCGCCAGCACTGATCAGCCAGCTGTTGCGGTAAAATTCCGGCTCGAACAGCGGGGGATTTTGACTGGTTACCGACACCTCCTTGAAGCTGCCCCACATGTCGTAGTGCAATTCGAATGCACCCGTCCACTGCGGTGTCCAGTCGTGGGTGAAGCTTGCGGCCGCTTGCGCCGGAAGGTTGAGGCCAGTTGCCGTTGCCGCGCCACTCGGTAAACCGATGAGGTCGGCTGAATCAAAATCCAGGCTGCCGGTCAGTTTGTGGTCAATGCCCGACCGGTACGTGAAGCCCAATCTGGTCGTCATATTCGGTTCGAGCAGGAGACCGGCATTGAAGCCAATACCCCAGCCATGACTGTTCAGAAGGAAAACCGTGTCAGGCAATGGTTGCTGCGCAATGAGGAACTGAGGGACAGCCGCCGATTGCTCGATTTTCAGCCACTGTGCCGAAACTCCAGCACCGATTGATACCTTGTCATTAATCCGCCATGCGACATTCGGGTTAATGTCAGCAGAAAGCGCCACTTGCTTGATGCCTTGGTAGCGGCCGACAAAACCCGGCTTGAAATTTGTTGTGTTGCCGAACGGCACCGTGACAGCCAGGCCAAACCGGAGGTTATTGGCGAGATCAAATACCGCGTAGAAATTGGGAATACCGGTGGTCTGGCCACCCTGGCCGCCCTGGGTGCCGGTGACTGGGATCACACCCGCGGCGACTGACGAACCCGAGAAATGAATGGATGGGAACACGACCGCTGCGCCAAGCTCCACTTCGGGTGTGGCCAGATGCATCATGCCGGCGGGATTGTTGAAAACCGTCGCAGCTTCGTCGGCGCGCGACGCCTGACCGGCGTAGACCATGCCAACATTTTCGGCGCTGTTCTCCCGAACCATGAAACCTGAGGCATGGGCCTGGTCCAGGACGAATGGAGCGAGCGCCAGTGTCAGCCCCGCTCCCGTCGCAAATCGCATGGAATTTCCCCCTACCTTAGGCCGCGAAGCTACAGCCTCGCGATTCGCAAGTAGCGCATCATGTGGTTAACGCTGAAATAATTCCAGCGGAAAGTCCGGACGCTGGGGGCCGTGGCTGAACAGCGCAGATGTCGAAGGCTTTGATGCTGCGGGAACAATCTATTAACCTTCTATCGTTAACATTTGGGTAGAATCTCATGAAAACTGGGGCGACGGGCGGTTCTGCCATGCTGGAAGAACGGTTTCTCGGGGCGATTGACTGGTTCATTCCACCGCAGGCGCGAACCGATGCGGCGATGTTGGGCCGCGCCCGGATTTTCGTATTCAGTCATCTTTTCGGTCCCGCGCTTGGTCAGGCGATCAGCATCTACCTTTATTTCGCGGACCCGACGCATGGTTTTCCGTTCTGGGTAATCGTTATATCGATCACGCTGTTTTGGGCGTTGCCGGTCGGTATGAAACTGATCGGCCGGCTGCAACCGCTCGCCTGGTTTTCGGTCGAAAATCTGACCTTCGTGACGCTGTTCGGCTCTTATTATTACGGCGGCGTGAGTTCACCGTTCCTGCCCTGGCTGTTGATCGCCCTGCTGCTCGGCTTTTTCTACATTGGGGAAAGACCGTTCATGGTGCTGGGAATTTTTTGCGCCAATGTCGCGGGATTTTTCGCCGCCTATCTCGTGAAGGGATCATTTCCACAACATATTCCTCTGGAAGGCCTGTCGGGTGTGGGCATCGTGTCCGTCACGACGGCCACGATTTATATGGCGATGATGGCGCTGTATTACGCCGATGTTGTCGCCTCGCAGTCGGGCCGGCAACTGGAAGCCGCGCGCCACCGCGCAACGGCCGAACGGCTTCGCAAAGCCATGGAAGAAGCCGAATGGTCCAACCGGCAGAAATCCGTGTTCCTCGCGAAGATGAGCCATCAGTTGCGCACGCCGCTCAACGCGGTCATCGGCTACAGTGAAATTCTCCTCGAAGACGCCAAGGAGAACGAAGACGAACAGATTGCAGATCTCCAGCGCATCAACAGCGCGGGCAAGCATCTGCTGTCGCTGGTGACCGATGTGCTGGACATGTCAAAAATCGAATCGAATAAAACCGACCTCACGATCCAGCCTTTCCACTTGAACGATTTCATCGACGATGTGGTCTCGACTGGCCGCAGTTTGGTCACCACGAACGGCAATGAATTCATTGTCGACCGCGAGCCGGGGCTCGGGATAGTGATTTCCGATGAGACAAGGCTGCGCCAGGCCGTGCTCAACCTGTTAAGCAACGCCGGGAAATTCACCAAGGACGGGCGCGTGACTCTTTCGGCTTCACGTCAAACCGAGCACGGCGAAGACTGGATCGGGATTTCGGTCAGCGACACTGGCATTGGTATTACCCAGGACAATCTTCGCAAGCTGTTTAAGGATTTCAACCAGGCCGATGCATCCACGGCAAGCAAATATGGCGGTACCGGACTGGGTCTTGCGCTCAGCCGGCATCTCTGCCGGATGATGGGGGGCAACATCGACGTGCAAAGCGATTTCGGCCGCGGATCGCGCTTTACGATCCGGATTCCGGCGTATCTGGAACAGCACCGAGGGGGTGCCGTGGCGTCGGGATCGGCGGCCGTCGCGGAGCATGATACCGGACAGAGCTATGCTGCGTGAGGACCAATTGACACCCGGCGCGGCCGTTGCGGGCTCATATGCAACAAAGGTAGCAGTATGACTGGTGCCATCGCCCCTACTCTGACACGCGCCACGACTTGGCTGATGGTGCTGCCGACCCGGATTTACCCGGTTCTGGACTGGTTTATTCCCGCCAAAATCAAATCCGACAACGAAGCCCATCAGCGGGCGCGGATGTTTATGATCAGCCACGTGATCGGGCCCTTTCTCGGCAATACGATCACCGTTTATCTGTACCTGCTCGATCCGAATCCGGGCATCGGGGTGCATGTCATTGCAGCATCGATCACTGCATTCTGGCTGTTCCCGTTCCTTCTCCGCGTGACCGGCTGGTACAATCTACTGGCGGTGCTTTCGATTGAGAATCTGACATTTGTCGTCGTCTGGGGTTGTTACCATTATGGCGGTGTAAGTTCGCCGTTCCTGCCCTGGATTCCGACGATTCCCCTGCTCGCGTTTTTTTATCTCGGCTCCGGCCCGTGGCAGCGGGTACTGGTGCTGGGACAATTGGGCATCAACCTGATCGTGATTTACGCAATTTATGCTCAGGGAAT
Organism: Micropepsaceae bacterium; assembly: GCA_036273455.1. Lineage (GTDB taxonomy): Bacteria > Pseudomonadota > Alphaproteobacteria > Micropepsales > Micropepsaceae > CAIYRG01. The sequence continues at coordinate 11,008 of DASUHP010000175.1, read as the reverse complement.
CACGTTTCCGGTCCACGTCCCCTACCCCGGGGCCGATGTTGACCTTGAACTGCAGAAACTCTCGGGGATCGGCATCATCTCGACAGTTTGCGCGGCGATATACGTTTCGATGATGGCGCTCTACTACGCCAACATTGTCGCTTCCCAGTCCGAGCTGGAACGGGAAGTATCGCTGCATTTGAGCACGGCGCGGCAATTGCAGGCGGCCAAGATCGAAGCCGATCGCGCCAATCAGGCGAAATCGGAATTCCTCGCCAAAATGAGTCACGAGTTGCGCACGCCGCTGAATGCGGTCATCGGCTATAGCGAGATGCTGCTGGAAGACGCCCAGGCCAAAGGGCGCGATTCGCAACGCGACGATATCGCCCGCATCCACAGTGCCGGAAAACATCTGTTGTCGCTGGTCAGCGATGTCCTCGACCTGTCGAAAATCGAAGCTGGCAAAATGGAAGTCTATCCGGAACCGGTTGAGCTTGCCGATCTCCTGAAAGATGTCGCTGCGGCGTCACAAGCCGCGATCAGGGCCAACGGCAACCGGCTGGAGCTCGCCTTCCCGCCACGCCTCGGTGTGGTCGAAACCGATGCTGCCAAGCTGCGGCAGGCCCTGGCAAACCTCCTGAACAATGCCGGCAAGTTCACGCGAAACGGGGTGGTCACGCTCGGTGCCGTCATTCGCGACAGCTGGATGGAGCTTTCAGTTCGCGACACCGGGATCGGAATCAGCCCGCAATATCTCGCCAATCTGTTCCAGAATTTTGGCGAGATGCCCGGCGCAACGGCCAGCAAGTATGGTGGAACGGGACTGGGGCTGGCGCTGAGCCAGAAACTCTGCCACCTGCTCGGCGGTGACATCGCCGTTGCAAGCACGCTGGGAAAGGGCGCGCTATTCACGATCCGCGTTCCGACAAAATGTAGTCAGAACGGACTGCCGCAGCTCGCTCCGCTCAACGTTCCGGTGCGGTCGCCCGGCGACAGCGCGTCACGCAAGGTGTTGCTGATTGACGATGACGCGGCCGCGCTTGATCTTTTGCAGCGCATGATAGCCAAAGAAGGTTATGTGCCTATCCGCGCGCAGGGCGCGCGTGAAGGTCTCACGCTGGCATGGAATGATCGTCCCGCAGCCATTGTTCTGGACGTCGAAATGCCCGGGCTCACCGGCTGGGACGTATTGCTCACATTGAAGGCCGACGACGAACTCCGGGACTGCCCGATCATTCTCGTCACTTCGAACGACGACGTTCACAAAGGCCGATTATTGGGGGCTTCGGCTCATCTCATAAAGCCGCTCGACCGTGAATCACTGCTCGCGCTGCTAAAGCAGTTTTGCCCCATTGCAGGGCCCACCGGCAGCCAACGACCGGTGGCGCTCGCGTCGTGAGGAAAGATTGACAACCATGACAAGAATTCTCCTCGTCGAAGATAATGAATTCAACCGTGACATGCTGGGGCGGCGCCTTCAGCGCAGTGGATTTACCGTGAGTTTCGCCGTCGATGGTCCGCAAGGTGTTGCGCTGACCGAATCGGAATTGCCCGACCTCGTGCTGATGGATATAGCGCTTGGGGAAATGGATGGCTGGGAAGCGACCCGGCTGATCAAGGCGAATCCCAAGACCTCAAGAATTCCGGTGATTGCGCTGACCGCGCATGCACTGGCGGCGGACCGCGAAATGAGCGTTCAGGCCGGATGCGCGGAATACGACACCAAACCGGTGGACATGCCGCGGCTCCTGGAAAAAATCCGCCGCTGTCTTGGCTAGATGTTTAGTCCCGGCATTTGCCGGAGCGGATCGGGGGGGAATCGCTCGGCCTCTTTTGTCCAGAGCTTGCAAATATACTCGTAAGGCGTAAGGCTCTTTAGGGTCTTGGGACGCTTGGCGGAGTTGTAGGCGTTGCGAAGTCAGCGAAATGAGTTCGGAGTTGGTCGTACGCCGAGAGGTGGGACAAGGGCTTCGCCGTAGTCTTGACGAGTGCGGATCGATTTGGAAATTCCGGAGGCTCCGATATGGAACTCACGCGGATTTCAGAATAGACGTCCGGCGAACCCGCCGCCTGACCGTCACATCCCGGACGCAGGCTCTAACTCCGCGAGCAGTCCGCGCAGCGTCTTGAGATTGATGGGTTTCGAAAGATTGCCGGCGACATTCAGACCTTTCGCCGATGCGAGCCGGCCGGCAGCGCGACGCAGCCATTCATCGTGACCACTGATGATAACAATCCGTCCGGAAAAACCCTGCTCCTGCAAAAGCGAAAACGCGCTGATGCCGTCTTCCTCCGGCATCGAGAGGTCGAGGGTGAGAATATCCGGTTGCCACGAAACGAGCGCATCACGCAGTTCATTGGGACTGGCGGCAGTGCGCGAATCATAGCCCAGCTTCGCGGCGACGCGGGCGATCAGTTCCGCGGAGTCCGCGTGATCGTCTATAGCAAGCAGTCGCGATCTGCGGCGCAGCTGATCCATATCATTCACCGGGAGCACGCTCGCGCATCAGTTCAAAATCCGCAAGTACCGCCGCGCAAGCGCTGCTATCAGAACTTTCGTCCAATGCCGGCCGTAGCGCCGACAAGAAACGGTCAATGTGAGCACGCGTGTGCTTTGCCATCACCTGCAGGCGAAACAGCGCACTGCCGCGGACGACCGCGGGGTATTCGACGAGATTGGCGATTACGCCCGACGCCGCGAGGCGCTGACTGACCACCCGGGCAAACGCCTCATCATCGATCTTGATCGACACGATTGCGGAGGGCTCACCAAGCACTTCAAGACCATCGCTGGCCAATGCACCGCGAAGATACAGGCTGTTGCGCATGAGTCCCGCCCGCAAATTCCTGCCTTCCTCCGACCCCACAATCTCAAACGCCTTGATCACAGTCGCGGCTTGCACAGGGGAGAGTGCATTAGAGAATGTCCCTGAGCTACCGAAATACCGGAGATATTCACAGACAGCAGCCGAATTGCAGGCGACAAAACCGCCGTTTGAAGCGAACGTCTTCGAGAAGCTTCCCATCACCAGATCGACTTTGCCGGTCATGTTCTGGCGGCCCATCTGGCCCCGGCCATCATCGCCAAGATTGCCGAGATCATGTGCGGCATCGACGAGAAGTCTGGCGCCGTATTCTCGGCAAAGTTCCTGCATTGCCCGGATATCGGGCGTGTCGGAATGCATGGAAAACAGGCTTTCGGTGATCACCAGAATTCCATTCCGGCTGTCGCGGGCGCGAATCTGACTGAGCACACGTCGTACGGAAGGCAGACTCAAATGCCGGTGCAGATGCACATTCGGCGTGGCGGCACATGCGCCATCCTGAAGGCAGTTATGCGCCAGCGCGTCGATTACAACATGATCTTCGGCGCGGATCAGACCGCGTATCACGCCATATCCTGCTGCCCAGCCCGTGGGATAGAGCAGCGTGTGTTCAAGCTGAAGGAATTCCGAAATGTTCCGCTGAAGCACTAGTGAATACCTGGTATTGCCAAGGAACGCGCCGGAGCCGGCACTGTGGACTCCGAATTCGTCAATGGCGGCCTTGGCCGCCTGTTTGATCGCCGGATGCGAGGCGAGATTCAGATAATCCTGGGAGGCAAAATTGACACCGCTGACCGGCCGTCCGGCGTCATCCCTGACCGCACACACCGGTTGTGGGGCAGTGTCGGTGGAACGCGAATAGGGCCAGTACCCGTTCTGGCGCCGCATGTCCTCCCAATCGAAGAAGGGCTTCACTCGGGCGACGACATCGGCGCCTTTGGGATCACGATACTGCCGGAGGCTACCGGACAGGGGATCAAGTTCCCCGCTCCCGGAACTCAAGTCTCCCATTTGCCACCTTTCCCTGGGGCATTAGCGAGGCGAAACGCACCCGCTCAGGATGCTCAAGTTCCTACAATTAAAACAGAAAGATGAATAAAATCCAAAGACATTGCCCCGCCTGGGCCGGTCGCCTCGGCCCGCGCGAGGCAAAATTAGGCTGACTTTTCAACGCTGTAGACGGCGGCAAAGCTGGGCTCCAGTTAGACGCTAGTCGCTCGCGGTTACCGCCCCCTTGCCGTTCTGCGCCGTACTCACCGTTGCAAGCGGATTGGGATTAACCGGCGTGCCGAGAAGAGGCTGCAATTGCGGGGCGAGTGCCTTCAACAGCTGCACGGTCAGTGCGCTGGTGAACTTAAAATTGCCCGACTGCTTGCCGCGAACGAATGCCGTCACCGTCCCATAGAACTTATCACCAAGGAAGAACACGAAAGTTGCCGTGCGGTCGCGTGGCTCCGAGCCGATCAGATGGCCGCCGGCGAAATGTTCATAATCGTTGTTGCTTGTTCCGGTCTTGCCCCCGACGTCCAGAGGCGTGTTGTCGGCGTTGAAATAGGTACCCCTCAGCCGGGCAGCAGTGCCTTCCTGCACGACTGCTTCCAGCGCCTTGCGAACGACCGCAATGAGTTCCGGCGGATAAAGCCGCTGGCCCTTGCCGGGAGCAAAGCCGAGATCGCTTTCATAGGGCGTATGCCCGGCGAGCTGCAGTTGTGCGATATTTGTCGTCGGCAGGCGGACACCATTGTTGACGATGATTCCCATCAGCGTCGCCAGCGCATCCGGCCGGTCTCCCGAACTGCCGATAGCAGTTGCCAGCGACGGGACGAGTCTGTCGAACGGCCAACCCTGCTTTTTCCATTCCGGCAGCAGGTCGTTGAAAGCGTCCTCCTCCGTGATAATCCGGATACGGACATTCTGCTGGTGCGCGCGTTTGCTGTTGAACAGCCAGCCATAGGCTTCCTGGCGCTTGTCGGCGCTGGCGTCGATGACTTCAGAACGCGTGGCATCGGGGTGGGCGACAAGATAGGCGCCGAGCCAGAGTTCCAGGGGGTGGACATGGGCGATAAAACCACGGTCCGATAAAGTCATCTTGTCCGGCCCATAAGTCTCGTACAGGTCGAGGATCTTTTTCTCGTCTGCCTGTACGCCGTGGGCGGCGAGGAACTGCCGCATTTGCTGGATCGGGGCTTCGGGCTGAAGCGAGCGGAAGATCACCGCCAGATGGGGCGCGGAAACACCCGCCTTCTGCAGCATGAAAGCGGTGATCTGCTGCTGGTTCTTGCCCTTCAGATCCTTGTAGAAATGGTTGAGGAAGTCAGTGCCTTCCTGATCGGCAAAGCGCTTCAGGTAATCCTCGCGCTGATTGGGATCGAGGTTTTCCACGACTCCACCGCCGTGTGCGGCGCGCTCAGCCATGTAATAGCTCGTGACGTCCCGCATCAGCCGGATGAAGGCAAGATTTACCGAATGCGCGAACGCCTCGTGGACGGTCCAGACCTGGGAGTCTTCCGAGCTTTCGAAATTGTGGAAGAACTGAAGTCCGCTGCCGGTGAAGAAGCCCTCGGCCGTCGATCCCGAGTAAGTGCGCTGCATCGCCGCCTGCATCAGCCCCTTGAGGCCGGCCTTGCGGCTCGTCTCAAGATATCCGATCACGAACTGACTTATGGGATCGTGGGCATTGCTTGCCGCCTTGCGCAATTGGGCCGGCGAGTCATTGAGATGCTGCTGGTAGATGTGATCGCAGATGTCGAGATAGGCAATCATCGTGCGCAGCTTCGAGGTCGACCCGAGAATCAGTTTCGAGCTGCTGTTGATGTCGAACGGCTCATCCAGGGTATCGCCGTGCACCCGCAAGACGTTGCGATCGGCTTCGCGCTCGTAAATCACAACGCTGTAGTTGAGCTGCGAAACGTCGTCGGACGGGCTGAGCAGCTGGAAACCCACCATTCCGAGGGCATTGACCACTCCCGGATTCTTCAGGCTGCGCAGCACACGGCTGACATTCTGCTGCACCGGAGCATCAATGGTGGTGGTGGCGTTCAGATCCAGCCGGTCCAGGGCATAGAGGTTTTGAGCATTCAGGGCACCCAGGAGCTCGGTGCGGATCGAATTGCTGGCCTTCTGCCCGACATAATTGATCGGCGCCGGAGCCGGAGCTTTGGGACGGTATGGAAGCTTGGAGTTGATCGCTGCATCGCGGAATTCGGGAGTGATCACGCCAGCCTTGGCCAATAGCTTCAGGTTGGATTCGGCCTCGGCTTCCAGATCATCATGGTTCTGCAGCAGGTAATAAGCAGGCCGGCGTTCCGCGATCATGAGGCTGAGCACCTCTTTATAGATCGTGGCCTTCTGCTCGAGATTGGATGGACTGTCGGGCTGGGAAAGAATGCGGTTTGCCGTGGCAAAATCGGTGCCGAACCAGACCTTAAGCCCGTCGGCAATGCCGATGACTTCGCCATAACCCGCCCGCGAGCTCAACGGCGTCGTATTGATGTAACTGGTGACGATGCGCTTGCGCGCATCCAGCGTGTTGGGACCATTCATATAGGCGCGCGTGGTCGCCGCGGACATCTGCAACAGCTTGTCAAACACGCCCTGGGTCCGCCCTTCCGGATCGTGCTCGTATTTCTCGATCTGTGTCGCGAGAGTGCTGCCGCCGCCCGCCTGCGGATGGCGCGTGATCATTCCTTCGATCTGACCGCCTGCGGCATGCAGGAAGCGCTGCCACTCCACTGCGGGATTCTGATAGGGGTGGGTGGGTTCCAGCAGCGTGTGGTTTTCGATGAACAGCAGAGTCGCCACGATGAGTGAGGGAATCTGGCTGAAATCGGTGTAATATTGCTCGGGATAGCTGGCCGCGTAGAGCAATTTGCCGTTGCGATCGCGCAATTGCAGGCCAGCCGTAGGCTTCTCCGGATACAGCGCATAGCCATGGCGCGCGGCAAAGCGATTAAGCGCCGGCGACTGGTCAGCCTGCTTGTCGATGGCAAAGCCCCGCTGCTTCAGCGCGTCGACATATTGCGGAATATTATTATACCCCAGCCGCACGTCATAGGGCCCGGCCACCGGATACCGGATGCTCGGACTAGGTCCATTGACCAGGTGGTAGGACATCTCGCCGGCCCAGCGCGTGAACAGCATGGACTGCAACAGAGAGGTCTGGGTTTCGAACCAGGCTGCGCCGGCAATTAGCACGACAAATACAAATAGAATCAGCCACTTCACACCCGACCGGCGCCTGGCCGGTGGAGCAGGATCGTTTGCGAGAATTCGGCCCGCCACCGTGTTACCCCTTCTTGTTAGCCGATGTTAACAGCGGCGTATGAACGGCTGCTAAACGGCTCGCGAATTCGCTAAGTTCCGTTGTCAGGAATAATTGACGCGGGGCCTTTCCCCCTCACCCCCAAAGCCGACAGCCCGGCACCCCCGCCGGCACGGCGCGGTACGTCTTCACTTTCGCGGTCCTTGAATCGCTCCATTCTTGCAAGGAGTTCGCGGCAAATTTGCGGCGCAGGGAGGAATTCAGCAGCGAAAGCGCACCAGCGACAACCGTGGCAAGCCGATTGGCCCGGTTCGAAACTTTCTTGCCAATTCTACCGGATCGCAAACCGCTTCAGATCATATAATCAACTCACCGATCGCCTGCCCGGCCAAAGCCAGGCCAGCAATTGGCGGAAGACTCTTTCCCGATGGAGACACCGGATGGCCGCAGCCTTATTCAGCCTGAATGCATTGACCATTACGCCCCTGATCGCGCTGATCTTCGGCATCCTGATCCTGTTGATACCCCGCCTGCTGAATTTGCTGGTCGCGATTTACCTGATTCTCGTTGGGGTCGCGGGGCTCTGGCCCAACATTTTCCACTGAAGTTTTGCGCGAAACTGCCCCACCTCCCGGTGGACAGGGCTTGCTGCTATTGGGACACTTCGTTAGCCGCCGTCGTGACGCCGCCGTAACGGCAACCACTTCGCAAAAAGGCTCTAACCGCCTTTATTGACGGCGGCGACGACGGTCGCCGCCGTCAAGATCTGCGGTAACACCATCGGTGTTGCGGCATGCGGCGGATAATAGAGATAGAGCGGCACGCCCGAGCGACTCTGACGCACGAGTAAATCGGTGATCGCAGGATCCTGATTGGTCCAGTCGGCCCTGAGCGCTGCCACTTTGTGATCGGCAAAGGCCTTGGCCACGTCGTCTGCCGATAACGCGAGCCGTTCATTGACGAGGCAGGTGATACACCATGCGGCAGTCGCGTTGACGAATACCGGCCGGCCGGTCTGCTGCAACTCCGCGAGCCTCGCAGCAGTGAAGGGTTCGTAGGCAAGCTGTCCTGGCGTTTTGTCATTTCCGGATGCCGGAGCGCTCGCAATTCCTGCGATAGCGAAGATGGCGCCGGCAATCGCCAGCCCGGCAGCAGCCCGGCGTATCCAGACCTTCCCTGCGATAATCTCTTCACCCGCGAGCCAAAGCCCGAAGGCGACCAGAAGTGCCGCGGCAAGCAGCGCCAGAACCCCTTGTGGGCCCGCCTGCAGGCTCAATACCCAAGTGAGCCAGATCGCCGCGCCATACATCGGAAATGCCAGTACCCGGCGCAACAGGAGCATCCACGGACCGGGCCGGGGAATTCTGCGCAACAGCCCCGGCGCAAATGCCAGGGCCACAAATGGCGCGGCAAAGCCTGCGCCGAGCGCAGCAAAGATCGCCAGCCCCGAAGCAGCGTCAGCGACGAGCGCGTATCCCGTGGCTGCACCCATAAAGGGCGCCGTGCATGGTGCCGCCACAACGACCGCAAGCACCCCGGTAAAGAAACTTCCGACCGGGCCCCTCCGGGAGGCAAGGCCATTGCCGCGATTGGCGCCGACGCGAATCTCGAAAAGGCCGGACAGGTTGAGTCCGATCACGAACATCAAAAGGGCAACAGCGGCGACAAATACCGGCTGCTGCAATTGGAACCCCCAGCCGAGCCCGGCACCTGCCGAGCGCAGCGCGAGCAAAATACCGGCAAGAACAACAAAACTCAAAATGGCGCCCGCTCCATAGGCAAGGCCCTCTTGCCTTGCCTTATGCGGATCATCCGGTTTTGCTGCGAGTGCCAGCGCCTTCATCGAAAGCACGGGAAATACGCAGGGCATCAGATTGAGAATGAGACCGCCCAGAACCGCCGATACCAGCGCGAGGACGAGTGAGAGACTGTCGGAGGATGGCGGGGAAACCGGAGCTGCGGCTGCGACCGGCCCCGGCTCAGCCTGCAATTCATAAGATGAGGTCGCGCCCGACGCGGCGGTGAGGACAAGAAGCCCCGAAATATCCCGCACGGTCTGCCGCTTTTGAGGCGATGCAAGTTTGTTTCCGGGGGCCGATTCCAGCACGACTCCGCTGTCATTTTCTTCCAATCTCTGCGGTGCGGCGGATTCGACCATGCCGTCATCATAGGGATAGAACATCGCTTCGCGCGGCAGCTCCCGCGGCGCAAAAGCATGTTCAATGAGCAGCGCAAAGCGTTTGTCCGAGGCGTCATAGCGCGCCGGCCACGGGGATTTTTGCGGCAGATGCGCCCGCGTCGAGGCAAACAGGGAAGCCACCGATGCGTCCGCCGGCGGCTCCTCTGCGACCACCGGCAGACTGAGCGAAAGATGATCGCCTTCGGGAACGCAGACATCGCTGCAGACGAGCCAGTTCACATCGGCGGAGATTTGCGCGGTGGCGCCCGGCTGTGCATCGCGCGGTACCGAAATATCGGTCAGTAGCGCGACCTGCCCCTCATAACCAAAATCCATCAGTTGGGCGACCGGCAGGCGTTTGGGATAGGGCCATTGCACCGCACCTGCGGTCCACCCCTTCGGCAAGTGCCAGGTGATGGTAGTGGGTGCACCGGCGTCACCCGGATTGCGCCAGTAAGTGTGCCAGTTCTTTCGTATGACTTCCTTGAGCGCGATTGTGACCTGACCGCCGGGTGCTACGCCCATGCGCTCGGGCAGGAGCGTCGCGTTCACTTTGGGCAGATTGTCGGGCGGCGCCCCATTCTCGGCCGATGCCGGAATGGCGCTTAAGGTACACGCGAAGATGCATGCGAAGAGCAGCTTCATGGCCTATCTATACTTTAGCCGGGGCCGGCGAAAAAGCAGGGGAGCGTGAGCCTCGCAAGCAAGTGAGGCAGCTTAACCCCGGACCTTTTGCGATTCTTCGAAATCGCAAAAGGCCCTAATTGTTTGATTGGCGCGTTTTCTGCGCCGAACCGGCAACCACTTCGGCGGAAAACGCTGTCATGCGGATCACAGGGGGGAGATTGCGAGGGCGGCCCTTGTTCGGGCCCGGAGATTCGCGGGTGCGGCCGACGTCGGACAAGGTGCGCCAGGCGATATTCAACCTGCTCGAACATCATCCGGAACTGGGCGAGTTTTCGCTTTTCGGCGCCCGGGTTCTCGATCTCTTTGCCGGTGCAGGTACGCTCGGTTTCGAGGCGCTGTCGCGCGGCGCGGCCTATTGCTTGTTCGTCGATGACTCGGCCGAAAGCCGCGCAGTCATCCGGCGCAATGTCGAGGCGTTCGACCTGACCGGTGCGACCAAAATCTGGCGGCGGGATGCGGCAGCGCTTGGCCGGCTTGATACGCTCGCACCATTTGATCTCGCGTTCCTCGATCCTCCCTATGGTAAAGATCTGATTGCGCCGTCATTGGCGGCAATGTCCGACGGAGGGTGGCTTGTCAAAGGCGCGATTGTCGTGACGGAGAGCGATGAGCGAGACAGCATCGCTCTGCCGAAGCGTCTTTTCGACATTGACCAAAGGAACTACGGCGGCACCACAGTCACCCTGCTTCACTACAAGGAATGAACGTCATCAGTGCCGGCCGAACAGCTGTTCGATATCCGACAGTTTCATTTCGACATAAGTCGGCCGGCCGTGATTGCACTGGCCGGAGTTCGGCACGGCTTCCATTTCGCGCAGGAGTGCGTTCATCTCGTCGGGCTTCAGGCGACGCCCCGAACGCACCGAGCCGTGGCAGGCCATGGTGGCGGCGACGTGCTCCAGCCGCTCCTTCAGCGCCAACGCCGCGCCGTTCTCGGCGAGATCGTCGGCGATGTCGCGCACGAGGCCGGCCGCGTCGGTCTGGCCCAAGAGCGCGGGCGTCTCGCGCACCAGCACCGCGCCCGGGCCGAATGGCTCCAGCACCAGCCCGAGGTCGGCCAGTTCGCCGGCGCGCGAG
>DASUHP010000174.1:0-19370 GCA_036273455.1 Micropepsaceae bacterium | reverse complement strand
GTCAAGGTAGTGCTCTCCCGCTGAGCTACGCGCCCTTCCTGGTCGACTCTATACATGCGCCCGCGCGAGGCAGGCAAGTTGGACCGGCTATTGCGCACACTCTGGTCTTGAGCGCCGAGCCATGCTCAGAATAGCCCTGCTCCCGATGCGGCAATTTGAGGACGTGCAGGCATGGTTCCCGAATGATGATACAGGCGTTGTAATAGCTCGCCACCGGTTGGATTGCACAAGCAGGCATTTGAATGATCGGAAGTTCTCAAGCGTTGCCGTTCAGTGGGGCCGAAGCGGACCCGGTGCTGGACGATCTGCGGGCTCACCCGCTTCTGCTGCTGAAGCCAGAACAGCAGACCTCGCCATTGATCTTCGCCTCCCCGCATAGTGGGCGATTGTACCCGGCAGGTTTTGTGCGCCAGACGCGCCTCGATGCCCTCACTTTGAGAAAATCCGAGGACGCATTTGTCGAAGAACTCTTCGACTGCGTGGTGGAATTGGGCGCACCCCTGCTCGCGGCACGATTCCCGCGCGCTTATATCGATGCCAACCGTGCACCCGGTGAAATCGACGCTTCCATGTTCGATGGCCCGATCGCCTGTTGGGTGGGCCCGCGGACGCCGCGCGTCGCTGCCGGGCTGGGCGTCATTCCCCGCATTGTCCGCGACGGAGTGGACATTTACGACGGCCGCCTGCCGGGGCGCGAGGTGCTGTTCAGGTTCGAGAATTTCTACCGGCCCTATCACGCGGCCCTGGCCCAGCTGATTGCGCAAACCCGCGAGGTGTTCGGCCTCGCGATCGTCGTCGATTGCCATTCCATGCCGCCGCCGGCCAAAGGCACCGAGGTTGTCATCGGCGATTGCTACGGCGAGTCCGCGTCTCCGGCAGTGATCGCGCAAGCCCATGCGGCACTGGCGGCGCTGGGATTTTCGGTCGCCCGAAACGCGCCCTATGCCGGCGGCCACACCACAAAGCTTTATGGCAAGCCCGAAGCCGCCGTTCATTCCCTGCAAATCGAGGTCAACCGGGCGCTTTATCTCGACGAAACTGCCATGGAAAAAAGTCCGTATTTCGCCCAGGCGAAGGAGCGGCTTCGCCGCTTTGCCCGCACGCTCACCGCCAGATCCTGGACCGACCTCGCACGGCGCCAAACCGCCGCGGAATAAAAAATTGGCCGCCCCGAAGGGCGGCCAAGTTGGTTGGGAGGAAACGCCCCCGGGAAGGGGCTGCGGCAAGGCAGGAGGAAGAGCCATGCCGCACCGCAACAATATGCTTTGCTGCGACTGCGTAGGCAAGGCCTCATTTATGAATTTTTCATAGAGTTTGATTAAAGATGTTACCGTTGCATTGCAGCAATAATGGGAGCGGACCGGCTGAAACTCCTGATTGTCACCGATGCCTGGAAGCCGCAGGTCAACGGGGTCGTGCGGACGCTCGAATATCTCGGCCGCGAGCTCACGGATATGGGACATCAGGTGCGCTTCGCGACCCCTGAGGGGCATCCAACCCTGCCGCTGCCGACCTACCCGGAAATCCGGGTGGCGCTGTTTCCGCGAACCAGGCTGTTGAAGAGAATAGAAGAATTCTCTCCCGACGCGATTCATGTCGCGACCGAGGGGCCGCTTGGCATGGCGGCCAGAGCAATCTGCCGGCGCAAGGCGTGGCGCTTCACGACATCCTTCCACACCCGCTTTCCGCAATATGTCCATGCGCGTTTTCCCGTCATCCCGGAACCTCCGGTCTACGCGGTTCTGCGCCGCTTCCATGGCGCCGCCGCGGTGACCATGGTTGCCACTCCCTCGATCAAGCGCGACCTTGAGACGCACGGGTTCAGCAATCTGGCCTTGTGGTCGCGCGGGGTCGATATCCAGCTATTCTCGCCCGGCCGGCGCATCGCGGCGACGGCTTTCCTGCCGGAGGCTCCGCGGCCGCTATTTCTCTATGTCGGCCGGGTCGCAGTCGAAAAAAATGTCGAAGCGTTTCTCGAACTCGACCTGCCGGGGACCAAACTCATTGTTGGCGAGGGGCCGCAGCGGCCGGAATTGCAGGCCCGCTTTGCGCAGGCGAGATTCCTCGGCCAGAAGACCGGCGATGAATTGGCGACGATCTATGCCTCTAGCGACGTCTTCGTCTTTCCCAGCCGGACCGACACTTTCGGACTGGTTCTACTTGAGGCGCTGGCGTCCGGGACGCCGGTGGCCGCCTATCCGGTGAGCGGCCCCCTGGACGTGGTCGGAACGGCGGGGATTGGGGCACTCGCCGAGGACCTGGGCCAGGCCGCGCTGCAGGCAGTGGCGATTCCCCGACATTCCTGCCGCCGATTTGCCGAAGCCAATTCATGGCGCGCCAGTGCCGAACAATTCACCACCAACCTGGCGCTGACCCGCTAGTCTCCGGAGTATTACACGAGTATTGAACCGGGCCCCGAATCGGCCCTGCCGGATTCGGCTTTGTCATTGGCGCGTTTTCGACGCCGAAGCGGTAACCACTTCGCCCGAAAACGCTTTGGGCACGATTGCGCCACCATCTGAGTCTGTATAAGCCGCTTTTTTCGTCACAAAGGTTCCCATGAATCTCCGCAACATTGCGATCATTGCCCATGTCGACCACGGCAAGACCACGCTGGTCGATCAGCTTCTCAAACAGTCGGGGGCAGTGCGGAATAATCAGCAAATCGCCGAACGCGCACTCGATTCCAACGACCTCGAGCGCGAGCGCGGCATTACCATCCTTGCCAAATGCACCAGCGTGGAATGGGGCGGGACACGGATCAACATCGTCGACACACCCGGTCATGCGGATTTCGGCGGCGAAGTCGAACGTATCCTCTCGATGGTGGACGGCGTGGTGCTGCTGGTCGATGCGGCAGAATCGGTGATGCCGCAAACCAAATTCGTGCTCTCCAAGGCGCTGAAGCTCGGACTTAAGCCGATTGTCGTCATCAACAAAATCGATCGCCAGGACGCCCGCCCGAAAGAAACACTGGAAGAAATATTCGACCTGTTCCTCGCGCTAGACGCCAATGACGATCAGCTCGACTTCCATGTGCTTTACGCATCCGGGCGCCAGGGCTGGGCATGTGCTGCGATGAGCGACGAACACAAGGACCTGTCGCCGCTGTTTGCCCGCATCATCGCCGATGTCCCGCCGCCCAAGGCGGTGCAGCGGCAGGGCAGCGAATTTCCGTTCGCCATGCTGGTGACAACGCTGGAGGCCGACCCCTTTCTTGGGCGTATCCTGACCGGGCGCATTGAATCCGGAACGATCAGTGTCAACCGCGCCATCAAGGTGCTGTCGCGCGACGGCAGCGTGGTCGAGCGCGCCCGCGCCACCAAGTTATTGTCGTTTCGGGGGCTCGCCCGCGTTCCGACCGACAGTGCATCCGCAGGCGATATCGTCGCCATCGCCGGCCTGACCAATGCCACGGTGGCCGATACCGTGTGCGACATGGAGGTTGAAACGGCGCTGCCCGGAAACCCGATCGATCCGCCGACCCTTGCCGTGACATTTTCAGTCAATGACTCACCGCTGGCCGGCCGCGAAGGGGACAAGGTCCAGAGCCGGGTGATCCGCGACCGGCTGTTGCGCGAAGCCGAAGGCAATGTCGCGATCAAGGTGCGCGAGACCGGAGACAGCAATTACGAAGTCGCCGGGCGCGGCGAGTTGCAGCTTGGCGTGCTGATCGAGACCATGCGCCGTGAAGGTTTCGAACTGGCGATTTCGCGCCCGCGTGTGCTGTACCGCAAAGATGCGGATACCGGCGCGCGGCAGGAGCCGATCGAAGAAGTCACCATCGATGTCGATGAGCCCTATGCCGGCATCGTCATCGAGAAGGTATCGCAGCGCCGCGGCGAGATGCAGGACATGCGCGCCACCGGCGCCGGCAAGGTTCGCCTGACCTTCCACGCGCCGTCGCGCGGGCTGATCGGCTATCATGGCGAGTTTCTCACCGATACGCGCGGTACCGGGGTGATCAACCGGATGTTTCATACCTACGCGCCATATAAGGGGCCGATCGAAGGGCGCCGCAATGGCGTACTGGTGTCTACCGACGACGGCGAAGCGGTTGCCTATGCGCTGTGGTACCTCGAAGAGCGCGGCCGGCTTTTCATCATACCCGGCACACGCGTGTACGAAGGCATGATCATCGGGGAAAATTCGCGCGACAACGATCTCGATGTAAATCCGCTGCGTTCGAAGCAACTGACCAATATCCGCACCCACTCCAAGGATGAGGCGGTGCGGCTGACTCCGGTTGCTCCTCTCACGCTGGAGCAGTCGATCGCCTATATCGAGGAAGACGAGTTGGTCGAAGTCACGCCGAAATCCATCCGGCTGCGCAAGCGGGCGCTATTGCCTCACTTGCGCAAGCGCGCCAAAGAAGAAGTCGAATAACTTCTTCTGACGCCAGCATGGACGATCTGGAGCTCCGCGCCGATTTTGCGCAAGGGGTGGCCGATGCGGCAGCCGCGGTCATCGCCCCTTGTTTCAGGAATCCGTTGCCCATAACCGACAAGGGGCGGCCCGGATTCTTCGATCCGGTCACGGAGGCCGACCGCCGCGCCGAAGAAGTCATGCGCGAGACCATCGCCGCGGAATTTCCCAAAGACGGAATCATCGGTGAGGAATTCGGCGCAACGCCGGGGACCAGCGGATTCGACTGGGTGCTCGACCCGATCGACGGCACCAGATCCTTTCTGGCCGGGAATCCGTTGTGGGGAACACTGATTGGACTTGAACATCACGGCCATACGGTTCTTGGCCTGCTCGATCAGCCCTTCCTGCACGAACGCTTTACCGGTTGCAAAACCGCCGAATTGCGCGATCCTCACGGCGTGAGGAAGTTGCACACGCGCGAATGTAGTGCACTATCCGATGCGCTGATCTGCACGACGCATCCCCTGACCTATTTCGACGACGAACAGCGCGCCAAATTCCATCGTGTCGAACAAGCCTGCCGGTTTTCGCGCTATGGCGGCGACTGCTACTCCTATGCATTGCTGGCCATGGGGCATGTCGATCTCGTGATCGAGGCGGGCCTCAAACATTGGGATGTTGCAGCGCTGATTCCGCTCGTCACCGCCGCAGGCGGCTTACTCACCGGCTGGAATGGCGATCCGGTGCCGCGCGGCGGTAACGTGATCGCCGCCGGCGACCCGCGTATCCACGCCGCCGCCGTCGAACTCCTTTCCCGTTAAGCTCCGTCCCGCCGCGGGACATGCACATCCATGAACGCGTCGAAATCGCGCCAGAACCCGGCGCGGATGGCATCCGTTTCCATCAGGATTTCGTGGCGCGCGCCTTTGATCTCGACATAGCGCGCATTGGGCAGCCGCTGGCACAGCGCACGAATGGCTTCACTGCGCACGACCTTGTCTTCGCCCGCGCCGAACACCAGCAGAGGAGTCACGACATCGCCGGCAAAACGGCGGCGGCGCATTCGTCGAATGGATTGAAAGGCCGCGCCCAGCCAGCCGAAGGTTGGACCGCTGATGCGCAGGAACGGCTGCTGTCGCAACATATCCTGATTGCGTTCGAATCTCCCGCGGTCGCACGTCACAACATTATCCTCGAAGCGCAATTCGAGTGGGTCGTGCCGTTCGATCCCGAAAATCGGGCGCTTCGATGGCCGGCGCAGATTTAACAGCCATGCCACCAATTGCGCGATGGCTGGTGAAAATTTGCCGGTCTCGATATCGACCATCGGCGCACACAGCACGGCGCAGAGCAAGCGCCGCGGGTGATCGTGGAGATAGCGCAGCAGTATGTGCCCGCCCATGGAATGGGCGACCGCTACCAGGGGCAGCGGAGCCGGCAATGAGCGCTGCATCGGTTCGACCACCTGAAGGATGAGCGCGGCAAGGTCGATGTCATATTCCTCGAAATTGCCGATATGCCCGGCGCGGTTGCCATACACGCGCCGTTCGGATGCCCCCTGACCGCGCCAGTCGAGGCTGACAACCTCAAACCCGCGGGCACAAAGTTCGCCCGCCACTTCGGCATATTTCTCGAGGAATTCGGTGTGCCCGTTGAGCAACACACAGATTGCCCGGCTCGGCGCCCGCCCGGGCATGCTCCAGATGCCGGCGCGGAGCTGGTGCTGATCGGGCGTGATGATGGTCTGGGCGCGGAAGTCCGGGGCTATCACGGTTTTGGCGGCGGGAAACGGAGTGGGTAGGACATTTTACCGGAATGCGAGACAACGCCGGAGCTGAAACTTAGCTGCAAGGTCAGCTGAAACGTAGCTGTGAAGTTCCCCATGGTTCCACAAAATCCGCGTGAATGAGAACGAACTTTCGTCCCGGCACGTTTATCCAATGCCCACGGATTCAGGAGGGCCCAAAAGGGGTTACAGCATGGCGCGGCCGGCGGCTATTCCACTGTCCGAACGAGAGAACAACGGACAGACTAGGTTCGACAAACTGCATTTCTGGCTTTTGCTAACCCATCTCGGAATCATTGCTTATGTTGCGTCCGGCTGGCTGATTTCTTCCCGAATATTGCTCTACTTTTACACTCTACTTCTTCCCGTGATCGTCCTTCAGTGGCTGCTGAATGATGGTTGTTCAATTGTCAACAATGTCGAAAATCTGCTGCGCAAGGGCCAGTGGAGCGATCCCGAGAACAGGTTCCAGGGGGCGTTCTTCGTAACAATCCTCAATGCCGCCGGCGTACGGGCGAGTGGGGCCCAGGTCACGACGGCTCTCTGTTCCCTGATGCTGATCTTTTGGGTGTGCGCAATCTGCCGGATGATCCTGATCGTATCCGGAACCTCTTGAAGCTTGGGCGCTGGACGCCCATCTTTTCCTCGCCGGAACGCCCATTGGGGTTCCGGCGACGTGGGCTGGCCCGTGAGGCTGCCCGAAACCAACACTTCGCTCCAAGAGGTCGTGAAAATGCGCAGTTTTGATCTGACCCCCCTATTTCGTTCCACCGTCGGCTTTGACCGCCTCGCGGACATGCTCGACTCAGTCTCCCAATTCGACAGCAGCGTCTCCTATCCGCCCTATAACATCGAGCGGACGGAAGAGAACCATTACCGGATTTCGCTTGCGGTCGCGGGCTTTGGCGAGCAGGACCTGAGTGTGGAAGTCAAGGACGGCGTTCTGTCGGTCCATGGCAAGCGCGAGCCCGAGAAGGAAACTCAGCCGAAGCATTACCTGTACCAGGGAATTGCCGGCCGGACATTCGAGCGCCGTTTCCAGCTGGCGGAAAATGTCGAGGTCAAGGGAGCTACCCTTGAGAACGGCCTGTTGCACATCGATCTGGTACGGATTGTTCCGGAAGAAAAGAAGCCGCGGCGCATCAACATCAACGGCGGCACAACCGGCAAGATCATCGAGGCCAAGACCAGGGCCGCCTGAGCAACCCGGACCAACGGCAAAAGAGCACGGCAACCGCCGTGCTCTTTTTTTTGGTGTGGCCGGTGAAAACTGTTGCCGAAGTTGCGGCGATCCGGAAGAACAGGATTTGGAACGCCGGCATGGCCTGAATGGAAAAGTGGCAAAACTACCTGCCCGGACGTGTGGCCCGGCATCTTCAAGGCCATGTCGGTCACGCGACACCCGTCGCCGAGCTGCGCGCGCGTTATGACGCGATCTTTTCGGACTTCGGATCCACTGGACCGGAAGTGCTTGTCGAGCCGACCCAGCTTGGCGGCGTCAAGGGCGAGTGGATGACCATTGATGGCAGCACGCCCCAGAGGTTGATTATATATCTGCATGGCGGCGGCTTTGTCACCGGATCGCCGGAGACTCATCGGCCCATCGTCGCGAAACTGTGCGAGGCGGGCAACACTGCGGCATTTTCCGTGGCGTACAGGCTGGCGCCCGAATTCCCCTTTCCGGCGGGCCTGCGCGACAGCGTCGACGCTTACCGGACTCTCACGGGGCGCGGATTCCCGCCGCAGTCGATCATCGTGGCGGGCGACGGAGCAGGCGGCGGGCTGGCCTTTTCCATGCTGATGGCACTGCGGAACGCCGGTTTGCCGATGCCTGCGGGCATCGTCGCGCTTTCACCCTGGGCGGATCTCACGCTGTGCGGCTGGTCGATGATGCGCAATGCCGCCAGCGACTCGGTGCTGTCCTGGGAACTGCTATTCGTCAGTGCACGGCATTATTTGCGCGGCGGCAGCGCCGCCGACCCCTATGCATCCGCCGTGTACGGCAGTTTTCGCGACTTCCCACCGATCATGGTGCACACCGGAAGCCGCGAGATCCTGCGCGACGATGCCAGCCGTCTCGGCGAACTCGCAGCGGCGGCCAATGTGCCGGTGTCGGTCGAAGTCTATGAAGGCATGCAGCACCTGTTCCAGGTGCTCTCGACGGTGCAGGACGGCAGGGTTTCAATCAATCGCATGGGGCAATTCATTCGCGCCCGCGCTGCCGAAACCGATCTTTCCTTCCTCTTCGCCAAACTGGCGGCACGTTAGAATCCCAAACTGGATGTAATCTTCACCGCGGCGGTTTATCGCTTGCCGCCTCAAAAGCGCCGTGGCAGGTTCGCGCCCGCCGAGGGCGCTTTTTCGAACAAAATCCATATTTCGCCTCCGCTAACGAGGGTTTCGTGAGACGCAGTCCGTTCGCCTGCCTGTTGCTTGCCGGAGTTTCGTTCCCCGCCCTGGCGGACGATCTGACGATCTCGTCGGAAGTGAAATCACCGGTATCCACCGCTACGGCAGCCAACAATTCGCCGGGCGACATTACCATCGTGACCGGCGGGTCGATCAATGTCGCCGTCCAGGGCGCCGCCGCCACGCTGAATTCCAACAACACCATCGACAATGCCGGTGTGATCCAGAACACCTATAGCGGCAATGGCGCCGTCGGTGTGCATATCCTCGGCGGCAATACCGGAGCATTCACCAACGAAGCGGGCAGCACGACCGAAATCAGCGCCGGCGGCGGCAACGGAACGAAGAATATCGGTCTCTTGCTGGATGGTCCCTCGGCGTTCAACGGCAATATCAGTTTCGGCACCGGCAGCAATCTGGTTGCGATCGGCAATGATTCCATCGGGGTTGCGATCCAGGCGCCGCTGAACGGCAGCCTGAGCAACGGCGCGATCTCCTCGCTGGTCGGTCAGAATATCACCGGCGTACTGGCGACAGCGCCAATCTCGGGTTCTCTCACCACCTTTGGAAGCATCACCGTGGTCGGCACCGCTGCGCCGTCCAACCAGATTCTCAATCCGCTGTCCGGATCGGCGGTGGCGATCGGCTCCAGCATCAGCGGCGGCATTCTGAATGCCGGCCCGACGGGGACAGGTGATGCAACTCCCGCCGCAATCCTGACCGCGTCGACCAACCTGCCGGTTTACGCGATCCAGCCATCACTTGCCGGGACAAATGCCGCAAATATCGTGATTGGCGGTTCGTCCGACCCGGTGAATCCGAATTTCAGTTTCCTCAATCGCGGCGTCATCAGGAACACTGCCGTCCAACCCGGCGTCAGCACGATAGGGGTACAGATTGGCGAAACCGGCACAGCGGCAAATGCCGTTACGCTGACCGGCGGTATCTACAACAATGGCACCATCAGCGCGGCCGCCGAATCCGACATACTGTTCGCCAGCAAGGAGTCTCCCGCCAACACCAATGCCACCGCACTGATCATCGGCAACGGTGCTGCGATCAATGCATCGGGCACCACCGCGCAAGGGCTGCTCAACAACGGCACGATCAGCAGCACGGTCACGGGCAATGTGCAGGATCTGGCGCAATTTAATTCCGTCCAGATGGTTTCTACGGCGGTGCTGATCCAGCCGGGCGGATCGCTGCCGAGCATTGCCAATGCGGGCTCCATTTCGGCGACGGCAGGGACATCGAATGCTGACCTTTCAAATTTGACGGCTTACGCGATCCGTGACCTCTCCGGAACGCTCCACACCATCACCAATACCGGCGCGATTTCCGCTGTCGCCACGCCGTTGAACAACAATGCGCAGCAGACCACAGCGATTGATGTTTCCCACTCTTCGGCAAACGAGACGATCACAACCACAGGTCCGATCACCGGAGACGTGCTGTTCGGTTCAGCGGGAATGAATGGCTCGATTGCGGGCAATCAGCTGGTCATTGAAGGCGCCACCTCCACAGGCTCGGTCGCATCGCTTTTCGGCAGGGTTGTTCCGGCGACGGGCGGGACCATTGACGTCCATGTTTCCCAGGGCGGAACGGGTGGCGTGCTGGACACCTCCAATGCCCAGTTCACCACTCTAACTGTCGGGCAGGCCGGTACGGTGGACCTCGCACTCAACCAGAATCTGGCGGCTGGGCCGGTGATTTCCGCGACCGGGCCGGTGAAGTTCGGCTTTGGCTCGAATGTCGCCCTGGTGCCGACGAGCTTCCTGCCGCAAAACGGCACCTACACGCTCATCCACAGCAGTACATCGCTGAGTTTTTCGGACTTTGCGGCTGCGACGGCTCAACCCATTCCCTTCCTGTTCAACGGCAGCATTACGCAAAACGGCAATGATCTGGTGATCACTCTGCAGCGTAAGACGGCTGCGCAACTGGGACTGACCGGAAATGCCGCGGCGCTATACGAGCCGCTCGCGCAATCCGCACTTTCGGACAATCCTTTCGGGGCCGCCTTGCTGTCGCTGACCAATGCGGAGGATGTTCAGGCCGCGATCAATGCCAATGTCCCGGATGTCGGCGGCGGCGTTCGCGCGCTGGCGATCGCAGTGACCGACTCCACCACCGGCATCATCGGCGCACGCGAGCGCAATCTCGTGCTTTCCGCCGCCAATCAGCAGGACGAATTCCGTTTCTGGGCGCAGGAAGTCTATGACTCGGTCAGTTCCGGGACGACATCGGCCAATCCCGGATTTAGCGGCCAGGGGCAGGGTGTCGCCGTGGGATTCGAGTTTGGCGCGCTGCCGGACATCCGCTACGGGGTCGCCTTCACCTTTGTTGCCAGTTCGGAGTCGGAGGCCCACCCAGCCGACAACAAAACCGATGGCGACTGGCACTTGCTGTCGTTTTACGCCGGCTGGCGGCCGGGGAATTTCTTTATCACACCTGAGCTGAATATCGGCCAGGCCGATTACAACAGCCGCCGTGGCATTCCCATCGGGACAGTGCTGACGCGCACGGCCAATGCCAACTGGACCGGCTATCTCGGATCAGCCGGCGTCACCATGGGTTATGTCCTGCCGATGGGCGTGTTCCAGTTTATCCCGGAATTTTCCGTTGACGGATTGTATCTGCACCAGAACATCATCAATGAGAAAAATGGCGGCGCTGCCGATCTCAACATCGATGCCGAGAACCAGCAGTCGCTGCGCGGGTTTGCGGGTTTTCTGACCCAGGGCGCATTCGCCTGGGCCGGCGGAACAGTTCAGCCACAGCTTCTCATGGGTTGGAGCTACGATTTCCTCAACAAGGCTCCCGTGGCGACCGCCTATTTCCGGCAGGCTCCGGCCGCGACATTCCAGCTCACCGGAGCCGATCCCGGAGCCAACCGGTTTGTTGGCGGAATGGGCCTCAGTTATGCGGTGGGCGCGTGGTCGGCAGGTATCAACTATGACGTTTCGCTGACAACCGGTGCCATTGCCCAATCCGCGACCATCAGTCTGAGCAGCCGTTTCTGATCCCGGCCGCCAATTCATCAGAGTACGGATGATCGCGTAAAAGTGCACCGGAATTGTCGCGTTTACCGCCAAGCTGGCGCTGGGGGGCACAGGTTTGTGAGGAGAAAACGCTTGCAGACACAGGGTCTTACGCGATAACAAGCTTCGGCAGGCGGTTTGTCGCAATTTGTGTCAATAGTTGATTGCGATTCATTTTTGAGGTAATCCGGCGCCCTCCAGTGCGGTTGGACATACCGGGCCTGCCAAATGCGTGGGAGTTGGACCGGTCACGATGAGTGTCCGGCGTAAATCAGGCGGTCAAATGGCCGCCGTCGGGATCGGAGCAGGTCAACCGATCTCTGCATGGTTGGGTGGGGTCAAAACTATGGACCATCGCTAAGATGATGTTAAAATCGTTGCCGATCGGTTATGAGGAAATTGCCTGCGGGCAAGTCCCGCACAGGTATCGACATTCTATTTGGGTTGGGGAAATCAGCTTTTTCGGGCGGTTTGAACAATGAGCGCAGCACTGCAAGACCTTCGTCCGGTTCACGGCAAACCACCGAAGAGGAATTTTGGGCCGGGCGTTGTCGCGGCACTCGTCGTCAACACCACGTTGGTGGCGGGTCTCTATTTCGGCATGAACGGCGCCACGCTGAAGTTGCTGACGTCAAACCTCAAGGCCGTGGTGACGACGGAAGAGGTCAAGCAAGACCTTCCGCCGCCTCCCCCGCCGCCGGATTTCAAGCCGCCGCCGGTGGTCGCAGTCGTGCCCGATGTGGCGATCGACCTGACCAAGGCGCCCCCGCCGCCGACGGCCGTCACGACCTCGCGCCCGGCACCGCCGCCGCCGCCCGCACCTCCGGCGCCCCCGCCGGCCGTGAAGGTGGCGCCGCCCCCGCCCCCGCCCCCGCCGACACCGCCGGTCGCAACGACCAGCCATGCGGTTACGGCTGACGATTATCCGCCGGTTTCGATCCGTCTGCAGGAGCAGGGCAAGGTCGCGATCAAATATCTGGTCAAGGAAGACGGCACCGTTGCTGACTGCAATGTCACCGCATCGAGCGGCAAGTCGCGGCTCGACGATGCGGCCTGCACGATGGTGAAGCGGCGCTGGAAGTTCAAACCGGCGACCCAGGACGGAAAGGCAGTGTCCGAATTCCTCACCGCCGACGTGCTTTTCCAGCTGAAGTGAGAGTGTGACGTGGGCTAGCGGAACGCTGTCGCAACGGTTTTCCGTGGTGTCTTTGAAGAAGAGTGTGCACGAGCGGACGTTTGGCGTCCTCAACAACAACGGAGCAGAGTAGAATGAACGCGAAGACCCTGACGATCGCTTCCGCCTTCGTCGCTTTCCTGATGATTTCAGGCCCCGCCGGCGCGCAGTCGGCACCCGACGCAGCGGCGCCGGCCGCCGCGGCCAGCGTCAACGCGCCGACCACCCAGATCAAAAATCCGTATGGATTTGGCGCTCTGGTGGCGAATGGCGACTGGGTATCCCACAGCGTGCTCGGCCTTCTGGCCATCATGTCGTTCGGATCATGGTTCATTTTCGTGACCAAGATGTGGGAACAGTCCCGCCTGATGAACCAGTCCAAGCTGACCGAGAAGAAATTCTGGTCTGCGGCCAGCCTCGAAGAGGGGATCGACCGTCTCGGCAAGAACAATGCGTTCCGTAACGTCGTGGAGCGCGGACAGCAGGCAATGGCCCGTCAGGGCGGCATGCTGAGCCAGGCCGATTGGGTCCAGATGTCTCTGAACCGTGCCGTGGAAGAAGAAAATGCCCGGCTCGGCGGTGGTATCTCCTTCCTCGCATCGGTTGGTTCGACTGCGCCGTTCGTCGGTCTGTTCGGTACCGTTTGGGGCATTCTGAACGCGCTCACCGCCATCGGTGTCGCCGGCCAGGCCTCGATCGATAAGGTCGCCGGTCCGGTGGGTGAAGCATTGATCATGACCGCGCTTGGTCTCGCCGTGGCGGTCCCGGCAGTGCTCTGCTACAACTTCCTGGTCCGCCGCAACAAGGTGATCAGCGAGAAGTTCCGCTCGTTCGCCAGCGACCTGCAGACCTATCTGCTCTCGTCCAAGCGCTGATCCGCGAGCGCAGCGTAAACCGAAAGGACGACCAACATGTCCATGAGTGTTTCCAGCAGCACAGATGATGACGAGATCAACTCGTCCATCAATACGACGCCGCTGGTCGACATCATGCTGGTGCTGCTGATCATCTTCCTGATCACCATTCCGGTGGTGATCAAGTCGGTCCCGATCTCCCTGCCGGTGGCGACAAACATCGTCACCGTCACCAAGCCGGAAAACGTTGTTCTGGCGATCGACAAAAGCGGCAACTACTACTGGAACGACACTCCGGTCACGAATGACGAGCTGCTGGACATGCTGAAAAAGGTTGCGGTCAAAGTGCCGCAACCCGAAGTCCATATCCGCGGCGACCGGGATGTCCGTTTCGAAAGCGTCGGCAGGATTATGGCCGATCTCCAGCGCTCTTCCATTCTCAAGGTCGGCTTCATCACCAATCCGGAACAGCCGGTATTCTAAGATAACGAAAGAGGAAACGCTTCCATGTCAATGAGCGTTGGTTCGGCGAGCGGCAGTGACGAAGTCATGGTGGAAATGAACACCACGCCGCTGATTGACGTGATGCTCGTGTTGCTCGTGATGCTGATCGTGACCATCCCGATTCAGACACACGCGGTCAAACTGGATCTTCCACAAGCCAACCAGAACACGCCGCCCAGCGACGTAAAACCCACCGTCATCGATCTCGAGATCGACTTCGATGGGACCCCGATCTGGAACGGCTCGCCTGTGACCAGCCGTGCACAACTCGATAAATATCTCGAGGATTCGGCCAATCAGGTGCCCCAGCCGGAACTGCATCTGCGTCCCAACCGGCTGGCCAAATATGATGTTGTGGCCCGTACCCTGGCCGATGCCCAGCGTCTCGGCGTCACCAAAATCGGCTTTGTCGGTACTGAGCAATACGTCGAATAGCTTGTTCGTATCCGGGTTCTGCGCGTAAGACTACGCGCAGAACCTGTACCCCTTTTGGGTTAAAGGGTTTTGGGGGCGTTTGCAGGTTTGGCTGCCTGTCAGCCCGATCCGAACGGAAGAGGAAAAACCACCGATGAACAGAAACTCCACACGCGCGATTTCGGCCGCATTCGCATTGGGTGTTGCTGCAGCCGCTCTTTCGGTTGTGTCCGCTTCAGCAGCGGGGCTTCAAACCAAAAACGAAGCGCTCGTCAAAGCCATCACCGACATGAACAACGCTGCCAAGGCGCAGAACTGGGCAGTGGCGCTGGAGAAGGCCAAAGAGGCCGATGCCATCAAGGACGACAAGCCCGCGGCACTGAACGCGCCAATCCACGCGATGATCGTGAGTGCTGCAATCCAGGCCCATGATTACAACGCCGCCATGGCGCAACTCGACAAGGAGATCGCGTCCGGTGAGGGCAACAAGGCGCAGAACCTGAAACAGGCGCTTGCGGTCGCGATCAGCGCCAAGAACAAAGAGAAGACTGACCAATACGCGAAAGAGCTGGGCGGCAATCTCGACAATGAGACGCGCCTGTTCATCGCCAGCAATATGCTGAGTTCCGGCCAGGCCAGGGAAGCGCTGGACTATGCCAAACCGGCGCTGGAAGGAAATGCGTCGGAAGCGGCGCTGAAATTCGAGGAAGCCGCCTACTTCAAGATGAACAATCTGGCCGGCCGGCGTGCAGCGCTGGAACAGCTGGTGACGAGCTACCCCAAGCTGGAATATTGGCACGACCTGCTACAGCTCGCCCGCAACGACAAGGGCCTGAACGACGACCAGAATATGGATATTTACCGTCTGCGTCTGGCGGTGGGCGACGTGAAGACCGATGCCGATTTCCAGGAAATGGCCCAGGAAGCACTGGTTGCCGGCTATGCCACCGAAGCCAAGAGTGTGCTGGACAAGGCGCAGGCGCAGAAAGTCCTCAGCGGCGAGCGCGATCAGCGTCTGGTGAAGATGGCGAATGACCGTTCCGCCCAGGACGGGGCAGCCATCGCAGATCTGCAGAAGCGCGCCGCGGCCGATCCCAATTCGGGCGTCAAACTCGGCCTGTTGTACTGGACGACCGGGAAAAATACCGAGGCCGAAGACGCTCTGCGCAAGGCGATCGCCAGCGGCAAACTCGCTGATCCCGATGCAGCCAAAGTGGCGCTCGGCCACGTGCTTCTGTCGGAAGGCAAAGGCGCCGACGCGGCGACGGCTTTCGCTTCTGTCGCGAAGACCAGCAAAGAGGCGAACATCGCCCGGTTGTGGGCGATCTATGCCCGCCATCCCGGGGCAGCGGAATCCGAAAAGGCTGAAAAACCGGAAAAAGCGGCCGAACGTGGACGCCGTCGCGGCTAGGGAATTGTATAATTGCTGCGTTTTCTGCTTCCAACCGGCAACCACTTTGGCGGAAAACGCGCTGCCATCAGGTTGCCATAAAATTTCGTGATGCATATTGGGCGGCGGGCACAGGAATGTGCCCGCTTCTGTATTACACAATTCCAGTCACCTGGCCGCCGTGTGGTCCGATGCGACGGGTGCGAAAGGAGAGGAATGTCATGACCAGATTCATCCGGCGCGCCACCATGGCCGCCCTTCTTTCCACCGCATCGGCATTTGCGGTTACGATCGTGATTGGCGATCACAGCGCGATGGCGGCAGCCGCGAAAAAGGAGGAAGGTCCCACGCTGCGCCCGGCGCTCGGAAAATTGCTGAACGACACGATCAAGGACACCGACGCGGTCAAAACCGCAAAGAATGATGCGGAAAAAGCGAAGATTTTCGCCGACGCGCTGGCCAAGGTGAAAGAGGCCGACGCGATCAAGGACAAGACGCCGTTCGAAGAATACCAGGTGGCCAAATTCCTGGGATTCATCGCGATCAATCAGCCGATGCCGGATTATACCGCTGCAGCCGCCGCCTATAACCGGCAGGTCGCGTCAGGCGGCGCACCGGAAGCCGAAAAGGCCGGCGCTTACAAAGTCGCCATGCGGCTGAACTATCAGGAGAAGAATTTCCCCGAAGCGATCAAGGACGGCGTCGCGCTGCAGATGCTCGAGCCGTTCGACGATACAGAATATCTCGTAATGATTCAGTCCTATTACAGCACCAATGATTTCACCGATGCCGCCGACATGGCGAAAAAGGAAATCGCGGCGAAGACCGCCGCCGGAATGAAACCCACCGAGGATGTTCTTGGCCTGCTGCTGAACTCGCAGATCAAGACCAACAACGAGGCGGGAGCGCGCGAGGCGCTCGACCAGCTGGCCATGATTTCCAACAAACCCGATGTCTGGGGCCAGGTGATGGATTTCGCGCTCGGCACCAAAGGCATCACCGACCATCAGTTGCTCAATCTGTATCGGCTGGGCCTCCTGACCGGCACCATGAAGGATACCGACTTCGCGGCGATGGCGACAATCGACCTTCAGAACGGGCTGCCCAAGGAAGCAATCGCTGTCCTGATGAAGGGGAATAAGACCGGCGAGTTGCTGACTCAGGCTAATGGACTCGCCGCCCGCGACGAACAGACATTGCCGGCTCTCGCTGCGGAGGCGGCGAAACACACGGACGGCGAAGTCGACGTCAAACTCGGCGAATCCTATTACACCTATGGCCGCTATGACGACGCGATCGCTGCGCTTCAGAGGGGTATTCAGAAGGGCGGCCTCAAAGACATGGCCGATGCCGAAACCACACTCGGCATCGCGCTGCTGGCGGCGGGCAAGAAAGATCAGGCGGTTGCGGAGTTTGACAAAGCCGCTGCCGCGCCGACTGCAGCCGCCCAGATCGCCCATGTTTGGACGCTTTACGGCAAACGCTCCGTATAACGATCATCTGGACGTTTAAAGAAAGGGCGCGAGGATATTCCCCGCGCCCTTTTTGTTTTCAGCCCGCGTGTGCAATGCGGCGATAGGAGATCGCTTCCGCAACATGGCTGCGGCCGACTCCTTCGGCGCCGGCGAGATCCGCAATCGTACGCGCCACCTTGAGCACGCGATGATAACCGCGCGCCGTCAGGCGAATGCGTTCTGCCGCGTCCATCAGCAATTTTTGGCCGGCCGAATCCGGCTTGGCGACGCGGTCGAGCAATTCGCCTTCGGCTTCCGCATTGGTTCTGAGACCGGCGGATTCATAGCGTTGGCGCTGGATATCGCGTGCCTTTGCCACCCGGCCCGCGACTTCGTTCGATCCTTCCGCGGGCGGCGGCAGGGACAGGTCGGCCGCCGACACCCCCGATACTTCGACATGGATATCGATGCGGTCGAGCAGCGGACCGGACAGCCTCGCCTGGTAATCCTGGGCGCATTTCGGCGCCCGGCCGCAGGACTGCGCCGGATCGCTGAGATAGCCGCAACGGCACGGATTCATCGCGGCGACGAGTTGGAACCGCGCGGGATAACGGACATGCGCATTGGCCCGGGCAATCACCGCCGATCCGGATTCAATCGGTTGCCGAAGCGAGTCCAGGACCCCGCGCTGGAACTCGGGAAGTTCGTCGAGAAACAGCACGCCGAGATGCGCGAGACTGACTTCACCGGGCTTAACCTTGAGCCCGCCACCAACCAAAGCGGCCATGGACGCCGAATGATGCGGCGAACGGAATGGCCGCACGCGCGAGATGGTGCCGTCGGGCAATGCGCCGGCGAGGCTCTGCACCATGGAAACTTCCAGCGCTTCGCGCGCGTCGAGCGGCGGCAGCAGTCCGGGCAATCTGCTCGCCAGCATCGACTTGCCCGCGCCCGGCGGGCCGATCATCAGCATGTTGTGGCCGCCGGCAGCGGCGATTTCGAGCGCGCGCTTGGCCGTCTCCTGACCTTTGACATCCTTGAGGTCAGGGGCGATGACGGAGCCATCGGCCAGCCGCGCTTCGGGCACCGCCAGCACCTGGATGCCTTTGACATGATTGACAAGGGCGATGACGGAGGGCGCGGCAATGATTTCCAGGTCGCCCGCCCATGCGGCTTCCGAGCCGCAGGCGGCGGGGCAGATTAATCCGCGGCCTGATTGTGCAGCGCGCAGTGCCGCTGGCAGGATTCCGGCGACCGATGTGATCTGGCCATCGAGCGACAACTCACCCATCGCGACATAACCCGCCATTTCGCTCGCCGGCAAAACGCCCATTCCGGAGAGCAGAGCGAGCGCAATCGGCAGATCGTAATGGCTGCCTTCCTTCGGCATATCGGCCGGCGCGAGATTGACCGTGATGCGCGTATAGGGCAGCGCAAGTCCGATCGCCTGCAGTGCCGCGCGCACGCGTTCACGCGATTCTGCGACCGCCTTGTCGGCCAAACCGACAATGTTGAATTCGGGTTTGCCGCCATCCGAAATATGAACCTGAACATCGACTTCGCGGGCTTCAATGCCTTCGAAGGCGACGCTGTAAAGATGCGCGGTACTCATCACCCCTCCCGAGATGCCAATTAGACATTCGGGCCACGTTCCCCGCAAGCACCTTGGAGGCAGTAAAATCCGCGGAATGGTCCATCAGGACATCGCGTTTTTTTCCGCCTCCCCCGGGCGAGGAGGCGGACGAATTTCCTGTTCGGAAATTCGTCGGTGGGGGATGGTGGGGCTACGGAAAGATGGGCTCAGGTCGCCGTCACACCGCCTCGACGCCCGACACTTCGGGGATGTAGTGCCGCAGCATATTCTCAATGCCATTGCGCAGCGTGATGGTCGACGACGGACAGCCCGAGCAGCTTCCCTGCAAATGCAGGAACACGGTGCCCGAACCGCTGTCGAAACCCTTAAAGATGATGTCGCC
>DASUHP010000173.1:0-8460 GCA_036273455.1 Micropepsaceae bacterium | reverse complement strand
ACCTTTGAAATTGCCCGTGAAAAAGATGTTGCCATCCTTGTCCATCACCAGACCATGCGGGCCCGACATCGGCGTTTTCGTGTGATACTCATCGATTTTGCCGGTCGCCGGATTGAGATGGCCGATGATGCTCGCCATATGGCCGGTGAACCAGACGGTGCCATCGGGGGCCGCAAGGGGATCATGCGGACGGGTGCCGGCCGTGGGCAGAACCCATTCCTTGATATTGACCTTCACCGGGCCGGCGATTTCCTTGAACGGATTACCCGGCTTTTCCGGGAAGCTTTTGATCAGATAATTGGTGATCGGTTGGATCTGGTCGGGGCTGAGCGCTGCACCGGCATTGACCATCATGTGCACGACATTCGACCATCCGGCGGCGTCATAGCTGCCGTTAACGATACGGCCGAGTTCGTGGCAGGCGGTGCAGGCTTCGGCTACGATCGCCTTTTCGGGGCCGGCGGGCAGTTTGTTGACGTCAGGGTCGGCCGTCTGGGCGGCCTGCAATGGGCTGGCGGCAACCGCGAGGGCCGCAGCAAGAATCAGTTTTTGCATGATGGTGTCCTTTGAAATTCCGGCGCAACGCGGGGGCAATCTAGTTTAAGCGGCCCGTCATGCCAATAGCGCCGTTGTCCGCGTTTATCCAAGGAAACATTGCCTTTTCCCCGGCGTTTGACCTCATCATGAATCGCGTGCAACCACAGTCTTTATCGCGCCAAATTCGTTGGCCGGGCATGATTTTGCCCCAGATTTGGTGTTTTCTCCGGTCATGTTGAAGACTCTGGAGAAGCCGCGGCAGCGTTGGCAATTGTCGGCCTACAGTCTCTCGGGCCGACTGCTGCTGCTCACCATAGGCTTCGTCATGATCAGCGTGGCGCTGCTCTATTTTCCGATGGTCGCCCGCTATCACCATCAGCTGCTCGACGACCGGATCAACTCCGCAGAACTGGCCATTCTGCCGTTTACCGAGGCGCCGGGCGAACAGCTGTCCGAGCGCTTACGGGGACAGCTACTCGCGCGCGCCGGAGTGGATGCGGTGATTTTGCGCGGCGGCGGACAGCACGAATTGTTCCAGCTCGGCGACGAGCCGCCGCCGGTCCAGGCCGAATATAACGCCGGCGAAACCGGCCTGATTGAGCAGATCCACGACGTCATAAGATGCCTGTTTGCGCCGCCCGGCAGGACCATCCGGATCGATGCCAATATGGGCCAGGGCCGCAGCGTCATTGTCATTGCCAATGAAGAGCCGATCCGTATTGCGTTGTTTACATTTTCGACCCGCGCATTGGCGCTTTCGGTGTTCGTCTCGGCGCTGACGTCGTTGCTGGTTTTCATCAGCCTGTATCTGATCCTGGTGCGGCCGATGCAGCGGATGACAGCCGCGATGATCGATTTCCGCAATAACCCGGAAGATCCGTCGCGGATTTTGCACGCCTCGTCTCGGCGCGACGAAATCGGCATGGCGGAACGTGAGCTGTCGACCCTGCAGCATGAGCTGTATGGATTCCTGCAGCAGAAGACGCGCCTCGCCCAGCTTGGGCTTGCAGTGGCCAAAATCCAGCATGATTTGCGCAATATCCTGTCCAGCGCCCGCATCGCATCCGACAGACTCGCCGCGATTGAGGATCCCGTCGTGCAGCGCGTGACACCGCGCCTGCTCGATGCTCTCGATCGCGCCGTTGCGCTCGCCACCAATACGCTGCGCTATGGACGTGCGGAAGAACGCGCTCCGCAGAGGACACGATTTGCCCTGGCGGCGCTGATTGACGAAGCCGCCTCCTCAGCCGTCCCGGAAACGGGCGATGTCGTGGTAGAAAAGCAGGTTCCACGCAGTCTCCTCATTTCTGCCGATTCGGAG
The DNA here is from genome assembly GCA_036273455.1 of Micropepsaceae bacterium. Lineage (GTDB taxonomy): Bacteria > Pseudomonadota > Alphaproteobacteria > Micropepsales > Micropepsaceae > CAIYRG01. Next base: position 6,602 of record DASUHP010000173.1, on the reverse strand, counting down.
CAGCTGTTTCGTGTCGTGCTCAACCTTCTCAGCAATGCCAGACAGGCTTTGGAGACCGCGAAAACCACAGCGCAAAAACGGATTCTGATCGAGGCGGCGCGTACGAAGAATCTGATCACAATCGACATTTCGGATAATGGACCGGGAATTCCCCCGGCCGTGCGCGAACGCTTGTTCCAGCCGTTTGCCGGCAGCATGCGACAGGGAGGCTCCGGGCTCGGCCTCGCGATATCGCGGGAATTGATCGTTGCCCATGGCGGCACCCTGATTCTCGTCTCCACCGGCTCTGAGGGCACACGGTTTCGGATCACTCTGTCGGCCCAGGGCTGAATCCGCAGCTTCGGGCAACCAACTCGCGCCCTACGTGCATGATTTTCCAGCCAAATTGTCGCATGTGTCCGCTTCTGCTCACAAAACAGTGAACATGACGAAAAAGTAACAATGAGTTGATCGCACTCTGGGACATATTGCGCGGCATCAACCAGGGAGGCGTTCTTTATGGCGCAGCATGACCTTGACAAAGTGCTTGCCCAGGTGAGCCAGGATCGGCGTGGGTTTCTCAAGACCCTGCTGATTGGCTCTGCCGTGGCAGCCGTCCCCGTGATGACCTCGCAGGCTATGGCCGCGGAAGGTGAAGAGGAAGGCGAAGAGGGCAAGAAGAAGAAGAAGAAGAAGAAGAAGAAGGAAGGCGAGGACTGATCGCCTTTCCAATCAGCTTCTTTTTATTTGCATTGACGCGGAGACGGCCGCACGCCCAATCGGGTGTGCGGTCGTCTCTTTAGGTGCAATGGTCATGCCGAATGTCGCGGTGAATCCTTCGGTGTTGGTTGCGCCCACCGAGGAAGGCTATGTCGGTTACGATCCGGTCGCGGACCGGCTGCATCAGCTCAATCCCTTCGCATCTCTGCTGGTGGAACTCTGCGATGGCAATCGCGGGGTCGACGACATCCGCGCCATCATTGCGCCACTGATGCAGCCGGATCAGGCAGGCGATCTCGATCGCTGGGTTGATGACGCCGTAAAAGCAGGACTTCTCGTCTGGAGTGATGGACCGGCGGACAAGGTCCGGCATTTTTCGGCAACGGAACTGTATGAATTTGCGGTCAAGCTAAAAAGGGCCGGCAATCCGCAGCCGGCCTGGCTGTGCACCAAACGCGCGCTGGAATTGCAGCCCGACAATTGGGACGCCTGGTATGATTTCGGGGATCTGTCCTTGTCCGTCGGCAAGCGCCCCGAGGCGCGCGTGGCGTTTGAAAATTATTTCAAGGCCAATCCGGATGATGCCGAAGTCGAACATCTGCTCATCGCGCTCAGGGATGAAGCGCCGCCGGAGCGCGCGTCCGATCGCACCGTACAGAAGATCTACAAGGACTTCGCGTGGTCCTATGAGCGCAGAATGCGCGACGATCTCGAATACAAAGGACCGGAGCGGCTATTTGAGTCGATCAAATCGGTGATCGGCGATGCGCGCGGATTACAGGTAGCTGATATCGGCTGCGGCTCCGGTTTTGCGGGCGTCGTTCTGAAACCGCTCTCAGCGCACATGATTGGGGTGGACTTGTCGCCCGACATGATTGAACTGGCGAGAAAACGCGAAATTTATGACCGCCTTGAAGTGGCGGAAATCACCGAATGGCTGGAGAAAACATCCGAAGGCTTTGACCTGATTTCCTGCTGCGATTGCCTCATATATTTCGGCGATCTGAAGCGCATCACAAAAGCCGCGGCCGCGCGTTTGAAACCGGGCGGGATATTCGCCCTGACCACCGAAAGCGGTCCGGCATATCCGTTTCGTATCACCGATACCGGGCGCTACGAGCACCACCCCGACCATATCCGCGACGCGGCGGCGGCGGCGGGTCTGTCGGTTGCGGTTCTCGACCAGGCGTTCATGCGGTTTGAGTATGGCGCCGAAGTCACTGCCAATTATGCAGTGCTGTCGAACGATCCAGGCATTGGTCAACGCCGCAGCGAAACCAAAAGCTCCGAAAGCTTGTCCGCGTAAGCCGCAGTGTCGAACAGCGGCTGCGTTGGCCGGGCGGCTGCCAGTTTCTGCTTGCATGCGCGCAACATTTCGCTGTCACGCGCGAATGTCAGCGCAAGCTGCTCATAACCGGCGAGATCGTCCGACACCAGTTCCGGCAGGCCGGCAGCATGCAGCAGGCTCGCCGCGACTCGCCCGGCAAAGGTTGTTCCCTTGCAGGTGATCACTGGCAGCCCCGCCAGCAGCGCATCTGCGGCCGTTGCGTGCGCGTTATACGGCAGCGTGTCCAGAAACAGATCGGCCGCACCCAGGCGGGCAAGATGGTGTTCGGGTTCCTGAACATAGCGCGCGAAAATCAATCGCTCCGGATCGGTTTTGCGGATTTCGGCTTCGCGCCGCAGGTTGCGCATCGCCGCCGGATTTGCCGGCGATAGCCACAGCACGCTCCCGTCGATTTGCTGGAGAAGACGCATCCAGATTTCGAAGATTTCCGGCGTGAGTTTATAGCTGTTGTTGAAGCAGGCGAAGATAAAGCCTTGGTCCGGCAGACCCGCCGCGGCGCGCGGCGGTGCCGGCCCGATTACGCGCCCATTGTCGACGGGAAAATAACTGCCCGTGAGGCGCAGGATGTGTTCACTGAAATGCGCGACCTCGCTACCCGGAATGGCGATTTCGTCCGCAATCAGATGATCGATATAGGGCGCACCCATGGTGCCGGCGAAACCGAGATAGCTCACCTGCACAGGCGCGGGGCGGGCTGCGAGGATGCCAGGCCGGCTTTCGGCCGTGAACCCCATAAGGTCGACGGCGACATCGATCTCGCGCTCCCGCAACAGTTTCGCGACTTCGGCATCGGTCAGGCGGTCGGCTGAAACGAATGAATCGAATCCCGCCAAAACTTTTTCGCGTACGCTGCTGTCATCCGCTATGCCCCAGCCGACCCCGATGGATTCGATCTGGCTCCTGTCGAGCCGGGGCAGCACGCCGGCGAGAGCCTGCGCCACCGGATGCACACGGTAATCGGCGGAGAGCCATGCAACGCGGACCCTCTCGTGCTGGTATTCCTCGCCCGTCCAAAGTGGATTTGGTTTCGCCGGATGTTTGGCGCCAACCCAGACTTCGGCGCAGCGCCGCTGATCTTCCGGCGACGCAGATATGGCCAGATACTGGAAAGGATCCACGGTCCGCGAATATTGCGACAAACCCGTGCCGGCCAGTGCAGCGCGGTCTTGATCCAGCATGCGCCAGTCGCAGCATTGCAGCCGCGTGAAGGCGAGCTTTCCGGCGAAGTCGCTTCCCGGTCCTGCAGCCATCGCGACTTCGAATCCCGAAGCCGCTTCTTCAAAACGCTTGAGCTCGAACAGCGCGTTGGCACGACCGTGCAGCGCCGCGCTATTGCGCGGGTCACCTTTAAGAGCTGCCTCATAGCTCGCGAACGCATCTTCGGTGCGCCGCAAAGTGAGAAGCGCCGTACCGCGATTGATCAGCGCCTCAATCAACTGCGGGCGCAGCGCCAGCACGCGATCAAAGCTTTGGACCGCCTCGTCATGCCGGCCGAGTACCGACAGCGCATTACCGCGATTGTTCCAGGCCTCGGGCATATTCGGGTTGAGCGCCAGTGCAAGATCAAGCGACCGGATCGCCTCATCGGGACGGTTGAGCGCCATCAGTACGCCGCCGCGATTGGTCAGCGCCTCGATAAACTCGGGGGCCAGGGCGACTGCTTCGTCGAAACGGGCCAGGGCGGCCGAAAAATTTTGTTCGCGAATTAGCCGGCAGCCTTCGAGATAGGCCGCTGCCGCATTGCCGGGAATCGGCATGGCCCCGGGCCCGGATTGCGCCTCTCCAGTGACTGAAAAACTCTCCGGCGTTTCGCCGCGCCGGCTCCGTTCGGTCATGCTGAGGAATGCAGATTCGAGATGACGCGTAAATCTTTCGCAGTCGAATAGCGGCATCTGCGCGCGGGTTGCGGCGAGCTTTGTGCGGATGCCGCCCAGGGTTCCAGGTTCCCACGCGAGGCGCAGCGCCGCGGCTTCATATTCTGCAAGATCGGGTGTGATGAGTTCCGGCAGCCGGGCAGCGCGCAACAGACTCGCCGCAACACGCCCGGGAAATGTTGCTCCTTCGACAGTCAGAACCGGAACTCCGGCCCACAGGGCATCGCTCGCGGTGGTATGCGCGCCGTAAGGCTGCGTGTCGAGGAAGAGATCGGCATGGCGGTGGCGGGCCAGATGTTCATCCATCGCAGCGCGCGGCGCGAATACCAGCCGGCCGGAGGCAATTCCCCGCGTTTCTGCTTCGCGGCGCAGATTTTCGCGCATCCCCGCGTTGTCTTCCAGCAGCCATAATGTGCTGCCGCGGACGGCGCGCAGCAATCGCATCCAGACGGCAAACACATCCGGCGTGATTTTGTAGCTGTTGTTGAAGCAGCAGAAGACGAAGCCCTGATCCGGCAAGCCAAAATCGGCACGCGTTCCGGCATTTGCCGAGATGGGCCGCGCCGTGTTGGCCTGATAGCTGTCGGGAAGGTAGACGACGCGCTCGCGATAGAACGCCCGCTGTTCTTCCGGCACCACAGTGCGATCGGCGAGCAGGTAATCGATGTAGGGCGCCGCCATGGTGCCCGGATAACCGAGATAGCTCACCTGCACCGGCGCCGGACGATGGGCGAAAATTCCGGCACGATTGTCTTTTGTCAGGCCTTTGAGATCGACGGCAATGTCGATTTCGAGCCGCCGGATCAGCGTTGCGATTTCCAGATCGCTTGCGTTTCGCACATCGATAAACCGGTCGAAGGCACGCTGCACGCGTGCGCGCATCGGCGTCGCATCGTCGGGACCAAAAGAAATCGCGGTCGTTTCGAACTGCCGCCGATCATGGCGTTCGAATATTTCCGCCATCAGCGCTGCCGTCGCATGGGCATGGAAGTCGGCCGAAACATAGGCGAGGCGAATGCGGTCATGCCGGTAGATTTCGCCGCGCCACAGCGGGTTGGGACGCGGCGGCGCGTCGTTTTCGGTCCATATCGAAGCGCAGCGGAATTGACCGGCGGGCGAATCGGACAGCGCGAGGTGAATGAAGGGCAGCACGACGCGTTTTCCGGCGCGAATGCCTTCCGCAATACGTGCCGTATCCTCGGCGAAATGCCGCCAGTCACAGGCCTGCATGCGATAATGCGCAAGGTGCCCCGTCACATAGGGAAAATCCGGATTGATCTCGACGGTCCTTTCGAAATCGGCAATCGCTGCAGGGTAATGCTTCAGCGCGGCATGCGCTGAAGCGCGATTGACGAATGCCTGCGCAAAGCCGCCTTGCCGCGCAATCGCGTTGTCGAAACAGGGAATGGCCTCGCCATGCCGGCCAAGATTGACCAGCACGCAACCGCGATTGTTCCACACCGCGGCATTCGAACCGTCGATATTCAGCGCGCTTGTGAAGCTTTCGAGCGCCTCATCAAGACGGTTCATGGTCATCAGGGCAACACCGCGATTGCTGTGCGCATCGCCATGGCCAGGATTGAACGCGATCACCTGATCGAAACAGATCAGTGCTTCTGCCGGCCGGCCCAATCTTTGCAGCGCGCAACCGCGGGTGAAGAAACAGTCGCCGGATGACGGGTTCGCGCGTATCGCCAGCCCCATCACGCGTTCGCACTCTTCCCATTGGCCGGATTGATAATGCAGGATTCCAAGACCCTGCAGAGCCATGAATTGCCGCGGTTCGAGACGCAGGATTTCGCCATAGAGGCGTGCGGCCCTGGCAACATCGCCGGCCTGGTGCGCCCGCACCGCGCTCGTCAGCAAAGGTTCAGCCATTATATCTCAATCGCCCAGTGCGGCGCCTTCACGGTGAGGATCGGCGCCTCCCTCATACCCCCCCGGCACGCGCTTGATGCCATTGACGCCGGAATCGAAACGGGTGATCCGCACCTGATGGCCCATGGCGGTGAGCGCCGGCGCCAGTTGCACGAGCGGGGTATTGGCCTCGATCATCGTCGCGCCGTTCATATTGATATGCCGTGGTGCGGCGGCGGCGGCCGGCATCGACATCTGTCCGTCGATCAGCCCGACAACGGTCTGCGCGACATAGCCGATAATCAACCGTCCGCCGGGCGAACCGACGGACGCAAAGAAGCTACCGTCCGGCGCGAAGATGAGGGTAGGCGCCATTGAGCTTAAGGGCCGTTTTCCGGCAGCCACGGCATTGGCGACCGGTTTTCCCCCTGCGACCGGCTGGAAGGAAAAATCCGTCAGCTGATTGTTGAGAACGAATCCTCCGGCCGAAATCTCGGCGCCGAATGCCGACTCGACCGATGTGGTCATGGAAAGCGCTTCGCCATTGTCATCGACGGCCGAAATCTGGCTGGTGCCGTTTTCGATCTGCCGCGGCATCGGTGCATAGCGCGGCAATTCGGCCTTTTTCATCGGCGGCAGGCCAGGCAGCGCGCGTCCCATGTCGCGCATAGGATTGATGAGCCCGGAGCGCGCCGCGAGGTAATTCGCATCCAGCAGTCCGGCCAGCGGGACCGAAACGAAATCCGTATCGCCAAGCCATTGCCCGCGGTCGGCATAAGCAAGCCGGCTCGCCTCAGACAGCAGATGCACTTCGGAAAGCGTTT
>DASUHP010000172.1:0-16848 GCA_036273455.1 Micropepsaceae bacterium | reverse complement strand
GCCCGCATCAGCGAATGCCGCGGTGGTCTCGACGGCAATGGCAAAATCGTTGCCTGGGATGCACGCACATTTGGATTCTCCGGCTATTCGCGCCCCGAATATCACGAGCCGAAACATGGCGGCGAACCAGGTAGTCTGGTCACCGCGCAATTGGCCGGCTGGACCAAACCGGGGCTGGAAGAGGGATTCAGCGGGGCGGCGGGGAACTTCGATCCGGTGTATGAGGACCTACCGAATAAGCGCGTGGTGTTCGCGTATCTGGGTCCGGCATCGCATCGCGAAGGCCCACTGCGCATCCGGGTCGGTTCGATGCGAGGCGTTGGTTCGCCTGACAATATCTTCGTCGATGAATGCTTCATGGACGAATTGGCCGCGGCTGCGGGTGAAGACCCAATTGCGTTCAGGCTCAAACACTCGCCGCGCCCGCGCGGACTCGCAGTCCTCAACGCTGCGGCAGAGAAGGCCAAATGGCAATCCCGTCCCTCGGGAGCGGCCCAGGCTTCCGGTGACATCGCCTATGGCCGTGGAGTTGCGATGCTGGGCAGCGATACTGACACCAATGTCGCCGGCATCTACGAAGTTGCGGTGAATCGCAGGACCGGAACCGTCCGTGTACAGCGTGTGACCATTGCCCAGGATTGCGGTCTCGTGGTCAATCCTGGCGCGGTTCGCAACCAGATCGAAGGCGGCGTCATTCAGAGCATCAGCCGTGCACTGAAGGAAGAAGTGAAATTCGACCGCTCGCGTGTCACCAGTCTCGATTGGTCTTCTTATCCGATCATAACGTTCAGCGAGATACCGGAAGAAATCGACATTCTGCTCCTGGACCGGCCCGATTTGCCGCCGATGCGCGTCGGCGAACCGGCGAGCGAAAGTGTGTGGCCCGGCGTCGCAAATGCGGTGTTCGACGCGATTGGGGTGCGCATCCGCCAGCTTCCGCTGACACCGGAGCGTGTCCTTTCAGCTTTGTCCGGCAAGGCTGCCTGATGAGGTTGTTCCTGGGTCTCTCGCTCGGCGTATTGGCCGCGGTCGCCGCGTTCATGCCTGCCGTCGCCGACCCGGCAGCACCGGTACCCGCCCTCTCCGGAGACTGGGCCCGCGACTTTTTCTTTTTCGAACCCAAGCCCGGTTCGCCGGCGCCGGTGCAGGCGAAATTCCCGCGCCCCGACGGGACGTTGATCGACGACCCGCTGATTGCCGATGACAGCAACCCGATCCTCACCCCGCGTGCCGCCGCAGCACTGCGAAACCGCGTGGCGCTCGCGAAGGAGGGCCTTGCGCTCGATCCCCATAACCAGTGCCGCGTCGAGCCGACACCGTTTACCCTGCTCGTCCAGTTGGGATTGCGGATCGTCCAGTCGAAGAACGAGGTGGTGCTGATTACCTTGTCCGACCACCAGGCCCGGCATGTGAAGATGAATGTGCCGCATCCGGCGCATGTCGTGCCTTCGTGGCATGGCGATTCGATTGGCCGCTACGAAGGCAATTCGCTGGTGGTTGACACCATCGGCCAGAAGGTGGGGCCGCTTTCGGTGATTGATTTTTACGGCACACCGTTCACCGACAAACTGCACGTCATTGAGCGTTACCGCCTGATCAGCGGGACGGCAGCGCGTGACGCCCTGCAGCAACAGGATGCAAGATATTTCCCGCGCGGAACCTCAAATCCGCGGGGAAACTTCGATTCCGATCTGTCGAAGCCGGGTTTGCAGATTGAAGTTACGGTCGAAGACCCGGCGATATTCACCACGCCCATGACCGGCCTGATCACCTACCGGCCGATGGGCAGCGATTGGGCGGAGATCGCCTGCGCGGAAAATCCTCGCGAGTATTTCGATAACCGCGACGCTCCAGCTCCCCGGGCTGAAACCCCGGACTTCTGAGGGCGTCCGGTCTGTCCTACTTGGGCAAATCGCTGCCGCCGTAATTTTCGGCACAAACAAAAACCCCGGCCGCGAACGGCCGGGGTTTTCCATTTACTGTCGATCAATGAAAGGGGCGCTGGCCCTGGCCGGACGAAAAGCTGTTCGACCCGGGTTCACCACCAGAAGGCTGGTCCGACTGCAGTCCGCTATCGCGGCTATTACCCCAACCTTCGACCATGTTGGCCACTTCCTGTTTCGCGATTTTCGCGGCTTCGTCAATGATCTGCTCGCCAACGGATTTCGCCATGTGATTGGCGCTCTTCAGCGGATCAGTGACGAGATCCTGAGCCTTCTGTTTCAACTGATCGGCGGTTTCGCCCATCAGCCGCCGCTCGGCCTCAGTCGTGGGAATGGATGAACCGATGGCCGCGCCAATGGCGAGCCCAAGGCCGGCGACCACCAGCGGCTGGTCTTTGCAGAAGTCCCAGATGCGCTGGCCGGTCTGCACCAGTTCGTCCTGCGACGGAATGATGCTGTTCGCGGCGTCGACGCAGGTGCTCGCGGCGGACACGACGGATTCGCTGACTGTGCCGTACGCACTCGATAGCGAATCTCCGATGCCCGAGGCGGTATCGCTCAGAGTGGACACGGCGGACTGGGCGCGATCTTTAACCGCCCCGGTGGCGCTATCGATGCTGTCGCCGATACCGGATATCGCGTTCTGCGCGGTATCCTTCAGCCCGTGCATTGCCGAGCTTGCACGATCACCGGCGGATTCCGCCGCCGATGAAGCCGTTCCGGAGAACCAGCTGCCACTGGACGTGGTCCGGGTGTTGGTATCATAGGCAGTGCCCCGTCCCGACGAACCGCTCGACATGATCATCCATGCCAAGCCGGCGCCGATCAGGGTTGCCGGCAGCGGATGCTGGACAACCTGGTTACCAATTCCACGCAGGAGATCGGCGCTGCCGCTTTTGGCATAGCCCAAGATCTCATCCATCACCCTGCCGGGGGTGACATTGCGCAATTCCTCAAGTGAAGCTGCCAACCGCGCGCGGTTCAGCTCTGCTTCACGTTCAAGCTGCTCTGTTGATGCCATGGTGCGTACTCGCTTCGTTGGCTGCGACCTGGGCGTCGCGCTGCAGTTGGTGAATAGTCTTCTGCGGGACGAGATTTTCGCCCCTGAGCCGGCTGGCTCCAGCCATCAGGAGTGCGATCCCGACGATAAGTGTGATGCCGCCGATGATAAGGGCCGACCAATAGACCGGCAAACCTGCGGCCATAAGGCCCGCCACGGCTGCTTCGAGCAAGATGACCAGCGCCGGGATTGCCAGCACGGCACCGAAGATCGCAAGACCGATGCCGACCGCCGCATTGGAAAGCTTTTCCGATACTTCGGCCCTGGCAAGCTCTGCTTCCTTGCGAACGAGATTCGTCCCTTGATGGACAACGTCACTGATGATGTCCGGTATGGAACGCTTGAAGTGCATGTTCATCGGTTACCCCCCGTCGGGCCTTGAAACCCGCTCGACCCGGTGCCGGAGAACCCGCCAGTCCCGGACATGCTGCCACTGCCTGAAAGGCCCCCGGTGCCCGACAAGCCGCCCTGACCCATGCCGGTAGTCCCGGATTGCATCGTCATGGAACCGGCTTGCACGCCGCCCATGTTCATCGAGGAGGAGCTTTCGCCGGAAGTTGCGGAGCTCTTCAGAAACCGCGTGAGCGCCAAGCCAGCGAGCAGTGCACCGCCAAACACGAGTGCCGGTTGATCCTTGCTCAGTGAGCCGAGCTTGCCGAGAAGTTCATTGACCCCGCCGTTGCGGATATCGGACGCAAAGTTCTCAAGCCTTTGTCCGACATCATGCACGTAGCCGGCAATCTGCGGCATTGACTGTTCCAGTTCGCGCGCCGCGCCGTGAATCGCGCGACCCGCCGTCTCAAGCTGTTCGGCGCCCGCATCTTTCTGCTGTGACGCCACTTCCATCGCTTTGTCTTTGACCGGCCCGCCGATTTCTCCGAGCTTAGCCTTGGCGCTCTCAGCCAGCGCGGAGATGTCAAGGCCGTCAGAAGTCGGCTGCGACATGCCGGATGAATTTTGCACGGGTGTGTCCATCTCCGGTGTCCTCTTGCTAAAAATTGCCGCGCCGTCGAGACGACGCGTAACGGATTAGACAACGGCTCACGCTTGCGCTTTGTGCCGTTCCCGCGGCGCGCAGACACAAAACTTTTTTTGAAGATGAACGGTTACTTTTTCGGGCAGCCGGGAATCGGCGTGTCGAATATGTAGGTCTCTCCGGCCAACGCAACCGACATCCGGCCCTGGCCACAGCTATGAATGGTGTCGGCCTGATAGACCGACCAATGCATTCCCTGGGCCAGGGGCGCTACCGGAGTCTGACGCGCGAGGTTCTCAACCGTGGCCAGCGCCTGGCTCACATCAGCGGGAAGCATATTGTCAGGGATGGGCGAGTAGATTTGCGATGCCTGATCGGTGATCTGGAGAGGGGGGATCGGATCAAAAGCCAAGGCTCCGTTTGGGCCGGGCCGGCCCTGTACCACGCCAAGGACGACATAGTGGGACAAGACATTCAGAAGCGACTGGTTGTTGGCGTTCGGCATGAAGATTTCCGGCACGATCCACCACAGCATAACAACCTGGCCATTGGGCTTGATGTGGCTGATTTGGGAATAATCGAGCGCTGCCATTTGAGGAGGAGGCTCCCACTGCCGCGCATTTGCACCTCCGCATAAAGCGAGCATTGCGCCGGCAGCCAATAGCCAGTGACTTGTCATAATCGTAGCCTTGTCTTTTCCGCCGGACATTAGACGGGACGCGGCCCGGATGTCATCCGCGATTCATTCACCGCGCCAGTTCGGCGGCCGCTTGGTCACGAAGGCCTGCACCCCTTCATGAAAATCGGAACTGCCATAAACGGTGCGGATAAGATCGTCGCAATCGGGTGCGACAGCCGTTCCGATGCGGCGGATCATCTCTTTGGCCGCCATCATTGTGATCGGGGCCTGTGCCGCAATTCGTGTGCAAAGTTCGCGTGCGACGGCTTCAAGTTCGGAACTCTCCACAATCCGCACCACAAAGCCGCAACTCTCCGCTTCTTTTGCGCTGATCAGTTCGGCCAGGAGCAGCATGCGTTTGGTGCGCGCCGGACCGAAATGGCTCAACAGGCGCGAAACGTTGCGTGGCGAAAGGCAGTTGCCGAGGGTGCGCGCAATCGGAACTCCAAACCGCGCATTTGGTGTTGCAATCCGCAGATCGCAGGCTGCGGCGATGACCAGCCCGCCGCCGACGCAATTTCCCTCAACAAGGGCAATCACCGGTTTCGCGACCTTTTCGATCAGCTCAATTGACGCCTCGATCTGCCGCTCATAGGCAATCCCGCTTTCACCACCGGTGAATTCCAGGAATTGCGCGATATCGGTGCCGGCTGCGAAACTCCCGCCTGCACCGCGGAACACGGCAACGCGCACGTCACGGTCGGCCGAGATCGCCCGGCACGCGGCACCGAGCTGTTCGTACATCCCCCATGTCATGGCGTTGCGCGCTTCGGGACGATCGAAGAGCACGAAACCCGTGGTGCCGGATTTGCTGTAAGTCACCCGGCCGGTCATGTCGCCTCCTTATTGCTTAATTGCGCTCGCAACTCGCCGGTAATGCCGAGCTCGTCGAGGATTTCTTCATTGTGTTCACCGAGCAGCGGTGGCGGGCGCCGCACGAGCTGAACCGTCTCGGAGAGTTTGACCGGAAACCCGATCGACTTGACTCGTCCCTCCACCGGATGATCGATCTCCATCACCGCATTCCGTGCCAGAGTCTGCTCGCTGTTGAGAGCTTCGGCATAATTCAGGATCGGGCCCGCGGGTATTCCGGCGCGAAGCAGTATTTCAACCCACTCGCTCACTGTTCGCGCCGCAAAACTCTTTTCGATTTCGTCGATCAGAGCGAGGCGGTGCTCAAGCCGGCCGGGAATGGTCGCGAATCGTGCATCAGCCGCGAGATCGGGGCGTTCGAGAAGCGTGCATAATTTCTGCCACAGCCGGTTGGAATTCGCCCCCAGCACGAACCAGCCATCCCTGGCGCGGACCGCCTGGTACGGGGCGCTGAAGCGGTTCGCCGTGCCAAGCGGTCGCGGTATCTGGCCGGTCCCCCACAAATCGGAGATTTCCCATATCGAGAAAGCAAGTGCGGCCTCGAACAAAGAGGCATCGATATACTGTCCGCGACCCGTCTTGCCGCGCTGGATGAATGCAGACAATATTCCGTACACGGCAAAGAGCGCGCACCCGATGTCGGATACCGGCACGACCGACTTGGTCGGCGGACTGTCCGGCTGCCCCGTGGCGCTCATTACGCCCGACATTGCCTGCGTGATGAGATCGAATCCAGGGCGGTTGGCCCATGGTCCGGTCTGTCCAAATCCCGAGATGCTGGCGTAGATCAGCCGCGGATTGACCGCGCTGAGCGCCGGATAATCGATGCCGAGGCGCTGGGTCACGCCAGGCCGGTAATTTTCAACCAGGATGTCGGCGGTTTGCACCAGCCGGTAAAACACGTCGCGCGCGGCTTCCGTCTTGAGATCGAGCGCAAAGCTGCGTTTGTTGCGGTTGAGATTGAAAAAGCCGAGGCTGTCTTTGCCCTTCATCCGGGCGGCCATCGCGCGGCGCGTCTGGTCGCCTTCCGGCGGCGGCTCGATCTTGATCACGTCCGCGCCCATGTCGCCGAGCAGCATGGAGCAGAACGGCCCCGCCATGATCTGGCTGACATCGAGTACGCGCACGCCGTCGAGCGGCAGCGGCGCAGCGGCGGGGGATTTCGACATCAGCCGCCGCTCAATGCTTGCACGATATGGATCGAATCGGAGGGGCTCAGCGGCCGGCGCAAATCGAATGTCTGCTCGCCATTGACGAACACACGGATATGGGGCCGCACCCGGTTTTGCTCATCCACCATGCGAAAGCGGAAGCCCGGATAGCGCCGGTCAAGTTCGGACAGCATTTCTGCGACCGATCCACCGCCCGCCTCGACTTCGCGTGCACCAGTGTAAGAGCGCAAAGGTGTCGGAATCAGCACCTTCATCGGATTGCTTACGCGCGCACCGCGGCTTCAATCGCGTAAATCTCGGGCAGGTGGCGGGCGATATTTGTCCATTTGCCGCCCTCGTCCCGGCTCATCCAGAGGTCACCGCTGGTCGTGCCGAAATATAGTCCGACCGGAGTCCCGCCATCCGCCGTCATGGCCTGCCTCTTGACCGTCCACCACGCCTGTTCTGTGGGCAGCCCCCCATCGCGGCGCTTCCACGTCTTTCCGCCATTTGTCGTCTGGTAAATGCAGGGCTTGCCTTCGGGACTGGTGCGCGGCCAGACCGTCTGACCATCCATAGGGAATACCCATACAACTTTGTCATCACGAGGATGGACGACCATCGGAAAACCGATATCGCCGACGCGCGCCGGCATATTCTTGCCGATACGCACCCATTCGTCTGCAGGCCGGTCAATCCGGTAAATGCCGCAATGGTTCTGCTGGTAAAGCCGGTCCGGATTGCTCGGGCAAATGCGGATGCAATGCGGATCGTGGAAGGTCATGTCAGCGGCGTTGAATCCCTCGACAACTTCCAGACCTTTCGCGAGAGGCGCCCAGCTTCTGCCGCCATCATGCGATTCATGCGCGCCGCCGCCCGACATTCCCATATACATGTGCTTCGCGTCGCGCGGATCGATGGTGATGGAATGCAGTTTAGGCCCGTCCGGCGTGCCGTCCTGTTCGCGTCCCATCCATTTGCGATATTGCGGATCGTCATTGATCGCCCCGTATGGCTGCCAATGATTTCCGCCGTCTTCGGAACGAAAGAGACCCTGCGGTGAGGTGCCGGCATACCAGACGCCGGGCTCGCTGGCATGCCCAGGCGTAAGCCAGAAGGTGTGCTTGACGCTACGCCCGGTCTGGCCCTCGGCAACTTTGGCAAAGGCCGGTGGCTGTTTCGCTTCCTGCCAACTGCGCCCGAAATCCGTCGAGCGGTGCATGGTCGGGCCGAGATGGCCTGTGCTGGTGGCCGCGAGCAGGGTGCGCCCATCGCGTGGATCAAGCATGAGATGGTTGACGATCTGACCGAGAAAATGAGGACCATCGGCGCGCCAGCTCTTGCGCGTCGAATCACCGTGGAAAATCCATGCGCCTTTGCGGGTGGCAACCAGCAGCAGATTTTCGGATGCTGTGGAGCGTCGGCCACCAGGATTCGCCGTAGCTTTTGCCCGTCCGCGTTGCGCCGATCCGGCTTTCTTCATTATCGCTGGCATAAGTAGCCCCCAAAACAGCTGCGCGCGGAAACTGCGGGAACCCGGCCGCGAACGCAAGCATCACAATTCCGGCCTCTTACGGGTCCAGCACGATGTCCCAGTAGAGATAGTCGGTCCAGGACTCGTGCAGATAATTGGGCGGGAACATGCGGCCATTATTCTGCAATTCGGAAACCGACGGTTTGTGCGGCGCCATGCGCGGATGCATCCCTGCACGGTGAGGCAAATGTCCGCCCTTCAACAGATTGCAGGCTGCGCAGGCGGTGACCACGTTCTCCCAGGTCGTGCGGCCGCCGCGTGAACGGGGAACCACATGATCGAACGTCAGGTCTTCCTTTGCGCCGCAATATTGGCACTGAAACCGGTCGCGCAGGAACACGTTGAACCGGGTGAAGGCCGGATTACGCATCGGTTTGACGTAGGTCTTCAACGAGACGACCGACGGCAATTTCATCTGGAAATTGGCTGAGCGGACGATGCGCTCGTATTCCGCGACAATGTTAACCCGGTCGAGGAACACCGCCTTAATGGCATCCTGCCACGACCAGAGCGACAGCGGAAAATAGCTCAACGGCCGATAATCGGCATTGAGTACAAGAGCCGGGCAGTTCTCCGGAAAGCGCTCGGCTAGCACCGCGGGAACCTTTGACTGAAGGCGCGAATCTCCTCAGCAAAATAAAGCCTTGGCCCAATCTACCGTTCGTCGGCGGTGATTGCCAGAGCCAAAGCTGACCGATTCGCGTGACCAAACTATGACTGGGGAGGGCTCGCCACTTATTCCGGCGCGATGGTGACGGTAAACCCTTCGAGGGATTCCTCGCAGCGTATCTGGCATGACAGGCGGGAGTTTGATTCGACAGCCACCGCCATGTCGAGCATGTCGAGTTCTTCCGGCGAGGGCGGGTTCAGCTTCGCGAACCATTCCTCCGCGACATAGACATGACAGGTTGCACAGGCGCAGGCGCCGCCACATTCGGCGGCAACAGGAAGTCCGGCATCCCGCAGCGCTTCCATGACGGTCCAGCCCAGGGTGCCCTGTACCTCGTGCACCACGCCTTTTCGATCGGTTGCAATAATCTTCATCGGTTGGGAATTAGGCCACGCCCAGCTTCTTCTGCAAGTTCGACGACGAAGTCGTGTACTGGAAACGCAGTTTCTCATTCGGGCGGCAGATGCGGAATGCCGCCTGGGCCATCAGGGCGGCTTCATGGAAACCGGAGAGGATGAGCTTCAGCTTTCCAGGATAGGTGTTGATGTCGCCGATGGCAAAGATTCCCGGGGTCGAAGTCGCGAATTTCGCGGTGTCCACCGGGACGAGGTTTTCATGCAGATTAAGGCCGAACTCCGCGATCGGACCCAGTTTGATCGTCAGGCCAAAAAACGGGAGGAATGCATTCGCTTCATGGCGCCATTCTTTCTTGTCGGCTCCCGCCAGGGTCACCGCCTCAAGCTGACCGCCGGCCCCGTGCAGCGCCTTCACGCTCGCCACGTGAAAATTGACTTTTCCTTCATCGACCAGTTCGCGCATCCGATTGACGCTGTGCTGCGCGGCGCGAAATCCATCGCGATGATGCACCAGCGTCAGACGATGTGCGATCGGCGCGAGGTTGATCGTCCAGTCGAGCGCAGAATCTCCGCCCCCCGCAATTAGCACGTCACGGCCGCGGAACTGCTCCATCCGCCTTACGGCATAAAAGACCGATTTACCCTCATATTCCTCGATACCGGCGATCGGCGGACGCTTGGGAACAAAACTGCCACCCCCCGCCGCGATAACGACGACTGGTGCCACCAGAGTGGTGCCTGCATCGGTCGACAATTGCCACCGTCCCTCCTCGAGCCGGTGCAGCCGGTCGGCCATTTCATTGAAATGAAATTGCGCCCCGAACGGCTTGATTTGCTGCATAAGCCGTTCGGTCAATTCCTGGCCGGTGACAATCGGAATGCCCGGAATGTCATAGATCGGTTTTTCGGGGTATAGCTCGGTGCACTGCCCGCCGGGCCGGTCGAGGATGTCGATCAGATGACATTTGAGATCGAGCAATCCCAGCTCGAAGACGGCGAAAAGACCGATTGGCCCGGCGCCAATAATGATGACATCGGTTTCCGTCCGGCCTGGCGGAAGGTCACCGGGCGCCATACTGTTCATTCTACAGCTTCTTCATGTAAATGGCTTCTGTATGCGCAGACTTATATGTAGAAATAGTGATCAGCGCAACGCGACATTCTCGGCGAATAGACTTGCTCAGCCGGTTACGGCGCGGCGGCCTTTGTCGGTCAGCTTGCACACGAGCCAGTCGGGCTTTAGCGGATTGACGAACCATGGTTCGGCCCAGCCTTTTGCGAGGCAGGTGCGGACCAGCGATGGATGCACCGCGCGTCCTTCGAGATCGAACAATGGCAGCTTGCCTCCGGGTTGCTCCAATCCGCGCGCCAGATAATGCCGTTGCTCCGGCGTTGGCAGTTTGGGAAATCTGACAATCTGTGGGCCGACCGGAGAAGTTTCGTATTCCGCGGCCAGCATTTCGCAATTCACCGCCATTGGACCAGCTCACCGGATTCAACCGGAGCCTAATGCTATTCCGAAATTACGTCGAGTGGTTGTGAGTTCGTCCGTCTCATCCGCGCCGCGAAAAAGCCATCCATGCCGCCCTTGTCCGCCCAATAACAGGGAAGGGTTTGGAGGTCACCTTCGGGAGTCACGAACAACGCATCAAGGACTTCACCAGGGGCGACGGCTTCGCGGCGAAAATCCAGGTGCCGGCGAAGAAATGCGGCAACCTGCTCAGAGCATTCTTCTGCTTCCAGCGAACATACTGCATAAATGAGCATGCCGCCCGGAGCCGTCATTTCGGCCGCCGCGTCCATCAGTTCCTGCTGTAGTGCGGCGCAGATGTCGACATCCGCGGCGCCCTTGACCCACGGCAAATCGGGATGACGGCGGATAGTGCCCGTGGCAGTGCATGGTGCATCGAGAAAGACGGACGGCGCGAGTTGTGGCGGCCGCCAGTCGCGGATGTCGGCGGCGACAATTTCAGCACCGAGATTCAGGCGTGAAAGATTTTCGTGGAGCAAGCAGAGGCGCTCGGGCGACAGATCAACCGCGGTCACGTGCGCGCCGGCAGCGCAGAACTGTGCCGTCTTGCCGCCCGGTGCCGCGCAGAGATCGAGAACCCGTTGGCCTGCTATGTCGCCAAGCAGACGCGCCGGCAGCGAGGCGGCAAAATCCTGAATCCACCACTGGCCGCCGCTGTATCCGGGCAGTTCCTCAACACGTCCCGCGCGATTGAGCCGCAGGCGCCCGGGTGCAAGTTCGATAGCACCGGGAATGGGCGGAATTGATGCGCCAGAATATGTCACATCCAGGGGCGGGATGTTCATGTGGATTTTTGCAATCGCGTGAGCAGTCTCCTCGCCGAAAGCCGACAGCCAACGTGGCCACAGCCAATCGGGCGTATTGAGCGCCGCGGAATCCTGCGCGCCAATGATGATTTCGCCGTCGCGGGCGATTCGCCGCAGAACCGCATTGATCAGCGGCTTGAAATGGACAGCTCCGTGGTCCGCCTGCGCGAGGCGGTTGGCAGCGTCGACGGCAGCATGCGCAGGTGTCTTGAGGAACAGCAGCTCGCAGGCTCCGGCGATCAGGATTTCCGGGGTCATGCCGGCCCGGTGCGGCGCCGGCGGTTTGGCCACGAATCGCCGGATCAGCGCCTGGATTTGACCCAGCCGCCGAAAGCTTTCCGTTGCAAGCGCGCGTGCAAAACCTTTGTCGCGAGGTTGCAGCAGGGCGGGGTCAATGAATTCCGCCGACGCGCGCTCAAGTGGCACCCGCTTGCGCAAAACCGCGGAAATCGCCGTCACCGCCGCGGTCCGTGCGGCGATTCCGGCGGGTTTGCCGATCAAGTCCAGGGACCCGGTGTCGGAGCCTCACCCATCTCACCCGCCATGGCCTGCAGCCTCGCGATGCGCTCTTCGGTCGAAGGATGGGTCGAAAACAGTCCCGCCAGGCCGCCGCCGTGTAGCGGATTGATGATGCACATATGAGCAGTTGCGGGATGGGCCTCGGCCGCGGGATTGTCAGTGACCGCAACGTCTGCCGAAATCCGCCGAAGTGCCGAGGCCAGCCACAATGGCCGGCCGGAAAGCAATGCGCCGCTGCGATCGGCTTCGTATTCACGCGTGCGGCTGATCGCCATCTGCACCAATGCAGCGGCCAAAGGCGCAAGAATCATCACCACCAACGCGCCAATTCCCCCCAGCGGATTGTTGCGGCGCTCACCCATGCCGCCGCCGCCAAAGAAGAACAGGAAATTCGCCAGCATGGAAATCGCGCCGGCAAATGTCGCGGTGATGGTCATAATCAGGGTGTCGCGGTTTTTTACGTGCGACAGCTCATGGGCCAGCACGCCGGCCAACTCTTCCTGATTCAGCCGTTGCAGAATTCCAGTTGTGGCGCAGACCGCCGCGTGCTCCGGGCTGCGTCCGGTGGCAAAGGCATTCGGTTGCGGGTTGTCCGCGATATAGACCCGGGGCATGGGCAGGCCGGCATTTGCGGATAATACGCGAACGAGATGCACGAGGTCGGGAGCCGTCGTCTCGTCGACTTCCTGCGCGCGGTACATCGCCAGGACGGCGCGATCGGAATTCCAATAGGCGAAAAGATTGGTCCCGAGCGCGAACAGGAAAGCAATCAGCATTCCCGATGGGCCGCCGATCAGGTAGCCCACTGCAAGAAAAATGGCGGTCAAAGCTGCCATTAAAATGCCGGTGCGGAAAAGATTCACCATAGAGACCAATCCGGGATTGCCATTGGAACAACTGATGCAGATCTGATGTAGTGACGGAAGTCCCACCGGAAAAGTCCAAATGACCAAGAGTGGCGCTGCTGGAAAACCGAATCTGCCGCCGGAAGCACAACGTGCTTTGGCGGAGGCGGAAGAGCGTCGCCGCAAGGCATCCGAACGGGCCGCGCCGCCTGGGCCGAAGGAAATCGGTGGCCCGGCAGGCCCGGAACCGACCCGTTATGGCGATTGGGAGCAAAAAGGTATCGTTTCGGATTTTTGACCTTAATGCTGTGACACGCTGGCCGTGGTATCGCCGCGGCGCCCGGCCGCCGGCGGATAGCCATTGGCGCCGGAAGCGAGAACCTTTACAGCGGCACTTTCGTTGCCGGCTTTGTCGAAATGAAGCGTGATCAGGAAGCTGTCGCCTTCCTTCAACGGCGCCTTCAGTCCCGTGAGCATCAGATACCGGCCGCCGGGGCCCAGATTGACCGTGCCGCCGGCCGGAATATCCATCACGGTCGCAAACAGCCCCTGGGATTGCGGTTTGTCTTCACGCAACTCCACAGATTTCGCGATTGCTGAGTCTATCCCGAGCAGACGATCGGGGTCTTTGGCGCTGACGATGTGGAGGTAGACCGGAGCATTTGCGCCGGATGTTGCTCTGGTCCAGGCTTCGGCAACATCGATATTGGCCTTCGCGGCGAGCGCTGCGGCCCGCGCTTTGGCCGCCGCAGCATCAGGTGTGACCGCGGGCACGGGACTGGTCCCGGGGGCCGGCAGCGGCAAAGTGGGTTGTGCAATCGCCAGCGATCCGCACATAAGGCTGGCCGCAACGGTGCCGGATAATGTCAAATTTGTTTTGCCGAAGCCTCCAAACCTCATGGCTTTCTCCTGCGCCGTCCACAATCTATGTCGGAATTCAAGCGTGCGGCGCCAAATTTGGTTGCAAAGTTCGGGACTCTGCTCCCGCTACTCCGTTGTCCAGCTCGCGGGTATAGCGGATTGGACTGCCCCTGTATCGGAGAACTGAAGTATGACGGGAAATTTCCTCATTGGCATCGCAATCACGGTGGTGGCCGTGATCCTGCTGGCGGGCCTCTATACGCTGTGGGCGGGCGGCGATGTGTCGCGCAATTGGTCCAACCGGCTGATGCGCATGCGCGTCATGGCGCAGCTGGTCGCCGTACTGATCATTCTCGCAGTGCTGTATTTCAGCGGCCGCTTCTAGCCGCAGCGCGAACCGCTCCAACACATCGCGGTGACTGAAGGGACTTGAGCCGCGCCAGTACCTATGTTCAGTGGTCCCGGAGAAAGCAGGAATTGGTCATGAGCAGCGGCAAGACGCTTTACGACAAGATCTGGGACAGCCACCTCGTTCACGAGAGCAAAGGCGAGGCCAGCGTGATCTATGTCGATCGGCACCTTGTCCATGAGGTTACCAGCGCACAGGCCTTTGAAGGCTTGCGGGAGGCGCATCGCAAGGTCCGCCGCCCCGAGCTGACGCTTGCTGTTGCTGACCACAATGTGCCGACAACGGACCGCAGCCGGGGGATTGCCGATCCCGAGTCGGCTCACAGCGTAGAGACGCTGGAGCACAACGCGCGAGAGTTCGGCATCGAATATTTCGGCATGAACGATATCCGGCAGGGCATCGTTCACATCATCGGTCCGGAACAGGGCTGGACCTTGCCGGGACTGATCATCGTCTGCGGCGACTCGCATACCGCGACTCACGGCGCCTTCGGGTCGCTGGCGGTTGGCATCGGCACGTCCGAAGTCGAACATGTGCTGGCGACAGAAACGCTGCTCACGACCCGTTCGAAGAATATGCGCGTGACTGTTGACGGCAAGCTGCCGTTGGGCGTTACCGCCAAAGACATGATACTCGCCATCATCGCGAAGATCGGGACTGCCGGCGGGACCGGTTATGTCATTGAATATGCCGGCGAGGCGATCCGCGCGCTGTCGATGGAAGGGCGAATGACCGTCTGCAACATGTCGATCGAGGCGGGCGCCCGCGCTGGCGTGATCGCGCCTGACGACACCACCTTCAATTACCTTCGTGGCCGGCCGCGCGCGCCCAAGGGCGGCGCCTGGGAAGCCGCGGTCCGCTATTGGCGGACGCTGAAATCGGACGACAATGCGAAGTTCGATGCCGAGATCCGGTTAAAGGCCGATGACATTGTGCCGATGGTTACCTGGGGTACCAGTCCGGAACAGGCGCTGCCGGTGACCGGCAAAGTGCCTGATCCCGCTATCGAACAGGATCCCAACCGGCGCCAAGGCATGCTGCGCGCTTTGTCCTATATGGATTTGAAGCCAGGCACCCCGTTGCGCGAGGTCAAAATCGACCGCGCCTTCATCGGCTCATGCACCAATGGACGGATTGAAGATCTGCGCGAAGCCGCAAAGGTCGTCGAACACGAACTTGCACGCGGTCGCAAAGTCGCGCCGCATGTTGGCGCCATGGTGGTTCCTGGTTCGGGACTCGTGAAACATCAGGCGGAAGAGGAAGGCCTCGACCGCATTTTCCTGCAGGCCGGGTTCGAATGGCGTGAAGCCGGCTGTTCCATGTGCCTGGCAATGAATGCCGACCGGCTCGAACCAGGGCAGCGCTGCGCTTCGACATCGAATCGCAATTTCGAAGGCCGTCAGGGCCGCGGCGGACGCACGCATCTGATGAGTCCCGCCATGGCGGCGGCGGCGGCCATTGCCGGTCACCTCGCGGATGTGCGGGAGTTTCAATAGAAGGCTGCGGGATGAAACGAATCCCCGTGTCAATCACCTCGGACTTCGTCTGTCCGTGGTGTTTTATCGGCGAGCGGCGCCTCGCTCGCGCGGCCGCACGATTATCGGAAGAACTGCGTGAGGAGGTCCGGCTGGACATCAGCTGGCGGCCATTCGAGCTGAACCCGAATTTTCCCGCCGAAGGCATTGACCGCCGCGCCTATAGAATCGCGAAATTCGGCAGCTGGGAACATAGCCAAAGGCTGGACGCGCATGTCATCGAGGCGGGCAAGCCGGACGGCGCGATTTTCAATTACGACCGGATATCCCGCACGCCGAATACGAGGCGGGCCCATCGGCTCGTGTGGTGGACGGCGCGCCGCGGCGGCAACCAAGACCTGCTCGTCGACCGGCTGTTTGAAGGTTATTTCGTTGAAGGCCGTGATCTGTCTGCGCCCGCAGAACTCGCCTCAATTGCTGCGAAAGCAGACCTGCCGGATGATGCGGTGGCGGCATTTCTGGCAGGCGACGAAGGCGCTGATGAGGTGATTGCCGCCGAAAACTACGCGCACCGGAACGGGATTAACGGCGTCCCGGATTTCCGCATGGGATCGATCGGTTTTTCCGGTGCGCAGCCGATCGAGATCATGACCGAGGCTTTGCGCAGGGCGAGTACGAAGGCGCCCGTTGAGTAGAATGGTTGGGTAGAGCGATATTCTGCCGACGCGGCCTATTTCATCTTTGCGTAGGCAGCCGCTACAGAGTGAAGCGACGCGGCAAAGTTTCGAATGCTGAGTTCCGGATTCGGCTGAAGGAATTTGCCCTTTTTCCCGTCCACGGAGTTGCTTGTAAAAAAGCATGCGGCATCGTAGAGGCGCTCCCGTATCATGCGTGCACACACAAGCTCGTATCGGCGCGCGTAACTGAGTTCCTGAAATTCTTCGTCGACTCCGTAAGGATCGAGCTGAATGCGGTTAGTTGCCCTCAAGCTGCCGGCGCACTCTTCAAGCATGAATAGGTATCCAAGCCACGGTCTGCGGCTGGGCGCGAAAATACCCTTGCTGTACGCCATCCAGAAATCGGTTGCGTTACCCAGCGCTTCTTCGACTCGATTGTTGAAGTTGTTTCCGAAGCTGCCGACTTGGCTTTTTACTTCGATG
>DASUHP010000171.1:0-34037 GCA_036273455.1 Micropepsaceae bacterium | reverse complement strand
CAGTAATTCCAGCCGCGATAGGGCGACATGCGCGAACCACGGCGGAACTGGCTGATGCCGATATACAGTCCGATCAGTGTGAGAAATCCGCCGGCAATGGACGTCCAGACAATGACCTTCGACCACAGCGGGCCGTCGCTCCGCAGTTCGGTAAAATACAGCCAGTGCGGCACTGCGCCCACCCAGTTCCAAAAACGCTGGGCGCGCGTGGTGAACAACACCACATCCCCTGAACTGCCGGAAACATAGACCTGCGTCTGGCGTGGATCATCAAAGCCGAAACGATACAGCGGACGGGCGAATTCATAATCCTCCGCAACCGTCCACTGGTCGCGATCGATGACATCTGCCGAAACGATCTTAAAGTTTTGTCCCGTGATCCGCCGCGCCGCATCCACAGCAAGCGCGCGCACTTCCGCGGCACCGGCGCCGATGGGCGCACCACCGGCAAGGGTAATGGCAAAGGGCGGCCGTCCGTCGGGACGTATGCGCGCGGTCAACTGGCCGAGCTGCGTCTGAACCTGCATCGCAGCAATCGGTTCATCATCCTTCAGCCCGACCGTTCCGGCCTCACAGCATTGGGCGGCAGAAATGGGCGCCAGCAGTTGCAGCCGCTGCGCCGGCGAGAGCTGCGGATAGGGCACATACATCATCACCATGCCGGAGGCGAACCACATCAGCATGAGTGCCCCCACCGCAATCCCGAGATAGCGATGAACAACTACCGTCGCGCGCCACAACACTTTTGCCATACGCAACACTATAGAGGAAAGGCAGCGAACTGATGCAGGTTTCCTCCCCCGTAAACGGCACGGCTGTCCGGGGAAAATTCAGGCATAGCAGAACTCCCACTGATCGGGGGAGTGTTTTGGTTTGGGGCGAGAAGTGTGGACATCGGGCGGTTTGTCGATTTTTTCGAGAGGCAGCCGCATGAATAGGCGCGCTTTGAGCATGTCGGCGAGGCGGATGAGCGGGATCGTGAGGCGGCTGGCCCGGGCGGCGAGGCGCAACAGCACATAGGCAATCATCGCCGCCAGAATTTGCAGGCAGACGGCGTTGTCGTTGCGTCCAAGAAAGCTTCTGATCTTCAGATGCTGTTTGATCCAACGGAACAGCAGTTCTATCTGCCAGCGCAATTTGTAGAGCGCGCCAATCGCCACGGCGGCGCGGGTCATATCGTTGGTCAGAAGCGTAAGCTTGCCGCCATCATCGCGGCGCAAACGAATGCGCCGCATAGGGATGGCGAGTTTTGAATCGCCCTTGCTGACCAGCCTGACCTCCGCGTCGTCGATAATCGTGAATCCCTCACCCCGGACCTGTTCGAGCTTGCGCCAGCGCACCGCCCGGAACCTCGAAGACGTCTTCTGACGTGTGACGAAAGTGGCGGGCGTGTCATGAATCGCTGTCCACCAGGTGTATTTGCAGTAGGCTTTGTCCATGACATAGGTCGCGCCAGGCTCGATGGGGAAGCTCTCGCCGATCTCAATGTCATTGACATTGGCGTGGGTGATCTCGGCGCCGATCGGATTGTCACCCTGCGGGTCATAGAGGGTGTGCAGTTTGAGGCCGCGGATGCGGCCGTTGGACTTGGCCCAGCCAAAAAGTTCGCCAAGCGGGACCGGCGTCGAGTCGATCAGCCGCAGCATATGGTCGCCCTCGCGCCGAATCTGGCGTGAAGCGTGCGTCGAAAGGATGGAAAACGTCTCCTTGAAGATCGCAATCGGGCGGCGCGCATTGGCGTCGGAAATCGTCGAACGAGCGATGTCGCCAACACCCAGGTGATAATGATGGTGAGCGTTGGCGTTCCAAGTCGCCACAAGCCCACGAAGCCCTTCAATTCCACTGAGCTGCGCGTACACCAGCAGGCAAAGATGATCCCAGCTCGTGAATTCCTTGATGTAGGCGTCGCCATCGTGCCGCTCGACGATTCTCTCAAACCAGCGCCGGTCAATCGGTTCCAGCAGACGCCCGAAAATGCTATCGCAATAACGCATGCCCGGCCTTTCTTCCTTTCTGAGTCTCGCAACCCAGAAAGTAGCTGCTTCACGCAGCATTGGCCGGGCATGTGCCCGCGTCACAGTGAATCATTCCCCGGACAGCCGTGCGTTTACCGGGGAGGGTGGTCGCGCCGAAGCCCCGGAAGCGCGAAGCGCTATCCGGGGGAGGCGCATATCGGCGAGTTCGTCGAACAAGAATTTCAGGATCAGCGGCTCGATCGCGTTCAGGCCGGCGACGCAAAGCGTCAGCCCGACAATGATGGAGATTGCATTGCGTTGCGGAAACGCAAATCGCACGGCGTCATGAAGGCGGCCAAAGCCGGACACCTGGAACGAGCGCGGGGACAATACGGCCGCAATCAGACGCAGCCATTTCCATGATGGCGCACGCGTCTGCGGTTCAACCCGCGCGTCAGATTCAAACTTCATTCCTGGGTATCCGTTGGTCTGCGCCAATGCGCATGATCACCAGCAAAGGCGAAGTGGCAGAGGTTTTGGGTTTTATTCGGCAGAATTGCGTCCTGTCGGCCTCGCCTTCAGCCGGGCCGCAAGCTTGACCGCATCCATGATTTCCGGATATGCCGCGCAACGGCAAAGATTACCCGAAAGATAATGCCGGATGGCATCTTCGTCCGGATCGGGATGCTGTGCCAGTAATTGCTCCGTCATCAGAATAAATCCGGGCGTGCAAAAGCCGCACTGGAATGCGCCGCTGTCGATGAATGCCTGCTGGACCGGCGACAATCTGCCATTGGCGTCGAGATTTTCGACCGTGGTGACGTGCTTTCCATCGACAGCAACCGCAGGATACAGGCAGCCGGACACCGCTGTGCCATCCACAATAACCGTGCAGCAGCCGCACAAGCCCTGGCCGCAGCTTTCGCGCGCGCCAAACAGCCCAAGCTCATGCAGCATTTCCACCAGATTCCGGTGCGTCTCAACCGTCGTTCGCACCGCATGTCCGTTCAGGATGAGGCGGATTTCGCGGCGCGTGCTCATTCGCCGTTGCCCAGCGGCCGGCCCTCGGCCTCGCGCATCGCACGCAGCAGGTGTTCGGCTTTGATGGGCAGCTCCGTGACCCGAATGCCGACCGCATCATGGATGGCATTGGCAATCGCCGGCGACACGCCGAAAGTCGCGGTTTCCCCTACGCCCTTGGCGCCAAACGGCCCGGTCTCCTGGACTGCGCTGACCACTTCGGATTCCATCACCGGTATGTCGCGAAAACCGGGAATCTTGTAATCGGCGAAAGACGCATTCGTCACCTGGCCGCCATCGAACACCATGTCTTCCGACAGCGTGAAGCCGAGCTGCATGATCGCGCCGCCGGAAATCTGGGTTTTGCAGATTTTCGGATTCACCGGCTTGCCGGCGTCCGCAACATTGACAAGTCGAAGCACCCGCACTTGGCCGGTTTCAGTATCGACCTCGACCTCGGCACCGCTGCCGCCCGCCATCCAGAACGGCGTCACGTTTGACGATTGCCCGGTGGCCGGATCGGGTGGCGTATAGGCAGGCACATAAATCCCGGTGCCGATCACATTGCCCGCCTGCATGCCATAGCGCTTCCGGAACAGTTCGCGCACGTCGTAATTGGTGCCGATGGGCAACCCGGCTTCCGCCGCCAGCGCCGCCAGCTTTTCGCGCGCGTCTTCGGCCGCGCGGCGCACCGCATTGCCCATGTGAAAGGTCGAACGCGAACCCAGTGTCCCCATGTCATATGGCGCCACATCGGTATTGCCGTGCACGACCCGGACCAGTTCGGTTTCGACGTTCAGCACCTCGGCCACGATCTGGGCCATTGCGGTGTCCGAGCCCTGCCCCATATCGATGGTGTTGGTGTACAGAACAATGCTGCCATCGGCGGAAATATTGACGATCGCACCCGATGTGGTCGGTGAAATTGAAGCCTTGATCCCGATCGCGATACCGCGGCCGCGCCGGACGCGGCCGCTGCCGCGATCGAGCGGCGCCTGCCAGTTCATCCGTTCGGCAATCCGGTCGAGGACCTTGTCGATGGCGGTATTCTTCATCACCGTGCCGGTCGCGTGCGGCCTCCCGTCGCGCAGGATGTTCCGCCGCCGGAATTCCAGCGCGTCAACACCCAGCTCGCGCGCGATCAGGTCGGTGTGGCATTCATAGGCCCAGACGAGTTGCGGCACGCCAAAACCGCGCAATGCGCCGGCAGGCGGTCGATTGGTGTACACTTCCGTCGAATCGATACTGACATTTTCAATGTCATAGGGTCCGGCGGCCGTGAAGCCGGTCTTCTGCGCCACCCGCGGACCGATATCGGCATAGGCGCCGCCGTTCCAGAACACCTCGCAGGAGCGCGCGATGATCTTTCCGTCCTTCACACCGCTCTTGATACGGAACGTCGTGGCATGTTTGCTGATGGTGTAGAACTGTTCTTCCATGGTGAGGGCCACTTTCACCGGCCGGCGCACCATCAGCGCCAGAACCGCGGCGAGGGCTTCCAGTTTCACATAAACCTTGGCGCCAAAGCCGCCGCCGAGAAAAGGCACACGCACGCTGACGCGGTTCTCCGGCCAGCCCAGCAGTCGCGCAATTTCCGTCCGCACAAATGACGGAGTCTGGGTTGACGTATGGATGACCAGCGAATCCGCTCCGGGAACCGCAATCGAGGCGTGCGACTCCAGCGGTACATGCAGCACCTGCTGGGTGCGGAAGATATGTTCGAACACATGATCGGAGGCGGCAAAGCCCTTGTCCATATCGCCGCGCCGCAGGCGGTAATCCAGGGTGACATTGGTGTCGCGCCGTCCGGCCAGATGTTTGAGATCGGCAAAAGTGCCTGCCGGCTTGAGCACTTCGTGGACAATACAGTCTGACCGCGCCGCCTCCACCTCATCGAAGACGGCGGGCAGTTCCTCATATTCCGCGTCGATCGCCTGCAGCGCCTGTTCGGCAATATGCGGATCGGCGGCGAGCACCACCGCGACCGGCTCGCCGACAAAATGCACCTTGTCCAGCGCAAGTATCGGTTGATCGTGGAAGGCTGGACCGAAATACGGTTCGGGAATGATTTTGCGGATATCTTCGCCGGTGAAGACATCATGGACGCCGTCGATTTTGCACGCCGTACTGACATCGAGACGGATGATTTTACCGTGCGCCAACGTGCTGCGGAAAATCTTCGCGTGCAGCATCCCGGGCAGCCGCATATTGTGCACATATTCGGCCCGCCCCGTGACCTTCGCACGCGCTTCGAGCCGGGGGACTGAGCGCCCAAATTCAGACACCGGCGCACTCCTCCACCGCCCGCCGCAGATATACGCGCAGCAGCTCTTTTTTATACGCCGCCGAGCCATGGGAATCGGACAGGAACTCAACCTCGCGCGCCGCCCGGTCGCCGGCTTCAATCAGCAGTGAACCGGCCGGCCTTTGCCCTTGCAGCAGTTTTTCCGTCTCGTGCAGCCGGGTTGGTTTTTCCGTTGCAGCACCGACGACAATCCGCGCGGCCGCAATGCGCCCACCATCCATTTGCATCCTGAGGCCGAGATTGAGCGCGGGCCAGTCGTCGGCGGAACGAGAAGTGACCTTGACATAAACCGCTTTGGCATTACCCAGCGGCGGCACACTGACCGCTTCGATCAATTCGCCACGCCGCAATTGGGTTTCGTAATAGCCTCTGTACAAATCCTCGACCGCAATCTCCCGCCGTCCGGATGGTCCGTGCACTGACGCAATTGTGCCCAGCGAGGCAAGCAGCGGTGGCAAATCCATATGCGGATCGCCATGTGCCAGCGCGCCACCGACCCGCGCCACATTGCGGACCCGGACATTGGACAGCGTGCGCAGCGCCTGCCGCACCACCGGGAAATTCTCGCCGACGGCACGCGCCTGCTCCAGTTGCGACAGCGACGCCATTGCGCCAATCCGCAGCCCGCCATCGGAAGTCAAGGCAATCTGCGAATGTTCCGGACCGATCTTCGCCAAGCTGACGAGGCATGACGGTATGAACACGCCGGCCTTCATCATCAGCATCAGGGCCGTACCGCCGGAAAAGGCGCGCACCGTGTCATCGCCTTCCGCGAGCAGCGCGATTGCGGCTTCCAGAGTCTCCGGCTCCTGCCAGTCAAACGGGATCACGCCGCCTGCTCCCCGCCGCCGGGAAATGCCTTGCGCAGATTCGCGACGAACTGCTTTTCCATTTCCTTCGCTTTGGAGTTCAGGACCGGTTGGCCGATGCTGCCAAGCCGGCCGGTCAGCGTAGCCTCGATATTGTAATCGACCTTCGTCGCGCCATCGGCATCCTCAAACCGCGCCGACGAACTGGCCGACAGCCGTCCGACCACGCCATGCGGCTTGCCCTCGATGCGCGCTTCGATGATGCAGGGCCGTTCGGCCCGGATCACTTCGACAGTGATCTCAAATTCGAAGCGAATATAGGCGATCCTGGTCGCAAACCGCGCCGTGTAGTGATCAGGCGTCGTCTCATTCAGTTCGCCCACGCCTGCCACGCAGGAGGCAAAAAACGGCGCGTCGCGCAGACGGTCGAACACCGCTTCGCGCGCCGCAGGCACTGTTAACTCACCGCTGAACTTCATGGGCCGGTTGTCGGAGATCAGCGGCGATTTTGCAACTGCTCAGGACGTTCCGGCCAGGGCGCGGTCCACCAGTGCGGTGGCCGAGGCAAAATCATAGGCCCGCGCCATATTCTGCTTCACCAGGAATGACGCCCCGCCATAGAACTTCTCATACTGCTCGTGGCGGCCGGCAAATTCCGACCCGATCAGGTCCCACACCATTTTCAGGATCGCGGTGCGCTGCCGTGAGGCATAGCCGGGCGATGCGATATAGCGCTCGAGATCGGCGGCAATTTCCGGATTTGCGAAATCCTTCTCTGATGACGGCAGCATGATGATCGAACCGCCCGCCAGCTCGCGCATGATGTTCAGCAATCGCGGATTGATTTCGCCTTGCAGCGCCATCATCGAATAGAGTGCAGCCTTCGACGGCCACACCACGCCGTCTGAATCTGTCGTGGCCTGGGTTTCCTGCGCCTGCACCATGGAATCGACAATTGTCGCGAGGGCAGCCATCTCGCCCAGCATGATCTGCACCGGCGGCATCGCGATATTGCCGGTGATCTCGCACAGCCGCTTGGCCAATCCCATGAGGAATCTGAGTTTCACCGCATAACGCACCTGCGCCTGGTGATTGCCGTAGGAATGCGACGGCGTCCGCCACCATTGATCGCGGCACAGCTGGATGTTGCGGTAGCAGAACACCCGCTCCCACGGAACAAAAACATTGTCGAGCACAATCAGCGCGTCGGTCTCGTCAAAGCGCGACGACAGCGGGTAATCGAATTCCGTTGTTGCGCCGGACGCATACGGCCGCCGCGTGTAAATCTTCACGCCTTCGGCATTGTTGGGAACGGCGACCGCAAAGGCGTAATTTTCGTCGCCCGCAGCCAGCGGGTGAATGCAGCTGATATAGATTTCGTCGGAATAGACCGATCCGGTCCCGAGTTGCTGCGCGCCTTTGAGCACAATGCCGCCAGCGCGTTCGCCGACAACGCCGGCATACAGCGTCGGATCCGACTGCTGATGTGCCGGCTTCGAGCGGTCGATCTGCGGCGGCACGATGGCGTAGGAAAGATACAGATGATTGTCCCGCGCGTGGGCGTGGTAGGCGGTGACATTCTCCGCATACTGTTTTCCGGCCTCCGCGAATACGCCGGGTTTTGCGGCATAGCCGGCGAGAAACCCCGCCACATGGTCGGGCGTGCGTCCCATCAGGCCGAATGTCTCTTCCGCCCAGCGCTGGCTCATGGCGCGTCTCGCGGCGAGATCCTCCGGCGTTTTCGGCACCTCATAACACCGCAACACCGGTGCGCCGGTCTGCGGCGAAGCAAAGGTCATCAGGTCGCGGTTTGCCGGATCGGCGGCGACGTCGTAAAGCCTGGCAATGGATTGCGCTGCGCCGCGGAAAAATGGATGCGTCGTCACATCGCGCACGAGTTCGCCGTCGCAATAGACGTGCCGTCCGTCGTTGCTGATCGAAGCCAGGAAGTCGGCCCCGCTGCGCATCGGAATGACTGGGCGCTGATCCATCCTGACCTTCTGCGGTGCCGCCGCCATTTTCACCTCCCGCTGCCAGGGAAGGGAATCGCGTATCGCATCGCCGGACCAGCCGGATACGCCCAAGTGCCAGTCAGCAATTCCACCTCCCCCTTGCGGGGAAGTCGAAATTTGCCAAGCAAATTTCGGGTGGGGGTGCGCCCGGCGAATCCCCCCACCCGCGAATTTTCTAAAGTGAAAATTCGCGCGCCTCCCCGCCAGGGGGAGGCGGAACTCCAATCTATGCCGCTATTCGTCTGTGTAATCATGCCAGATGTTCCGGAATCGCATTCAGCAGCGACGTGAAATGCGACTCGAAATGAATCAGCGGCGGACGCGCGGGACCGAATATCACTTCTTCCACCACCCCGATCACAATCGCATGGCTATCGAGCGGAATGATCCGTTCGACCCGGCAATCGAGCGCCGCAAGTGCGTCCGCCAATACCGGCGCGCCGGTGACGCGTGGCCCCCACTCCCCGGCGCCAAACCGGTCTTCGCTCAGCATCGTGCGGCTGGTGGCAAACCGCCGTGCCAGCCTTTCATGCTCCAGCGACAGCAGATTGACGGACATGCAGCGGCTGCGCGAGATGAGTCCGTAGGTGTCGCCCATCGTGTTGATCGATGCCAGAATCCGGGGTGGCGACAGCGCCAGCGAACACACCGCGGTGGCCGTCAATCCGCTGCGGCTGCCGTCGAATGCGCTCGCGACAATCGTGACCCCGCTCGCCAGCAGGCGCATCGATTTGCGGAAAATGTCATCCTCTGCCGTCAACACCTTCTCCGTCCAGGTGAGTTAGAATACCTTGCCGTAAATAGGTTCGTCAACTAACCTAATTTCCGGCATCGCGCTTCAGACCGACCCCGGCATAGAACATCAGAATCGATATCGCGGCTTCGGTGCGGCTGTCGCTCAAGCCCCCGGTAAACCGGTCGACTTCCGCTTGTACCTGTTCGTCAATACGGTACAGCAAGGCCCGCCCCTTTGCCGTCACGGTGATCCAGATCACGCGCTGATCCTCGCGGTCCCGGCTGCGCAGCACCAGTCCCCGTTTTTCCAGAGATTGGATCAAAGTCGAGGCAAAGGCTGGCGTGATGTCCAGCCGCTCGGCAACCTCCCGCACCTTGAGCGCGCTGCCCTCGCTGCCATAAACCTGGATCAGGGCCTGATGCTCCAGTGGATCAAGACCTGCGGATCGCGCCTGTTCTTCCACCAGACGAAACACTTTGCGCAACAGATAGCGAGCCGCTGCCACACCCTGAAAATACGGGTGCCGGTCACGGGCGACGCGCGCCCGGACTGCGGTGGCACGGCGGCGCTCCAGCCGTACGGCATCGACAATCCGCATGTGATTCCCCGCCGCTTCGGCCCCGAAACTTTGCGCAATTTTCACGTGAATGGCAATTCCACGCGCGCTGCCGGGTGCCAAACCCGTTCCAAGCGGGACAAAAAAATGCACTATGGACCATGACAGACGGAGGATGGCGTGGACGACACCGGCGTTCAGACAGTCCAGCTTGCAGTTCGCGCACCGGCCACGGTTCGGACGAGGTGGCTGGTTTCCCTGTTGCTGTTGGTGGCCGTCACCACCGCCTTTTTCGACCGCATCGACATCTCGGTCCTGATCACCAATAGCCAGTTCAAAAGCGATCTCGGCGTCAGCGATCCCGCCCGGCTCGGTCTGCTCATGACCGCATTCGTGCTGCCCTATGGCGCATCGATGTTCCTGCTCAGCATCCTGGGAGACATGTTTGGTCCGCGGAAGACGCTGACGACGATCGCCGGAATTCTCGCTGTGACCGCGGCATTCATGGGCTCGGTCACATCCTACGCTGTCATGATCGTGACCCGAACGGTGCTTGGCGTCGCCGAAGCACCGCAATTCGGCACCGCCACCGTCGCTGTCAAACGCTGGTTTCCGCCACGCGAACAGGGCCTCGCCAACGCGTTATGGACGATCGGAAGCCCGCTCGGCTCGGCCATTGGCTTCCCGCTCGTCCTGTTCATCGTGACTCAATATGGCTGGCGCGCATCGTTTTACACGCTGGCCGCGATCAATGGGCTGATCGTCGTCCCGACTTTGTGGATGTACTTGCGGGATGCTCCGGCATCCTACCGCCCGACTGCGCAGGAAGACCGTATCCCGTTTGGTGACGCGATCCGTACACTGGCGGGTAATTGGCGGTTCTGGCTGTTGCCCTTCTACAATGCCGGCGGCCTGATTTTCCTGTGGGGCTTCAACACCTGGCTGCCGACCTATCTTCGGCAGGCGCGTCATTTCGATATTGCGCATGCCGGGTTTTATTCCGCCCTGCCCTTCGTCCTTATGATCGGCGGGGAAATCGGCGGCGCATGGATCGGCGATCGGACCGGCAAGCGGGCGTGGGTCTGCTTCGTGTCGTTGTTCATGACCGGCATCTTCGTCTGGGGCGCCGCGCTGGCGCCGGGGGCCAATCTCGCCGCCTGGTGCCTGGCGCTTAGCGCCGGATTCTGGGGCGCCATGGTCCCCACCTTGTTCGCCCTTGGGATGCAGATCGTCCCCAAACGGATCACCGGGATGGGCCTGGGCATTTATTCCGGCATTGCCAATTTCGTCGGCTCAGCAGCGCCCTTCGTCATGGGCATCCTGATCGGGCAATCCGGGAACTACAATGCCGGCCTCTATTTCCTCGTGTTTTCCTGCATCGGCCTGTCCTTTTTTATCCTGCCGCTGGTGCGCGAGCACTGATGGGTTATCGCGACCTTCAGGATTACATCGCTGAACTGGGGCGCCGGCGCCTGCTTCAGGTGATCGATGAGCCGGTCTGCAAAGACACGGAATTGATGCCGCTGGTGCGGCTGCAATTTCGTGGATTGCCTGAGACACAACGCAAGGCATTCTGGTTTCGCAAGGTGACCGACGCGAGGCGCCGGCACTTCGATTCGTCGGTTCTCGTCGGCGCGCTGGGAAGCTCGCGTGCGATCTATGCCGCAGCACTCGGCGTCGAACCAGATGGGATCGCCGCTGCCTGGGCACGCGCCCACGGCCAGCACGTCGCGCCGCAGATGATTGAACAAGATCGCGCGCCGGTGAAGCGGTGCATCCGCCGCGCGCCGCAACTGGGCGAGGGCGTCGACGCGTTTCCCCATGTCATCTCCACGCCCGGTTTCGATCCTGCCCCGTTCATCACCGCCGGCGTCTGGGTCACTCGCGATCCCGAAACCCACGCGTATAATCTCGGCCTCTATCGCGGCATGATCAAAGGCGCCGATCGCATCGGCTGCGCGACCGACGTACCGACACAGCATCTGGCGATCCATTGGGAAAAGGCGCGCCGCATGGGGCGTCCGCTGCACGCCGCGCTATTTATCGGCGGCCCGCCGGCGCTGCTGCTCGCCGCCGCCAGCAAAGTGCCGTATGGCGTCGATGAATATGGATTGGCGGGTGCGCTCAACGGCGCGCCGATCGACGTCACACCGGCAGAAACATTCGACGCACTTGTCCCGGCGACCGCAGAAGTCGTCATTGAAGGTGCCATTCGCACCGATGTCCTCGAACCCGAAGCGCCGTTTGGCGAGGCGAGCGGCTATCTCGGTCCGCGCAAGTTGGAAAAACTGTTCGAGATTTCCACCATCACAACCCGCGAAAATCCGGTTTGCCAGGCGATCATAAGCGAATTTCCGCCCTCCGAAAGCACGGTCATCCGCAAAGCCGCATTCGACGCGATCTATCTCAACCACCTGAAAAACGCCTGCAACATCCCCTGCGTGACAAAAACCGCCTGCTTCGAGGCGGCGAGCTGCAACATGGTGTTTGTCATTCAGCTCGATCATCCCGCACCCGGTCAGCCGTGGCAGGCTTTGCGTTCGGCGGCAGCATTCGATGCATCGCTCGGAAAAATATTCATCGCCGTCGATTCCGACGTGGATCCGAATTCGATGGATGCGGTGCTTTGGGCGCTGTCCTATTCCATGCAGCCGCACCGCGATGTCGAAATCATCCGCGGCAAACTTGCGCGGCTTGATCCGTCGATTGCTCCGCCCCCGGACGGGAGCACCGAAGCCTATCCCGAAGGCCGCGGCGCCTCGGCGATGCTGATCAATGCCTGCCGCGAACATCCCTATTTGCCGGTATCGCTGCCGCGGCGGGATTTCATGCAGGCCGCGCTGGAACGCTGGAATGCATTGTCGCTGCCCACGCTCGACCTCAAATCGCCCTGGCATGGCTATTCGCTGTCGCAATGGAGCGAGGAAAACGCGGCGGAAGCCGAACTCGCGGTGCAGGGGCGCTACGGCGAAACAGGCGACAAACTCGCGACGCGCAGGCACCAGAGCGAATGAGTAGCGATGCCAGCATCGCATTGGACACGCAGGCTTCGTCGTGGACCGCGGGGCTGACCCGCCGTCACTGGCGCATTCTGTGGGGCAGCTATCTCGGATGGATTTTCGACGGCTATGAGGCCTTTGCGCTGGTCGTCGCATTGCCCGCGGCATTGCACACGCTGCTGCCGGCGGATCGTTTAAGCGACGCACCAATCTTCGGTGGAATTGCCATCGGCACGACGCTTCTCGGCTGGGGAATCGGCGGCCTCGGCGGCGGTATTCTTGCGGATTATTTCGGCCGCAAGCGAATGCTGATGATTTCAGTCATGAGCTACGCCTGCCTGACCGGCCTAACCGCGCTTAGCACCAGCGTCACCATGCTGTCGGCCATGCGATTTATAACTGGCCTGGCCATCGGTGCGGAATGGAGCACCGGAATTGCGCTGGTCGCCGAATCCTGGCCCAATCGCGCGCGTCCGAAAGGTCTTGGCTTTCTTCAATCGGGCTTTGGCGCCGGAATTTTTCTCGCCGCGCTGGTCTGGTTCGTGCTCAGCCGGTTCGAGCCGTTGGGCCCTCAAACCTGGCGTCTGATGTTTGCGGTTGGTGCGCTTCCCGCAGTTTGCGTCGCCTATCTGATGCGTGCGCTCGACGAATCCGATGAATGGATCACGGCGCTGCGGGAAAAGCGCTGGAGCGCCACGGAGCAGGATCGCGCCCCACAGGCGAATGGGAGCCGCCCGTTCACGCTATCATTGCTGTTTCGCCTGCCGGAAGCACGGCGCCGCGTCTGGATCATGTTCATCATGTCATTCGCCTGCACCACCGGCTGGTGGGCGGTGTCGACCTGGACGCCAGTCTATGCCGAACAACTCGCGGCGGCGCAGGGCGAACCCGCCGGTCTGTGGGGGCCGAGAATCGCGCTGATCTATGCACTTGGCGGAGTGCTCGCCTATGTCTCGTCGGGATTCGTGGCCGATTGGCTGGGCCGCCGTCTGTATCTCATGTTGTTGTTTCCAATGGCTCTCGCCATTACATGGCTGACCTATCTGTGGAGCGGCGGTCTCTACATTTACACGCTGATAGCGTTCCTGAATGGCGTCGTGACGCTGGGTTATGGATTCTCCTGGATGGCGATCTATCCGGTGGAATTGTTCACCGCCAGCGTGCGTTCGACCGCGGCCAGCGTGATCTTCAATGGCGCACGCCTGATCGCCTGGATTTTTCCGATTATCGCCGGAACGCTGGTGGCGAAATTCGGCGGCATCACCCATGCAGCCCTGATTGTCGGCAGCATTTATGCCATCGGAATCATTGCGCCCTTCTATCTGCCCGAAACCACCGGCAAACCCCTCCCCCGCTAAACTATCCTCTCAAGCCTGCGGCTTTGCGCAGCGCTTGATTGATTCGTGACTGCCAACCGGGGCCCTTCTTCCGAAAGTAACTGAGCACTTCGGGATCAAGGCGCAGACTCACTGCCTGTTTTCGCAATGGCGATTTCGGCCGCCCCGGGCGGATTAGTTTGTCTCCATGACACAGATCAGCCTGCTCGAACCACTCCTGGGTCAATTCCGGCGCATCATCAGGATCAACCGAGGGATTCCTTGTACCTTTTTTCTTCCCGCGCATGTCCAAACCTCATGCTGATAATTCGGCGGTCATTTCCTCGCGCTGTCCAAACCAGGACAACAAAGCATTCCCGGAGCCAACCGGCCGTGATGAATCTCGGTTCTCCATACTCCTGCCGGTCATCCAGGCGATCAAAATGATCTCCTAAAAAGACTGTTTCCGCGTCAGCAAAGTCCAAACCGCGGTGCCGCAGTGTCCATTCCCGCTTGGCTTCGTCCCAGATCAGCGCCATTTAATGTATATACAAAAAGTGGAAATTCAAGCCACCCAGCGGCGCGCCCATGCTTACGCGGTAAGCGTATTGGTCCATATAACCCTTCACCCCTCCCTTCTGCGCGAAGTGATTTAGCTTTTTTTTCGCACGATCGCTGCCCCGCTAAGCTAACGCTCCGCGCCGGTTAACCAGGCGAGACTCAGGGCAAGGCGCGCCGCGCCGTCGCGCTGATACCACGCGCCGTGACTGAAAATCACCCGCGCCGGATTCCACGCAATCACACGGCGCGCAGCCGGGGCCGCCTCGCGAAGATTCATGCGATAGGCAATTCGCGCGTAGACCGGCGCTCTTCCTTTTGGCGCCAACGATCCAACCGCCGAAACTCCGGAGCGCCGCCAGTACGGCAGTTTCTCGGGGTCAAGATTAACCACGAGGTCGGTGAGAATGGCGGTACGGCTGGCGCGATGAAACAATGCCAGCTCGCGAAACACGCGCCCGCGAATCATTTCCAT
Source organism: Micropepsaceae bacterium (assembly GCA_036273455.1). GTDB lineage: Bacteria > Pseudomonadota > Alphaproteobacteria > Micropepsales > Micropepsaceae > CAIYRG01. The sequence continues at coordinate 19,296 of DASUHP010000171.1, read as the reverse complement.
ATCGAGTTCATCTGCCCATTCGCGAGGTGGAGCATGGGCGAGTTCGGCATCGATCCGTGGGCCCTTCAACCGAACCAATATGCGGTTGCGTGTTCCTTCCGCGGCCCACACGCGTGCTCCGGCACAATGCGATTGCCAGGCGCGAACAAAGCTCCAATGAAACGGATTTGGCGCCACGAGATGGCGCACCGGACCCAGCGTTTCGATATCGCGCTGCAACAGGCCGGTCCAACGGGTCGGTGAGTGCAGCAGCATCTCCCCCGATCTCATCCGAACAACCGTCATGCGTACCGGCACGGGAATGATCCCGGCCACCCGAAACGGGCCACTGTCCACGATCCAGAGATTGTCTGCGACCGGCTTCAGCACGTCGAGTGGCGGATAGCTGCCGGGACGTTCCGCCATTTTGCCTGTCGTCTTCGGGTCAGGCTTGCAGTCTACTGGCGGCTTGCCGTTTGAAGGATTTTGGCGACCTCGTCGGAGGGATGATTATCGGCGCTGCCCGCCCGTCCCATGGCGGCGTCGAGCGGCGACACGTGGAGGTCGTCCGTGATTGCCACTTCCGCGCCGTGATCGATTAAATACCTGGCGACGCGCGGCCAGCCCCATTGCACTGCCCCGAACAGCGCGCTTTGTCCGCCACGTTCCGGCAGCGTGCCGCCACGTCCCATGCGTGCGGTCAGGCTCTTGACGTCAGTGATCCGCGCGTTCGCGTCGGCGCCGGCCTTGGTCAGTATCTCGAGCGTTGCGATCGAGCGATCTTGCGCATCCTTGGCGGTGGGATCGAAGCGCGGACCCGGTTTCATGCCGAGCCCCGCCGCGGCCATCAGCGGCGTCACGCCCATCACGTTTGGAACGTCGACACGCCCACCATATTCCAGCAACAGCCGCACAGCCTCGCTGTCTTGAGACGCCGCGGCGCGCAACATTGGCGTCGCGCCCGTGGTGATAATCTCATCGGTGAAGCGGCCGGAATTGCCGCCGCGCCCCGGCCGGTGCATGTCCAACTGTGGATTGGGGTTCACGCCGGCACGCAGAAACAGCCGTGCGAGCTCGAGCGCGGTCGTCTTCGTCGTCACGATCGGAGGCCCGGTGCGTTCCGCGTAAGCATCCAGACTGTACGAATTCATGTCGATCGCGGTGTACAGCGCCGTACGGCCCCACCAATCCCACAGATTCGGATTGGCGCCGCGCTCGAACAGCAGCTTTGCCGTGTCGAATGCGAGATTGTCGATGGCCACCATCAGCGGCGTCACACCATCAGGGTTCGGCCGGTTGGGATCCGCGCCGGCATCCAGCAGCGCCTTCACGCAATCCGTGCATCCCGAGCGCGCCGCATAGAGCAATGGTGTCAGGCCGCCGGTGGGGCGATATTGGTTGCGCGGCTCGCCGGTCATCTGGGTCGGCCAGTCATTGGCCAATGCGCGGGCATTGACGTCCGCCTTATGGTCAATGAGAAACTGCGTCATCCCCGCAGAGCCTGCGGCCGCCGCCCACATCAGCGCCGTTTGGCCGCGCCATTTCTCCCGTGCATTGACATTGGCGCCGTGGCGCACCAGCAGGTCGGCAACATCCACCGATCCCGCGCGCGCGGCCAGCATCAGGGCGGTCTGGCCCTCCTGATTGGGCATCTCTGCATTGCTGCCCGCATCAAGCAGCATTCCAACCAGACGCGAATTGCCAACCTTTGCCGCCTCCGCCAAAGGGCTCGAGCCGTAATTATTCATGACATCGGGTTTGGCCCCGCGCGCGAGCAGCGCACGGACGAGATCGGGATCGATCTTGTAAACCGCCCAATGCAGCGGCGTTGTACCGTCACCCTGGGCTGCATTCACATCCGCGCCCCCGGCAATCATCTTGAGTGCGGCGTCGCGATTCCCATTCTGGATCAGACCGGCGAGGCTGCCATCGGCGGCGGCGGCCGTGCCGGCCGCGGCAAGCCAAAAAACAGCTGAAAAAATCGCTCGCTTGATAATTTTCATCACAGCACTTCCGGTCCGAGATTATTGTGATGCGCCCAATAGCCCTTATGGGCGGCGTAGGTGAATTTGACCGGGTCCGCGAAGTTGCGCTTCAGACCCTTCATCAGTCCGGCATCAAGCATGTCCTGTGCGCTCATGCCCTGTTTGATGAACGCAAGCATGCGATCGAAGAGGGTGCGCGTCATGTCGAATTCGGCCTGCAGCTCGGCCCGGCCAACCACCGGACCATAGCTCGGCACGATCCGCGTCTTGGCATCGGTGAGCTTCAGGAGTTTTTCCTGCGCGTCAACGCGGCCACCCAGCCAACCGCCACCGAACCAGTCAAGCGCTGGATCCTTGACCGGCGCGATGGCATGACCCGCGGCCAGCACGTTCGCGTCGCGGAAGAATACGTAAATATCGCCGTCGGTATGGGCTTCGAGCAGGTGACCGTATGCGACCCCCTTGTCGCCGCCGAGGGTCTGATCGCCGGTAAAAAACGTCACGGTCGGGCGCGCCTCCGCCGGCTGCGCCTTCTCGTAGCGATCCTCATCCGTCACGTAATAATCCGTGGACAGATGGGCCCGGGTCTTTTCATGGGCGATGATCGTCGCTCCTGCCCGCCCGAATGTCAGATTCCCACCCACCTGCTGCCGGTGCCAGTGTGTGTTGAACAGGGTTGTGACATGGCCCGCGCCCGGTAGCCCCCGCAGCTGCGCAAGCACCGCATCGGTGGACGCGGCATCGCCGCTGTCCACCAGCATCTGACCGGCGCTTCCCGTCCGTACCAGGATGTTTCCACCGGCGCCCGTGAGCATCACGAAACCCTCAGCTACCGGGACCACAGCGAGGCTTTCCTGGGAGAAAGCGTAGCGCGCGAAGGGCGGCACGGTCAGACTGACGACGCCGCCCAATGCACCATTCAGTAATGTCCTGCGGTTCATCGCCGGCGCCCCTGTTTAAACCCCGGCGATCACGCCGGTGCTGTCCCCGATGCTCTTCGCCTCTACGCCCGCCTTGTTCAGCAGCGTGAGATGCAGATTGGAAACCGTGGTGTGTTCGGCCAGATCGATCTGCTGTCCCCCCTTCTTGAGCGCGCCCGCGCCGCCGCCGACCAATATGGTTGGCAACGGATAATTGCTGTGCACGTTGCTGTTGCCCATGTTGGAGCCGTAGAGCAGCATCGAATGGTCCAGCAGCGTGCCTTCGCCTTCGGGCGTGGCGGCGAGCTTGTCCACGAACTCCGCGAACCGCTCCAGGTGGTAGCGCTGAATCTTGACCAGCTTTTCCAGCCGATCGACATAATCGGCATGGTGTGACAGCGGATGGAAGGAATCCGGCACGCCGATATGATTATACGTCCGGTTCGTACCTTCCCCGATCATGATGTAGGAGGCGACGCGCGTGAGGTCGGCCTGATAGGCAACCGCGATCAGATCGAACAACAACCGCACTTCCTTGTCGATCGCGATATCCTGCTCGGCCTGGGGTAAGTCGGGCGCCTTCACGCCGGAGAGATCGCGGTTCTGCGCAAGCTGAACGCGCCGTTCGATCTCCCGCACCGTGTCCAGATAGCGGTCGAGAAGCACCTTGTCGCCCGGGCCCAAATCCTGTTGCAGGGCTTTGGTACGCTCGGTGATGAAATCGAGGATGCTGCGTTTTTGCCTGACGATCGCCACACGCTCTTCGGCGGTCGCGCCTTCACCGAAAAGGGCCGCGAAAACTTTGCGCGGATTGGACTCCATCGGCAAAGGCGAGTTCGCGTTGCGGTACGAAATCGTCGAGCTGTAGAGGCAGCCAAATCCGGCCTCGCAGGCGACTGCCTGGGTTTCACTCTCCGAAGCGACCTCCATCGATGGCAGCGCCGTCTCCTGACCGATGTGGCCGGCAATGATCTGGTCGATCGTCGGAGACATGCTCGGACCGGGCGCTTTGAGATCGGGCTTGACTCCGCTGAGCCAGGTCGCCGGATTGAACTTGTGCACGGAGCCGAGGCTGGCCCTGTTCTCGAGATTGCCGAACGACGTCACATATTGCTTGTGCTTCTCCAGCGGCTCGAGAATCTGGCTGAGTTTGAAATCCGCGCCGGCGCCGCTCGGCGTCCAGCGATCCATGGCCTTGCCATGCTTCGTGTTCCACATGACCGCGCCGTGGGGCATATAGAAGAAGCCAGCGCGCAGCTTCGCTGCGGCGGCGGTCTGCGCAAGCGCGGTGCCGGCCGGGATCATCGCATCGAGCAACGGCAGTCCGACGGCGACGCCGGCGCCCTTGAGCAGTGTTCTGCGGGAAAGATACTTCCTGGTCAGATACATGATCTTCACTCCTCCAGCGCCTGCATGCGGAATGCATTACTCGAAACAATCCCTTTCACCAGCGACGAGAACCGGTAATTGTCCTTGGCCGCCGCGCGCACAATCGCCCGAACCTGCGGCATGTCCTGCGGATCGATTTCCCGGCCGAGCGCGTACATCATGAGCTTCACCGTCAGCGCCTGGACGAACCCGCCGGGGCGGAGCAGCAGCGAGCGGCGCAGGTCAGCCGGACCTTCGACTTCCGAGCCGTCCGGCATTGTCACCTTGGAATCGATCGGCGCATTCGCTTGCCAATCCATATCGCGCCACTGCCCGGTAACGGTGAAGCGCTCCAGCGGCAGTCCATTGGGTTCGATCACACCGTGACACATGTTGCAGGTCGGATTTTTGCGATGCTCCTCGAGCATTTGACGTATCGTCTTCGGCGCAGCGCCCGGCGGTGTGCTCAGATCCGTCACCACATTTGGCGGCGGCGGCGCTGGCGGCGTGCCGCGGAGTTTGTCGAGAACCCAGGCGCCACGCACCACCGGCGAGGTGCGGTTGCCATAGGAGGTGTGCAACAGCACAGCGCCCTTGCCGAGAAGGCCAAAGCGGTTCTCGTCCTTGAGGGTCACACGCCGGAACTGCGCGCCGTGAACGTCTGTGACGCCGTAATGTTTCGCCAGCCTTTCATTGAGGAAAGTGTAGTCGGCGGTCAACAGCTGCTCCACATTCTTGTCCTCGAGCAGCACGCTGCGCAGGAACAGGTCGATTTCGGTCACGAAATCCTGGCGCAGCTCGGCGCTGAATTCGGGGAAGAGTTGCTTGTCCCACTCGAACTTGTTGACGTCGAGGAGGTCAAGCCAGCGCATTGCGAAATCACTGACCAGATTCTCCGCCTGCGGAGCAGCCAGCATACGCTTGACCTGCGCGTCCAGTACGCCGGGCTTACGCAGGGCGCCCGCGTTCGCGAGCTTGAGCAGTTCATCGTCGGGCGCTCGTTTCCACAGGAAGAAAGACAAACGGGAGGCCAGCTCCCGATCGCTCAGCTCATGATATTTCGCGCCTTTCTGATCCTTGCGCTCGGCGATGCCCCGATAAAGAAAATCCGGGCTGACCAGAACGGCGGTCACCATCTGTTCGATCCCCGTTTCGAATCCGCCGGATCCTTCGCGCCCGGCGTCGTAGAACGCCATCAACCCGGAGACATCTTCCTTCGTGACGGGCCGGCGGAAGGCACGCCCGGCGAGATCTGTCGTGATGCGCTCGGCGCAGGCGCGTTCTTGCGCAGCGCCTTCAGGCTTGCAAATGAAGAGTTTGTCCCGGCTCGCTGTGCGGGTGGGGCCTGCCCCCGGCTGCGGCCCCACGATCTGGACTGGTCCAATCAGGCGCGGCAGACGCAGATATCCCTTGAAAGCAAACCCATCATACTGGCTGCCGCCCGCAATCAGGTCGTCGGTTGCCACGCGTGACCGCTCGATGAATGTCACGACGACCTCGTGCTGACCGGCCGTCACCTGCACGGGAATATTGGCGAAGCGTTCCATGAGCTTGGCTCCCGCCGGCGCACCGCCGCCGCGATCCACGAACTCGCGATCCTTCTCGCCCCCGACCTTTTGCCGGAACACTTCCTTCCGATCGATCAGCATCACCACCGTTGTCTCGTTCTCGACCCCGCGCGGATACAGCCCGAAATCTAGGTCAGAGATCGTGACGCGGTACTCGCCGTCCGCCGGGAACGTGTATTCGAATTTCGTGCCGCCCCGTGTTCCAAGCGGCATGCCGTCCACATAGCCATCCTGGTTGCCGACCGCAGGAGCAGGGAACGAGGCCTTGACCACCTCCGGCACAGGTTTTCCCACTGCCATATGTGCGACAACCCGCGCGACATTGACGTACTGCTCCAAAAAGGCAGGTGACACGGTCAACGCCGCAGCGACGTTGGTGAAGCCTTCTACCGCGATGTCCTTCGGCAGGTACTGGTCGGGATCGATCTCCACAGCCAGGAGATCCTTTACCGCGTTGGCATATTCGGTACGGTTCAAGCGCTGCACGGGAACGTGGCCCGCAAGATGCGTCTTGCTGGCTTCGTCGAGCGTGGCCTCGAGCCAGTTGATCAGCGCGTCGACCTCTTGCTGCGTGGGCTGGAGATTGCCGGGCGGTGGCATCTGGCGCCCGCGCAATTTGCGGATCGCTTTCTCGAAGATCTCGGGGTGCGCAGGCACCGAGTCTTCGGTGAGTTGGCTGAGGAATAAATTGCCGGCCTTAACGCCGGGATTGTGGCAACCGAAGCAGTAGGTCTGAATGGTGACCCACTGCGATTGGGGAGGCTGCGCGACCCGGTTTTTGGTTTGGGAAAAGACGGTGGAGTCGGCCGAAACGATAGCGACGGCACACGAAGCACCGATAACCCATCCAGCGAGTCTCATTTCCACCACCCAGCGAATTCATTCCAGCCCACCGCTTTATAGTTGATTATGACCCGGCAAAACAGGGCCAGCGCGATGGCCGGATACTGTTTTTCCAATGCGTGGTTCTACCTCGACATGACCGCCAGGGGTCGACTCGCGACCAACTGACAGCACTCCGCAAGATCGCAAAATCGCCAGAACCGCCAAATCGCCGCCCAGACGCCGAATCGCCGGGCTGTGGCGTGCCTGATATAACCAGATAGCATGAGAGGGAGGACGCCATGATCCGGCGCAGCCGATCGCTTCTGTTTGGAATATTCGTGGCACTCGCTGCCGGTGCCGCCGCTCAGGCGGCCAATAGACCGATCAAGGTGGACGTCGCTCTCGGCGACGTATCACTCAACAAAGTCCCGTTTCTGATCGCGGCGGATGCCGGCATTTATGCAAAGAACGGCCTCGACGTGCGCCAATTCATCACTCCCGCTGCCGCCGAAGTGGCGCGCCGTTCGGGCGTGATCGTTCCCGGCGGATACATCGAATCTGAAATTGCAAAACCGCCACTCGAAATCGGCGGCGGTACTCCGATGATTTATCGTGTTGCCAATAGCGCCGATGCGGTGCACCGAATTTTGTTGGCGACAACCGAAGGCACGGTTCGCGATCACATCATCGCGGCGCAGAACGTGGCTTCTGTCGCCGATCTCAAGGGAAAACGCCTGGGTTACTCCGTCCCGGGCGCGGTAACGCATCTGGCCGCACTCGCGTGGATCAGGAAAATGGGATGGAGTCCGGATCGCGATATCACCCTTGTCGGCAGCGGAAATGCGCTCAACCCGCTTAAGCAAGGCAAGGAAGATGCCCTCCTCGGCAGCGCGATGCTCATCGCAATGGCGCCCGAGATGAGGCTGAAGGACCTGGTCGATCTCAGCCAGTACAATATTCCAGTGGCGGGTTCGAGCATCCTCGCCGAAAAGAATTGGCTGAGCGCGAATCGTGACACCGCCGCAAGGTTCGTGAAATCGGCCGTTGAAGCGATTGCGCTGATGAAAACCGACAAAACCGCGTTCAACGCCGCGATCGCCAAATGGTTTGCGATTACCGATACGGTCACGCAGAATCGGATGTACCAATTCGCCACTGATCTTCCGGCAAAGCCCTATCCGGCAGTGGAGGGAATCAGGAACACCCTTGCGATCTATGATTCACCCCGAATGCGTCAGTACAAAGCGGAAGATTTCTATGATCGGAGCTTCATGATGGAGCTCGACCAATCAGGTGCTATCGACCGCCTGTACAAGTAATGAAACAAAAGCCCTTCGGGCAACCCGGCGATCGGGCCGCGAGCGCTGTGCAAAGTACTGCCCAATGTTCAGGCTGATCCCAGCAACCGGCCGTGTCCGGCTATTGGCGTCCAGCAATTCAGGCGTGTCAGCACGTTTCGGATCATCGCCGCAACATTGGTGATCACCGGCCGGCCGAATTCCACTTCGAGGGCTTCGGCGACGGGCTGGGAAAGCCAGGCGCCGCCGCCGATGTAAAGCCCATCAGCCCGAGGGAAATCACGCAGCGCCTGGCGTCCGAGCTCATAGGCGAGCCCGATATTGTCTTCGCCCGACATCCTCTGAAACTGCGATGGCGCCAGCACTTTCGACGCGACGCCCTCGACCGCAATATTCATCCGCGCGAAGAATTCCGCGAGTGTTGCATTCATGGCATCGGACCATTTGTTGGCGAGCGCGATGCGGGCGATGCCCAAATGCTTCGCCGCTTCAACAACGCCCAAAATTGAAGAGGTCGCCGGCCGCCCCGTATACTTCGCCATGTGGGCGATCAGGCGATCGTGCGCGGCAACCCCGATCAAAGCGGGCAAAGGAACGCCCGATTGCAGGACAATATCGACGCGCCGCTCCATCAGTTTATCGAGGTAACTGTCGATCGGCGCGAACACACGCTCCACATCTTTGTCCGTGAACTCGGCCAGTCCCACCGGGATCATCACCAGCATGACGCGATCTTTGACCAGCCGGTAGAATTCATAGGCGCCGTTGTCGATGACCGGGAGCGGCGACAGCACACCGATTTTTCGCCGCGGCAGATCGTCCTGAAACATCTTCCCCCCATACAATCGCTGCCCGGTGCAACCACTACCTGCGCAGGAACACGTCCCGATAGAGTTTCGACCATTGGGCAAATTCCCGCACATAATCCGGACGGTTTGCGAGATAGAGTTTTTTCACGGGCGCAACGCCGGTCTGCCGGTTGATATCGCGCCGAGCCGAGCCGTAGCCGAGTTGGCCATAAATCCGTTGACCGTCCTCAGACATCAGATAATCGGCCAGCAACATGGCGGCATGGGGCGAAGGCGCGGCGCGAGCCAGCGCGACTGCGGTATCCGTCACCGGCACCGGACCGGGCGCCACCCAGCGGAGCGGCGCACCCCTGGCCGCACTCACTTCGACATGGGAGTTGTAGATGGTCGGCGACAGCGTGACTTCGCCCGAAATCATCAGATTGGCCAGCGCCCGTGCCGTTACCGGGTAAATGCGGATATTCTGCTCACCAAGCCTGCGTACGAAATCCTCCCCATGGGTCAGCACGAGAGTCGCGACAAAATTCGCTGCCGTCGAAACTGAGCCCGACATCGCCATGCGGCCGCGCCATTCGGGCGCGAGCAGATCTTCATAGGTCCCGGGCCCGCGCGCCGGCGGGATCGCCTTGGTATTTGATCCGACGCCGATATAGGACTCGCGCACCACGACCCAATGGTGCCCGGGCTCAATCGCGGCCGCATCGAAACCCGCCACCTCCGGCGACCGGAAGGGCTGAAGGATGTGGGCGTCGCGAATCAGGATCAGCCCTTCGGACGACAGTTCGAACATGTCGATTTTTCTATAACCCGCGCGATATTCCTCGACCGCCCGGCGCGCGATGTCGCTTTGCGGGCCGCGCTGAACCGTCACTTTGAGATAAGGATATTTGCGCTCAAATCCGTGGATCAGCGGTTCGATTTGCGTGCCTGTCGTGTACAGCAGAAGACCGTGCTCACGTTTTGCGCCGGCTTCCAGCAGGGCCTGGCGGTCTCGGCGGGAATAATTTGCTATTGCATCCACGGTGCCGGATGTTTGCGCCATCGTTTTCACCGGCCACGCCGCAAGCGCTGCGGGAATAATGCAGCCGAATTCCCTGCGTGACATCCGCACGGTCATGTTGTGTGGCGCGCGACAAACCCGAGTACCGTCCGGTTGAACAGCTCGGGTTGCTCCCAATACACCGAATGTCCGGCCTCGGGCACCAGCACAAGTTCGGCGTTCTTCAGGTGGCTCGCGAATGTCCGCAGCATCGGCGGCGGAACACCCAAATCCGAATCGCCGCCAATCAGCAGCACCGGCGCGCTCATTGTCTGAATAGCCGACCAGGTGATGCGATTGGCGCTGGTCTGGCCAAACCGGTTGCCCGTCACAGCGGATTTTTCCAGCGCAGCCCATTGCGCCGTCCCTTGCGGGTTGGCCGCGCGATAGGACGGCGACAATTCGCGGAACGCTGCAGGCAAGCCGTCATAGCCGGGTGGGCGGATGCTGTCGGCCATCCGGACATAGTCCGTGTCCTGAATACCGCCGACGCCGCAGGCAAGCGTAAGACTGAAAAGCCGTTCGGGATGGGACAGCGCAAAGTCGATCGCGATCGCACAACCCGCAGCCGATCCGGCGATATGGCATTTCCCGACCTGCAGAACATCCAGAAGCTCGCGCAGGTCACCCGACGCCGTTGCGGGATTTGCCTTCGGCACCGGATCGGACTTGTAATAGCCGCGCCGCGAATAGCCAATCACCCGGTAGCCGGCTGCGGCGAACACCGGCTGCTGGTACCCCCAAATCTGCGAGCTTCCCGTTGCCGGATGTAAAAACACCACCGGCTGGCCGGTGCCGCCCGTGTCCCAGTACCAGAGACGGGTCGCTGAAAGCAGCGCAAGCCCTTCCTTCGCAGGAACTTGCGGCGGAATCGGCAGTGGAATCATGGGATCACGAATGGCAGGAGCGGCCGCCTGTGCACGCATCGTCATGCCGGCGCCGGCGATCAGAAACCCGGCGCCGATGAGGCGCCGTCGACCGACTTTGTCATTGGGAAATCTGTCCGATGCCATTGGGGTGGCACTATACGCCCCGGTGTCTCGTCGCGCATCCGTGCAAAGCGCTGCGTTATTTCTTGAATACCGCGTCGATGCCGGCTTGCGCACATGCGCGGTCGTCGGTGGACCCGCCAATACCGATGCCGCCCGCGACCTGCCCATCGATGATGATTGGCAGGCCGCCAGGAGAAAGCACGTAGCCACCGGCTACCGCATTGACGGTCGCCACGAATGCTCCGCGAGTCTCCGCATTCCGGACATAGGCCTCATTCGGCTGACCCGTGCGGACTGCGACCTTCGCTTTCGCAAGAGCGGGGTCGACCGTGAATATCGGCGTGCCCTGCATGCGGTAGAAATAGAGCGGTGTGAGCGTCTCATCCAGAACCCAGACGCTGACATGCCAGCCCTTGGCGGTGGCGAAAGCCTCGCAGCCCTCCGCAATCTTGCGGGCAGCCTCCGCAGTAATGACTTTCTTCTCCATCACCATTTGCGCAGGCGCGCCGGTCACCAGCAGAGCAGCCATTCCAAGACCCAACAATGCGGCGGTGGTTTTCATCTCGACCTCCTTTGAGTATTTTTCGCCGAAACCTAATGGACGCGGACTGTACTTGAGATGCCGGGATCAAAAATCCGGCTTATCCGCGTGCGGGAAACCGGTGGGGTCGAGGCCGAACGAGAAGCCGTTGTTCTCGCCGCACGGGGTTTCGAGCCAGGGCGCGGTATCGCGTAAGTACGTTACCGCCGCCGACCACGGCATGGTGAACACGTTCTCGTCCTCGACCGTGAATTGGACCTGCAGGGCCGGGCTTTTGTCTTTAGGATCGGTGATTCCCGCGACGGTGCCTCCGACCACAAGCCGCGTCTGGCTTTCGATCTTTTTCAACGACTGCGCAGCGGATTGCCTGTCCACCAGACGGTAGCGTTCGACGACGTGCAAAGCCTCGCTGTGAGGCGTGCCATAAATGTCCACCATGGACAGCGGGCCGGTTTTGAACCCGACCGTATCAACGACCAGCGTATCGCCTTCGAAATGTCCGACGGAATCTCCGTACCATGACGGCGTGGGCTTCGTGGGATGCGATGCATTCATGCGGATGCGCCGGTCTTGCTCACCATACACATAAAGAATGTCGATCTTGTCCTCGCGCTGGAGAATCTGAATCTCGAATTCTGAGCCAAGGATGAAGGGCGGAGGCTCCGGCCGGCACTGGTTACGCGGATCGGGAAAACTCACTCCCGACAGCTCCAGCTCGCCGCGTTTCTTCACGACATCCGCAGCTTCCGGCTTCAGAATCGGATTTTTGTAGTCGCCGACGCGCAGCCCGACATCCGCCCTGGGAACATTTGCAGTGTTCCGAACCGGGCCCGGACCCGATGCCGGCGGCTCAAACGCGAAGGAGAAGTATCTCCCCCACTGCCCGGAAAAATCCGGCACGGCCGTGGCTTCCGCCGCCGGTGCAGACGAAGCAAGCGTCCAGGCAAAACCGAAAATGGAGATCACGCGCGTCAGCATGAAGCGCTCCGATCAATAACCAGTTTATGCGCCATGCAACAACAATCAGGGTGGGTTGAAAAGGCATTTGTCCGGTTCACCGGCAGTCGACATAGGCATGGCGATCGGAATATGTCCTCCCGCTTAGAACCATCGCCTTACGTCCCGGCTGCCAAAGCATGTACAGATTCCGAATGCTGCTCCCGTGGTTTGTCGCCATATCGGGTTTCGCAAATCTCACCTGCGCAGATGCGGCTGTTCCGGCTATTTCAGGCCAATGGGGGCGGGACATGCTTTTCTTCGAACCGTCTGCGTCTGGGCCAGGCCCCGTCGCAAAGGCACAACGCGGGAGGAATGGAGATCTCGCACCCGACCTTCCGTGTTGCGGAATTGTGCAATCCTGGTTTGGCGATCCCAACAATCCGATACTCAGACCCGACGCCGCCGATGCAGTGCGGAGATTTGCTGAACTGTCACTTCAAGGGACGGTTCTACCCGATCTGCATAGCACTTGCCGCCCAGAACCGCCGCCTTACGTTCTCGCACTTCAATATGGGGTCCTGGTGATTCAGCAGAAGGATGAGGTCAAACTTATTTACCTGCTGAACAACACGGTTCGCAGGGTCCGGATGAACGCATCACATCGGGCAAACGTGACACCGGGCTGGGCCGGAGATTCTGTCGGACATTATGAAGGCGACACTCTGGTGATCGACACTGTCGGTATCCGGACAGCCCCGTTTTCCACGGTCGATCCGTTTGGGACGCCCCATGGCCAAAACCTGCACGTGGTCGAACGCTATCGTCTGACCGACGGCGACTTTGCCGCCAAAGAACAATCACGCAATGGCGCAAAATTCACTCCAGCGCCGGCATTTGCGCGTGGGCTGATCGATCCTGATACGACCCGGCCGGGTTTGCAGGTTGAATTCACCGTCGAGGATCCGATGGCTTTTACGATGCCGTGGTCCGGGCGCGTCACCTATCGCAGTGTTTCAGGTGTCTGGCCGGAAGCGGTCTGTGCGGAAAACCCATACGCGTACTATCTGGGCCGAACGACATCGGTACCAATGGCGCAATCTCCCGATTTTTGACGGTGCAGAGCGCAATCCGGCGAAGTAGCCGGGACAATGGTAATGAAGCGCTGCTTAGAAATCCGGGTTAGGTGAGACCGGCATCAGCGGTTGGCGGCCTTGCTCGCGGTCGATGCTGTCTTCGGCGCAGACCTGTTCCAACCACGGTCCGGTGGTGCGCCGGTACGTGACGACGGCAGACCACGGCGCGGTGAACACGCCGGGATCTTCGATCCTGATCTCAAGCTGCAGGCCCCTGCCGGGATATTTTGGATCGACCAGCACGGCGCCTGCGAGCCCCATCGGGCCGTTTTCGCGGATGTGGCGCTCGGCTGCCTCTTTCGCCACTGCGCCGTCGATCAGACGGTAGCGCTCGACGATATGGGCCGAAGAACTGCGCGGCGTGCCGTAACGGTCGATCATCGCGAGCGGGCCGGTTGCAACGCCCACCGTGTCCACGACCAATGTGTCGCCTTCGTAATGGGCAACGGAATCGCCCATCGGCGAGGGGTTCAGGTTTTTCGGATGCGGGCGGTTGAGCCAGGCACGCCGAACCTGATCGTCCTGATTATAAAGGAACGTGACGTGATCCTTTGCCGCAAGGAGCTGCACCCCGAGTTCCATGGAGAAGGTGAAGGGAGGCGCAAACGGCGCGCACTGATTCGAGGGATCGGGAACGGACGCGCCTGCAAGAGCGAGCTCGCCGCGGCGCTTCACGATTGCCGCCGCTTCGGGTTTGAGCAGCGGATTATTGTGATCGCCAACCAGCATGCTCGCATTGCCGGCCCCGTTCGGCATCCGGACCAGATTGTCGACGGGCTTCACGCTGCCCGGCGCCGGCTCGAAATCAAACGCGTTGCGGCCCCATAGTCCGGAGAAATCCGGCACACCCGCGATGTCCGCCGCGGATGCGGAAGAAGCAAGCATCCAACCGAAACCGAAAATGGTGAGCACGCGCGCCGTCAGCATCAAGCGCTCCAATCAAAACCCGACCACGCCCTTGACGCCGGATAGATCGCGATGGGCTTCACCACAGACATAGTCCTGCAGCCGGATTTCCGGGTGGTGATCGTAGACGAAGCGCGCCGTAAACGGCCGGACATAATATTTCGGGTCCTCGATCGTCACCACGTCTTCGATCTGCTGTCCGCCGTTGATCCTGCGAATCCGCTCGGTCGTATGCATTTCGTCCGTGTGCGGTGCGCCGTAAGCATCGAGAAACATCGTTCCCTTGAATCCGCCGCTGTGGATGACGAGCGTGTCGCCCTCCCATTGACCGGCAGAATGGCCGTCATAGTAAGGCAGAATTGACAGTTGTTCGCCACTGGGCAGAGGTTTTCGCATATCCACGAGCCGGATCGCGTGATTCATTTCGTAGATCATCGTCACCTGGCCCGGTGTCTGGATGATCTCGAACGGATACGGAGTGGCAAGAAGTCTCGGGACACCGTCCGGCGTACAGAGTGTGCGGGCGGCGTCTTCGACTGTTCCGTTTTTCAGGCCCGCCATATTCTTTTCGTAAGCAGCGCGGCCGATCGGCGTGAACGGAAGTTCGCTACCTCCCTCGGGCATGATCCTCGGACTGTAACTGCTGGCCCACCACACTCCCGATATATCAGGCCCCTCCGAACCCGGCGCTCTTTGCGCCTGAACTGATGTGGTTGCGGCGAGGATAAGCGCCGCCAGCCCAATGGCCCGAAAACCCAAATGCGCCGCTGAAACTTCAGAATGGCGGAACATATCTGGCTCGCGGCATATCGCCCGAGGACTTGTCGATGCCGATCAGCGGATTGTTCTCCGCACAGACATATTCGTCGAATTGCTCGTCCGCCTTGTTGAATATCGATCCTTCGTCCCACGCGCGTGTGAATGTGCCGGGGTCCTCAACCCGGATGTCGACCCGGATCGTCTTGCCGCCATTGATGAGATGAAAGCGCTCTACGACATGCAGCGCGTCGGTGTGTGGCGTACCGAACACGTCGACCAGCGACATCGGCTTGCTTGCGATACCGATCGTATCGACGACGAGAGTATCGCCTTCGTAGTGACCGACCGATTCTCCGTACCAGGACGAAGTGACATGCGCCGAATGCGGCTGGTCCATATAGATGAACCGCACCTGATGGTCGTTGGAATAGAGAACCGTGACCAGTTTTGGTGTCTGCAGGACTTCCATCTGCGAAGGGATCGACAGCATGTTGGGCACCGAACCCGGCCAGCAGGTTTGCTTGGTTTCAGGCGCGGCAAATCCCGCGGCTTCCATGTCGCCATGCTGTTTGACGATCGCCGCGGCCCAGGGCTGCAAAACCGGATCTTGCCAGTCGCCGATCACCACATCCGCGCGTTCGGACAGATTTTTGACGGCGCCCATGCGGCCCTGGCTCAGCGGCCTTTGCCACAGGCCGGAAAAATCGGGAGGTGGCGTGGCAACGCCGGATGCCGAACCGGCGGTTGGCTGCGCCGGCGCCGGCGCCGAGCCAAACAGCACCGGCAGCATGGCGGCCATAATCAGTTTGCTTATGTGCCCGAAACCGATCTTCCGCATCATCCGCTTCACTCCCATCATTGCCGGTGAGCGTCGCTCGTGCCGCGTATGGTTACACGACGGGCGGCTTGCTTCCAACGAGTTCTCACATCGGTTTGTTGACTTCATCGGGTGCGCCGGGCGGGACCGGATAGCGGTCAACCACGAACATCATGGTGAGGCCCGTATACTGTCCCATCAGGGCGACGAGATCGACAATGCCGCGTTCGCCAACCACCACCGCCATCGCCTTGAAATTATTATCGCTCACCTGCCGCGTGGTCAGCAGTTGCGAGCAGAAGTCATACACCGTCGCCTCGTCCGGCGACATCCCGGCGGGACGTTCGCCGGCCGCCATGGCGGTGATGAAGGCCGGACTCAGGCCGGCATCGAGCGCCTGCTTGCGGTGCGAGTACCAGACATATTGGCCGCCCCAGTAGCGCGAGGTCAGCATGATGGCGATTTCCTTGTACTTGCGCGGCGTCGGCGACTTGAAGCGCAGATAGTCGCTGTAGGGCTGCGCCAGTTCAGCCATTTCGGGGCTTCGCAGATTGATGTTGAAGGGGCCAGTCTCGGGCTTGCGCCCTTTGGCGATTTCGCTGTTGGCGAAAGCGCGCTGTTCGGACGTGAGTTCGGCATAGGTCAGCGGCTTGAACCGGTTGCCGCGGGTATTGAATTCGGGTGCAGCACTCGCGACCACCGCGACGCCGATGACCGCGCCCACGGCGCCGGCCGCAAAGAGTTTTGTCAACATGCTCGCGCTCATGACTTTTCCCTCATTCAATGATGTAATCCCAATCGCCACATTCACCCAGATTGAAGCGTAGCGATAGTTGAGTTTGGCCGGTAATCGGGCGCTGTGTGAAGTGACTGAATTCTTTCCCGGTTGGGTTCAGCGCCCGTCTTTCGACGCGATTTGCACGAAGAACCCATCGGGATCCCTGAGATTGACCGTCGAGCCGCCGGTATTCGCCTGATACGCATCTCTCGCTTTGGCATCCGGAAGCTCGCTGTTGATTTTGTCGGCGAGGCGTTTGGCGGCAGCCCGATCCATATGATCGACGGCGACTGCGAAATGTGTGATCACGCCCTTCTGTGCGGCCACTGAATCGATGCTGATATAGCCGTCCGGCAAGTCCATATGGATACCGGTGCCGGCGTCCGTAGCCGGCCAGCCTCTTGTGACCCCGAAAAGCCGTTCATAAAACGCGAAGCTCCGCGGAACATCGCTGACCGTCAGCTGCACGTGGTTGACGGACAAGCCGCGAACAATCGGAGTGGGAGCCGGGGCGGCATTCTGCGCAAGAGCCGTCTGGGGCAAGACAAATACGGCGAGCGCTTCAACAAGATGCCGTCGCGTCATGCCGCCGCGTTCATATTGATCGAACAATGAATCGATCATGGAATCCATTGGCGTCTCCTCCTTCGCATGGAATCAAAACAAAACGAGCGCGCTCGCGCATTTGGCTCTGCGGGCGGTCTGCTGATTCATCTCCGAAGATCGAGGTGCACTATATCGAATCGCATCCGCAACGACGATGGTCCCCTTGGGTCACCATGCCCCTGCGTACCTGCGGATCATCATGCTTTGGTAATGACGACCTCGAGGTAGCCGCCGGGCACGATAAGGCTACCGCCGCGGTCCCAATTCAGCCTCTCGAGCAGATCGAGAATGTCTGCTTCCAGTGCCGCCCGTTTCTCGTCATCAAGCGCAGCGAACGCACGGTTTGTTGGACCGTAGTAGCTGCGAAATACGTCGAGCCAATGCTCCGGAGATTTGTACCGAAACGTGAACATCTGCTCAGAACTATTGATTTCATTCCCTGGAAACAGCTCTGCCAGGCGTGACGCAGTGCCCCAGAGCGTCGGCGGTTTGATGCCGGATGGTGGTGGCAAATACCTTCCGACCATCTTCAGAATCTGGCCTATGAATCCGTCTGGTGTCCAGTTGGCCAGCCCGATCTTCCCGCCTTTGCGCACAACGCGAATGAGCTCTGCGGCGGCCTTCTCCTGATTGGGAGTAAACATGACG
Organism: Micropepsaceae bacterium; assembly: GCA_036273455.1. Classification (GTDB taxonomy): domain Bacteria; phylum Pseudomonadota; class Alphaproteobacteria; order Micropepsales; family Micropepsaceae; genus CAIYRG01. The sequence goes on along the minus strand of DASUHP010000171.1, from coordinate 1,386 downwards.
CCAAACGTGGACAGCGCCACATCGAAGCTGCTATCGGCGAACGGAAGAGCTTCGGCATCAGCTTCCTGGAATTTGACCGAAAGGCGTTCGGCGGCGGCCCGCTCCTTGCCCCGGTCGAGAAGGGTTGCGACATAGTCTGTGGACGTGACGTTTGCAAAACGGTGTGCTGCGGCCAATGTCGCATTCCCATTTCCGGCAGCAACGTCAAGCACGGCACTTCCGGCGCGCATATCGAGAGCCTCGCACAGCCGCTCCCCGACAATCTGCAGGGTCGTCCCGATCATCGCATAATCGCCGGCCGACCAGACGGCCTGCTGACGCTGCTTGATTGCGGTGTAATCGGGGGGAAGCGTCGTCACAGACATGGGCATCTCCTGTGTGGTCATTCTCCTGACCCCGCGCTCGCGAGGCCGGCAGCAATTATTCAAAGGCTGTCCTGGGAAACCAGTTCAGGATCTGAACCCGGCCCGGTACAGATTTTGAACTGGTCGAACGTGCCGGAGAGGCCGTAGATTCTTGCCCACTGGGATTGAGCGCAGGAACACTTCAATGCCGGATGGTAGTTATAGTCAGTTCTGTCCCGTTTCGATGGCAGCCGAGATCATCTGCTCGCGATGGACACTGCTCGTGTTGCGCGAACTGCTGCTCGGATCAACCCACTTCAACGAGCTGCGCCGCGGGCTGCCAGGCATGTCGCCCGCTCTTCTCTCCAAGCGGCTCAAGGATCTTGAAGCTGCCGGATTGGTCACGCGCACTGCAACCGGGCGCGAGCCGAACGCATCCGAATATTGTCTCACGGATGCAGGTCTGGAACTTCGCCCAATCATCGAAGCCATCGGCGTATGGGGACACAGATGGGTGACGACGGAGGCGACGCTGAGGAATCTCGATGCCAATCTGCTGATGTGGGACATCCGGCGAAACATCAACACAGATCCAATGCCGTCCTCCCGCAATACGATTCAGTTCATTTTCAATGACAGACCGCCTTCGGAACGCAATTATTGGCTTATCGTGGAGCCGGGCAACGGGGTTGATCTTTGCCTCGTCGATCCTGGCTTTGACGTCGACCTCTACGTGTCAGCCGATCTGCGTACGATGACCGAGATCTGGCTCGGATATACCCCGATCGGCCGGGCGCTAGACGAAGGCAGGCTGGGCTTGACGGGAAGCAGCAACCTCGCCGCAGACTTGCGGATGTGGCTGAAGCTCAGTGTGTTCGCCAAAATCGAGAAGAAGGTTGCTTAGCAGTTTGCTGAAAAACCTCGCCACAGGTGATTTAGGGTGATTCAGTTCTCGCGTTGCGAATCAGGGGGCGCGCGAATGAGAGGGGAATTTCGGGATCAGGGTGGGATGTTTTCCTATGTTCTGCCGGAACGACGCATC
>DASUHP010000170.1:0-25423 GCA_036273455.1 Micropepsaceae bacterium | reverse complement strand
CTCTCATCCGGAGATGCTCGCAGAAATGTCCGATAAGCTGCAAACGCAGCAGCAGGTAGCGGCCGACCAGGCGCGCGATAGCGCGCTGAAATCCGTCGGAACCGCGGCACTGCTCGATTCGAAAGTCGCCTACGTGGCCGGCCCCGCGAACGCGAAAGTCACGGTCGCGGAGTTCTTCGATTACCGCTGTCCACATTGCAAAGCATCGCTATCGGCGATGGAGCATCTCGCGAAGGAAAAAAACATCCGCGTCGCCTTTGTCGAGCGCCCGATCCTGACTCCGGATTCGCTGGTGGCCGCGGAAGCCGCGGTCGCCGCGCGTCGGCAGGGCGACAAATATGTCCCGTTCCATTTCGCCTTGATGGCCACAACCGGCGAATTGCCGAAAGACCGCATCCTCGACATCGCAAAATCAGTCGGTCTGGATACCGCGCGGCTGCAAAAGGACATGGCCGATCCCGCGGTGCTGGAGTCGGTCAAGGAATCCAATGGTCTTGCCGATCGCCTGCATTTCGATGGCACACCGACCTTCGTCATAAATAACAAGATCATCGTCGGCGAGCTGACCGACGCCGAGCTTCAGCAACTGACCGAAGCCGCCGCCAAGAGCTGATTTTATCTGTGTCATTCCCGACGCGCTGCGGAGCAGCGCGGTAAGGCCCGGCGCGCTTTGCGCGCCTAACTTAATAGTGTCGCAGCGCAACTCGCTGCATGCGGGCATCCGCGTGGCGTCTGTCACGCGAGAAAATTTCCTCGCTCGTCCAAGCTGAGAAGGATGCAAGCCGCAAATCAAGCGATGGTTAAATTCGTCCGCGACAAGCGTCAATTGGTCGAGGATCGGGGACCAGCGCGGAAAGAGGCAGATCGATTTTATAACGCAGCCCTTCCGGTGCAAAATTGATGTCCGGTGTTGTCCCGAAATCCTGGGCGACAATTTTCTCGATCAGCACGCTGCCAAAGCCCAGGCGGGTGCGAGGCGCGACCCGTGGACCGCCGCGCTCGATCCAGCGGAATCTGAATTGCGCTTCGGCATCCGCGCCTTCGACTGACCACTCGGCGCTCACCCTGCCATCCGGAGATGACAGCGCACCATATTTCATCGCATTGGTTCCGAGTTCATGCAGAAGCATCGCGAATGTCTGCGCCGCGCGCGGATTCAGGAGGACGTTGGGGCCGGACGCGTCGATGCGGTCCGAGAAAGTTTCGAACTCCAGCCGCGTGATTTCATCCAGCGACGCGCCCACGAAACCGCCGCTCTCAAGAGCGGTCTGGCTCTTCGCAATCGCTTGCAGGCGTTGCATGACCGCGACCCGCGCCTGCGCCGGTGTCGCTTTATCCGCGAGGCTGCGCGACACAATGGCCTGAATGACGGTCAGGAGATTTTTATTCCGGTGCGAAATTTCCGTCGCGAGCGCGCGTTCCCGCTCCTGGGCGCGCCTCCGTTCGGTGATGTCGCGAAAGATCACGACCAGTCCCGCGATCGCACCACCTTCCCGGACCGGCGCCGCGCTATAAGTGACGGGAAAGAAGCTTCCGTCTTTGCGGACGAATTCATCTTCCTGGCCGATCAGCGGTTCACCGGTTTCCAGGACCCGCATTAATCGACATTCCGCAGCGGGAAACGCCGTGCCGCCCGGATGGTGGTGATGCGTCATCTCGTGCATGTCGCGTCCGCTCAGTTCCTCGAAGTCCCAGCCGAACAGCGCCTCCGCCGCGTGGTTCATCGAGGTCAGTCGTCCGTCCCGATCCTTCGTGTAAAGGCCCTCGCTCATGCTCGCCATAATGGCCTGGTCAAATTCGAACGCGCGTTGCAGTTGCTCCCTGGTCTCGCGTTGGGCCGCATCCGACTGGTCGCGCTCGATCAAATCCGCGGTCTGACGCGCCAGCACATCAAACAACAGCAGTTCGTCGCCGGACGGCCGTACCACACGTTGCCAGTGGGTTGAGATCATGCCGAGCAGGCCGCCCGTGCGCGAAACCAGAGGTGTCGATTGCACACTGCGAATGCCCGACCGGCGATAAAATTTCAGGTCCTCGGTCCCCGCCATCGCTTCGCTTGTCTCGACGTCCGGGACCACAATCCGGCGCTGCTTGGCGAGCGCGATGGCGCAGGAACTGTTCGCCTCCACGCCCACAAATTCCCAGAATTTCGCGGAGTCGGGATGAAAGCCGCGCCAGGCCAGAAGCCGCAGCCGGCTGCCGCCGTCATCGAGCATCTGGATGCTGGCCGCATCCGAGCCCATCAGCGCCATCGCCGCATCCACGATGCGGGGATGCAGCGTCTGAAGATTGCCCTCCCGCGTCATTAACGTGCTGACTTCCTGCAAACTTCGCATCGCGGCGAGCTCCTTGGTCAGCCGTGCTTCGCTCGACCGCAGCGCGTCCTCCGCGTCTTTCTGCCGGGTCATGTCGCGGAATATCTTTGTGAACCCGATCAGGCCGCCCGCACTGTCTTTCAGCGCAACAGTGACTCCCTGTGCAAAGAAGCGCGTTCCATCCTTCCGCCGCAGCCAGCGGTCGTCGCTGGCGCTGCCTTCCGCGGCGGCCGTCCGCAGTTCCCGATCGGCGATGCCGGCGCGCAGGTCTTCCGGCGTGAAAATTTTGCCGACAACGTCCTGACCAATGAACTCCTCTCTCCTGAAGCCGAGGATTTCCTTGACGCCTTCGTTCCAGCTGATGGCCATTCCCGCTATGTCGGTCCTGAAAATGGCATAATCCTTCACCTGACTGGTCAGCGTGCGGTAGCGTTCCTCGCTTTCGCGCAGCGCGGCTTCCGTACGCCGACGGTGATCGATTTCCTTCCGCAGTTGATCGTTCAGCTTCTCTGCCGCGCCGGTCCGCTCGTGCTGGCGCACCGACGAGATCAGCAGCGCCTCGTTCACGGCGCTGGTCTGAGTTTGCGCCGGCGCGGTCTCGGTCACCTGCACCATCGCGCCGGTTGGACGCTGTTGTTCGTCCAGGACTGGCCACACGGCACAGGACAGGTATCCCGCTTGACGGCCGGAAGGTTTGGCTTCCGTATGAACTTCCGCTTCCCCGCTCCGGTACGCGCGATCCAGCGCGCCGAGACAGCCATGGCTTTCGCGCATTGCCTCGGCGAAGGGTCTTCCGGCCAGCGCCTCTCTGGATTTCCGCACCAACCGGCAGAATGCCGGGTTGGCGTAGCGCACCAGATGCTGCTCGCCCTCAACTTCGGCCATCGCAACGGGCGAGCGCTCCAGCAGGGATTGGTGAGCGGCCGGCGAGCCTGGTGACGGAACCGGATTCACTCGGTTTCTCCCGCCCGGCGGTCTTTCCAATAGGCCGGAATGCCGGTGATCAGGGCGCGATACTGGTTGAGCCGATTGCCGGTCAGGGACACGCCTTTTCGGGTAATTTCATATTCGCAGATGTCCTTGCTATGCGCACTGTCGCGCATCTTGACCACCGTGAGAATACGCCGCAGCACGCCGTCGAGATCGACATAACGCAGCCGGATGATGTCGTCCGCCAGGAACGAAACCATGTAGTGGCTGAAGCGGAATTCCGTGAACGATTCGTCCAGCTCCACGGTGCTGAGGACCGTGACACCCGTATTCGTCAGCGATGCCATCATGCGGTACAGCGATTCGCGAAAATCGGTGCGGAAGCCGGGCGCCAAAGCCATCTCGAACCCAACCAGTGAATCGATCACCAACCGTTTGGCGCCGGTTTCGGTTACGGCATCAAGGATGGCCTGCAGGCTTTCATCGATCGAAAGGTCGAGCGGGCGCAGATAAAGCAGCTTGAGCTTGCCGTCGCGCACCGCCGGTTCCAGATTCTGCCCCAGATGTTTGGCCCGCCGCATGCAATCCTCGGGGCGCTCCTCGAACACCGCCATGATTCCCGGCTCGCCGTGCTTGAGGCCCTCGGCGATGAAATGGGTGCCAAACGCGGATTTGCCGGTGCCGGAAGCTCCAGCTAACAGCAGGCTGTCGCCCAGCGGAATGCCGCCGCTCATCATTTTGTCCAGATCTGGGATGCCAAGCGACAGCCTCGGGCGCCGGTCAGGCCGTCCCTTGCGCTGCTCCAGACCCAGAGTGCGCGAGAAGGTCTGCAAGCCGTCCTCGGTGATGCGAAACGTGTGCAGTCCCGGCACTGAAGCGACGCCGCGCATCTTGACGACCTGCAGCTTTCGCACCACCGAATTCCGTTCCGTCATCTGCGACAGCCAGAACACGCCATCGGCAACGGTGAACACCGGATTCTCGTGCACCTCGGCATCGGCATATTCGCCGATCAGGAATGTTGTCGCCTCCCATGCGGTCAAGTGGAGGGCCAATTGCTGGACGAAGAACTGCACGTCCATCTCGGTCAATTCAGACCTTTTTCGCAGTGCCGTGCGAAAGGAATCCACCACCACAATGGCGGGATGGGCCGCTTCGACATGCCGGACGATCTCGTTGAGCACTTCGCCCAAATCCTTGTTCAGGACCGTCTCGCTGAGATTGATGAAGCGGATCGCCCCGTTCAGCTTGGCCGGGTCGAAAAACCCGTATTGCTGCTGGTAACGCAGCATTTTGATGGGAGATTCGCCCAGCACCGTGAAATAGAGCGCGGGACGTTGTGCTGTCGCGTTGGCGAACACGAACTGATGCGCCATGGTGGTCTTGCCGCTGCCGGGACCGCCGGCGATGATGTTGAACGAAAATTCCGGCAGGCCGCCATTCAGGATTCCGTCGAGGCCGGGAATTCCGGTCGCCAGCTTTCGAATCGCCACTTTCTTCGGCCGGCTCGCAGGTTTTGCCGCCCCGTGGCCCCTGGCGCCGTTGCGCTTCTTCGCCATTGTTCTCCTCCGTTTCGGAATCCAGATCGTCAGGGGATATTTCGGGCCACACATCCTGCAGCAGCCGGGCCGTGAGAGGTGCGCCGATGAACGTCACCAGGAGCCCGATCAGCCGTGCGATGAGAATGGCTTCTCCCCGGGCAATTTCATCCGGCGGCAATTGCGCGCACGCCTCATCAAGTCCTTTCAGCGATCCGCTCGCATCGGCATGCACCGCCTTCAGCCAGCGGACTTCTTCGCTGCCAAGCGCCAATGCGCGGGACAACAGGGCGCGAAAGCCGGCCGAGCCTACGAGCGTGGAGAGCGGCTGGCGCAGTTGCTCGGTGACGCGAAACGCCGCCGTTCTGCCGGCCGTTTTCTCCGGCGCTTCAGAATCCAGCAGCCGCTGGGCCAGCTTTCGCAGTTTCGCGGGGGCTAAGCCCATAATTCAGATACTCGGACAGCGCCGAAGTAATATACTCGCCCCCCCCCCCCGAATAGATAGGAACCGCAAAAAACCGTTGTCGCGGTTCGAGGATGCGCGCCAGCCTTCGCAATCCCGAACGGAATGCGATTGATCCCCGGCCAAGCGAAAGGCGTGATTTGGGCGAGCGTCCGCCATGTTCAGCGCAGAACATCTTTGGTGCTCGTCGCGAGAAAGCAGGTGCAGCCCGTCTCGCTCCAGATGCGCTCGTCGCCCGCTCCAGGCACGCGGCAATTATAGTCGCCCGGGACGAGTTTGCGTTCGCCGATCCACAGCTCACCGTCGATGAGAAGCAGCTCTTCCACGCCCGCGTAGCGATGGGTCGAGAAGCTTGCATTCGATACCTGGCGCAACCTGTTCCCATTCCGGCTCCCGCCAGTGTTGCGCCGGCGGAAGCACTGGCTGCTTCCCGGTCTCCCCGGCAATGCGAAGCGCAAGGCGACCGCGCAGGGATTTCGCCGGACGCATCACGTCGGTGTGCCAGAAGACGAACCGGTCGATCACCGGACGGAGGCTCTCCAGCTCGCGCTGGCAATCCGGGCATGAGGCGAGATGCGACTCGGCAGCGGTGTCCTCGTCCAGGCAGGGCCTGCAGCGCGTAGGCGCAGACCAACTCGGCCAATTTGTGAGTTCTGCGCGGCCAGACGGCGCGGACGAAATGCTCGGTCACGCCAAGGTTAGGCTTTACGCTGAGCTTCAGCAGTTGACGAAGCCGCCGCTAAAAGCTGATTTCAACCTCCCCCTGAGAAAGGGCCAAAATCGCGACTTGTCCGCCGAAGCTCGAAGGCGGAAGCGAGTTTGGGGAGGGGACCGGCCACCGGCGAGGGCGCGCGCCGCTGGGGGAGGATGTGATCGAAACTGTCTCCCGCGCCCTATATCAACCCCGCCAGCGGCGATGACGGGTCGGCATAGCGCTTCTTTGGCATGCGGCCGGCCAGATAGGCAAACCTGCCCGCTTCAACGGCGCTCTTCATCGCCTGCGCCATCATCACCGGATTCTTCGCCTCCGCGATTGCCGTATTGGTGATGATTCCGTCACAGCCCAGTTCCATCGCAACCGCGGCATCCGACGCTGTCCCGATGCCGGCATCGACGATGACCGGGACTTTCGCCTCTTCGATGATGAGGCGGATATTCACGACGCTCTGCAAGCCGAGGCCCGATCCTATGGGCGCACCCAACGGCATGATTGCACAGGCTCCCGCCTGTTCGAGGCGCTTCGCCATCAGGGGATCGTCACTGCAATAGACCATCACCTGAAAATCTTCGCGCACCAGGACTTCGGTTGCGCGCAGCGTCTCGATCATGTCGGGATACAGGGTTTTCTTGTCGCCGAGCACTTCCAGTTTAACGAGGTTCCACCCACCTGCTTCGCGCGCCAGCCGCAAGGTGCGCAACGCCTCCTCGGCGGTGAAGCAACCGGCGGTATTCGGCAGAAATACGTATTTTTTCGGATCGATGAAATCGACCAGACGCGGCGCGCCCGCATCCATGACATTGACCCGGCGGAGCGCCACAGTGACGATCTCTGCGCCTGAGGCTTCCAGCGCCGCGGCGTTTTCCGCGTAGCTGCGGTATTTGCCGGTTCCGATGATCAGGCGCGAACGGAATCGACGGCCGGCGATAATGAACGGCCGGTCCTCCGCGGCCGCGGCAGGCACGCTCGGCTCATTTCCGCCGCCGATGAAATGAACGATTTCCAGCCTGTCGCCGTCGTTCAGGTCCACCTGGCCATAGGTCGAGCGCGGTACAATGGCGAGATTGCGCTCCACCGCGACTTTGCGGGCGTCGAGCGACAGCAGGCCCAACAGGCGCTCCACCGTAAGGGGATTTGGAAATTCCCTGCTCTCACCATTAACACACAGCCGCAACGCCATACTGTCCACTCTCTGCTGTTTCCGTTTCCCGCAACGACATATAAAACGGCTCTCGTTGCGAGTCCCCTCAACTCACATCCTGACCCATGTCCCTCCCGGTATATGTCCTTAACGGTCCAAATCTCAATCTTCTCGGAACCCGGGAGCCGGAGATTTATGGCCGGCAGACACTTGCCGACATCGAACAGGCGGTGGGCGCCCAGGCGGCACGTAACGGACTGACCGTGGATTTCCGCCAATCCAATCATGAAGGCGTCCTGATCGACTGGATTCAGGAAGCGCGCACCAAGGCCTCGGCGATTATTTTCAATCCCGGCGGCTATTCGCACACCTCGGTTGCAATCCACGACGCGTTGCGCCTCGTCACATGTCCGGTGATTGAAGTGCATCTCTCCAATCCGCATCGGCGGGAAGCCTTCCGCCACCATTCTTACGTCAGTACAGCTGCCACCGGCGTGATCTGCGGATTGGGCGCCACGGGGTATCTTCTCGCCATCGACGCGGTTGCGTCGCTGCTCAAAACGCCGCGCTGAAAGCACAAGACGCGAATGACAACAAGAAAATCCAGGCCGTTACGCGACCGCATTGCCAATGCCCTGGCCGGCGACAACAACCCGGGATTCGATGCCGATCTCGTTCGCGAGCTCGCTCAGCTGCTCGGCGAGACGGGACTTTCCGAAATTGAAATCGAAAGCGGCGGCGCGCGAATCCGTGTCGCACGTGGCCTCGTCGCCGCAGCAATGGCGCCAGCCCAAACCGCAATGGCTCCAGCGGCCTCTGCAGCGGCAGCGCCTCACACCGCGCAGTCCGAACCCGTCAGGAAAGGCACCATCGTCACCTCACCCATGGTCGGGACGGTCTACCTCGCCGCGCAACCCGGCGCATCGCCCTTCGTCAAAGTCGGGGACGCGGTTACGGACGGCACTTTGTGCATCATCGAAGCCATGAAGACGATGAATCCGGTGCCCGCGCCCGTCGCCGGACACGTCGCCGAAATTTTCGTCCATGACGGGCAGCCGGTTGAATTCGGCGAACCCTTGATGCGCATCGAGTGACGCCGCAGTGATCGAAAAAGTCCTGATTGCCAACCGCGGCGAAATCGCGCTCCGGATCAATCGCGCCTGCAAGGAAATGGGCATCGCGACGGTGGCGATTCATTCCACCGCCGATTCCGAGGCCATGCATGTGCGGCTTGCCGACGAATCGGTTTGCATCGGTCCCCCGCCGGCTGCGCAATCCTATCTGAATATTCCGGCGATCATCTCGGCCTGCGAGATCACCGGCGCCGATGCTGTCCATCCGGGGTACGGATTTTTGTCCGAGAACGCCAATTTCGCGGATATCGTCACTGCCCACAAACTGATCTTCATCGGACCACAACCGGAACATATCCGTTTGATGGGCGACAAAATCGCCGCCAAGCAGGCAGCGACCTCGCTCGGTATTCCCACGGTGCCTGGCTCTGATGGAGCGGTGGCTTCCGAAACGGAAGCCGCATCGGCGGCCAAAGATCTCGGCTATCCGGTTCTGATCAAGGCAACCGCAGGCGGCGGCGGGCGCGGGATGAAAGTCGCGCGCTCACCGTCGGAATTGCCGCTCGCTTATTCGACCGCGCGCGCCGAAGCCAAAGCCGCCTTTGGCAATGACGACGTGTACATGGAAAGATATCTCGACAAGCCGCGCCACATCGAAATCCAGGTGATTGCCGATTCGCGCGGCAAGGTGCTGCATCTTGGCGAACGCGACTGCTCGCTGCAACGGCGGCACCAGAAAGTCTGGGAAGAAGCCCCCTCGCCCGCTCTCAATCCCGACGCACGCGAAAAGATCGGCGGCATTGTCACCCGCGGACTATCGAAGCTTGGTTACCTCGGCGTCGGCACCGTCGAATTCCTCTACGAGAACGGCGAATTCTTTTTCATCGAGATGAACACCAGATTGCAGGTCGAACATCCGGTGACCGAACTCATCACCGGAATGGACATCGTGCGCGAACAAATCCGCATTGCCGACGGCGGACAGCTCGAATTCGACCAGCAGGATGTTGTCATTGCCGGACACGCCATCGAATGCCGCATCAACGCGGAAAATCCGTTCACCTTCCTGCCGTCACCCGGGCGGATCACCGAATTTCACGCCCCCGGCGGCCTTGGCGTAAGAATGGATTCAGGCGCGTATTCCGGGTACCGCATGCCGCCCTATTACGACAGCCTTGTCGGCAAGCTGATCGTGCATGGCAGGAACCGCAACGAATGTCTAATGCGTCTGCGCCGCGCTCTCGATGAATTGGTGGTCGGCGGTATTGAAACGACCATTCCGCTGTTCCAGGAACTGATCAAACAGCCCGACATCCTGGACGGCGCCTACAATATTCACTGGCTGGAGAATTATCTCAGCCAACGCAAAGCCTAGTGAGGGACGCCATGCTGGACCCCCTGCAACGCTTCAAGCCAGAACTTCTCAGCCTGATGCGCGTGGCAACCGGCATCACCTTCCTCGAGCACGGAACGCAAAAGCTGTTCGGCTTTCCGGTGGCACCGCCTGGACGGCTCGCATTGCCGCTCCTGCTCTTCACCGGTGTCCTGGAAACCATCGGCGGGATTCTGGTCACGCTTGGCATCCGCACGCGTATAGTGGCTTTTCTGCTGTCCGGCGAAATGGCGGTTGGTTACTGGTGGATGCACGTGCGAAACAGTTTTTATCCCCTCGCCAATGGCGGCGAAGCGATGGTGCTTTATTGTTTCGTATTCCTCTATTTGGCCGCAGCCGGCGGCGGACGATGGACCTTCACGCGCGCATGATAACCGCGTGAGCAGCATCAACCCCGAAGAATTGCTGTTGGCCTACCGGCTTGGCATTTTCCCCATGGCGGAAAGCCGAAATGCCGAAGAGGTGCTGTGGATCCGGCCGCATGAGCGCGGAATCATCCCGCTGGAGACGTTCCATGTGCCGCGCCGTCTCGCGCGTGTTGTCCGGTCGGACCATTTCCGGGTGACAGCCGACCGGGCCTTTTCCGAGGTGATCCGCGGCTGTGCCGAATCGCGCCCCGAGCGCCGCGACACCTGGATCAATGCCGCAATCATCGAAGTGTTCGAAACTTTGTATGAGCGCAGAATCGCCCATTCGATCGAGGTCTGGCACGGCGAATCGCTGAAGGGTGGTCTTTATGGCCTTGCGATTGGCGGAGCGTTTTTTGCCGAAAGCAAATTCTCCCGCGAACGGGAAGCAAGCAAGGTCGCGCTGGTGCATCTTGCGGCTCGCCTGAAGGCCGGCGGGTTCAAACTGCTGGATGCGCAATTCCCCAATCCGCATCTCGACCAGTTCGGCGCGATCGCGGTCAGCGAGGAAGAGTTTCAGCAATTGTTGTCGGAAGCGCTCGCCGTCAACGCCGATTTCTATTGCTTGCCGGCGGATCCCGGTGCCGGTGTGGGCGCTGTTGCTCCCAGCGCGCCGGCGGCCTCGCCTGGAGGTTTGGCCGGTTCATCGGTTTTGCAGTTGATCACCCACACATCATAGGTGGGGTGCTCCAGCGCATTCAGCGCCGGCGACGAAGCAAACATCCATCCCGAGAACAACCGTTTCACCGGCTGACCAGGATCGGCTTCATCAATCTGGACAAACGCCGTCGTCTCCGGCGGTTGTTCCGGCGGTACCGTGTAACAATATTCGGCGGTGATAATGAGGGGCCCATAGCGGACGGGCACACCGGCCGGTGCATCGATGTCCGTCGTACGCCCGGAAATTTTGTCCAGCGCACGCAAAATGGCCAGGCGCTTGACGCCGTGGGCATCGGCATGAGCTTCGCTTAGCGTAGGAGGTGGTGCCGGTTGGGCCGGCTGCGCCGGAGCTACCGGTGCGAGCGCAGGTTTTCTGCCGCCGAATATTGAAGCCGCCTGAACGCCGCCCACCAAAGCAGCCGTCAGAAATAGCGCGAGCGCGGCATGCCGAATCACTTGACGCCTGCACCTGCAGTGGCTGCACCGCCCGGTGCCGCGGGGGCACCGCCACCGGCTCCGGATGCACCTGGACTGAACGCGAACTTGCCGAGCAATCCGATCAAATCGATCGACCCTTGCGTGTTTTCGATCTGCCCGCCCGCCTTGATCATCTGCATTGAGCCGCCGGGTTCGATCGAAAGATACTGATTCCCGAGCAGGCCATCCGATGTGATTCGGACGGAGGAATCGTCCGGCAGCCTGACATTGTTTGCCAGCGTCAATGTCGCCACGGCATTATAGGTTTTAGGATCGAGCCCCAACTTCGAAACCGTCCCCACCTTGATGCCGGACAGCCGCACATCGGTGCCGACATTGACGCCATCGGCGCGGTCGAACCGCGCGCTGACGTCATATCCGCCGGCGACAGCGCCGACACCCGAACCGGTATAGGCGAAGACCAGAAACACCACGGCGACTGCAATCACCACAGCGCCAATCAAAGTCTCAACGAGCGAATTGTGCATGATCTCAATCCGGGCGCCACGCTTCATAATCGCCGGTGGCGGGGGCGCGTTTGCCGTCGGCCCATAGACTCCCCTCGGGATGCCAGGCATCCGGTGTACCGCTCAGATTCGGAACATATTCCTTTTCCCACGGCTTTCGCTTTGGCGGATCCTCCGTCGGTGGTTTGGCGAAAGTATGGTGTAACCAGCCATGCCATTCCGGCGGCACGCGCGAACCGTCCACCGTGCCGGCGTAAATCACCCACCGCCGTTTGCCATCACCCGACTGGTAATAACGATTCCCAAAGGAATCCTGCCCCACAGACTTGCCGTGCAGCCAGGTCGTGAGCAGGGTTCCGGGCGTGGCGTTGAACCACCACACAAATAGCTGACGCAATGAAAACATGACGACTCCAATTCGGCGCGGAATATAATCGTCTCGCGCAATAGCGCAAACGCGACGACATCAACGAATCATCAACCTAAGTTTCGCGAAATCCAAACCAGGCCGCCAGCACCAGAAAACAAAACGCCACCGCGTGATTCCATTTCAGCGTTTGGCCGAAATAGAGCGGCACAAACCCCGCAAATACGATGAGCGTAATCACCTCCTGAATCACCTTCAGTTGCGCCACGGAATAGACCCGCGCCCCAAAATGATTCGCCGGCACCGCGAAGCAATATTCAAAGAATGCGACGCCCCAGGAGGCCGGAATCAACACCCAGAGCGACGTATTGGGGAATTTCAGCTGGCCATACCAGGCAAACGTCATGAAGGTGTTGGAGACGCAAAGGAGGAAGACCGGCGCCAGAAACTCCCACTTCAGACTCATGCGACCGCTCCATCTTTTGTTAGATATTGCCCCAACATGTAGATAATTTCTCCACCTAATGCACAAAATGCTTGCGCCCGACCCAAGATCGGGTAGTCTGCACATCCTTCGCTGATCGTTGTAGCGGGGAATCACGGGAAACGGGCAAGAGCGCACCGGAGGCGCAGCAACAGCGCATTTCGGACACGGCCAAGCTTTGTGCAGGCCGGATCAGGGGATGGGGAGTAGACATGCGGATACGTCGAGTTTTCACCACCGAAGGACATTCGCCATATGAGGGCATCGCGTTTCATTCGGCGACCAGCGAAATCCGCAATCCCGATGGATCGACAGTATTCCGGCAGGAGGGCATCGACGTACCGGAAAACTGGAGCCAGGTAGCCTGCGACGTGCTGGCGCAGAAATATTTCCGGCGCGCCGGCGTGCCCAACTGCCTCAAGCCGGTTGAAGAAAGTGATGTCCCCTCATTCCTCTGGCGCCATGTCGCAGACGAAGAAAAGCTCGCCAGCCTGCCCCCGGATGCACCCCGCACTACCGGCGAAACCAGCGCACGCCAGGTGTTCCATCGCCTCGCCGGCACCTGGACCTATTGGGGCTGGAAAGGGGGTTACTTCGACAGCCACGAAGATGCGCGCAGCTTTTATGACGAACTCTGCCACATGCTGGCGACGCAGCGCGCGGCGCCGAATTCGCCGCAATGGTTCAACACCGGCCTGCATTGGGCCTATGGCATCGATGGTCCGAGCCAGGGGCATTATTATGTCGACTTTAAAACCGCCGAACTGACGCGGTCATCCTCGGCTTACGACCATCCGCAGCCGCATGCCTGCTTCATCCAGAGCGTCGCCGACGATCTCGTCAATGAAGGCGGCATCATGGATCTGTGGACGCGCGAGGCGCGCCTGTTCAAATACGGCTCCGGCACCGGAAGCAATTTCTCCAGCCTGCGCGGAGAAAACGAACCTCTATCGGGCGGCGGAAAATCCTCCGGCCTGATGAGCTTCCTGAAAATCGGCGATCGCGCCGCAGGTGCGATCAAATCGGGTGGCACGACGCGGCGCGCGGCCAAGATGGTGATTGTCGATGCCGATCATCCCGATATCGAGGCGTTCATCAACTGGAAAGTGATCGAGGAGCAGAAAGTTGCGGCCCTCGTTTCCGGCTCCAAACTCACCGAAAAACATCTGAATGCCATCATCGCCGCCTGCCGCAATTGCGAAGGATCGGGCGATGACTGCTTTGATCCCAAACTCAATCCGGCGCTCAAGCGCGAAATCAAGGCGGCACGTAAATCATTCATCCCCGAAAATTACGTCGAGCGGGTGATCGCCTTTGCCAAACAGGGCCATGACCGCATCGATTTCCGCGTTTACGATACGGATTGGGATTCCGAAGCCTATATGTCGGTGGCCGGCCAGAATTCCAACAATACCGTGCGGGTCAGTGACGCATTTCTTGACGCGGTAGCCCTCGACAGGGATTGGGAATTGCGCCGCCGCAAGGATGGTAAGGTGCATCGGACCGTGAAGGCGCGGCACCTGTGGGACAAGATTTCCTACGCGGCCTGGGCCTGCGCCGATCCCGGCATGCAATTCCACACCACCATCAATGACTGGCACACGTGCCCGAAGGGTGGCGAAATCCGCGCATCCAATCCGTGCTCGGAGTATATGTTCCTCGACGACACGGCCTGCAATCTCGCCTCACTCAATCTGATGGCGTTCCGGCAGCCGGCGACGAAGCAGTTCGACGCCACGTCATTCGAACATGCGGTGCGGCTATGGACCGTCGTGCTGGAGATTTCGGTGCTGATGGCGCAATTCCCGTCAAAGGAAATTGCCCAGCTGTCCTTTGACTACCGCACGCTCGGGCTCGGCTACGCCAATATCGGCGGGCTCCTGATGTCGGCCGGCATTCCCTATGATTCGCGCGAGGCGCGCGCGATTGCCGGCGCCATTACGTCGGTGCTTACCGGCGTCTCATATGCGACTTCGGCCGAAATGGCGGGTGAACTCGGCGCATTCCGCCGGTTTGGTGAAAACCGCGAGGACATGCTGCGCGTGGTCCGCAATCACCGCCGCGCGGCCTACGGCGATAATGCCGGCTACGAGCACCTCGCGACGCAGCCGGTCGCACTCGACCATGAGGCGATTGCCGATGCCGCATTGTCCGCGGCCGCGAAGCGCGCCTGGGATGACGCCCTGCGCCTTGGCAGCGAACATGGTTTCCGCAATGCCCAGGCGACCGTCATCGCGCCGACCGGGACGATCGGCCTTCTCATGGACTGCGACACCACCGGCATTGAGCCCGATTTTGCCCTGGTGAAATTCAAAAAGCTGGCGGGCGGCGGCTATTTCAAAATCATCAACCGCTGTGTCCCGGAAGCGCTGAAGACTCTCGGCTACGCGGCCGGCCAGATCGAAGAGATTGTCCGGTATGCGGTGGGTTATGGCTCGCTGGTGGGCTGCAGCGCGATTTCCCATGAGGCACTGGTTGCGAAAGGCTTCGGCGAATCCGAAATCGCGGCCGTTGAACGCGCGCTCGAACAGGCCTTCGACATCCGCTTCGTCTTCAACCGCTGGACGCTCGGCGAAACCTTCTGCAAAGACGTTCTGAACTTCACCGATGCCGAGCTCGATGCGCCGGATTTCGATCTCCTGAAAGCACTCGGCTTTAGCCGGGCGGAAATCGAGGCCGCCAATCTTCACGTCTGCGGCGCCATGACTCTGGAAGGCGCGCCCCACCTGAAACCTGGGCACCTGCCGGTCTTCGACTGCGCCAATCCCTGCGGCCGCACCGGCAAGCGGGCGCTGTCGGTGGCCAGCCACATCCGCATGCTGGCGGCGTGCCAGCCGTTCATTTCCGGGGCGATTTCCAAGACCATCAATATGCCGAACGCGGCCACCGTGAAGGATTGCGGCGACGCCTATCTGATGTCCTGGAAACTGGGTCTGAAGGCGAACGCACTCTACCGCGATGGCTCGAAGCTGTCCCAACCGCTTGCATCCTCGGTATTGCAGCTCGACGATGATGACGACGCCGTCGAAGAGATCGTATCACAGCCGATTGCGGCGCGCGCCACGGTGATCACCGAGCGCATCGTTGAAAAGACCATCGAACGCATCCGCGAACGCGAACGCCTGCCGCATCGGCGCAAGGGCTACACGCAGAAATCCATTGTCGGCGGGCATAAGGTGTATTTGCGCACCGGCGAGTATGAGGATGGCCGCCCTGGCGAAATCTTCATCGACATGCACAAGGAAGGCGCGGCCTTCCGTTCACTGATGAACAATTTCGCCATCGCCATTTCCATTGGGCTGCAATATGGCGTGCCGCTCGAAGAATTCGTCGATGCCTTCACCTTCACCCGTTTCGAACCCGCTGGCCTCGTGATCGGAAATGATTCGATAAAGAATGCAACCAGTGTGCTCGACTACATCTTCCGCGAACTCGCGATCTCCTATCTCGGGCGCAATGATCTTGCTCATGTTCCGCCGGCGGCCGACGAGGACCTTGGCGACGGCGGCGATGACAATGGCTACCGCCCGGCGCCTGAACTGGCGCAGACGATTTCGCGTGTCGCATCGGCCGGCTTCTACCGCGGCCAGTTGAATCAGCTTGTCGTGGTCAAAGGCGGCAACTCGCTGCGCGTCGCACGCGAAGCCGAAACCGCTCGGGCCGCACCGGCACGCGACATCGAAGCCAATGTCGCGGAAATCGGAATGCTGGTGGCGCAGGCGGCAGGTGGCGCGCCGGCAGCCATGACGGGCGGTACCGACGAGCGGAAGACGCGCGCGCGCCGCGCGGCCGAGGCGCGGCTGAAGGGCTATGAAGGTGACGCCTGCGGCTCCTGCGGGAACTTTACCCTCGTGCGCAATGGCACATGCCTGAAGTGCGACACCTGCGGCGGCACCACCGGATGTAGCTGAGCACGACCATTCGCCGGGCGAGTGACAGGCTTCACGGGTTCACTTATCTTGGCTCGCCATCTCGCCTGCGCCATGGATGCTTCCCGCCGTCCCCCCTCAGCTCGGTATTGTCATTTCCGGCTTCATCACCGGCCTGCTTGTCGGAATGACGGGGGTCGGCGGTGGGTCGCTGATGACGCCGATGCTGGTGCTTCTCTTCGGTATCCCACCCTCGACGGCGGTGGGAACCGACCTGCTCTACGCCTCCATCACCAAGACTTTCGGCACGGCGGTGCACGGTCTGGGGCGAACCATCCAGTGGCGCATCGTCGCCCTGCTGGCGATGGGCAGTGTGCCGATGGCCATATTCACCCTGCTGCTGTTCGGCTGGTTCGGCCCGAACACGGCTGCCGCCAACAAACTGATCACCAACATATTGTCGGTGATGTTGTTGCTGACGGCGATCGTCCTGATTCTGCGCCGTCAGATCATCACCCGCTACCGCCGCAAAATCACCGCGATGGCGCCGGAGACGACGCAACGCCTGACCGTCATTGTCGGCATGACGCTGGGAATCCTGGTGCCGCTATCATCTGTGGGTGCCGGCGCGCTTGGCGCGACCGCGCTGATCCTGCTTTATCCCGACCTGCCGATGGCTCGCATTGTCGGCTCCGATATTGCCCATGCCGTGCCGCTCACTCTCGCCGCAGCGATTGGCCATATCGTTCTCGGTTCGACCAATTTCGCCATTCTCGGATTTCTGCTGGCAGGATCGATTCCCGGCATCATTCTCGGCAGTTATATTGCGCCGCGCGTTCCCGATGCGCTTTTGCGCTATGTGCTCGCCGGCACCTTGCTGATTGCCGGAAGCCGCCTCGCTTTGTAGCGCGCAGCAATGTCGCGCATCATATTCCTCAGCCCCTTTGCGCGCAGCGAAATCACCGGCGGGATCAAAATTGCATACCGCCACGCCGAACTGCTGGCGCAATCCGGCTTTGACGCCTTCATCTGGCAGCCGGAAGGGAAGCCGGCATGGTTCGAGAGCACGGCGCGGACCCTGATCGAGCCACGCTTTTTCCCGCTCCCCAGCGACGTGCTGGTGTTCCCGGAAACAATTAACGGGGTGCTCGCCGAACTGGTACAGGCCGATTTGCCGGTCAGGAAGGTGCTCTACTGCCAGAATCACTATTACGCTCTGTTCAATTCGATCGCGCCGGAGCGCCTGGCGGGACTTGGCTTCGCCGCCATCGCCTGCCAAAGCGACATTGCCAAAACCTTCCTCGAACGCGTTCTGCATTTGAAGGAGGTGAAAATCGTCCCCTGTGCCATCGACACGGACCAGTTCCGCCCGCGGCATAAGCGCATTCAGATCGCATTGACCCCACGCAAATTGCCGCGCGAATCTGCCACCATTCACCGCATCTTCCGCCTGAAATATCCCGCGCTGGCATCGACGCCATGGCTCGCGATTGAAAACCGTAGCGAAGATGAAACGGCGGAAATGCTCGGCGATTCGGCCATCCTGCTGTCCCTGCCCTTTCTGGAATCATTCGGTCTTGTCGCTCTCGAGGCGATGGCCTGTGGCGCTGTTGTTGCGGGATTCGACGGCTATGGCGGGCGCGAATACGCGACGGCGGAAAATGGCATTTGGCTGCCGCCCGACCATCTTGAAGAAGCCGCCGATGCACTTGCGCTGTTGATTCAAAAATTCACGCGCAGCGATCCGGAGATCGCCCGCATGCGGGATGCCGGCTTTGCTACGGTGGCGCGCTACTCAAAGGACAAAGCACGCACTGCCCTGCTCGACTTCTACACTCCTCTGGTCGGATAGAGTCACAGCCCACCGGGAGGGACTCGTTCCGTTATTTCGTTGCGTAACTCAGAACCGTGGCCTTGGGATCGTCGAGCCGAAAAACGACATAGCGATCGAGAATTGCGCCATTGCGCGTGCGGAGCACATGTTCCAGCGGAACGACATGCGCGAAACGCTGTGCGAGATAATCCACTTCTTCGTTCCGCTCCTGGCTGACATAGATCAAAGGTCCGCGAAGATTTCGCGGATCGGGTGGGGCTTCATTGAGGTAGCGCGAACGCTCGTTGAGCTGAATCACCGGAGTGTTGCGATTCAGGTAAAACGCGAGCCAGCCGGTCAATGCGTAGTTCGTGGTGACGACTGCAGATGCGTGTTCGCGGGCGAATGCGGTTTCAATGTCGCTGACGACGGGTTCCATGCCATATGCGAGCAGCCGCGAGACCGGATCGCGGTAATGAACGGCGCCAAACAGCGCCTGACCATAAACCGCAGCAACCAGAAGCGCCGCCACCGGCACCGCCGCCCGCCGCGTGATTTGGGACAACCACGAATCTCTCATTGCGAATTTTACGCAGGCTCCCGCCGCCAGCACCGCGAACGCCGGGTACAGGAACGACGGCCAGTTCCCCTGCACGCGGTCATGCAGTGAATGCACGAGAAAATATGCCATCGCCGGAAGTACAAGACAGGCCGGCAGCAGCAGCTCTGCGTTTTGGTGTCGGCGGAACGCCGCCACCCCACCCGCTACGGCGAGCACTGCGATGAATGGCGAGACGAGCAGCAACTGCCCGCCGAGAAACTCGCCGATATATCGCCACGTGAATGAACCGCTGGCGGTGCGCCCGAACTGCATCGCGAATGAAATCCAGCCATGCTGCGCATTCCACACGACCACCGGCGCAAACATCCAAAGCGCAACAGCTCCGCCGAGCCATGGCCAGACAGATGCGAACCAGTGCCTCTGCTTTTTCGCAATCAGAAGCCAGCACAGGATTCCAGCGCCGAGGAAGAAGGCCGTGTATTTCGCCAGCAGGGCAAATCCTGCCGCGATACCAACCGCAATCCACCACCGCCCATTATCGGACTGCCGAAGTTGCGCGAGGAACAGCAACACGAATGCGGCGGCCGCAATCTCCGGCGCATCCGGAGTCGCCACATCCGATTCGACAGCGATCATCGGCATGACATTGAACATCAGCGCCGCGATGGTTGCTTTGCGGGAACTTCCATCGAGGACCAAAACCGTTCGCCAGACCGCCCATGTCGCCGCGGCGGAGAGCAACCACGGAACCGCGCGTACGCCGATAATGGTGTCGCCGAACAGCGCGGTGCCGCCGCGGATCAGGAATGCGATCAGCCCCGGATGATCGAGATAGCCCGCGGCCAGATGTTTTGACCACAGCCAATAATAGGCTTCATCAAAGGAAATCGGCGTCGCCGCCAGCACAATGCCGCGGACCAAAACAAGCGCGATGACCGCACATCCGGCGATGCCGAAGCGACTCAGTGCAGTCTGATTTTGCGCGTTTCTGCGCCGAACCGGCAGCCATTTCGGCGCAAAACGCGCGGGGCCATTCACTTCACCCGCCACACAAGCAGCGTGGACAAGGAGTAATTCCAGAACGCCCCCATGATCGCGCCTGCCGCGCCGGCGAGCCACCAGACCGGCTGCTGTGCATAGAGCCAGGTCGCCATGCCAATATTGGCCACGGCGCCGACCGAACTGACGGCGCAAAATCCGGCGAGCCCCCTGACCAGCCCAAATCCGCTCAACCGCTTATCGCGATAGGTCAACTGATTATTGACGAAGAAATTGGTGCACATCGCGACCATCACGGCCGTGGTCTGGGCCGAAGGAAACCCGAGATCACCCGCGAGCGATAAGCGCAACACCGCGAGATGCACCACGAGACCCAATCCACCGACCAGCGAGAAGCTCAGGAATCGGGTCGACAGCGCATTGCCGGTCAGCTTCGCCAGCAGCAGACCGAAGAAATCCAGGACAACGCGCGCATCCAGTTTCGATTCGCCATGCTGCCGCAAGCCGAAGCGATAGGGCTCTTCATGGATGCGCAAACTTCCGCGCGCGGTGAGCACGATGTCCAACAGTATCTTGAATCCGTCGGTCGCCAGCGCTGGCGCCAGCGGATCGAAACAATCGCGGCGGATCATGAAAAAGCCGCTCATCGGATCGTTTAACGCCACCCCGGTGAGGCGGTGCGCGAGCGAAGTGGCGGAGCGGCTGATGGCATCGCGACGCTTCGACAGGGCGGAATTGCCGCCGGTGGAATAGCGGCTGCCGACCACGAGATCGACGCCGCCCTCTTTCAACAGCTCGAACATGCGCGGAAGAATCCGCTCATCGTGCTGAAGATCGCAGTCCATCACCGCGACGTATGGCGCGCTCGACGAAAGAATGCCCTCGATGCATGCGCCCGCGAGGCCGCGGCGGGCGATTCTCCGGATGCAGCGCACGCGCGCATCCTTGCGCGATAGCAGCTTCGCCTCACTGGCGGTACCGTCCGGCGAATCGTCATCGACGAAGATCACTTCCCAGGCGATGCCGGTAAGAGCCGAATCCAGCTTCTGCACCAGAAGTCCGATATTGTCCTTTTCCCTGAAGGTCGGAACCACGACCGAAAGTTCAGCCGGAACCGCCCGCAAGGGCGAATCTTCGGTCTCGGTCCGGCGCAGCGGTAAAGACGCAATCTGGCTCATCAAATCAGCCCAAAAAGCAGTTCCAGTGGTAAACGATGGCTTCCGGCCCGGCAAGCCGCGCTTCTCCCGGCACGCCAGCGCGTTTCCTATCGCACTGTTCCTGCCTATACACTCGCCCTCTCAAACAGTCTGGGAGAAGCTTCGTTGAGCGACCCGCAAACCGGATTCCGTCCCAAAAAATCGGTCGCCCTGTCGGGAGTCGTGGCCGGCAATACCGCGCTGTGCACGGTCGGGCGCAGCGGCAATGATTTGCATTACCGCGGTTACGATATCCTTGACGTGGCCGAATGCTGCGAATTTGAGGAAATCGCCTATCTTCTGATCCACGAAAAACTGCCCAACACGCCCGAGCTCGCCGCCTATAAGGCCAAACTGCGGCGCCTGCGTGGCATGCCGCAACCACTGAAGACGATCCTGGAAGCCCTGCCCGCCTCCTCCCATCCAATGGATGTCATGCGCACCGGCGTTTCGGCGCTCGGCTGCATCGAACCGGAATGGCAGGACCACAATACCGAAGACGCACGCGACATTGCCGACCGGCTGCTCGGCTGCCACGCC
This sequence comes from Micropepsaceae bacterium, assembly GCA_036273455.1. Taxonomy (GTDB): domain Bacteria; phylum Pseudomonadota; class Alphaproteobacteria; order Micropepsales; family Micropepsaceae; genus CAIYRG01. The sequence goes on along the minus strand of DASUHP010000170.1, from coordinate 4,011 downwards.
TCCATGCTGCTGTACTGGCACCACTTCGCGACCTCCGGCAAACGCATTGAGACCGAAACCGACGATGATTCGATCGGCGGCCACGCGCTGCATCTTCTGCATGGCAAAGCACCCTCGCCGGAAATGGTGCGCGCGATGCACACATCGCTGATCCTTTATGCCGAACATGAATTCAACGCCTCGACCTTCACCTGCCGGGTGATTGCCGGCACCGGTTCGGACATCTACTCGTGCATCGATGGCGGCATCGGCGCGCTGCGCGGGCCGAAGCACGGCGGCGCCAATGAATTCGCTTTCGAAGTGCAAAGCCGTTACGTCACGCCGGAGGATGCCGAACAGGACATAAGGCACCGGGTTGCCAATAAGGAAGTCATTATCGGCTTCGGTCATCCGGTCTACACGATTGCCGATCCACGCAACCGCATCATCCGCGACGTCGCGCGCCGGCTCGCGGCAGACTCCAAATCGAAACAGCTGTTCGCCATTGCCGAACGCATCGAAAAGGTCATGGCCGACACCAAGAAAATGTTCGCCAATCTCGACTGGTACAGCGCCATCGCCTATCACGTGATGGGCTGGCCGACCGAGATGTTCACGCCGCTCTTCGTCATCGCCCGAACATCGGGCTGGAGCGCGCATATCATCGAGCAGCGGATCGACAACAAGATCATTCGTCCGAGTGCGAATTATACCGGGCCGGAAGACCGTAAATTCGTGCCGCTCAAGGCCCGGCCGTAATGACAGCGAATTTCCAGGGCGTGCGCCCCGCGCCGGACCGGGTCCTGACCGATATTGCCGATTACGTGCTCTCGTACCGCATCGAGAGCGATGTCGCCTACGACACGGCGCATCTCTGCCTGATGGACACTCTGGGCTGCGGGATGGAAGCGTTGGACTATCCCGCCTGCACCAAACTTCTCGGGCCCATTGTTCCGGGGACGGTGGTGCCGAATGGCGCGCGCGTGCCGGGCACACCCTTCCAGCTCGATCCGGTTCAGGCAGCATTCAATATCGGCGCAATCATCCGATGGCTCGATTTCAACGACACCTGGCTGGCGGCGGAATGGGGTCACCCGTCCGACAATCTTGGCGGCATTCTCGCGCTTTGCGACTGGCTGTCGCGTGGCGGCAAGCGGCTCACCATGCGCGATGTGCTCACCGCGATGATCAAGGCTCACGAAATCCAGGGCGTTATGGCGCTCGACAATTCCTTCAATGCCGTCGGGCTGGATCACGTCATTCTGGTCAAGCTGGCAACCGCTGCAGTGTCGGCTCAGCTCCTCGACCTCAATCGGGACGGCGTGATCAACACGGTGTCGCAATGCTTCGTGGACGGACAGTCGCTGCGGACTTACCGCCACGCGCCCAACACCGGCTCGCGCAAAAGCTGGGCGGCTGGCGATGCGACCAGCCGCGGAGTGCGTCTCGCGCTGATCTCGGCGACGGGAGAAATGGGTTATCCGACAGCCCTTACTGCGCCGGTTTGGGGCTTCTATGACGCAACGTTTCGCGGCAACACATTCAAGCTGAACCGCGCTTACGGCTCCTATGTCATGGAGAATGTGCTGTTCAAGGTCTCGTATCCTGCGGAATTCCACGCCCAAACCGCCGTCGAAGCGGCGCTGCAACTGCAAGCGGCGATGGCGCGCGCCGGACGCGCCGCTGGCGATATCGCGAGCATCACCGTCCGCACCCATCGCGCGGCCATACGCATCATCGACAAGAAAGGGCCGCTCGCCAATCCGGCCGACCGCGACCATTGCATCCAGTATATGGTCGCCGTGCCGCTGCTGTTCGGGCGCTTGACGGCGCAGGATTACGAAGACGCCGCCGCAGCCGATCCGCGCATCGACGCGCTGCGCGAGAAGATGACTTGCGTCGAAGACGAAACCTTCACCCGCGACTATTACGATCCCGACAAGCGCGCCATCACCAATGCGCTGACCATCCGGTTCACCGACGGTTCTTCTCTGCCGGAGGTCGTCGTCGAATATCCGGTTGGCCACAAACGGCGGCGCGCCGAAGCCGTGCCGCTGCTGATCGAGAAATTCCGCACCAATCTGGCGCGCCGCTTTGGCGAACAGCAGCAGAAGAAAATTATCGACGCGTCGCTGACGCGTGCGCGGCTGGAATCCATGCCGGTTCGCGACTATGTCGATCTCTATATTCCGCTTGCCGCGCCGGAGCGGCGATCTGCCGGACGTAACTCAAAGAACCAGAACGACCGCGAAGGCGGGGAGGCGAAATGACTTTTCTGATTGGCTCCGAATTGCCGCAACAGGCTGCGGGAGAGCGTTTCCGCGCACTGGTGCAACGCCCCCACATTCTGCAAATCCCCGGCGCCCATACCGGCATGGCCGCGCTCTTGGCCAAACGCGCAGGCTTCGATGCGGTCTATGTTGGCGGCAGCGCGATGACCGGCACCATGGGCCTGCCCGATCTCGGCATTATCACAATCGAAGATGTCTGTTTTTTCGTGCGGCAGGTCGCGCGCGCGTCACAGCTTCCGGTCCTGGTCGATGGCGATACCGGCCACGGCGAGGTGCTGAACTGCATGCGTCTGGTGCGCGAATTGGAAGCCGCGGGCGCCGGCGCGGTGCATATCGAGGACCAGCTGCTGCCGAAAAAATGCGGCCACCTGAACGACAAACGGCTCGCCGACGCGCGCGACATGGCGGCCAAAGTCGCCGCGGCAGTCAAGGCGCGGCGGCATCTCTACATCATCGCCCGTACCGACGCCGCGGCATCGGAAGGGTTGGACGGCGCAATCGCGCGCGCCACGCTCTATCTCCAAGCGGGTGCCGATGCCATTTTCCCCGAGGCCCTGGTCAACGCCGAGATGTTCCGGGCTTTCGCCCGGGCGGTGAAGGCGCCACTGCTCGCCAATATGACCGAGTTCGGCAAGACGCCGGTCTTCGCCGCGGCAGAATTCGAAGAGATGGGCTACCGGATGGTGATCTGGCCCGCCAGCGCCATGCGCGTCGCCGCCAAAGCGCAGGAAGAACTTTACGCTGCGATTCGACGCGACGGCGGTACCCATAACATGCTGTCGCGCATGCAGACGCGGAAAGAGCTGTACGACGTGATCGGATATTCCGAATACGAATCACTCGATGCCACAATCACCCGCTCCATCCCGCCCTGATTATGACCAGGTTTTTCACGGGGAGCCGCGGAGCTTTCGGCAGCTGAGCGCCGCCAGGGCCCCCCACGGGCAATTTGCCCGCGTGGGAGTGGCCTAGAATTCAACGGTCATAATCATGTCGCCGCCATCAGAATTGGTGACGTAACTGACCTGCGCCGTCTCATTTGTTTGGGTGCAAGTCACGGCTGAAGTGCCGTCCGCCGACGGACTGACAGTACACGGGAAGGAAACCTCGGTGTTCACGGAAAGATGCGTGGTCGCGGAGGCGGAAATCGCCACCACCAGTGCCATCGCAAATCCCTGAAACCTGCGCATCATGGTGTCCGTATGATCAATATGTGACTGTAACAGTAATGGTATCCGTATACGAATTCGGCGTCACTCCCTGCGGCGTGGGAAGCTGACCGTAAGCTGTGAAATTGTTGGTCGTATGGCCATTCGTGCCACCGACTGTCACTGTGCCTGACGTACCGTCTCCCCAAATCGAGGTGTGCGCAGCACTCGTGTACAAATTATAGTTCAAATTGTCGGAAAAGCCGTCACTCATGTGGCGCGTTGTGAAACTTCCCGACCCACCCGTGCTCAAGGCGATCGTGTAGGGGCTGCTCGGGCTGCCGCCGCTACACGTAACACTGATAGTTCCAGTCGCTGTAACAACCGATCCAAAGGGATTGAATGTCCCGAATGCCACCGGCGCTGCCGAAACGGTGCACGATGCGCCCGCTGCCCAGGCTGCGCCCGGAACGCATGCAAACAACAGCGCGGTTGAAAGCGCGAATCGTTTCATTGCATTTCCGCCTGGCACAGCACTGGCCCTATCTCCGGGATGTCGCCCGGCATGGGCGTGTAATCGAATTTCGCAACAC
>DASUHP010000169.1:0-30226 GCA_036273455.1 Micropepsaceae bacterium | reverse complement strand
TCATTCCTGTGCGGAATTTCGCCGAGTCTGAATTTTCTGATCCTCGCGCGGACGCTGCAGGGTATCGGCGGCGGAGGACTCGCCCCGGTTGAACAATCCATGCTCGCCGACACGTTTCCGCCCGAAAAGCGTGGTCTCGCAATGTCGGCCTATGGCGTCGTTGTGATCGTGGCGCCGATCGCGGGACCGACAATCGGCGGTTACATCACCGATACGCTGTCCTGGAACTGGATATTCTTCATCAATATCCCGTTCGGAATTGCGTCGCTGCTTTTGGTCCAGGCCTATGTCGTGGAATCGGAAGCAATCAAGCAGCGCACCCACGAATTGCGCGCCAAAGGTATCCGCTTCGACTATATCGGCTTTGCCCTGATCGCGCTGGCTCTGGGTTGCATGGAAGTCATGCTGGACCGCGGTGAACGCGACGACTGGTTCGCCAGCCCGATGATCACGACACTTGCGGTGATTTCGGGCCTGTCATTTGCGGCCTTCATTCCATGGGAGTGGACACACGAAAATCCGGTGGTTGCGATCCGCTTGCTGAAACAGCGCAATTTCGCGATCACCTGCACATTCATGCTGCTGGTGGGAATGGTCATCTTCGGCACGACTTTGTTCATTCCACAATTTCTGCAGACCGTGCTGGGATACACCTCGACAAACGCCGGCGAGGCGCTGTCGCTGGGCGGAATTGCCACCATCATCACCATGCCGCTCGCCGGCATCCTCACCGGACGAATGGATGCGCGATGGCTGGTCGGCGCGGCATTCCTGATTCAGGCGCTGGCGCTGTGGAACATGACCGGCCTGAACACGGAGATTTCCTTCGACGATGCGGCGATGGCCCGCATGTGGCAGTCGGTCGGTATTCCATTCCTGTTTATTCCGATCTCCACTGTCGCTTATGTCGGTTTGAGGCCGGAATATTATAATCAGGCATCGGCGCTGATGAATGTCACGCGCAATATCGGCGGCGATGTCGGCATCGGTATCGTCCAGAGCATGATTTCGGAGCGTAGCCAGTTCCATCAGGCGCGCTATGCCGAACAACTCAATCCATTCAACCCGAATTACAATCAGGCGGTGAATTCACTGAGCCAGGCGATGACCGCGCAGGGTTTGCCGCAAAGCGAAGCCGGACCGGCGGCGACCGCCCAGATCTACCATCAGCTGCAGCAGCAGGCGCTGATGCTGTCATACGTCGATATATTCCATGTCATGATGATCGTCCTGTTCATTGCGTTGCCGTTGGTATTCTTTATGCGCGCACCCAAGCGCGGCAATGTCCACGTGGACGTCGGATGAGAAGCGGGCGCATATCCGTTGCATCTCTGGCTTTGGCGCTGGCTGCATGCGAGGTCGGTCCGAATTACGAACAGCCCAAAGTCAATGTACCGGCAAGTTTTATTGGCGCAAAAGACGCCGCTGTCGCAGAGACTGATGCTGGTGCCGATCTGTCGGTGTGGTGGCGGCAATTTGGCGATCCCATGCTGGACCGCCTGATCGGACAGGCACTCGCGCAGAATCTGGATATCCTGACGGCGGCGGCGCGGATTTCTGAGACACGCGAGCAGGAGATTATCAATGGCGCGGCCGGGCTGCCGAGTGTCAGCGCGATGGGTTCTGCGGTCCGCATTCACTCCAACTCCAGCCCTTTCGCGCAGTTGCTCGGCGGCGGCGCGGGCCCCCCTGCCGGCGCGTCCGCAGGGTCGGGTTCACAATCGGGCAGTTCGGGTTCTGCGGCGGCCGGCGGTTCGACGGGCTCGGGTTCTGCCTCGGGCGGTTCGGCAGGCTCTGGTACTGGCGCCGTTTCGGCGACTCCCGTACCGGCATCGGGAGGATCGACGATCAAGCTTTATTCGCTCGGATTTGACGCCACCTGGGAAATCGATTTTTTTGGCGGAGTAGCGCGGAATGTCGAAACGGCTGAGGCCAAAACGCAGGCGGCGATCTGGACTCTGCGCGACACCGAAGTCACGCTGACTGCGGAAGTTGCGCGCGACTATTTTGCACTGCGCGAGGCACAGGCGCGCATCGCCATCCTGAACGCCGAACTGGCCGGCCAGCGCGAGACTCTGGCCGTGTCCTCCGCCAAGGCGATGACCGGATTCGTCAGCTATCTCGATGTGAATCAGGCGAGCGCGCAGGAAGCCGAGACAGCCGCGGGGATTCCGCCGCTCGAAGCGGAGATACGGGTCAATATCGATGCCCTTGGGGTCCTGCTCGGAATTGCGCCGGAAGATGTAGCCGCCGAAATCACCGGAGGCGGCGCGGCGCCCCCGGTGCCGGCCGCACTGCCGGTTGGACTGCCGTCGGATTTGCTTCGCCGCCGTCCGGACATCCGCGAAGCGGAACGCAACCTCGCTTCGGCGACGGCGCTGGTCGGCAACGCGATGGCACAGCTTTATCCGAAATTCGACATCATCGGACTCGCATCCTTCACCAGCAATTCGCTGGGCACGCTGCTTGAGACCAAGAACCTCACCTATGGCGGGATTGGTCTGATCAATTGGCCGATTTTCACGGCCGGGCGTCTGCAGGCGACTGTGCGCCAGAAGGAAGACCAGGAGAACGAGGCCTATTTTTCCTACAAGGCGTCCATTCTCAAAGCCTTGCAGGACGCCGAGGATTCGCTGGCGCGCTACACCGCCGATCGCCGGCGTCTGATCGAACTCAACCGGCAGGTCACAGCCGCCACGGCTGCAGTGACCATCGCGCGGCAGCAATACAATGTCGGGCTGACTGATTTTGTGAATGTGCTAAACACGCAGGGCACTCTGTTGCACGCCGAAGACGAGCAGGTGCAGACGCAAAGCGCGGTGGCAGCGGATCTGGCGTCACTATACAAGGCGCTTGGCGGCGGATGGACCGATGCCATTCCGGCGGTAACCGGGCCTGCCACGGCCGCAGCGAATCCGTCGTAAGGAACCCGCCGGCCACTTCCCACGCGGAGCGCCGCGGCAGATTCGAACTCAGGGCGCGCAACGCGCGCGGTGTGGCTTCGGCAAATTCTACTTCGCGCGTGAGGCCATTGGCGGGGTTCAGCACGCGCCACCGCTGCAGTGCCTAAATCCGAAGACTCGTTTTCGGCACGGACCGGTTTACATTGGTGGCGGAAACAGTGCCGGTTTGGCTGTGGCGCGTTTGAACCGCAACGATCAGTTTCGATTTGCCTTGTGGGTCATCGGGCTTGTGCTTTTGTTTGCCATCATTGCGGCGGCCGTCTTGCTGAACCTTACGATGCCGTTCGACCGCGGCATTCTGATGTCGCTGCGCGATCCAACGAATATTTCCCGCACGATTGGTCCGCCATGGCTGTCTGAGACAATGCGCGATTTCACGTCGCTCGGCAGCATTTCCGTTCTGGCGCTATTCACGGCGACCGTTGCCGGTTATTGGCTCTTGACGGGACGCCGCCGCGCGGCGGCACTTCTCGTCGCAGCCATGATAGGCACTTTGGTCATGAACGATTTGCTGAAGCTTGCTTTCGACCGCCCCCGCCCCGACGCGATCCTGCAATCGGCGCGCGTATTCAGTTCCGGCTTTCCCAGTGGGCATGCGGCTCTCTCGCTGGCCTTTTATCTCTCCGCAGCCCGGCTTGCCGGATCTGCCACGAGAGATGCACGGCGCTTCCTGCTATATCTTGCCGGATCAATCGTGTTGGTCATTGGCTTCAGCCGGCTCTACCTCGGCGTGCATTATCCGAGCGATGTGCTCGCAGGCTGGTGTGTGGGTGGCGTCTGGGTTCTGGCGGTTGCACGCGCGATGCCCGCATTTGCTGACCGTGCTCACCCGCGCCGAAGCTCCACAGGAGCGAAGGCGGGTGAATGACGGTGGCGAAGCCTCGCCGGATATTGGTGATCCTGAATGCTGCGGCGTCAGGATTTTTTCACCGGCCGGTGCGCGACATCTGTAAGGAGATCACCTCCGGATTTGCAGCACATGGCATTGCCACCGAAATTGCCCTCGCCTTTAATGGTTCGCTCGACCGGCGGGCGAGAGATGCGGCGGCTGCCGGGAGCATCGACGCTGTCATCGCCGGAGGTGGTGACGGCACGGCGGGTGCCGTTGCGGCAGGGCTCGCGCAAAGCAACATGCCATTCGGCATTTTGCCGCTCGGCCGGTCGAACCATTTTGCGCGCGATCTCGGAATTCCTGACCGTCTCGATCAGGCGATCGGTGTCATCGCCCGCGGGTCGATTGCGACTGTCGATGCGGGCGAGGTCAATGGACGACTGTTCATCAATAATTCATCCCTCGGCGCCTATCCGTTTCTTTTGCTCGACCGGAAAAAATGGTGGCGCCGACCGGGTGTTTTGCGCCCGATGGCGATGCTTCTGGCCGGGTACAAATTCCTCCGCCAGTACCCGCTGCGCCGGTTTTCGGTTCGTGCCGGGAACCAGGCGGAAATCTGGCGCACGCCCTTGCTCTTCGTCGGGAACAATCGATACGAACTCGATCCATTTGCAGCGGGCCGGCGCGAGCAGCTGAATGGTGGCGAACTCTGGGTCTATATCGCGCGCCAGCAAACCCGACTGTCGCTGATCTGGTTCAGTTTGCAGTACCTGTTGGGTCTGAGCGATCCGCTGAAGGATCTGCGCGTGTTCCATGCCGCGTCCATCGAGATTGGGCTGCGATCGCCAAAGGTGACGCTCGCCATGGACGGGGAGCTGGTGCAACTCAGCACTCCCCTGCACTACCGGATCAGACCTGCGGCTCTGCGCGTATACGCTCCGGTTCCCGAAGATAAAGACGATGCGGTTGGTCGCGCACATTTCTGATCTGCATTTCGGCCGCCACGATGGTGCGATTGTCGACGCACTGCTCGCACAATTTGGTGAGGTTGGCCCCGATCTTGTTATACTGAGCGGCGACCTGACGCAGCGGGCGCGCAGCGCCGAATTCGCCCAGGCGAAGCACTTCATTGACCGCATCAAAAAGCCGGTGGTGATTGTGCCGGGCAATCACGACATTCCGCTCTACAATGTGATGCATCGATTTTTCAGCCCGTTGGAAAAATATCGCCGGCACTTTCGCGAGGCGTCCGCCGGCGAGTGGTATGTCGATGACGAACTCGCCGTGCTCGGACTGAACACGGCGCGCAGCCTGACTTTCAAATCCGGGCGCGTGTCGGTCGATCAGATGGGCATGATCCGCCGCTGTTTCGCGCATGTCCCGCGCGATGCGTGGAAAGTCATCGTGACGCATCACCCGATTGCCAGCGCTCATGTCGAGCCGCGGATTGAGCTTGCCGGGCGCGCGATGCTGGCGTTGCGCGCACTCGCCGATTCCGGCGTTCACCTGCTGCTTTCGGGGCACCGTCACCGGCCCGCCAGCGGACATCCGGCAACCGATCTGGTGCTGCACGGGACCATGCTGGTCGTGCATGCCGGCACCGCGGTCTCGACGCGCACGCGTGAGGGCGAAGGAAACAGCTATAACCTTGTCTGCCTGGATGGGCCGCATGCGACAGTTGATGTCATGCGGTGGAATGGGACCAGCACATTCGAGCGGGCGCAGCGTTCGCGATATCGGCTGAACAATCGCGGCCATCTCGAAACCGAGTCTGTCTGACGTGCTGGAGATCTTTGTCGATGGCGATGCCTGCCCGGTAAAGGACGAAGTCGAGCGCGTGGCTGCGCGCCATAATCTGCAGGTGCATATCGTCAGCAATGGCGGGCTGCGCCCCAGCCGCAATCCGCAGTTTCACTATGTGATTGCAGCCGAAGGTGCCGATGCCGCGGACGACTGGATCGCCGAACATATCGGCAGCAATGACATTGCGGTCACGTCCGACCTGCCGCTTGCGGCGCGCTGCCTTGCCAAAGGTGCGGTGGTGCTGAATCCAAAGGGCGAAATCGTCAGTGAGGATCGCATTGGAATGGCTCTGGCCATGCGCGATTTGAGCCGTCACTTGCGCGAAGTGACGGGCCGCGAGACCCATCATGGAGAATTCGGCAAAAAGCACCGTTCCCGTTTCCTGGATGCGCTGGAAAACGCGATTCAGAAGCTTCGGAGAAAAAACTAGGGCGTTTTTAATATCTTTGAATTGCAGAACGCCCTAGTTTTTTTATCGATTGGCGCGTTTTCTGCGCCGAACCGGCAACCACTTCGGCGGAAAACGCTTCATGACCATGAGCAAACCGATCACGCTGTATTCCTGGACCACGCCGAATGGAGTCAAACCAATCATCATGGTGGAGGAATGCGGGCTCGATTATGAGATAAAATGGATCGACATCACCAATGGTGATCAGAAGAAGCCGGAATTTCTCGCCGTCTCGCCCAATAACAAAATTCCAGCGATCACCGATCCCGACGGTCCCGACGGCAAACCGGTGTCGATTTTCGAATCGGGCGCGATCCTGCAATATCTCGGCCGCAAGACCGGCAAATTCTATCCGCAACAAGAACGCCAGCGCATTGAAGTCGAAGAATGGCTGTTCTGGCAGGTCGGTGGCTTGGGCCCCATGGGCGGACAGGCGCATCATTACCTGCGCTTTGCCAAAGAGAAGATTCCCTACGCAATGGACCGCTTTCGCGAGGAAATGTACCGGCTTTACACGGTTATGGGTCGCCGGCTGAAGGACCGCGAATATCTCGCCGGCGAATATTCCATCGCCGATATTGCCTGCTTTGGCTGGGCCAGCCGTTGGGATTGGCAGGGCCAGAAGATCGAAGACTTTCCCAATGTCAAAACGTGGCTCGATCGGGTCGGCGCGCGTCCGGCGGTGCAGCGGGGGATGAGTAAGAAGCCGGGGTAAGAGGATTGCACGCGGGGCACGGAGCAGAAAGAGCGCTCGCTACGCTCGCTGTCCCCGCCCCGAAATTTGCGCAGCAAATTTCGAACCGCGCCCAGGGGGCGGGTTGATTGCTCATTGGCGCGGCGGGAGTTTGGAAAAGAAGTCCCAGATCGCCACGGGGGCATCGAGGTCTTTGGTCTGACGGCCGAGAATGTCCGGATATTCGTAATTCGGATTCGGTACGACATGGCCGCCTTTATTGACCTGATACATCACAACCGGTGGCTTGCCCGGCGCCTCCCATGAGACGCGCTCCACCGAAGTGGGATCGCGCGGATCGTGGTGCGGCAACATCGTGGTGACCGGCTGACCGGTCTGGCCGTCGATTTTCGCGAAATATTCTACGGTGGCGCGCGTCGAAGTGACATTGCCGAGCTTTGTAAACGGGCCGAGTGTCACCATCCCGCCGTTGAACGGATTGATCGGATCGGCCGTACCATTGATCACCATGGCAGGAATCGCAATATCGCTTTTCGTGCAGGAAAGATTTTCCGGGGTCGGAATGGATGCCGATATCGCCGCAATACCGGCAAATTCCTTTGGCCGCTCGAGTGCAAGGCGAAATGCGAGCTGCCCGCCATTGGAATGACCTGCAGCAAAGACGCGCTTCGGGTCGATGCCGTAGTTCTTCGCAGTTTGCGCGATAATGGCCTCGATGAAACTCTCATCGTCGATATTCATCGCATGCGCCGGCTGCTGTGACGCCTTGCGGCAATCGTTCCAGGTGGTTTCGAATCCGTCCGGGTAGACGACGAGGAATTTGTCCCTGTCAGCAAGGACATCGAAGCCATAGCCGGTGACTTCGCGTGTCGATGCGCCGTCGCCGCCAGAGCCGTGAAACATGAACAGCAATGGCGCGCCGGGTTTTAAACCTTGCGGAATGTAGAGCACATAAGGGCGTTGCAGACCTTTGATCGTGCCGGTGAGCCGGATGAGCTTACCCGTGAGTTGCGGCTGCGCAGCGAGAGCTCCGGTTCCGAAAAACCAGTAGCCGCCCGCGATCACGATGACCGCAGCACAAGCGGTGCCTACCACCCACAGAAGTTTGCGCATGTCCCCTGCCCTCCCAGCGCGGCAAGCATACACCTAGCTGCCCGTCGGCGCACCGATGCAGGGTTTACAAAACCAGCTCGATCAGGAACGGGCCGCGGCGCGCATTGGCGGCGCGGAAAAGATCGGCAAAGCGCGACACAGTGTCGGCACGGGCGGCTTCGACGCCCTGCGCGTTCGCCATCTTCACCCAATCGATGCCGGGCCGGTCAATTTCAAACAGATCGCTCGCCGAATTGCCTTGGGGCGCGCCCGCAGCGCGCAATTCGATCTCGAGTATGTTGTATTTGCGATTGGATAGAATGAGGGTCGTGACGTCGAGCTTCTCGCGCGCCTGCGTCCACAGCGCCTGCACGGTGTACATGGCCGAACCGTCGCCTTCGAGCACGATGGCGCGGCGCCCCGGCGCACCAATAGCAGCGCCGGTCGACAGCGGCGGTCCGCCGCCAATCGCACCACCCGGCACCTGAAGCCAATCATGCGGCGCGGCGTTTTTCGTCGCGCGGAAAAACGGACCGCGCAGCGAAATTGCTTCATCGACAATGATCGCATCATCGGGCAGCAACGCGGAAACGACACGCGCGGCATTTTCAACCGTCAATGTGCCGTCCTGCGGCACCGGCTCGGGCGCGATTTCGGCAATTGCTGAATCACGGCAATTCAGTTCAGCTGCGAGACGTTCCAGAGCATCGGGGATGTCCTGATCAGGACGGGCAAGCACATGCAGTTGCGCATCCTCCGGCGACACGATCCCGGGCTTGCCGGGATAGGCAAAAAACGCCACCGGTGCACCAGTTCCTGCGGAGACGATGTGTTTTGTCCCCTTCAGCAAAGCGACCGCTTCATCAACCGGATAAGGAACGGCATCCAATGGCGGCCGTCCGCGGCCGCGTGCGATCCGCGCGTTGAAGGTGGGCGTCATCAGCCGCGCGCCGGTTGCCGCGGCGACCTTATGTGCGCTGCGAAGATTTTCGGGCAACAGCGCCGCGCCGGTGACGAGAAGAACAGCCGGTTGTCCTGAACGAAGTGCGCGCACGGCGCCGGTGATTTGCTCGGGTGAGGATTTCGCCGGCGCCGGTACCGTTAGAGCACGGGCTTCTTCCCCGGGTTCGCGCCAGCTCACATCAGACGGCAGGATCAGCGTCGCGCTGCCGCCGGGTGCACGGCACGCCTGTTGGACCGCTGCCGCGGCGGCGGAACCGACTTCGCGGGAGTTCTTCGCCTTGTAAACCCATTGCGAAACCTGCCGCGCCCAGCCCTCGACGTCGGACGCCAATGGCGGATCCAGCGGAGCGTGATAGGTCGCCTGATCGCCGACGATGTTGATGATGGGCGTGCATGCGCGTTTGGCGTTGTGCAGCAGCGACAGACCATTGGCCATGCCCGGCCCGCAATGCATCAGTGTCGCCGCAGGTTTGCGCGCCATGCGCCCATATCCGTCGGCTGCACCGGTAACGACGCCTTCGAACAGCGCCAGCACGCAGCGCATGCCGGGATTGCGGTCGAGCGCAGCGACGAAATGGATTTCGCTCGTGCCGGGATTGGCAAGGCAGGTGTCCACGCCAGATGAAATCAGTGTACGGACGAGGCTTTCGGCGCCGTTCATGTCATTTCGAGTCCCGCAGGCCAACAGTGCGGTTGAACACAAGAGTGTTGGATGCGCTGTCGCGGCAAAAGTACCCCTGCCGCTCAAACTGGAAAGCGCCGTCGTGATTGTCGGCGGCGAGCTGTGGCTCGACGCGGCATCCCGACAGCACCACCAGAGATTCGGGATTTATGTCCTGCGTGAAATCGCCGCCTGCGCCGGGATCGGGCCGCAGGAACAGCGGATTGTAGAGCCGGATCTCGGCCTCGGCAGAGCGGGATGCGGAAACCCAGTGCAATGTCGCCTTCACCTTGCGGCCGTCCGGAGCATTGCCTCCGCGGGTTTCCGGATCATAGGTGCAGCGCAATTCCGCGACTTCGCCGGCCGTATTCTTCACCACCTCGCGGCACTTGATGAAATAGGCATAGCGCAGCCGCACTTCGCGCCCGGGCGCCAGGCGGAAGAATTTCTTCGGCGGATTTTCCATGAAATCCTCCTGTTCAATGAAGATTTCGCGCGAAAACGGCACGCGCCGCGTTCCGGCCACCGGGTCCTCCGGATTGTTAATGGCATCGAGTTCCTCGGCGCCACCCGGATAGTTCTCGATCACCACTTTCAGCGGGCGCAGCACGGCCATCCTGCGCGGTGCGTTGCGGTTCAGATAATCGCGCACCGAATGATCGAACATGGCGACATCGACGATACTGTTCGCTTTGGCCACGCCGACCTTGCGCACGAAATCACGAATGGATTCCGGCGGCACGCCGCGGCGTCGCAATCCGGCGATTGTCGGCATGCGCGGATCATCCCACCCGTCGACCAGTCCGCGGCGGACCAATTCGGTCAGCACGCGCTTGGAAAGAACGGTGTAAGTCAGGTTCAGGCGGGCGAATTCGTATTGATGCGGGCGGGATGGCACCGGCAGCTGGGCGATGAACCAGTCGTAAAGCGGCCGGTGATCCTCGAATTCCAGGGTGCAAATCGAGTGCGTGATGTGCTCGATCGCGTCCGACTGACCATGGGCAAAGTCGTAGCTGGGATAAATGCACCACGCATCACCGGTGCGTGGATGGTGCGCATGGATGATGCGATAGAGCACGGGATCGCGAAAATTGATGTTTCCCGAGGACATGTCGATTTTCGCGCGCAGCGTCCGCGCACCATTGGGAAACTCGCCGGCGCGCATGCGGCGAAAGAGGTCAAGATTTTCGTCGACTATGCGGCCGCGGAAGGGGCTGTCCTTTCCCGGTTCGGTAAGCGTGCCGCGACTGGCGCGCATTTCATCCGCCGACTGATCGTCGACATAGGCTTTACCCTGCCGGATCAGGTATTCGGCCCAGTCATATAACTGCTGGAAATAATCGGAGGCATGGTGGAGATGTTCGCCCCAGTCGAACCCAAGCCACTGAACGTCGCGCTTGATCGCGTCGATATATTCCTGCTCCTCCTTCGCGGGATTTGTATCGTCGAACCGCAGATGGCAGCGGCCGCCGAACTCCTGCGCGACACCGAAATTGAGGCAGATCGACTTGGCATGGCCGATATGGAGATAGCCGTTCGGCTCCGGCGGAAAGCGCGTCACAACCGAGCTGACGCGGCCCGCTTCCAGATCGGACGCGATAATGTCGCGAATAAAGTCGCGGCCGGCTTCACGAACCGCAGTTTCTATAGCCATTCAAAACTCCTGCTCCGCCGCGCCTGAAGCAGGCGGAAACAGTTTTTTTGCAAATCCGGAGCGTCAGGCCAAGGGGCGCGAATCAGCGCATATTTCCGGTGTGTCCGAGGGAATAGCGCCCCGGCTGCGGCCAGACCGTAAGCCCGTGCGGCTCAATCCCAACCGGGATCCTGTGCACGTTTCCGCTCGCAATGTCGATCGAATAGACCTCCCGGTCATATCTTCCCGACAGCCAAAGGGTCCGGCCATCGGCGCTGACATTGCCCATATCGGGGCTGCCACCGCCCGGAATCGGGATTGTCCGCTCCACTTTGCGGGTGGCGAAATTGAGGATCGAGATACTGCCCGGCCCATGCGGCTTGATGTCGTCCTCATGGGAACCGCGATTGGTCACATAAAGTCTGGTGCCGTCCCGGCTGGGATAGAGTCCGTGCGCTCCCTTGCCGGTCGGGATGAAATCCACCTGCCTGAAGGCATCGCCATCGACGACATAGACGCCGTCGGCTTCCATATCGGCGACGAAAAACAACTTGCCATCCGGTGAGATGCGTATGTCCTGCGGCATGCCGGCCATCCGGCTGCCAGCAGGCATGGCCGGCGCGCCGGGCTTTTGCAGCTTGAGGTAGCCAAGCACCTTGCGGTTGACCATATCGATCTTGGCGAGGCCGCCACCCGAGAATTCACAGGTGAAGATGGCGTAGCGTCCATCGATGGCGAAATCGGCATGATTGACCCCGGCGCATTGCGGCGTCCCCAGACTGGTCTTTAGCGCCATGGTGTGCGGATCACGGAATTCCAGGCGCTTGAGCGCCTCGGCGACCACGATCGCGTATTGCCCATCGGGCGTAAAATACATGTTGTAAGCATCGGGCACTTCAATCGTGGCGCCCGGTTTTCCGGTTTTCGGATCGATCGGTTTCAGCATCCCTTTGAGATGCCGTTCGGCCGAGCCGGCAATCCACAACGTCTTCATGTCCCAGGAAGGGATGATGTGCTGTGGATTGCCGCCGACAACAAAGTGATTGACGATTTTTAAGGTCATCGGATCAATGACATCGACATCGCCGGATTTGAGATTGGGCACGTAAACCAGATTGAGGTCGCCGGCCGTGGCCGGACTCATTTTGCCCAATCCCGCTTCGCTATAAAGGTTCTGGGGATTTACGACCGGAGGCATGCCGGGCACGGTCTGAATGGCCGCGGGCGCGCTGCTGACTGCCGCAGGGACCAAGGCCGCGATGGCAATGCCCGCTACCGAGCTTTTTATCTTGATGCGCAGAGTTCTCATGGCGATTTCCAGTGATGAAAGTTTGCGTGTCAGACCGGGAACACTGTGTCGGCCGGCGGCGTGACACCGGTGGCGCGCTCCGCCGCTGCGACGGTGTTCTCCAGCAACATTGTGACCGTCATTGGGCCGACGCCGCCCGGCACCGGAGTAATGCGTGAGGCTTTGCGCCGTACACCCTCGAAATCGACATCGCCGGTCAGCTTTCCACCGGGAAGAAAATTGATTCCAACGTCGATCACCACCGCACCGGTTCTGACCATTGGGGCCACGACGAGTTTAGGTTGTCCTGCGGCTACCACCAGAATATCGGCAAGGATGGTGTATTGGGCGAGATCACGGGTCTTGGCGTGGCAAATGGCGACAGTGGCCTCACGCTGCATCAGCATCAGGGCGAGAGGCTTGCCGACAATATTGCTCGCCCCCACGACGGTAACGTTTTTGCCTTCGAGGTCGATCCCCTCATGCTCCAGGATTTTTTGCACTCCGTAGGGCGTGCACGGTGGAAATACGGTTTCGCCAATCACCAGACCACCGACATTGTAAAGATGGAATCCATCGACATCCTTTGACACCGCAATGGTTCCCAGCACATGGCGAACCGAAATGTGGGGTGGAAGCGGCAGTTGAACGAGGATGCCGTGCACAGCGGGATCGTCATTGAGCAACCGAATGCGCGCCAGCAGCGATTCTTCGGTCTCATCGGCGGTTAGCCTGATGACCTCGGATTTTATACCAACTTCGCCGCAGGCCCGGACCTTGTTGCGAACATAGATGGCTGAGGCCGGATTGTCCCCGACCACAATCACCGTGAGTGCCGGCAGCACGCCGTGGGATTTCAGCACCGCCGCCCGCGCGGCAATGCCAATACGCACCTGTCGCGCAATCGCGATGCCGTCGATGATTTTTGCGGTCATTGCCGGGAAGGACTTTTAGCGCTCGATTTTCTGTAATGACTGCGCAAAGCGCAAACGAATCTCATTGCCATCACGCGTGGGCAGAACCCGCGGTGCGGATTCGGGTTCCACAATGGCCTGTATAAACACAGGACCCTGCGTGGAGTGTACGAGTGCACGGGCTTCGTCAAGTTCCGTAGACGCGGAAATCCTGCGGGCGATGGGAAATCTGCAACCGGCCGCCACTGCCGCAAGATCGACGCCGGAGCCGGTGTGGCTCGGTTGCATTCCGGTTTCTCCGTAGTGCCGGTTGTCGAGCACAAGAATCGCAAGATTGCCCGTTTGTTTGACGCCGATTGTGGCCAGGCTGCCAATGCCCATCAGCATTTCGCCCTCGCCAGTGATCACCACCACACGCGATCGGGGTTTTGCGAGAGCGAGGCCCAATCCAATCATGGCGGCGCTGCCCATTGCGCCCCAGAGATAGAAGTTGAGCGGGTGATCGCCGGCAGCCGCGACATCGTAGGCTGGCGCGCCGAGGCCCGCGACGACCAGAAGGTCTCCGCGATCTTCGAGCACGTGGCGCACGATTTTCCGGCGGTTGAACATCACTTTAGCCACTTCTTGCGCCCGATGAGGCGCTGCGACAACAGGAGTGCGACCGGTGTCAGACCATCAAAGGCCATGTCGCAGGCCGCGCCGGCGATATCGTCGACTTCATCCTCGTGCTCGGCCCGCATGACGACAAAGCCGCAAAGGCGCAGGCAATCCTGGGTGATCGAACCCATTGGCACCTGCCAGGAATTGAATTCGGCAAATTCGCCCCGCATGGTCACCAGAACGAGACATGAAAAGCCGCAGCTTTTCAGCAGCGAAAAAGCGTTGATGCAATTGCCGACGCCACTGCTCTGCATCAGGAGCACGGCGCGCTCTCCCGCCAGTGCGGCGCCGCAAGCGAGTCCGACGCCTTCTTCCTCTGTCGTTAAAACGACGTCGTGGATCTGGGCGTCGTCGCGGCAAAGTTGGATCAGGCGGCTGTGTCCGGCGTCGGGCACGTAACCGACCTGGCTAACGCGCACGCGTTTCAGATGGCCGAAGATCTGGCAGGGCCATTGCGCGGTTTGGTCGGGTGTTTCGTCCACGGCTACGCCTGTTGCAAGACAAAATCGGCCATTTGCGCACGCGTCGCAAGCCAGACGCCGGGACTGGTTGCCGCTAAACGGACTATGTCGCGAAATACCCGCGCGCCTCGCGGACGGCCAAAGATATGGGCATGCACAGTGACATCGATCACCGAGCGCCCATCTTCTTCGCGCGCAATCGTGAGGTTTTCCTCGAAAGAGCGGCGCATCAAATCCGGCGGATTCCCGTGTTTCATGAACGGCATGTCGTTGACATCGGTGGCGAGCGGAATCGCGACGATCTTCAATGCGTCAAATTCCTGCAGATAAGGCAGGTCGCTGTCGAACACGTCGCCGTGCCAGCGATAGCCGGCTTCCGCGAGAAGACGCGGGTGTTCCGGCCCCGACGTGCCGCGCGGTGACAGCCAGCCATGCACCGGACGGCCACCGGCATCGCTTAACAGCGCTGTGCAGCGGGCGATATTGCGCCTTTGATCCTCGCGGGAAAGCAGGGCGGGAATGACGTCCATGGCATAGGAATGAGAGAGCAGTTCATGTCCAGCGCCGGCTATATCCTTCACCACCTGCGGAAAGCGTTCGGCGATGATGGCATTGGTCATCACGCTGGCTTTTGCGCCGCTTACGGCCAGCGCATCGAGCAGACGATAGATGCCACGTTTCGGCCCGTAGGACGCCCATGAAACCGCCATTGTATCCAGCACGCCCGCGGGCAGCGGATTGCCCATGGGACTGATGCCGGGCGCGACACCATCCGACCACGCTTCCAGACAGATATTGATCAGGACTGCAACCGATTTCCCGCCCGGCCAATGTTCGTTTTTACTCATTCGCGTGACCTTTTCCCATGCAAACATGACGTCAGCAGCGATTCATACAGCGCGAGCGTTTTCCGCTGCATGTGCTCGACCGAAAAATTCGCGCGCACATGCGCCTGCCCTGCCTCGCCCATGCGGCACAATTCCGATGTCGGCCGTTGCAGCAGATCCGCAGTGGCGGCGGCCAGCGCCCCGGCATCGCCTGGCGGCGTGAGCAGGCCAGAGACGCCCGGCAACACAGTCTCGCGTGCGCCGCCGTGATTTGTCGCGACAACCGGCTTGCCCATCGCCGCAGCTTCGGGCGGGACGCGGCCAAACGCCTCCGGATCGGTGGATGCCGAAACAACAATATCCGCGGCGGCATAGGCGGCCGGCATCGCAGCAGAATGACCCGCCAGAATCACGATCTGCTCGAGACGATGGAGAGCAATTGCGTCTTCGATTTCGCGGACATATTCGTCCCTCCCCTGCGCATCGCCTATCAACACCGCGCGGATGTTGTCCAGGTTTGCGTTTTGCTGCAGCCGTGCAAGTGCCTCGATAAATACGAGCTGGCCTTTCCAGCGCGTCAACCGGCCGGGAAGCAAAAGAATCTTCGTGTTGTCGCCCGCGTGCCATTGGGCGCGCAAGGATCGGACTTCGGCGGGGTTGATTTTGGCCGGATCGAATTGGGCGAAATCGATCCCGCGATGGATGACCGACAAGGTTTTCGGCCGGATGCGATAGGTGGAAAGGATGTGCTCTGCCGTCCAATTCGAGTTTGCGATGACGGCGTCGCCGCGAACCATTACCGAGTTGTACCAGCGTTTCAGCGGCGTCCGCGCGTTATAAATGCCGTGGTAAGTCGTGACGAATGGTGTTCCGCTCCGGCTTGCCGCAAAGAGCGCGCTCCAGGCCGGGGCACGCGAGCGTGCATGGATTATCGCGACATGTTCCGCGCGCACCAGTTTCGTGATTGTTCGTGCATTGGCGAGAATCTTCATCGGGTGTTTTGTTTCCAGCGGCATGCGGACCAGTTCGCCGCCGGCGTCACGCAATTCGCTTTCCAGCCTGCCGCCGCGACTCGCGACCAAAGCGCGATAGCCTGCGTCCGAAAGCGCCCGTGCAATATCGATGGTCGAGCGTTCGGCGCCGCCGGCATCGAGGGCCGGTATCAGCTGCAGCACCGAAATGCGGCCCCGTACCCAATCACTCATGATGTCACGGCCGGCAGGCGTGGATCGTTTACGTCGTTCCGTCGGCCTTTTCGGCGCCCTTCGACCGGACTTCCGTCAATGTGCTTTTCAGCACCCGGACCTGAACATTGTCGGCGATTTCCACCATCACCTCACCGTCATCCTTGACTTTCGCGACCTTTCCGATGAGGCCTCCCGCGGTGACGACGGTATCGCCGCGGCGAACCGAGTCGACCATTTGCTGATGGTTTTTCACCCTTTGCTGCTGCGGGCGGATCAACAGGAAATAAAAAATGCCAAACAGCAGAACGAGCGGGACAAGCGTCGAGACCAGCGGGTCGTTCAAATTCATCGGGATCGGCTTTTTTGAGGGAAATCCGCGGAGGAAGGGCGGACTATAGCCGTGGCGGTCGCCTTTGCAACCGCGGCGGACTTCGTTTACGGGACGGGTATGATCGAAGATTTGGCAAGGATTGAAGCCATACTTGAGCGCATCGCTCGGGCATTGGAGCGTGCTCCGGGCATTTCGGTTGGTGATCAATTGGCCGAACCGGGCGGCGCCAATGGCTTCGTCTGGGAGCCGGAAACGCAGCAATTACTGCCGGTTGCCGCTATCCCGGCATTGCCGCTGGCGCTGCTCAAGGGCATCGACCGTGCGCAGGAAATCCTGCTTGAGAATACCCGCAGGTTTGCCGCCGGACTGCCGGCCAATAACGCGCTGTTGTGGGGCGCCCGCGGCATGGGCAAAAGCTCGCTGGTCAAAGCCGTCCATGCCGAAGTGAATCGTGGCCGCCCGGCGCATGAGAATGTCGCGCTGATCGAAATCCACCGCGAGGATATCGCCACCCTCCCCGTTCTGCTGCGGCAATTGCGGTCTATTGGACGGCGCTTTCTGTTGTTCTGTGATGATCTTTCGTTTGATCGTGACGATACCAGTTACAAGTCGTTGAAGGCGGCGCTCGAGGGCGGCATCGAAGGCCGGCCGGGCAATGTCCTGTTTTATGCGACGTCAAACCGCCGGCACATGATGCCGCGCGACATGATGGAGAATGAACGCTCCACCGGCATCAATCCGTCGGAAGCCGTCGAGGAGAAAGTTTCCCTGTCGGACCGGTTCGGGCTGTGGCTCGGATTTCACCATTGCGGACAGGATGAGTTTCTCGCGATGGTGTCCGCCTATGCGCAGCACTACCGCTTGAACATCGGCGACGCGCAGCTGCGTGAGCGGGCGATCGCCTGGGCCGCGATGCGCGGTGCACGTTCGGGCCGGGTCGCGTGGCAGTTTATCCAGGACCTCGCGGGAGAATTGGGACAGAAGCTGGGGTGATGGTGCGAAGCACCCGTCACCCGGCACGCCAACGCCTTTGCCGAGGCTTCGGCGTTCGAGCTTGAACCCCTTGTCCGCCGAAGCTTCATGCGTAGGCGGCTACTGGCGTTAATGCTTACGCGCAGGCGCGCCGTCCTCTCAGGCTAGTACGGGGGTGAGCGTGGCGGGAACGGCTGGAAGCGACGCACCGGAGTACGGAATGCTGGGCACCGCCTGTTGTCCGACGGAGCGTGTCCGGTAAGCATCTCTGAGAAAATCGACAAATACTTTTAGCGCAGGCCGGATTTGACGCCGGCTGGGATAGTAGATGTGGAAGCCCTCGATCGGCGGCGGCGCCCAATCCTGAAGCAGAGGCACCAGTCGTCCTTCTGCAATCTCGCGGGCAACATAATGCGGCAGCACCTGCAGCACCCCAACGCCGTCGATGGCAGCTCCGACACCAAGAATCAGGTCGTCGACGATCAGGTTACCGTTGAAATGTTTTTCGATCTGACCGTCTTTTCCGCGGAAACGCCACGGCAGCATGCCGTTGGGCAAGCGGAAGCGCACGCAGTTGTGGTCCACCAGGTCGTCCGGAGTCTGCGGAGTGCCTTTCTTCGCGAGATAGGCCGGCGATGCGACATGCACCAGGTTGACGTCGTCACTCACCCGCACCGCAATCATATCTTTTTCCAGCCGGCCGCCTGGACGCAAGCCGGCGTCGTAGCGCTCAGCCACAATATCAATGAGCCGGTTGTCGGCACTGACCTCGACCGTGATCTCCGGATAGGTTGAAAGGAAGCGCCCGATCACCGGCGCAATCACGAAATGTGCCCCAGGCGTTGCGACCGTCAGGCGCAGTGTACCCGCGGGCTTCTCGCGGAAATCGCTCATTGAGTCCAATGCCGCCTGATAGTCGTCGAGCAGCGATTGCAGCTGCGTCCGAAGCCGCTCGCCGGCCTCGGTCGCAGCGACGGACCGCGTTGTGCGTTCGACCAGGCGCACGCCCAGCCGTTCTTCGAGGGTGCGCACCAGCTCACTCACCCGCGGCGGCGATATTCCGAGCCGCTTGGCGGCGCCGGCGAAACTTTTCTGGTCCAGCACCGTCACGAAGACGCTGATTTCATCAAGACTTGGTCCCGTCATGGCGCCAATCTCCCTCGTAACGCAAGAATACGCGAATTCTTCGGCAATCCGAAACTAGCCATTCGGCTCATTCAATCTTATCGGTTCAGTACCCGAGGTCCATGTTTGCGCGCGAACGCTACAGGGGCCGGGGACATGACGCATGATCAGGAACTTCAATTCAGCAGAGCGCTGACGGCGCTGTTGCCATATACGAAAGGCTATGCGCGGACGCTTGTCGGCAACAATCGCGATGACAGCTCGCTTTATGAGGATTTCGCGCAAACTGCGATGCTGAAAGCCTGGGAGCACCGTCACCAATTTATCCCCGGCACGAATCTCAAGGCGTGGCTGTATACGATTCTCCGCAACACCATTGTCTCGTCTCGGCGGCATAAATGGCGCGAATCTTTGATGCCCGATGCCGGCGATCAGGACAGACGTCACGACACCGCAAATCCCGAGAGCGCGGTTGCCGCGAGGCAATCGATCCGGCGTATCGGACTTCTGAAGCAAGCCCATCAGGATGTCCTTAAGGACCTTGGGTGGGATGGCCTTTCCTATTCCCAGTCTGCAACGCGTCACCACGTTCCGACCGGGACGATCAAAAGCCGCGTCGCACGTGCACGGACGATCCTCGCGGAATTGACCTGCGGAGGCGAGTTTGCCGGAACTGCATCCATGACAGCGCTCTGAATTTGTTGGGCGGCAGTTGCCGTCCCGTCGTCGGGCCGGATTGGTTGGCTCCCTCCCCCGGCCCGAATCCGGCCCGACGCAATCCAGAATTGTTGCTCTTGACATATTACTGACCGGTCAGTACCTAACGTTACTACTCAGTAACATCCCCCAGCCCGAACCGTCAATGCGAAAAGACAAAATCATGTCCAGGACAAGAAAATTCACCCGTGGCGTGCTGTTCAGCACCATCACGGCGGCCATTTTATCCGGTGCCTATCTGGAATGGCATCCGCGCAGCTCTGCGGCGGCCCAACCGGCGCAGGCGGCCATGCAGATGGCGGTTGCCGTGGGCGTCGAAACTCTGGCGCCACACAAAGTCCGGGTTTGGTCGGAGTTCTCGGGCAGTCTGACCGCGGTCGACTACGCGGAAATCCGGCCCGAGGTGAGCGGGCGGATTACCGAAGTCCGCATCCGGGACGGACAGACAGTGCGCGCCGGCGATGTGCTGTATGTCATCGACCCGCGCCCGTTCGAAGCGGCGGTTGCCAAGGCAGAAGCGAATCTCGCGTCGGGACGCAATGTGGCGGACCGTGCGCAAATCGAACTGACGCGCGCCACGGCATTGATCAAAACCCAGGCGATCGCACAGCGCATTTATGATGATGACCTGAACGGCAAGCGCGTCGCAGATGCGACGGTCCTAAGTTCGGAAGCGGAACTGAAATCGGCGCAGGTCGATCTCGATCATGCCTATATCAAGGCGCCGATCGGCGGCCGGCTGGGCCGGGTGGAAGTCACGCTGGGCAATGTCGTGCAGTCCGGTCCCAATGCGCCGGTCCTGACGTCGATCGTTTCCAATGATGGAATCTATGCCGACTTCGATGTCGATGAGCAGACCTATCTGCAAAACGTCCATACCGGTTCGGACGCAGCGGATCGCAGGATACCGGTGCAGGTGACTGTGCGCGGCGACGAACAGACCGCCTACAAGGGCACGATCTACAGCTTCGACAACCGGATCAGCAACACGACGGGCACGATTCGCGCCCGCGCAAAACTGGACAATCGCGACGGAAGACTCGTGCCCGGAATGTTCGTCACCGTCAGACTGGGCAGCGCGGATGAACTTGATGTTCTTTCTGTACCGGATCGCGCCATCGGTTACGATCAGAACAAGACATTTGTCATGGTTGCGGGCGCCGACAACAAGGTCGGCTATCGCGAGATCACTCTCGGGCACGCGTCCAACGGCCGGCATCTTGTTGTGAACGGGCTCACCGCCGGCGACCGCGTCATTGTCGATGGCATCCAGCATGTGCAGCCCGGGATGGCTGTGGCACCCCGGGAGGCGCCATCCGCACCGCTCAACGACCCGCCGCAATCCATTTCGAAGGCAGGCTAGCCATGGGTCTCTCGCGCTTCTTCGTGGATCGGCCGATCTTCGCCGGCGTCATCTCGGTCGTCATCTTCCTCGCCGGCCTGATCGCGATGTTCCAGCTTCCGATCGCGGAATATCCCGAGGTCGTGCCGCCTTCGGTTGTGGTCAATGCACAATTCCCGGGCGCAGACCCGGCGACTGTCGCCCAGACGGTGGCAACGCCGTTGGAGGAGCAGATCAATGGCGTTGAGAACATGCTGTACATGTTCTCGACCGCAACTCCCGACGGATCGCTCACCATCACGGTGACATTCCGTATCGGGACGAATCCCGATCTGGCGCAACAACTGGTTCAGAACCGCGTCAACCAGGCGCTGCCGCGTTTGCCCGCCGTCACGCAAAGCCTTGGCGTCACCACGGCGAAAAGCTCGCCGGACCTGGCTTTGGTCGTGCATCTCGTGTCGCCGGGAAACCGGTACGACATGTTGTACCTGCGGAATTATGCCACTCTGAACGTGAAGGACCGGCTGCTGAAGATTCCCGGCATCGGCCAGGTCAGCATCTTTGGTTCCGGCGATTACGCCATGCGCATCTGGCTGAACCCGGAGAAGATTGCGCAACTGAACCTTACCGCTGACGACGTGATTAGTGCGATCCGCCAGCAGAATGTCCAGGTTGCCGCGGGCACGATCGGTGGTCCGCCCTATGACGAAGGCGTCGAAGTGACCTTGCCGGTGAATACCCAGGGCCGGTTGGCGGATCCCGGTCAGTTCGGCGAGATCATCATCAAGCAGAGTGGCGGCGTGATCACGCGTCTGAAGGACGTCGCCCGAGTCGAACTTGACGCCGGCACCTATTCGCTGCGCTCGCTGCTCGACAACAAGCCCGCCGTCGGCGTCGGCATTTTCCAGATGCCCGGTTCGAATGCGATCGAAATTTCGAACCGGGTCCGCAGCACGATGGAGGAACTCAAGCGGAATTTCCCGCAAGGAGTCGATTACAAGATTGCCTATGACCCGACAGTATTCGTCCGCGGTGAAATCCAGGCGGTCATAGAAACACTTCTGATCGCGGTGGCGCTGGTCGTGCTTGTTGTCATCGTTTTCCTGCAGACCTGGCGAGCCTCGATCATTCCGCTGCTGTCCGTGCCGATCTCGATCGTCGGCACATTCGCAGTCATGTACATCTTCGGATTTTCGATCAACGCCCTGTCGCTGTTCGGACTGGTGCTCGCGATCGGAATTGTGGTCGACGATGCGATCGTGGTGGTCGAAAATGTCGAACGCAGCATCGAGAATGGGTTGTCCCCCCGCGATGCGGCGTTGAAAGCGATGCAGGAAGTTACCGGGCCGATCATCGCGATCGCGCTTGTGCTCTGCGCCGTGTTCGTCCCGATCGCTTTCATCACCGGACTCTCGGGCGCGTTCTACCGCCAGTTCGCACTGACGATCGCCTTCTCGACGGTGATTTCCGCCTTCAATTCGCTGACGCTTTCACCAGCGCTCGCAGCTTTATTGCTGAAGGGACATGGCGCGCCGAAAGATGCCCTTACCAGATTTCTCGATCGTGTCCTCGGGCCGTTTTTCCGCGCCTTCAATTTCACGTTCAAGCGGGGCGCGGTTGGCTATGGAAAGGGCGTTGGCGGGGTTCTGTCGCGCAAGACGATCGCGATTGCCGTCTACCTTGTTCTGCTGGGCGGCACCGCGTTCATGTTCAACCGCGTGCCCAGCGGCTTCGTCCCGGCCCAGGACAAGCAGTATCTGGTGGCGTTCGCGCAATTGCCGAACGGCGCAACGCTGGACCGCACGGAAGCGGTGATCCGGCAGATGTCCGGCATTGCACTGAAAGAGCCGGGGGTAGAAGGCGCGGTCGCGTTCCCGGGCCTGTCGATCAACGGCTTCATCAACAGCTCGTCGGCCGGGATCGTGTTCGTGACGCTGAAGCCTTTCAATCAGCGCAAGACTCCGAATCTGTCGGGATTTGCCATCGCGCAGGACTTGCAGAAAAAATACTTCGGCATCAACACCGCCTTTATCGCCATCTTTCCGCCTCCGCCGGTGCTGGGTCTCGGTACGATCGGCGGCTTCAAACTGCAGGTTGAAGACCGGACGGATCAGGGCTATCAGGCGCTCGACCAGGCGGTGAAAGCCGTCGTCGCAAAGTCGCGCACCACACCCGAACTCGCCGGCGTGTTCACCGACTACAATATCGGCGTGCCGCAGCTCTATGCCGACCTTGACCGCACCAAGGCGATGCAGTTGCGCGTCAATGTGCAGGATGTCTTCGACGCTCTGCAGATCTATCTGGGCTCGTACTATATCAATGACTTCAACAAATTCGGCCGCACCTATCAGGTGATTGCGCAGGCCGACCGGCAATTCCGGTCGAGCCCGGACGATATTCTCTATCTCAAGACGCGAAACTCGGACGGCAACATGGTGCCGCTGGGTTCGGTGATCACGGTCAAACAGACCACAGGTCCCGAGACCGCGATGCGTTACAACGCATTCCGTTCGGCCGATATCAATGGTGAACCGGCACCGGGTTATTCAAGCGGCCAGGCGCAGGCAGCAATCACGAAGATTCTCAACGAAACGCTGCCGCCCGGGATGCAATTCGAATGGACCGACCTGACCTATCAACAGGTGCTGTCCGGCAATACCGCGGTGCTGATATTCCCGCTTGTGGTGCTGTTAGTCTTCCTGACGCTCGCCGCGCAATATGAGAGCCTTTTTCTTCCCGCTGCGATCATCCTGATTCTGCCGATGTCGCTGTTTTGTGCGATCACCGGCGTCTGGCTGGCGCATGGCGACAACAACATCTTCACCCAGATCGGTTTCTTCGTTCTTGTTGGCCTCGCGTCGAAAAATGCGATCCTGATCGTGGAATTCGCACGCGAGCTGGAACGGCAGGGGCGGAGCACCAGAGCTGCGGCGATCGAAGCCGCCGGATTGCGGCTTCGGCCGATTCTGATGACCTCATTTGCCTTCATCATGGGCGTGCTGCCTCTGGTCTATTCGACCGGCGCGGGCGCGGAGATGCGCCACGCCATGGGCATCGCGGTGTTTTCCGGGATGCTTGGCGTCACTTTCTTCGGACTGTTCCTGACCCCGGTTTTTTACGTGCTGATGCGCGCCATCGAGAAGCGTCTGCATCGGGAAAAAGGAGTCGAGGCGCATGCTGTTCAAGTCTGATCGCGTTGCGACCTTGATCGTCGCGCTGTTGGTGGGCGCCTGTGCGACACAACCCGTGGGCCAGCAATCCTCGGGTATCGCGGTCGCGCCCGCTTGGAACGCGGTGCAGAATTCGACCCTGGTGACGACATCGGATCAGGTTGATCAGCAATGGTGGACGCATTTCAGCGATCCCGTGCTGGACGGGCTGATTGCCGAGGCGCTGGCGAATAATCGCACGCTCATGATTGCGAGAGAGCGCATTAATGAAGCGCGCGCCGACCGCGTCATTGCGCGGTCCGCCCTGTTCCCGAATGTCCAAGCGGACGCCACGACGTCGCGGGGAAATCAGGGATATCTGACCGGGAACCGTGCGCTCAACGTCGCCCAGGCCGACATTCAGGCGAGCTGGGAGCTGGACTTATTCGGCCGCAATCAGGCGCTGACCGCACGGGCGGCCGCGATCCTGCAATCGGTCGAGGCAGCGAGCCAGGCGGTACGGGTGACTTTGCTCGCCGATGTCGCGCGCAACTATTTCGATCTGCGCGATTATGAAATGCAGTTGGCGCTGACGAGGGAAAATCTGGCCCTGCAGCAGAAGACCTATGAGCTTACCAACACCCAGTTTCAGGCCGGCTATTCGAGCGAATACGACGTGCAGCTCGCGGCTGCGCAGGTCTCGGCCACTTCGGCCGCCATTCCGCCGCTGCAGGCAGATTTTGATGCGGCGCTCAATGCCCTGAACCTGCTGCTGGGTGAGCCGCCCGGCACAGTGGATGCGCGCCTGAAAACGCCACCGGCTTTGCAACCTCTTGACGCGAGGGTGCTGATCGCGGCACCCGCGAGAGTTCTTGAGACACGCCCGGACATACGCGTGGCCGAACGGCAGTTTGCCGCCAGCATTTCCGGCCGGAAGGCCGCTGTCGCCCAGCTATATCCGGACATCTCGCTGACCGGCTTGTTCGGCGTTCAGGGCGCGACTGGCTTTGGTGGAACACCCTGGAGCATTGGCTCAACCCTGGCACAGCCGATCCTGAATTTCGGGCGCATCGAAGCGCAGATCGACGTTGCGGATGCCCAGCAGAAGGAGAATTTCCTCAATTATCAGCAGGTGGTTCTCGCCGCGCTTCAGGATATGGAAAATGCACTATCGAACTATCAACACGAATCGCTGCATTATTCGACGCTTACGGCATCGGTCGAACACAGCCAGCGAGCGGCAGACCTGGCACAGCAGCAATACACGGGCGGCGCGTTCAGCCTGTTGGACCTCTTGATCATCCAGCGCGATTTGCTCGCAGCTGAAGAAGCCCGCGCCGATTCCGACGTGGCGCTCAGAAAGGATCTGGTTTCGATTTACACCGCGGCCGGCGGCGGCTGGCACGACGCAGATACGTCCACCGGCCCGGTTGCGTCGTCGCACTGATATCTCCCCACGCTCCGGGCGAATCAGGCATTCTTCGGCCCTGCGAAAGATCGCATTCGGAGTATCGGCTCTTATTCTTTGGCGTCCCGCGCGGCATGGTCAGGAGGTGATTGAACGGGGATGAACATGCGCGCTGCTTTCCTGATCTGCCCGGAAACCTCCCACCGCGCTTGGCCAATCAAATCGGCTTTGTCGAAGCTGGTCTATCGGGGCGTCGAGCTGATGTTCGCCCTTTCGCCGTTTCTTTGTGCAGCGGCCGTTTTCGTGGTGTTGCAGGCGCCCGCCGCGCATGCCGCAACGCCGGCCGAGAGCTTCATTCAGCAGAATATCGACAAGGGTTATGCAATTCTGAACGACACCAGTCTCACTCCGCAGAAACGCGCGGAAAGTTTTCGCGGATTGCTCGGCGGGATCATGGACGGGAAGCGGGTCGCGGTGTTCACGCTGGGACCCTATGCGCGCGGTGCTTCGAGCGCGCAGGTCGACAAATTTTCAGACGCATTCCTGGATTTGCTGATTGCGCTGTTGCAGCACGATCTTTCCGGCAATCCTGGCGAGACGCTGATCGTCACGGGCTCTGTCATTCGCGGGCCAGACGATATCAATGTCATGGCCAAACTGACCGGATCGGCACGGTCAAACGGTGCGCCGGTCAATATGGGTTTCAGGGTTCGCAAGAACGCGAAGGGCGCGGACACGATTGTCGATCTCCAGGTCGAAGGTGTGTCCATGGCCCTGGCCCAACGCAGCGATTTCAGTTCCTGGCTGCAGCAGCATGAGGGCGACGTCTCCGGGCTGACCCGCGAAGTGGAGAATCGCGCCGTGATGTTCCGCGAAGCGGACGCACGGACGCAGACGGCGAGCGGCGCATCCGGACATTGACGCCGCCGCTCGCAAGGAGAACCACAATGAACACCGCCGGCATCATCTCTTTACTGCCTGCCGCCGCATTCTCCGTCGCCACCATTACCCAGTTATCGGCACGGTCCGCAGGCCAGGCACTGCTCGCGGATTTGGGTTTGGGTGACAAGAGACGCCGGTGGCTGCAACTGCTGCTGTGGATCACCGCCGCTCTTTTGATCCTTCCGCAATTCCGCGTTGCAGGCGTAGGCATTGCCGCCCTCGAAATGACGATCTTTGGATTGTCGATGCTGAATCACAGACAATACCAATACGCCCTTCCTGCACTGATCGTGCTCGCGACACTGCCGCTTGCATTGCCGGGCCCGGGTTAGGAATTTCGCGGCTTAGGATTCGGCTTTGCGGAAGCGCCCGGACGCGGCATTTCGTGTGGCCGGACGAATGCGGCGGCGGCCATTGGCCTGCCGTGCAAGGCGCGTCAGGGAGGTTTCCAATTGCGACTCCAGCCGTTGTTTTTCGCGCAATGCGGTCAAATCGAGATGCAAGGGAGTCACCGAGATGCAGCCCTGGGCGATGGCATGCAGATCCGTGCCGGCATCGGGTTCGGTGAAAACGCGTTTGAACCCGACCCAGAAATAAGTGCGGCCACGTGCATCCACCCGTTCATCGACGCGGAGCATGGACTGGTCGCGTTGCCCCTGCGTCGTCACCACCACCTGCTTTACCCGCCCCGGGGACAGGGGCGGAAAATTGATGTTCAGCAGCACCGATTCCGGCCAGCCAATTTCCACCAATTGGCGCATCAATGGCGGACCGTGCTTTGCGGCACAGGCAAAAATCTTCGCCTCGTCGTCGTGGCCGCCGACCGCCTGACTCATGGCGACCGAAGGGATACCCAGCACGGTGCCTTCCATGGCCGCCGCCACGGTACCGGAATAGGTGACGTCGTCCGCGACATTGAAGCCACGATTGACGCCAGAAATCACGAGGTCCGGCAGGTTGTCTTTCATGATGTGAATGCCGGCCATCATGACGCAATCCGTCGGGGTGCCGGAAAGCGCGAAGCGCTGATGCCCGGCATGACGCAGGCGCAATGGCAGCGTCAGGGTGAGTGAATGGGAGGCGCCGGACTGTTCGGTTTCCGGGGCCACAACCCAGATATCGTCCGAGAGAGTCCGGACGATCTCTTCTGCGACCGAAAGACCGGGAGCATGAATCCCGTCGTCGTTGCAGACGAGAACCCGCAGCTTTTTCTTGCGGGCCATCAGCTCGAGATGCGCTCCAGCCCGCGCATATAGGGCCGCAAGACAGCGGGTACGGTGATTGACCCGTCCTTCCGCTGATAATTCTCGACCACCGCGAGCAATGTCCGGCCAACCGCCAGTCCCGATCCGTTGAGCGTGTGCACGAAGCGCGTGGTCTTGCCCTGCTCCGCCCGGAACCGCGCATTCATGCGGCGAGCCTGGAACTCACCGCAGTTGGAACAGGACGAAATCTCCCGGAACCGATTCTGTCCCGGCAACCAAACCTCGATGTCATAGGTTTTGGTCGAAGCAAAACCCATATCGCCGGTGCACAGAACAATCACCCGGTGATGCAGACCGAGCCGCTTCAGCACTTCTTGCGCACAATTGGTCATGCGCTCATGTTCGGCGGCGGATTGCTCGGGCGCCGTGATCGAGACCAGTTCTACTTTCGAGAACTGATGCAGGCGCATCATTCCGGTGGTGTCCTTGCCGGCGGCCCCGGCTTCGGCACGGAAGCACGGCGTGAAAGCGGTGAAGCGCAAAGGCAATTCGGACGCGCCGAGGATTTGCTCGCGCACCAGATTGGTGAGCGGTACTTCCGCAGTTGGAATCAGCCAGAACTGTTCCGACTTTTCGGCTTTCTCCAGCAAATCGGTGACGAATTCACGGCCGTTCCCGGCGCGGTCACCGGCCCCTGCTTCGGCGGATTCGACAATCTCGAACAGATGCTTTTTGCGCCAGTCTCGTTCACCGGCAAAGAACTGGTCATTGCTGAATTTCGGCAATTGGCCGGTGCCGAACATTGTCGCATCGCGGACCAAAAGCGGCGGCGAAATTTCCCGATAGCCAAATTCATCCGTATGGAGATCGAGCATGAATTGGGCGATGGCGCGCTCCATCCGGGCGATCTGCCCTTTCAGGACGACAAAACGCGAACCCGACATTCTGGCCGCCGACGCAAAATCCATCTGCCCCAGCGCCTCACCAAGCTCGAAATGTTCTTTGGGCGCAAATTCGAATGGCGGCGTTTCGCCCCACCGTCGAATTTCCACATTGGCGGTTTCGTCGGCTCCCTCGGGGACATCCGCGGCCGGCAGGTTCGGAATTGCGGCGAGGGCATCATTGAGCTGCGACTGCAACCGCCGCTCTTCGTCTTCGCCCTGTTGAATCTGATCCTTCAGCCCCGCGACTTCGGCGATCAGCGCGCTCGCCGCGCCATCGTCCTTTTTGGCTTTGGCCTGCCCGATCTGGCGCGAGGCATCGTTCCGCCGCGCCTGCATGGTTTGCAATTTTCCGAGCAAGCTACGCAGGGCGGTATCTCGCGCAAGGATGGCCGCGCTCAAAGGGGCAAGACCCCGCCGCTTCAATGCCGCATCGAAGGCTTGCGGATCGTCGCGAATGAATTTCAGGTCGTGCATGAGAGGTTTGGCCGGGGAATTCAGCCCGCCCTTCTGGCACGGAGCCCCGGCCCAAGCAAAGCGAAAGTAGGGTTTGAATTGCGAAGCCGGCGCGCCTCAGCCATGCTGGCCGGGACGCCTGAATTCGTGTGCCGATGACCGACGATGAAGCCGCCATTCGAGATCTGATTGCCACCTGGCTAACGGCAGGCAACACGGAAGCTGTCCTTAATCTGATTCACGACGACGCATTATTCCATGTTCCCGGAGCCCAGCCCTTCGGAAAAGCGGCTTTTGCGGCCGCTTCGGAGCAGATGAAAAACTTGCGAATTGACGGCGAAAGCCAGGTGCTGGAAGTCGAGGTTTCCGGCGACACTGCCTGGTGCCGCACGCATCTAACGATAGCCGCCACGCCCGCGAGTGGTCAGCCGGTTCGCCGCGCCGGTTACACCCTGTCCATCTTGCGCAAATCGCCGAGCGGCAAATGGCAGTTGTTCCGCGACACGAATTTGCTGACGGTGCAGACACAGTAGGCTGCTTGCTGAATCGTCGCTGTTTCCGCTCGCGAAAAGGCGATCCTGGCGCGGAGGAACCTGGTGGGGCGGCCATCATTATCTATGTAAGCGGTTTGGTGCTCGAAACATCGGATCGCCAAATGAACGGCAGAGATTCGGCGAAAGCCGGGCTCTGCCGTTCATCTATTTGGCCCTGGGCCGAACCTCATTGAATCTCCACACAGGATGGACCCCTTGCCGACGCGGCGCTTTGGCATAGGCTGAAGTTCTGGTGTGACGGGCGGATATTTGCGATGTTCCCGCCGCAGAATTGACTTGGATGGAGGAATCCTCATGCGCAAATTTGCTCTCGCCGCGGTGTTTGTACTCGCGGCAACGCCGGTATTTTCAATTTCTGAAAAGCCATACATGACGCCGAACGAGGTCGATTTTGCGACTCTCATCCCGCCACCGCCGGCGGAAAATTCGTTCGAAGGCAAACTGGACGACCAGTTCATTCTGGACGCACAGAAGAACATGACCGCGGAAAGAATGGCCGACATCCAGCGGGACTTTGCGCAGAGTGTATTTGTCGTCGGACAGCCGGTGCTGGGCGCGAATTTCAATAGAGAGAAGATGCCGATGACCGATGCTTTCTTCGCCAAAGTCATCAAGGAAGCCGGTGCTGGCGTCGGACCGTTGAAACAGAAATACA
>DASUHP010000168.1:0-13320 GCA_036273455.1 Micropepsaceae bacterium | reverse complement strand
ACCTGGATGTGCTGGCCGTCCCGCCAGGCATGTTTTGGCAATGCCGACGGCTTTCTCCGCGGTAAACAGGCGTTCGCGGCATTGGTCTGCACCATTGCCGGCGTCGAGCCGGTAACGCTTGCTGTGCGTAGCGAAGATGCGGCCGAAGCGCGGCTGGCAACCGGCGGAAAGGCAGATTTACTCGAGATAGCGCTGGATGATGGCTGGGCGCGTGATATTGGGCCAAGTTTTCTCGTCGGCGGACAAAACACGCTCGCGGGGGTCCAATGGAATTTCAACGCCTGGGGTCTCAAATACCACCCCTATGCCAACGATGCGGTGTTCGCGCAGCGCATCCTGCGAGCAATGCGCGCGCGCGAATTCGCCGCGCCTTTGGTTTGTGAAGGAGGCGCGTTGCATGGCGATGGCGAGGGCACGATTTTGACCACCGAACAGTGCCTGCTCAACGCCAACCGAAATCCGGGAATGGCGCGCGATGAGGTCGAAAATGTGCTTCGCCTCTATCTCGGTGCAGGCAAGGTGATCTGGCTCCAGGGCCGGTTTTCAGATCTGGAGACCGATGGCCATATCGACAATATCGCCTGTTTTGCTGCGCCCGGCCGGGTGGTCCTCGGTGTTCCGGATTCCCACGATCATCCGGACTGGGAGCCGGTGCAAAACGCAATGCGTATACTGAGCAATTCAGGCGATGCCAAGGGGCGGCGCCTGGAAATTATTCCACTGCCGCAACCCAAACAGCGGCGTCTGTCGTGGTCGGGCCAGTTGCTGCAGGCGAGTTATGTGAATTTTTACCTGGCGAATGACGCGGTGATAATGCCTGCCTTTGATGATCCGCACGACGATCCGGCCCGCGATCTTGTCGCCAGCCTTTTTCCCACCCGCAAAGTCCTGCAGATCAATGCACTGGACCTCGTGCAGGGTGGTGGTGGCATTCATTGCATGACGCAGCAGGAGCCCGCGCCTTGACCAGCATGACAACCGTGGCGGCAACCCAATTCGCAATGTCCTGGGACCGGGCCGCGAACATTGCAAAAGCCAAGGACATGGTGCGCCGGGCTGCAGCCAAAGGTGCCCAGGTCGTACTGCTGCCCGAGCTGTTTGAAACCCCCTATTTTTGCCAGGACCAATCGGCGGCCCATCTCGCGCTGGCACAGCCCTTTGCCGGCAATCCCCTGATCGGGGAATTCTCGGCATTGGCCAGGGAATTACACGTCAGCCTGCCGCTCAGCTTCTTCGAGCGCGCCCACAACGCCTATTACAATTCGCTGGCGATGATCGACGATGCCGGCAAAGTGCTCGGTCATTATCGCAAATCGCACATTCCCGATGGGCCCGGATATCAGGAAAAATTTTATTTTCACCCTGGCGACACAGGCTTCAAATGCTGGAGCACAAGCGCCGGCAATCTTGGTGCCGCGATTTGCTGGGACCAGTGGTTCCCCGAGGCAGCGCGGATCATGGCCCTTATGGGGGCCGAGATCCTGTTCTATCCGACGGCTATCGGCAGTGAACCGCCTCCTGCGCTGCCGGTGGACTCCCGCGATCACTGGCGCCGCGTCATGCAGGGCCATGCCGCCGCCAATTACGTGCCGGTCGTCGCATCCAACCGTATTGGCGTGGAAAAGGGCGAAGCGGGCGAACTCAGGTTTTATGGGTCCTCCTTCATCGCCGGGCCGCAAGGCGAGATTGCCGCCGAGCTTGGACGGGACGAGGAAGGCGTCATCACCGCCGCGTTCAATTTGGCTGAAATTGCGGTTTTGCGCGGCTCGTGGGGCCTGTTTCGCGACCGCCGGCCTGAGCTCTACCGTGCAATATTGACCGCCGATGGTGAAAACTAGCTGTATTCTCTCAATTCGACATTAAGTTCTGCGGGCTAGGTTGCCCCGCTTTGGCGACCTTGAGGTGGGCATGGACGTCGCGACGAAAACGGTTCTGGTGGTTGAGGATAATGAGCTCAATATGAAGCTCTTCCACGATCTGCTGGACGCGCATGGCTATCGGATCCTGCAAACCCGGGACGGGATGGAAGCGCTGCATATAGCGCGCGAACATCATCCCGATCTCATTTTGATGGATATTCAGCTTCCAGAAGTGTCCGGGCTGGAGGTCACAAAATGGTTGAAACAGGATGAGAAATTGCGCTCTATTCCCGTCGTCGCGGTGACCGCTTTCGCGATGAAGGGGGATGCGGAACTGATGCAGCAAGGTGGCTGCGAAGGATACCTGTCCAAACCGATTTCGATCGCCGGTTTTCTCGAAACCGTACGCCGCTTCGTCGGTTGAGGCACTGCAATGACCGCACGCGTCCTTGTGGTTGACGACATTCCCGTGAATGTCAGACTGCTGGAAGCGAAGCTGTCGGCCGAATATTTCCATGTGCAAACCGCTTCCGACGGAGAGGAGGCGTTGGCCAAAATTCATGACGAGCCGCCCGATATCGTGCTGCTCGATGTCATGATGCCCGGCATGGACGGTTTCGAAGTCTGCCGGCGAATGAAACAGGATCCGGCTTTCGCTCATGTTCCCGTCGTCATGGTCACGGCGCTGGGCCAGCCGGCGGACCGCATCAAGGGGCTGGATGCGGGCGCGGATGATTTTCTGACAAAGCCGGTAGACGATCTGTCGATGTTTGCGCGGGTGCGCTCACTCGTGCGCATGAAGAGCATGTTCGAAGAACTGCGCATGCGTGAGGAAACCCGGCAGAATCTGGGGCTTTCCGACGGCACCGCCCGCGTGATCGAATCCGATCCGACGGGCCGAATTCTGTTCATCGACGATCGGGCCGATCTGCCGGTTTGGGTAAACACCCTCTCTGCACTCGGGAACGAAGTGACCGGGATTCGCGATTTCAATGCCGCACTGAGGCATACGGACGGAGAATCCTACGACGCAATCATTGTCAGTGTTTCTTCACCGGCATTCGACGGACTGCGGCTGATTTCCGAATTCCGCGCCAACCCAGCCCTGCGCAATACGCCCGTGATCGCACTTGTTGCGGCAGGCGAGCACCGCAATCTCGCCCAGGCCCTCGACCTCGGCGCCAACGACTACCTGCACCTGCCGCTGGACCGAAGCGAGTTTATTGTCCGCCTCAAAACCCAACTGCGCAAAAAACGCTATGCCGACCTTCTGCGGCAGAACGTCCAGCGCGGTATGGAGATGGCGGTCAAGGATCACCTCACCGGCCTGTTCAACCGCCGCTATATGTCGCAGCACCTCGAAACACTTCTCAAATGTGCTTCGGAAGCAAAGCCGATCTCGCTGCTGATCATGGACATCGATTATTTCAGCCGCGTCAACAATTCGTATGGTCATCTCGCCGGCGATGATGTTCTGCGGCAGTTTGCCGGAAGGCTCATGGAAAATATCCGCGGAGTCGATCTCGCCTGCCGTTATGGCGGCGAAGAATTCGTAGTGGTCCTGTCCGACACGGACCCACACACCGCATGGCTCGTCGGCGAAAGGCTGCGCCGGGCAGTGGAAAAGCTGCCTTTTGACGTCGAACAGCCTTCGGCGCAGATTCCCGTGACCGTGAGTATTGGCGTTGCATCTTCCTTCGGCGGTGACGATCAGTCTGCGGCTTTGTTGCGCCGCGCTGATCAGGCCCTTTATCGCGCCAAGGACGAGGGCCGCAATCGCGTCATCGCAGAAGCCGCTTGAACTGAATCAGATCATTCCGTCACAGGGGCGGAGATCTGGTTGCCGGCGGAAACAACCCGAACCGTCTTCACTTCGGCCGGCAGCGAGTCGATCCGCAGCTCCGCAGCCAGCATTTGCGGCATCTGATTGGCCGGAGTCTGGTCCGGCGATGTCGCGACGAATTTGTAAACCCTGACCGAGCGATCGGCAGTCTCGGTCGTGTCTTGCACAAGCCGCGGATTGGTCCAGCCGCCGGAAGGGAGCGTTCCCGTCACATCTATGACAAGTGCGTCGGGAGAATCCGGGGCGCGGTTGAGCATAACGCTGTCCACGGACGAAACCGGAACCTCCGTCCCCGGAGGGATTGCCGGCGTCGCGGGAGCAGGAGCAACGGCCGTCGGCGCTGGCGCCGGGGCCGGTACCGTTGCCGGGCTTGGCACCGCTGGTGGCTGAGCCGGGGGAGTGCTGCGATTACAGCCGGCAAGGACGGCAAACGCGACGATGGCCGGAAGCAGCCAGATGGCTTGAGC
Organism: Micropepsaceae bacterium; assembly: GCA_036273455.1. GTDB lineage: Bacteria > Pseudomonadota > Alphaproteobacteria > Micropepsales > Micropepsaceae > CAIYRG01. The sequence goes on along the minus strand of DASUHP010000168.1, from coordinate 9,151 downwards.
CCTTCGCGATTGTGTCAAATCGCAAAGCTGCTCCAGCCAATTGTCATTGGCGTATTGGCTGCGCCACGTCAGCGGAAAATGCTTTAGCGATCTCATGCGGCGAAGTTCCTTCACCGTAATCGCTATAAGCAAGCGTCCCGGCGGGATCAACACCGCCGGGACCCTGATCGAAGCAGCCTTAAGGTGCCGGCGCCGGGGCTGGTGTGCCGCCAGGTGCTGCACCAGTTCCGTTATCGGGCGGTGCGCCTGGGGCCGGTGCGCCTGGAGCGCCCGGTGCTCCAGGAGCGCCTGGCACGCCCGGTGTACCACCAGCTCCGTTATCCGGTGCCGGTGCGCCCGGAGCACCCGGTGCCCCAGGAGCCGGCACGGCAGCCGGCGCGGTGGCGTTATTGTCCGTACCCGGCGCAGGGTTGTTCTGATTACAACCCGCCAAAACAACCAACGCTGCGGAAAAGATGAGTGTATTGAACACGTTCGCCTTCATGACATTCCCTCTGAACGTTTCTGCGGCGCGAGGAAGCGCGAGCAGACGCGCTGCGCCGGACGGTAGAGAACGCACGAAAACGAAAGCGGTTGATAAAGCACGCCGCGTCGACGGCCTTTAGGCAGGTTCCAGGAGCGGCCAATATCGCCGTCTGCCAGAATTCCATGTCGACTGACGTTGCGAACATCCGAAGCGAAACGACACTGGAATCAATAATTTGGAGGCGTCCACGCGCTTCCGCCAAAAGCTTCCGCGGACGAGCAATGGGACACCTGCTCGCCGAAGTCTTGCCGAAGGCGGATCGATTCTGATTCCCGCTGGCTGCCGACAAGGAGATCGGGCGAGTTTCAGAAGCCGGATGCCGGCTGCCTGTGAGTTCAGGCGACATACAACGCCCCGGCCGGGCAATGACCCGTCCGAGGCGCTGCAGGTTTAGACAGGAATACTGACGATCAGGGAGCCGGAGCCGGAGCCGGTGCACCAGGTGCGCCGGGTTCACCAGGAGCGCCAGGGGCCCCCGGAGCCGGAGCGGCGTTCTGATCCGGCGCAGGCGCCGGAGCGGCGTTCTGATCCGCCGGAGCGGGAGCTGCGGGCGCGGGAGCGGTCTGATCCGCCGGAGCGGGCGCCGGGTTGTTATTGCACGCGACGAGGAAAGTCGCGGTCGCAAGCGCGGCAAGTACTTTCAGAGACTTCATTTCGTGACTCCTATGCAGGCGAAAATGGAAATGCCGTATTCCGGATTGGAGACTCTTGACTAATGTAGAGTCGACGCAAACTCAACGCTCAAATCACCAATTCGCACAAAACGGGTACATGGTCGGACGGTTTTTCCCATCCCCTGACCTTGCGCTGGATGGAACAGCTGAGCAGCCGGTCTGCTGCCTGTGGTGACAAAAGTACGTGGTCGATCCGGATGCCCCGGTCCTTAACCCATGCGCCTGCTTGATAATCCCAGAATGTGTAGCAATGCGGCTCGGCATGGCAGGCACGAAAGGCGTCGGTCAATCCGAGATTGGTGATGCGACGGAAAGCCGCGCGTGATTCGGGCTGGAATAACGCGTCGCCGAGCCAAGCCTTGGGATCAAAACAGTCTTCCGGGCCGGGAATTACGTTGTAATCGCCTGTCAGCACAAGATTTTCTTCGAATGCCAGCATCCTTCTGGCATGGCGCGTCAGCCGGTCGAGCCAGTCCAGCTTGTACGAAAATCGTTCCGTCCCCGGCGGATTACCGTTTGGCGCGTATATCGACGCGACCCGCACGACACCCGAATCACCGGGAATCACCGCCTCGATATACCGGGCGTGATCATCGCCATCTGCTCCGGGTAACCGCCGCACCACGTCCTCGGGAGGACGACGCGACAGAATCGCCACCCCATTATAGCTCTTTTGTCCGTGGACGGCGCAATTATAGCCGAGGCTCTCAAAGGCATCGGCCGGAAACGCGTCATCGGTGGTTTTGATCTCCTGCATGCACACCACATCCGGACTGGCTTCCTTCAGCCATGCCAGAACCGTGTCGAGGCGCGCCTTGACCGAATTGACGTTCCACGTGGCGATTTTCATGATTCTCGGACTACACAGAAAAGCTCGTGCCGCAGCCGCAGGACGCCGTCGCATTCGGATTGTTCACTTTAAATGCGGCAGCAATCATTTCGTCCGCAAAATCGATTTCCGCTCCGCGCAGGAAATCCAGTGAAACCGGATCGATCAGCACCACCGCGCCATCGCGCTCAACCACAAGATCGCCTTCGGCGCGATCGCCGGTGAGTGAGAAGTCATATTGAAATCCGGAGCAGCCGCCGCCGCTGACGGCAAGCCGCAACATCGAACCCTGCGTGGACTCTTCGCGCAGGATCTCGCGGATTCGCCTGGCGGCCCTTTCGGTCAGCTGGACTGGTGCAGAATTGCTGCTCATCTGAAAAGTCCTGGTATATGCTCTTATCTAATGGCGAAAGGCCCAATGTCCAAGCGTGCACCGGCTGGCCAGCTCATGGGCCCCCTGTTCGTTCGCCCGCCCCCGGCGCCCTATGCCACCTATCCTTCGCAAAGCCGCGGCCGCTTTTGGTCCGAGCCCGAGAGTCCCACCCGAAGCTGCTACCAGCGTGATCGGGACCGGATCATTCATTCGACCGCGTTTCGCCGGCTGAAACACAAGACGCAGGTCTTTGTTCAGCACGAAGGGGACTATTACCGCACGCGGCTGACCCACTCGCTCGAAGTGGCACAAATCGGCCGTTCGGTCAGCCGCGTTTTGGGCCTGGATGAAGACATCGCGGAGGCCGTGGCGCTGGCCCATGATCTTGGCCATCCGCCATTCGGTCATTCCGGCGAAGCAGCGCTTGACGAGTGCATGTCGGGTTTTGGCGGTTTCGACCACAATGCCCACACTTTGGCGCTCGTCAGCCGGCTGGAACACCGCTACGCCGATTTCGAGGGTCTCAACCTGACGTGGGAATGTCTCGAGGGCATCGTGAAACACAATGGTCCATTACAGACCGGTCGCAACGGGCGGGACACACTGCCCGAACCGATCGCCAGTTTTCAGTGGGACCTGGAACTGCACACCCATGCTGGCCTTGAGGCCCAGGTAGCTGCAATGGCGGACGACATCGCCTATGTCAGCCATGACCTCGACGATGGCCTCCGAGCCGGACTTTTTGGGCCCGATATTCTGGCAGCCGCGCCCCTTGCGGGGCTGGCATTTCGCGAGGTGCAGAATCGGTATCCGGGGCTGGAACTCGGGCGCCTGATCGGCGAATCGGTCAGCCGCATCATCACAATGATGGTGTCGGACCTGATTGCGGAAACGCGGCGGCGCGTAAAAGATCTGGCCCCCCATTCCGCCGTCGATGTGCGCAACAGCGGCCGGCCCACCGCCGGCTTTTCAGGTGACGCCAGTGGTGAAATCGCCGGTCTGAAAAGCTTTCTGACGCAGCACATGTACAGACATCCACGTGTTCTCCAGGTCATGCGAAATGCGCAGGACATGCTCACGCGTCTGTTCGGGGCCCTGCACAGTGATCCTTCGCTGCTGCCCTCCGATTGGCGGTTGCGCTGCGGAGCGCCACGGGACGCCGCGACAGCTCATGCGGTCTGTGATTATGTTGCCGGCATGACCGACCGATTTGCCGCCCAGGAATTCCGCCGAATCTTTCACACGGATTTTCCGCTTTAGTCCGCCCAGGCACAATGTTCAGCAGTAAAATTGCCCGGAAGGCGATTCGCAAAAGCGGGACTGTCATGGCTGGCCGTCGAAAGGAAATTTATCAGCCTTCCAAAGTTGCGGCTGATTACGACCCTATGGAGGAGGAAGACCTCACCAGCCATCGTCTGCCGCGATTGATTGTTGTCGCGCTTTTGGGACTTGCTGGGGTCGCGACTGTCGTTTGGTTCGGTTATGAGCACGGGATCGACCGGGTCAGCGGCGAACAGGTCGTGCTTGGGCCGCCTCCTGGTCCGGTACGGACGCGCCCGGAGGAGCCAGGTGGGGCGCCCCAGGCCTATGCCGGGCTTAAGGTTTACGAAACGCCTGAAGCGCCCGAGGCCGAGGCCTTAGCTTCCCGATTGTCGCCTGCGAGCAGCGAGGAAACGGAACTCGCCGGTGCAAATCCAAGCAGTGCTGCTGATTCGCTGCCATTGCGGGTTGCGCCGACGCAGCCGGGCAGTTTTGAGCCGGAATATCTTCAAATTGGCGCATTTCCCAACCAGGAATTGGCCCAGAACGCCTTTCAACGGTTCCGCCAGCTACATGGTGATTTGGCCACTAGTTTATCGCCCGATATAAAAATGGCGAACCTGGGGGAAAAGGGAATCTGGTACCGTTTGCGAATCGGCCCTTTCGCTGGCAAAGCGGCTGCCGCGCAATCCTGCGAGAAACTGAAGAAGGAAGGCATCAACTGCCTGATTGCCGCGCGTTGAAAAAGTCTAACCGGTTGACGCGATGACCGCCGCCGCAATTTTCGGCTGCGCAGGACTCACGCTCTCTGCGGACGAACGGGCATTCTTCACGGATGTACAACCGTTCGGCTTCATCCTGTTCGCGCGGGTGCAACGTGCCTATGGATATCAGAACAATATCGAATCACCCGACCAGGTGCGGGCGCTCTGCGAAGAACTGCGCAGCACCGTCAGTGATCCCCGAACGCCGATTTTCATCGATCAGGAGGGGGGACGTGTGCAGCGCCTTGGACCACCGCATTGGCGCCCCCGTCCGCCGGCGCGGCGTTTTGGCGAATTGTTCGAACGCAATCCCGAAGAGGGACGGGAGGCGACCTATCTCTGCGCACGTCTGATGGCCGACGAGTTGCGCGATGCGGGCGTCACGGCGAACTGCACACCGGTCCTGGACGTGCCGATCGCGGGTTCCCATGACATCATCGGCGAGCGCGCCTTCTCAACCAAGCCGGCCACTGTCATCGCGCTCGGCCGAATCGTGGTCGCCGGTCATCTCGATGGTGGGGTGCTGCCGGTGATCAAGCACATTCCCGGCCATGGGCGCGCACAGGCGGACAGTCATCTTGAGCTGCCGCGCGTCGATGCCCCTTATGCAGAGTTGTCCACACATGATTTCGTCACATTCCGGGGTGTGAATGACGCGCCAATGGCGATGACAGCGCACATTGTCTATGAGGCTGTGGATGCGCAGCGGCCGGCGACGACCAGTTCGCGTTTGGTGCAAACTGTGATCCGGCGCGAAATCGGATTTGACGGTTTGCTGATGAGCGACGATCTGTCGATGTCCGCACTTAAAGGACCTTTGGGGCGGCGTGCCTCCGGCGCGCTGTTGGCAGGTTGCGACGTGGTTCTGCACTGCAATGGCGATTTCAAAGAGATGAAAGAGATCGCTGCAAAAATAAAGCCGCTGAAAGGCGATTCATTGCGCCGCGCCGATGCCGCTCTCGCGCAATACCGTAAACCCTCCGACATCGATCTCGCCAAAGCCGAAGCCCATCTCGCCAATCTGATCGGGACTGCATGATGGACGAAGTCTTTCAGGATGACATCGGAATCGACGACAGCCCCGCCGCGCCCGATGAGGCACTGATTGTCGAACTCGAAGGTTTTGAAGGTCCCCTGGATCTTCTCCTGTCGCTGGCACGCAACCAGAAGGTCGATCTGCTGAAGATCTCCGTTCTGAAGCTGGCGGATCAGTATCTCGCATTCATCGAGTCGACGAAGATCAAACGGCTGGAATTGGCCGCAGATTATCTGGTCATGGCCTCCTGGCTGACCTATCTGAAATCGCGCCTGGTTCTACCCCAGGCGCTGCCCGAAACGGTAGCCGCGGAGGAAATGGCGGCGCAGTTGCGTTGGGGATTGGCGCGTCTGCAGGCGATGCGCGAAAAAGCCGCGACCCTGTTCGCCCGCGATCTGCTCGACCGCGATGTGTTTGCCCGCGGGCAACCGGAACCCGTAATTGTTGTCCGTACCCGGAAAAATGCGGATACGCTTTATGATCTGCTTTCGGCCTATGCCCGGCAGCGGGTCCGCACCGTCGCAGCCAGCAATTATGAATTGCCCAAACCGGAATTTTATCTGTTGGAGGAAGCTCGCGCGCGGCTGGAACGGTCGATCGGAGCGATTCCCGATTGGCGTCCGCTGACGCGATTTTTGCCGGCAGGCTGGGCGAACGGGGCCCGGCGGCGATCCGGCCTTGCGAGTACATTTTCGGCCACACTGGAGCTCGTTCGAGACGGGCGCCTGACGGTCCGCCAGATGGCGCCTTTCGGCGAACTCTTTTTAAGGGATGGAACCAGTACAGCTGCGGAGGATGGGGCGTGAACCGAATGTTGAATCCGGAAGAAGCTCAGATGGCCGAGCTCGCCGCGCTCGGTGAGCACAATTCCGGGACGGGTGCGCCTGAATCGCCGGGTGCGGATCGGAGCCATTTGCGCGTGCTGGAAGCATTGCTGTTCGCCGCCGCCGAGCCGGTTGACGAAGCCGCGCTGGCGCGGGTTTTGCCACCGGAGACGGATATCACCGCGCTGTTGGAGGTGCTCAAAGCTGAGTACAGCGGCCGGGGCGTCAATCTTGTGCAGGTGGCCGGCAAATGGCAGTTCCGGACCGCCGGCGACCTGGCTTTCCTGTTGCGCAAGGAAACTGTCGAACAGCACAAGCTTTCGCGCGCGGCAATCGAAACCCTTGCGATCATCGCTTATCACCAACCCGTGACACGGGCCGACATAGAGGCCATTCGCGGGGTCATGGTGAGCAAAGGAACAGTCGATCTGTTGCTGGAGGCCGGGTGGATTCGCATTCGTGGCCGGCGGCGCACACCGGGGCGTCCGGTGACATATGGCACAACGGACGCGTTCCTGGCCCATTTTGGGCTGGACGCGATTGGCGATCTGCCGGGCGTCGACGAACTGAAAGCTGCGGGATTCCTCGATTCGCTCCCGCCTTCTGCGATCACCGTTCCGCAGCCATCCGATGATCTGCCGCCTGACGAAGACCCGTACGAGGGCGAAGATCCGGCCGAGACCGCAGCGGAGATCACGCCGGAATAATTTGCCGGGGCCACTTGCGGCGGTTATTCCGGTGGCATGAGCAGCCCACAAAATTCGACAGCTTCGCCTGCACGGACCGCCAGCGTGTGGTTCATACTGGTCGCCGTTTTTATCGATATGGTCGGCATTGGCATTGCCATTCCGGTGCTGCCGATCCTGATCGGCGACTACACGACGAGCCGCGAGATGCAGGCCTGGTGGAACATGGGTCTGTCGGTCGCTTTCGGCCTGATGCAATTCCTGTGCGCGCCAATGCTCGGTGCAATCAGCGACCGCCTCGGGCGGAGGTTCGTCCTGATCACCGCAATTATTGGTCTGGGCTTTCACTACCTGCTGATTGCGCTAGCGCCGACATTGCTGATCATGCTGGTCGCGCGGTTGGTTGGCGGGGTGACGGGGGCCAGCTATTCGGTTGCCAACGCCTATCTCGCGGACATCACTCCACCTGAGAAGCGCGCCAGGAATTTCGGCCTTGTCGGCGCGGCTTTCGGTCTCGGGTTTATTTGTGGTCCGATACTCGGTGGAGTGCTCGGCGGCATCAATCTGCATCTGCCGTTCTATGTCGCGGCGGGTCTGTCGCTGGTCAACGCAATCTACGGCTTTCTGGTCGTCCCCGAATCCCTGCCGCCCGAGCGTCGCACGGCATTTTCGCCCGCCCGCGCCAATCCATTCCGGGCACTGAACAATCTCGTGCGGCACCACTCCGTCGGAACACTGGTTGTCGTTTACGCGATCTACATCACCGCTCACATGACGATGATCCAAAGCTGGGTGTTGGCGACCCGCTTCCGCTTCGGTTGGGGCACCGTGCAGAACGGCGCGCTGCTGTTTTGCGTCGGTTTGCTGTCGACGATCGTTCAGGGCGGCCTGATTGGACGGCTGGTGCAGCGCTTTGGCGAAGAACGCCTGGTGCTAATGGCCGTTGGCAGCAACGTCGTGGTGCAAACACTTTATGGAATGGTGCCGCAGGGCTGGATGATGTTCCCGGTTCTGTTCGCCAGCATCCTGACCTTCACCGCGAGCCCCTCGATTCAGGCGGTGGTTTCGAAATCCACCGAGTCTTCGGCACAGGGCGTGACATTGGGTGCATTGCAATCGATCAGCAGCCTGGCCGGAGTTATCGGTCCGGCGCTGGGAAATTCCCTGCTGGCCCAGGTGTCCAATCTGCCGCCCGGAGATCTGTGGCTCGGGATCAATTTCTACGCCTGCGCAGCGCTCAATCTGATCGCATTCTCCGTCGCGTGGCGGCGGCTGATGCGCCGTCCTGTTACCGCAACCGTATCAGGATAGGGGTTTTGGCGCTTTAAAAACGACGGCTTCGCCGTCGTCCAGGGAAATGGCGAGATGGCCCGCGCAGAGGGCCAGTGCATCACGACCGAAGACATTGACGCGCCATCCGTGCAACGCCGCGACACCTTCGGTCTCCCCACTGGCGAGCCTCTCCAGATCGGCCATGTCGGCGACAAGCCGTGGCGCGACCCGGAATTCGGTGGCACGCAGGCGCAACAGGGTTTTCAGAAGATCGAGCGCGGCTTGAGAAGGTTCGCGGCGGAGCCGTGGACCTGCGGGCGCGAGTTCGGGCGGTGACGCAGTCAACGACTCCGTGACGGCTGCCATCAGTGATTTTCCTGCGCGTGATTGCGCATAACCATTGGGCAGGCCACGAATATGGTCGAGATGCTCGGCATCCGGCGGCGGATGCGCCGCGATTTCCAACAAGGTTTCGTCGCGCAATACGCGGTTGCGCGGAACATCGCGGCTTTGCGCCTCGCGTTCGCGCCATGCGGCAACGCCTGCCAGCACTGCGAGAAAGCGCTTGTTTCCGGACCGCGGCTTCAGCCGCCGCCAGGCATCGGCAGGTTCCAGCCGGTAGGTCGCCGGATTCATCAGCGTGGCTTCTTCTTCTTCGACCCAGGTTGTGCGCCCGGTTTTCGCCAGTTCCGCCGACAGGATCTCGTATAGCTGACGCAGATGCGTCACGTCGGACAGGGCGTATTCAAGCTGACGTTTCGATAACGGCCGGCGGCTCCAGTCGGTGAACCGCGCCGACTTGTCGATATCGGCTTTGGCCAGTTTGCGAACCAGCGTTTCGTATGATGCCGCCTCGCCAAAACCACACACCATCGCAGCGATCTGCGTATCGAAAAACGGTTCCGGG
>DASUHP010000167.1:0-25857 GCA_036273455.1 Micropepsaceae bacterium | reverse complement strand
ATGCGCGACAACGAGTTGCTGCTGACCCATCTGGCCGCGATCGTGCGCCACTTTGGCAAGCTTCCAACCGCGCAGGAAATATACTTTTACGGCCGCCGGCATCCGGGCTTCCCCAGCCATTCGACCTTCACCACGCGCTTCGCCGGTCACCGGATGATGTTCGAGCGGCTTCGCCGTTGGGCCGCGGAAAAGCCGGAAATGGCCGACGTCGCGCGGCTCTGCCAGGACGGGCTGGACGCGCCGTCACGGCCGGCCGAAGCCGGCCCCGTGGTTTACCTTCTTCGCGCCGGCGAATATTTCAAGATCGGCTGGGCCAAAATACTGGAGAAGCGGATCCGGAGCATCCAGTCCTGTGTTCCGGAAGAGCTCGAATTGATCCACGCCATTCCGGCGCAGGATCCGCTCGCTACCGAGGCCCAATGGCACCACCGCTTCAGGAACAAACGGACCCGCGGCGAATGGTTCAAACTGACCCCCGAAGACATCGCCGAATTCCGCGCCGGCAGCGGTGACGATCCACACCAGCCCGCACCGGCGTAGAATCCGCCTCCCCTTGCGGGGTTGAAGCCATCGCACGGCAGTCCGGCTGGTGTGCAGGCGGAAAGCGCATTTCCCACTTCGGGAAATGCGTGTGGGGGAACACGCAGGCGTCAGTGTGGAAAATGCTACCGCAGTTTCTTCCCGAACACTGCCAACCCATCGCCATCGGCGTGCCACTCCGGTATCTCGGCCAGCAGCCGGTATCCGTTGCCGGTGTAGAATTTGCGCGCCGGCGCGTAATCCGCGCGGGTCGAGGTTTCCGCGAACAGCCACGGACCGCCCAGTCCTTTCACCGTCTCCTCGGTGGCGCGCAGCAATCGCTGCGCCAGACCGGAGCCTCGCGACTCGGCCCCGACTGCAATCCAGTACAGCTCGTAGCGCGCTTCGGTCCCAGAAATCGGCCCGTAGCAGGTGTAACCGGCAATGCCGCCGCGGCCATTGTCCTCAATCAGGAAATGATAGCCGGAAGCCTCGTCGCCTTTGGCAAGATTCTCTTCGACCAGCTCGCGCGCAATCGCGATTTCGGTGACGCTGAACACGCCGGTCTGACGCACCAGCTGTTCGACCGCCTCCGCGTCTTCGCGCGTGGTGTGTGTTCGGAAGACGGAATTCATCGCTCAATCCTCCAAGTGCAAGAAGCGAGAAGCGAAGCGAGAAGCGAGAGATAGCTGAGCGCCGCTTCAGGCCCCCGAGGGCGTAAAAAAATCGCCAAAGGCGATTTTAGCCCGAGGGATGCGGCCGGCGAGAGGAAACCCGATCTCTCGCTCCTCGCTTCTCTTTTCTCGCTTCTCTTATTCCGCTTGAACCGGAATCTCGATTTCCCGTGCCGAACCGCTTCCGGCGAGTGTTCCCAGCCGCGCGAGATAGCCGTAAATCACCGGCGTGATGTAGAGCGTCAGCATCTGGCTGAACACAAGTCCGCCAACCACGGCGAGCCCGAGCGGCTGGCGGCTGGCGCCGCCTTCGCCCATGCCGATCGCAATCGGAAGGCTGCCCATCAGCGCCGCCATGGTGGTCATCAAGATCGGGCGGAAGCGGATCATCGCGGCTTCGGCAATCGCCGACACCGGATCGGCGCCGTGCTCGCGTTCGCGCACCAGGGCGAAGTCGATCATCATGATGGCGTTCTTCTTCACGATGCCGACCAGCATGATCATGCCGACAAAGGCGTAAAGCGACAGGGGAATATGAAACATCCACAGAGTTGCGAGCGCACCCACCGCAGCCGAAGGCAGACCCGACAGGATGGTCAGCGGGTGGATGAAGCTCTCATAGAGAATCCCGAGAATGATATAGACGACCAGCACTGCGCCCAGCAGCAGATAGCCCATGCCCTGGGTCGATTCCTGGAACGCCTTGGCCGTACCCTGGAAGCTCGTGATGACCGAAGCCGGCATGCCGAGATTCGTCTTCAAGGTTTCGATCTTGTCCACCGCATCGCTCAACGCCACGCCCGGCGGCAGGCTGAACGAGAGCGTTACCGCCGGCAATTCGCCGTAATGGTTCACGGCCAGCGGTGAAGAGCCATTCTGGATCGTCGTGATCGCGCTCAACGGGACGAGCGCACCCGACGCGGTCGAACTCAGCGCACCGAGATTTTGGCCGGTCAGGAACAGGCGCTGAAGCGAGGATGAGTCGCGCTGGTATTGCGGCAGCAGTTCGAGCCAGACCCGGTACTGATCCGCGGGCGTATTGATGATGGAAATCTGCTGCCCGCCGAAGGAGGCGCTGAGCGCGCTCTCAAGCTGCTGCATCGAGATGCCGAGCGCATTGGCGCGGTCGCGATTGACACCAACATGCACCGACGGAGTGGACAGATCGAGATCGCTGGTGACATCAAGGAAGCCCGGCGTCTGGGCCAATGCGGTCTTGAACTTCGTCGCCCAGTTGTACAGTTCGGCGGTATCGCCGTCCTGCAGCGTGTACTGATATTGCGCCTTGCTGAGGAGGCCGCCGATCGTGATCACCGGCCGGTTCTGCAGATAGACATTGATGCCCGGAATCTTCGCGAATTTTCGGCGCAGTTCGGCCATCACCTGATCGACGCCGGGGCGTTGGTCGCGCGGCTTCAGCACAATTGAGAACGAGCCCTGGTTCGAGCCGCCACGCGCGCCGCCATTGCCGACGGTCGACATCGCGCCCTGCACATAGGGATCATGCCACAGGATTTGCGCGGCTTCGTCCTGATGCCGCTTCATTTCCTCAAACGAGATGCCGTTGGCGCCTTCGGTGAAGGCATAGATGCGCCCAAGATCATCCGGCGGCAGGAAATCCATCGGGATCATGCGGAACAGAAAAAAGCTCGCGAGCAGGCTTGTGGCGAACGCGCCCAGCACCACCTGACGATGCCTCAGACACCATTTCAGGCTCCGCTCATAGCCGCGCTGAGTGGCGTTAAATCCCGCTTCGCTCAAACGGTAGATCAGATTGTGCCGTGCGGCATGTCCCGGAAGCACCGGCTTGATCAGCCGGCTGCACAACATCGGGGTCAGGGTGATCGACACCAGCCCGGAAATCAGGATCGTGATGACGATGGTGACGGCAAATTCATGCAGCAACCGTCCGACGATGCCGCCCATGAACAGGATCGGAATGAAAACGCAGGCAAGCGATGCCGTCATCGACAGGATGGTGAACGAGATCTCCTTCGATCCGATCAGCGACGCGCGCATCGGTGGCACGCCCGCTTCGACATGGCGCATGATGTTTTCCAGCATCACGATGGCGTCGTCGACGACAAACCCGACCGAAAGCGTCAGCGCCATCAGCGATAGATTGTCGAGGCTGTAGCCGAAAAAGGCCATGCCGGCGAAGGTGCCGATCACCGTGATCGGAAGCGCAATGGCGGGAATGAAAGTCGCCGATGCCGTGCGCAGGAAAACGAAAATCACGCCGACAACCAGCAGCGCCGCAAGCAGCAGGGTCTCCTGCACGTCGTGCACGGAGTCCTTGATGCCCTGACTGCGATCGAGCGTGGTCTGAATCGAGATCGACGGCGGCAACTGCGCCTTGAGCTGCTCCAGTTTCGCCTTCACCGCGTCGACAACCGAGATCGTGTTGGAGCCCGGCTGCCGGTTGACGCCAAGCGTGACGCCGGTTTGGCCGTTATACAGGCTGGACAGCCAGATATTGTCGACGCTGTCGATCGCCCTGCCAATGTCCTTCAGGCGGACCGGCGCGCCATTGCTGTAGGTGATGATCTGGTCTTCGAACTGGGCCGCTTTGAACAACTGCCCATCGGCCTGGATCACCGCGGACCGCGTCGGCCCGTCCAGCGTGCCGGTCGCCAGATTGACGTTCATATTGTGGACGGAGTTGATCACCTGGTCGAGGCCGATGCCGCGCGCGGCGAGCTTTTCGGGATCGATCTGGATACGGACGGCCGGATGCTCCTGGCCGTAAATATCGACGCTGGCGACGCCGCTGATCGTCGAGATGGAGCGGACGATGACGGTCTCGGCATATTCGTCGACCACCGGCATCGACAAAGTCGGCGACGTGACGGTGATGTTCAGCACCGCCGACTCGGCCGGATTGATCTTGCGCATCGTCGGCGGCGACGGCATGGACGGCGGCAGCTGGCGGCTCGCGGACGAAATCGCCGACTGAACATCCAGCGCGGCGCCGTCGATATTGCGGTCGAGGCGGAATTGCAGCGTGATCTGGGTGGTGCCCAGAATGCTCACCGAATTCATCGTGTCGAGGCCGGGAATCTCCGAAAACTGAGTCTCGAGCGGAGTGGCAACGGCGGATCCCATGGTTGCCGCATCCATGCCCGGAATGCCGGCCTGGACCACGATGGTCGGAAAATCGACGTTCGGCAGTTCATTGACCGGCAGGGTGAAATAGCTCGCCATTCCGCCAAGCAGCAGGGCGGCCATGACCAGGATCGTCATGATGGGGCGGCGGATGAAAATTTCAGACAGATTCATGGCGCGGTTCGAAGACAGCCTCTCAACCCGCGTCTCCCATGCCACGAAACTGTGTGACGCGGCTATGAATTGTTGTTCAACGTTGTATCAACCGGTTTTGCCGGGACACAATCATGCAAAATGGCCTGTTTCCGCCCTAAAACCGCATGCTGAAGGTCAAGTGCGCGGTCTGGTCCAGCGCTACGGAACTCGTGATCGCGCTGTAGCTGAGTTCGGCGGTGAAATTGCCAAACATGTAATCAAAGTCGAGCGATCCGACAGCTTCGGAACGGGACAAAGATGGCCCCGCGAGCGAGAACGGCAGCGATGGAACGGAGGCGAAGGACGCCGTCGTCGTGCTGCCTGAAGCGAGCAAGCCATGACCAAATCCAACCGTAAGTTGCGGGATCAGGTTGCCGCCGAACAGCGGTATCGTGGTTGCACCGGCCACTCCGGCAAAACCGCTGAGCTGCTCGATGGTGCGCGATTGAACCGTGAGATTGATTCCCGGCCCGCCGCCGACCGGAGTTTCGGTGCCGATCGGCTGGCCTTTTTTGCCGATCTGCTCACTGGTGCCGTTTTGCTCAGTATAGCCATGGTTGAACACAGCGAGGCCGTTCACGGTGAGCTGGGGAATCAGGCGAATTCCGCCGAAGTCGAAAATATAGCCGCCGGTGATATTGCCGCCGGCGAATTCGATGCTCGGCGCACCCAGCGCAGTGCGGCTCAATGTGCCGATCGTCACCTGCCGCGATTCCTGGAGATCTGCCGCGCCGCCATTGGCCTGGATGTCGATGAACACATTGTCGGCGCGCATGCCCATATAGGGCGAGATCATGTACCAGCTGCCGGTCTCGCTGCCGGCCGGACCGGGTGACTTTTCGGTTATGGATGTGCGCTGCACCGTGAGCGCAATGCCCCCATGTCCGTTGGCAGGATCGGTGAAGTCGATGCCGAGCGTGCCGCCCGAGCCGCTGCCGTTGTAACTCTCGGTTCCATGGCCATTGAGCATATTGAAATTGCCCTGGAACCACGGATTGAATCCCGAAGCCGGCAATGTTCCGAGCAGGAGCGCCCGCTGCCGCGCGCCAACGCTGTTCAACTGGGTGTCGCTCAATGACCGCGCGGCGGCGAAATCGGCGGCAGCAGACAGCGGCTGCATTTGCAGCAGGGCGGTCTCGACAGCGGCGGCGTCGGGCAGCGCACCGAATGCGGCTCCGACCTCGGTGTCGCGCAGCGCCGCCGTCATCGCCGGCTGGTAAATGATGGCGGCATTGCCGGTCAGCCCGAGTTGTGCCCCGGTCTTCTGCGTCAGGGTGAGCGTCAGATTATTCGGATCGACGGTGAGATTGCCGTTGTACAGAAAGGGTATCTGCACCGTGGAGACAGTCGCCGCATAATTCCCGAAACTCAGTGATGTGTCGGAGTGAACGAGCCGGATCGAGGTGAGCGCATTGGCGGGCAGCAGCACCGGCGTCACGGTGATATGCGCGGCGGCATCGAACGATACCGGGCCCGAAGCCGACACCACTTGCGAGATATTGCCGATCTGAACATCGAGCGTGCCCTGCGGGCCTACGTTTAAAGAGCCCGCATTCACCACCAGGCCGGAGTGCAAAACACCGCCGGTACCGGCGGTCGAAATCCCGATATTCACCGTCCCAAGCCCGGCCGAACGCACTTGTCCGCTGACCGAGGCATTGGGCCCCTCAACCATCAGGCTATTGTTGGCGACATTGGGAAACAGGAGGTTGCCGATAACAGTGCCGGAATTGGTGAAGGTCACGGCCTTCGTGTTGTTGGAAAGATCGGCGGCGATCGCAACCTGCGAATTGTTTTGCAGCAGGGTCGCTGTCGCGGAAATTGTGCCGCTGTTGGTAATGCTGGTCAGATCGCCGGCAAGATCGGAAATCGCTTCGGCGGTCAGGTTGGAGATCGTGACATCATCGGACGCCGCGTTGGCCGAGATTGTACCCGCATTGGTGATGGCCGACAGCGATCCGCCGACGAGGCTCGCTGACGTCGTGCTTTGAATCTGGCTGGTGCCTTCGATGAGGATCGCGGTCGCATCGCCGCCTTTTGCACCGGAGGTGGCTGCGGAAATCGTCCCGGTTGCCGCATTATTCAGAGTGGGAACGGTTGCCCCCACCCCAATCAACATGGCGGTGGCGCTGGATGGCGACGGCGGGAGCTGCAACGGCACGGTGCTGTTGCTGGTCGCCACTGCGGTGATCGAACCGCTGTTGTAAATGCCTCCGGCCAGAGTGGTCAGCAAACCGCTGGTATCCGCTGCGCCGTTTCCGATCTGAACCGTCACAGGCGAGACGTTCGGCTGCACGCCAGTCGAACTGATCGTGCCGCGATTGATGATGCTGTAGCCCGGCGTCGTCGCGTCGTTGACCATCCCGACGGTGAGATTTGCGACGTCGGAACCGACCGTCGGAGCGACGATCAGAGCCGGTGATGCGCCGATAGTGCTGAGCGTTGCGGCCGCTGTCGCGTTGCCGTTGCCGCCGGTCGGGCCGGCATTGAGGATGCCGCCGCCAATATTCCCGCCGAAAGCTGCGGCCCATCCCGGCGACAGCACCGATGTGGAGGTGGCAATCACCAACCCGGTAGGGGGCGCGGTCTGGATTTTGCCGGTGTTGACGAACGCGCCATCGATCGGAGCTTCCGCGAGGATTCCGCTGGAGGTGTTGCCCTGGGCCGTGATGGTGCCGCCCTGAGTCAGATTTCCATTCAGCTCCGACAGAATTCCAATGCCATTCGCACCAAAGCCGGCAACCGTGATGTTCGACGTCGATGTAGTGACGATGTTTCCGGTAAACGGCGCGAGCAGCGGCTGCACCGTCAGTGATGCGTTGGACGGGGTTGTCGGATTGCTGGTGGTATACACGCCAACTCCACCCGTCGTGCCGGATACCTGATTGACGATTGTCGTGCCGGGCGGAACGCCGCTGCCACTGACCACGTCGCCAGGCGTCACATAGCCCGTGACCGACGTGACGTTAAGGTTCGTTCCATTGCCGCTTGCTTCCACGACGACCCCACTGGCACTAAGAGGGGCGCCGGAAATGGCGGCCGTGGTCGGCTGGCTGATAACATACGTCCCGGCGCTGCCCGGCGTACCGGACGACTGACTGACGATATATGTGCCACCGGAAAATCCGGTGGCCCCGGCGACGACATCGCCCGGCTTCAAAATCCCGATCACGGATGCAGTGCTCAGCGACGTCGAATTGGTGGCCGCCGTGCCCGTGAACGTGACGCTGTTTCCGTTCATCAGCAGGATGCCATACTGCCCTGAAGTCGTCGGTGCCGTGCCGGTGGTGATGACGTTAATGGTACCCGAATTGGTGACTGCCCCGGTAAAGGTGGGCACGATATTGATGCCAATTGCACCGGTCCCGAACGCATTCGAAATCGTCCCTGCATTCGAGACCGCATTGTTGGAATTCAGCAGCACCGCCGGACCGGTTTGCGACACGTCCACCGATCCGGTGGACGTAATCGTAATGTTCCCGGGCGTATTATTGGCGGCCGCAGCAGTCGAAACCGGCGACGCCGTTTTACCGCTGATGGTGAGGTCGTCGGCGGCGGCCGGCCCGGCAAGCAGGACGCATGCAGCGCCGGATGCGACGAGGCGAATGGTCACGGAAAACGGGCCCCCGAAATGCCTGGGCATCTAGAGCGGTAGCGCGGCAAAAAGCAAATGTAGAACAGTACATGGTTCAATCGCGCGCAGTTTTGCCGCATCTCATGACGGGTCAGAACTGCGGCGGGTTGCGGAGGCGATCCATGCGCTGAAGGCAGGATTTTGTGCGAGGCTCTGCGTCAGACGGGCAGTGCGGATGGCAATCCCTGCGCGATTGAGGTGATAGAGAGTGTCGCCCATCATGTTCGGCGGGAACATTGCATCTTCCGGCCGGCCAACCACCGGCACGCCGAGGCTGTCATAGAAGGCCCGAATTTCCGCGAATGCCGGATTGGCGCGATAGTCGGGGAACAGCAGCGTGTTCGGCCAGGTGGCGAATACAGCGACATGGCGCTGTTGCGCTTCACGAACGAATTTCGTGATCGCGCGCACGCCGGGACTGGATGGATCAAAGCGAATGGCGATCGGCTGCTGCACGCCCGATATGCTTCGCGCCGGGGCAGGTAAGGCCTCCGACAGTCGTTGCCCAAGGGGGCCAGCTTCATCAGCGGCTTCGGCCGCAGTCCGCGCAACTGCGTCCTTCCTGTGCTCAAAGACAATCGCATCGATCAGCCGCCACGGCTTTGCCGCCATGACGTAGAACAGCCTTTCACCGGGAGCGAGCGACTGCCAGTAATCGCGGCCGCAGGCGTAGACGGCGTCCACCAGACTGTCCTGCGGGCGTCCATAATCATAGGCGAGGTATTCAAGCGGCATCAGCACGGCATCGCCGGGCCGGAGAATTTTCGCTGCTTCGAAACTTTGAAATCCAGGACCATCGCTGGCGGAGAGTCCGAAATTGAAACTGCGGATGGAGAGAGCTTTCCCGAGCTTCTCCATATCGATCCCGAGAGTTGCATTCGACCCGGAGATCACCACGAGTTTGGGTGACGCCAATGCGCCGCCGCGGGTGATTTTTGCCGCGATATAGGCGCAGGTCAGCCAACTGTTGCGCGTGCGCGAACCGAACTGAGCTGCGGCATCGATGCCGGTGGCGATGAAAAGAACCGCAAAACCCGCCGCGAAAATCGCCAGCCATCGCGCAGACGACACAAACTCGCGCCCGGCCATGGGTTCAAAACCGGTAATAGATGAAGGCGCTGGGCGCGCCGGAATTGATTGCGCTGATGCAGGCGAAAAGGCAGACCGCGGTCGCCACCGCAAACTGCGCCGCACTGCGGAATTCGAACATGCGCGCCAACGCGCCGTGAGGACGTGGCGCGAAACCCGTCAGCTCCATGCTGTTGGGCAATAGCCAGACAAACGCGAGGCCGGCAAGGCAGGAGAGGATGACTTGCGCCTGGCCAAGCTGGGCGGTGAGCAGCGGAACGATCCTGATCGCGCCGAGATCGATGCCGTTGGGAAAGCCGAGCGCGCTCAGCGCATTTGCGGAGATCGCGACACCATTCACTCCGAACATTGCGGCGAAGATCATGCGCGCTGCAGCGAATGTATCGGCGCGGAACAGCACCCATGCGAGCGCGACCGCCACGAATGTGATCAGGCGCCCGGACCATGGCGACAGCGATGCGAAGCTCCAGCGTCCGGCCAGTGAGCGCCAGGCGTGATTCACCAGAAGATAAAACCCGTGCAGCGCGCCCCAGATCAGGAACGTCCAGCCTGCGCCGTGCCACAGCCCGCCGACACTCATCACGATTATCAGATTGGCATAGCGGCGCCACGGACCGTGCCGGTTGCCGCCGAGCGGGATATAGACGTAGTCGCGCAGGAAACGGGACAGCGTCATGTGCCATGTGCGCCAGAACCCGATGATGCTGAGCGATTTGTAGGGCGACAGGAAATTCACCGGCAGGCGGATGCCGAACATCAGCGCCAACGCCAGCGCCATGTCGGAATAGCCCGAGAAATCGAAATAGATCTGGAACGTATAGGCGAGAGTGGCGCACCAGGCAGCGATCGTGTCCGGCATTAATCCGTGTGCCGCATTGTCGAATACCGGCCGCGCAAGTGTCGCGAATCCGTCGGCGAGCAGCACTTTTTTTGCCAGTCCGATGGAGAACAGCATCAGGGCCTTCGGCAGCTGGTCGAATATGCGCGCGGTCAGCCGTTCGGGCGCAAATTGCGGCATCATCTCGCGGTGATGAATGATGGGTCCGGCAATCAGATGCGGGAAAAAGGTGACGAATAGCACGTAGCGAAGAATGTCGTATTCGCTTGCCAGCCCGCGCGCGGCATCGGCGAGAAACGCGATCTGGGTGAAGGTGTAGAACGAGATGCCGAGCGGCAAGGCGATTCCCGGTGACGCGAGGTGCAGCCCCAAACTATTGAGATTGGCCACGGCAAAATCGGCATATTTGAACCAGCCGAGCAGCAAGAGGTCGAAGCCGATGCCGGCCAACAGAAGAGCAGCCGTCGGTTTGCCGCGCAGATGCTGCCGCGTCAGTGCGCGTCCGATGAGAAAATTGACGAAAATGGACAGGGCCAGCGGCGGCAGCAGCGCGAGGCCGGCGGACGCGTAAAAACCGACGGAGCAGGCAGCCAGCCAGAATTGCGCCGCGCGGCCCCCGGCGAAATTTTTCGCGGCGAAGAATCCGGCCAGCACGAGGGGCATGAACGCAAAGAGAAATGTGTTGGAATTGAACAGCATCGCATGAGTCGATATCGCCACCGGACCGGTCCGTCAAACCGGACGCGCATTCAAGGGAAGCCTCAGGTTTTACCCGCGCGGGCGATGCGGCGGGACAGCGAACCATGGCTATGCCGTGGCCGACAGCGACAGCGCGGGTGACGCGGAGGCTGTGACCTTTCGTGGACGCGCCCGAACATTTGACAATTGGCGCGTTCTCGCTTCCGGAACAACGGGAGTTGCCAGCCGGCAGGTTCCGTTGCATCGAAACGGGAGTACGTGATGCGTAAAACTTTTGTAGTCGGCGCCGCCGCAGCCGCCCTCGCGATGCTGGCCGGCTGTGCTTACGATGATCATCCGGCGGCAATTCGCTATACCGTGGCCGCAGGTTACGGCGCACCCATTTATGGCGCACCAATCTTTTATGATGGCTATTACGGTCCGTATTGGGATGGGTACTGGGGCCCTGGCGGCGAGTTCTGGTTCTCACCGGGCCCGGGGCGTCCATTCCGCCGCGACCTGGCCGGTCATTTCCGTGCCACGGGCGGCAGAGGATTTAACCGTGTGGCTGTTGCAAGACTGCGCCGGGGAGAACGGGGATAATCAGGCCACGGATGACAGGGATCAGATTTCGAACGTCTGATCCCTGATGTCCGAGTTCTGTTTTCGCGTCCCGGCGAGGAAAATTTTCACCGCCTGATCGGCGATGCGTTCGCGTTGCGCGGCATCGGGACGGTGGACGACGCCGAGAATGATCCGGTCGCGAATGCCGCCGAGCACGAGATGCACGAACTGGTCGGCGGCGAGATCGGGATCGTCGATCTCGAGCTTGCCGGCCGCCACGGCATCGCGGAACCAGCTTCTGAGCGGCTCCATGCCGCTCAGCTTGCCGCCCTTGTCATACATCACCGCGCGAACCAGTTTGGGAAACCGGCTGACTTCGAGCACAACGAGCTTGTGCAGTTTCACGCGCTCCGGCCGCGTCAAAAAATCGAGAAGGTGAAGGGCCAGCTGCCTGAGCACGTGCTCGGGTTCTGGGGACGCCAGCATGATGCTGCTGAGTTCGGCGATGCGGCTGTTGCGGCACTGGGCGACGATTTCACCGAACAACCCGGCCTTGCTGCCGAAATGGTGATAGAGCGTCTTCTTGGCAACGCCGGCCTCGCGCGCAATCGCGTCGAGCGAAGTTTCATTGTAGCCATGAGCGAGGAAATGGCGCTGTGCAATGGCGAGAACGCGTTTAACGCTTTCTTCAGCCTCCCGCCGCGTCAGGCGTCCGCCGCGCTTTACCGCGCCCGGCGGAGCTGTTTCGGTGATTGCCATCGGCTTGACAGGCCCTCGCCACGGAAACTATACGGTGGCGTTTCCTAAACGGATGCGGCGCGCCGCGCAAGTTCCCAATGGTCAATTTTTTCATCGAGCGGCCGGTGTTCGCGTCCGCCATCGCCATTATCATGGTGCTGGCCGGTCTGATTGCCTATGCCAATCTGCCGGTGGACCGCTTTCCCGAAATCACCCCGCCACAGGTGCTGGTGAAATCCACCTATACCGGCGCCAGTTCGCAGGTTGTCGCCGATACCGTCAGTACGCCGCTGGAAGCCCAGATCAATGGCGCGCAGAACATGGCCTATATCTCTTCGGTCAGCGCCAATGACGGGACTTCGACGATCACCGTCACGTTCAATGTCGGTTATGACGTCAATATCGCCGCGGTCGACGTCCAAAACCGCGTTTCCCAGGCGACGCCACAGCTGCCGCCGATTGTGAACCAGACCGGCGTCACGATCCAGAAGCAGAACCCCAATTTCATCATGGCGGTGAATATCTATTCGCCGGACAATTCGCTCGATCCGGTGACGCTGTCGAACTACGCCTATTTGCAGCTGATCAATCCGTTGAAGCGGCTGCCCGGCGTCAGCGATGTGACGATATTCGGCGAGCGGCGCTATGCGATGCGCATCTGGCTCGACCCCAACAAGCTCGCGAAGCTCGGCATGACGGCGAGCGATGTGCAGCAGGCGATTGCCGAACAGAATGTGCAGGTCGCCGCGGGGAAATTCGGCGAAGAGCCGGCGCCGCCGGGTACTGCGTTCCAGTACCAGATCAATGCCCAGGGACAACTCGCCGATCCGCAAGCCTTCGGCAATATCGTGCTGCGCGCCGGCACGGGTAGCGACGCTGCCGTTTATTTGCGCGACGTTGCGCGCAGCGATCTCGGCGCGCTGCAATACACATCCGACGCCGCGATCGATACGCATCCGGCGGCCATTCTTGCCGTGTTTCAATTGCCGCAGGCCAATGCGCTTGATGTCGACAAGCGCGTGCGGGCAACCATGGCCGAGCTTGGCAACCGCTTCCCGAAGGGGATGGCGTGGTCGGTCAGCTACGACACCACGATGTTCGTTTCGGCCTCGATGGGCGAGGTGATGAAGACGCTCGGGATCGCGCTCGTGCTGGTGCTCCTCGTCGTCTACATCTTCCTGCAGAGCTGGCGGACCACGCTCATTCCGATGATCGCGATTCCGGTGTCGCTGATCGCCACTCTGGCCGTGATGTATCTCCTGGGTTTTTCCATCAATACCGTCAGCATGCTCGGCATTGTTCTGGCGATCGGGCTGGTCGTCGACGATGCGATCGTGGTTGTTGAAAATGTGCAGCGGCAGCTCGAAAACGGCATGCCGCCGATGATGGCGGCCAAAGTCGCAATGAAAGAGGTGACGGGGCCGATCATCGCGACATCGGCGGTGCTGGGCGCGGTCTTCGTGCCGATCGCATTTTTGCCGGGTATCACCGGACGCCTGTACAACCAGTTCGCGCTGACGATTGCGATTTCGGTGGCGTTCTCGGCGTTCAATTCGCTGACCTTGAGTCCCGCGCTTTGCGCCCTGCTGTTGCGCCATGAAAGGCCGCCGCATTTCCCGCTGTTTCGCGCCTTCAATTTTGCCTTCGACTGGGCGCGGCACAAATATGCAGGTTCGATCCGGACACTGGTGCGCTATCGCTGGCCGGCGGTTGGTGTGTTTGCCGGTGCGCTCGTGATCACTTACGGGCTCTATGAGACGCTGCCCTCCACCTTCGTGCCGCTGGAGGACACCGGCTACTTCTACGTCATCACCCAGCTTCCCAATGGCGCATCGCTGCAACGGACGGAAGCCGTGGCCAACCAGGTGCGCGATATCCTGCTTCGTACGCCCGGCGTGGACAGCGTAATGTCGGTGACCGGATTGAATTTCGTCACCCGCGCGAGTGCGTCAAACGCTGCGGCGCAATTTGCCATTCTGAAACCGTGGGATCAGCGCGGACCGGACCAGAGTCTGGCCAAAATCATCGCCAATGTGCAGCCGAAACTTTCGGGCCTGACCGAGGGAGTCACGCTGGCGCTCAATCCGCCCGCGATCAATGGCATCGGCACCTTCGGCGGCTTCGATTTCCAGCTCGAGGACCGGACCGGACGGGGCAGTGCGGCGCTTTATGATGCGGTGCAGACCCTGCTCGCGGAAGCACGCAAGCAGAAGGAGATCAACGGCAAGACGCTGATCACCAGCTTTGACGATTCGACTCCGCAATACAATTTCGACCTCGATCGCACCAAGGCGAAGCTGCTGGGCGTGAACCTGAGCGACGTGTTCAATACCATGCAGATCTATCTCGGCTCGCTCTATGTGAACAACGTCACTCTGTTCGGCCGCACCTTCCAGGTGCTGCTGGAAGCCGATCCGCAGTCGCGCGGCAACAAGAGCGATCTGTCGCAGCTTTATGTGCGCAACAACTCGGGCGGCATGGTGCCGTTGGGCGCACTGGGCAAACTCGTTCCTGTGGTCGGCACGGAAGTGGTGCCGCATTACAATCTTTACGGTTCGGCGGAGGTCACCGGCACGGCGGCGCCGGGCTTCAGTTCGAGCGAAGCGGTGGCGGCAATGGAACGTGCGGCGAAGACGCTGCCATCCGATTTTGGCTTCGAATGGACGGGCATCACCTATCAGGAATTGCAGGCCGGATCGGTCGCTGGGGTGGTATTCGGGCTGGCATTGATTTTCGTGTTCCTGTTTCTCGCCGCGCAATATGAGAGCTGGACGATTCCGTTCACCATCATCCTGGCGGTGCCGCTGGCGCTGTTTGGCGCGCTGTCGCTGTTGTGGCTGCGGCACATGCAGATCGATATCTATTCCCAGATCGGATTTGTGCTGCTGATCGGATTGTCGGCGAAGAACGCGATCCTGATTGTGGAATTCGCAAAGCGGCGGCGCGAAGCGGGCGAGGACATCGTCCATGCAGCGAAGGAAGCGGCGCGGCTGCGGCTGCGGCCGATCCTGATGACGGCGTTCGCGTTTGTTTTCGGCGCCGTCCCGCTGATGATCGCGACCGGCGCGGGTGCGGCGAGCCGGCAATCGATTGGAACCACAGTGGTCGGCGGAATGATGGCCGCGACACTTCTCAGTCTTGGATTTGTACCTGTCTTCTATGTACTCATCGAGCGCATGCGCGAACGAGTCGCCCCGCGCACGGCCCATGTCACGGCCGAGCATCTCGCGCCCGGGGAATAGTGGAGCAAGGCTTGAAGGTTAAGACCAAATTCGGATTTGCCGCGGCCGCCGGGCTGGGTCTTGCGCTGCCCATAGGCTGGGTGGCTGTGACGAATGGCGGCGCCGGGAAGGGCGCCGAGACATCACCGCCGCCGCCCGCGATCGACGTACCGGTCGCGCCGGTGGTCGAGAAGACGGTTCCGGTATTTCTCACTTATGCCGGTTCGACGGATGCGGTTCGTACCGTCACTTTGCAGGCACTGGTCACCGGATATCTGCTCAAGCGTCTGGTGACCGACGGTTCGGATGTCGCGCAGGGGCAGTTGCTCTATCAGATCGAGCCCGGTCCGTATCAGGCGGTGCTCGACCAGGCCAAAGCGCAGGAGCAGAAGGACACCGCCGCGCTGGAATATGCGAAAGCCAGCCGCAGCCGCAACGAAGCCATGGCGAAGAACGGTGACGTTTCGCTCGATACGCTGCAGCAATCCACCAGCAGCGAACAACAAAATGCCGCTGCAGTCGCGGCCGACAAGGCTGCCATCGAGACCGCGCAGCTCAATCTCAGTCACACGCAGATACGCGCTCCCTTTTCCGGCCGGGTCGGGATTTCCATTCTCAATGAAGGGGCCTTGATCGGCACATCGGGCAGCCAGATCAACACACTGGTGCAACTCGACCCGATCTACGCCACGTTCAATCCGCCGGATGCCGACCTGCCCCAGATCCAACGCTACCAGTCGAAGGCGCCGATCCCGGTCGATGTGGTGGTGGGATCCGGAGAGGATGCCGCGGAATATCACGGCAAGCTTGCGATTCTGGACAACACGGTCGGCCGCGGAACCGGAACCATCACCGCCCGGGCGCTGATCGACAATCCGCATCATACGCTGTTGCCGGGGCAATTCATGCGCGTACGCCTGCACATCGCCGATCTGCCGCACACGCTGCTGGTGCCCCAGGTGGCGGTCGGATCGAGCCAGCTCGGCAAATATGTCTATGTGGTCGGACGCGACAACAGGATAGAGCAGCGCTTCGTGACATTGGGCGACGATTACGACCCGCTGGTGGTCGTCACGCGCGGTGTGGCGAAAGGCGAATCCGTTGTGGTGGGCAATCTGTTGAAGATCGGACCGGGCGCACTGGTCAAACCGGTGCCGTCGCAACTGCAATCCACCGCCAGCGCGAAATAGTATTTTCCTCCCTGCTAACCAGGGAGGCGGATCGTGCGGAACGCGCGACACAGAGGGGGCGAATGCCGGACGTGCATAACAGGCGGTTTGATGCGTGGCTGCGCGCCTGCGTGCCGATGGCGGCGCTGTTCGCAGCGGGCTGCACACTCGGTCCGGATTTAACACCGCCGCAGCCGCCGGTGAATGCCGGCTATTCCCCGCAACCACTGCCGCAGACCACACAATCGGCCATGATCGCCGGCGGTGACGCGCAACATCTGATCGAGGGCATGGACATTCCGGGTGTGTGGTGGACCTTGTTCCGCTCGCCGGGCCTCGATGCGCTGATCAGGCGTGCTCTGGCCGGCAATCCCACGGTCGAAGTGGCGCAGGCCAATCTCAGGCAGGCGCGGGAATTGGCGCTTGCCGGGCGGGGTGCGTTGTATCCATCACTCGGCATTGGCCTTAATGAGCAGGGCCAGCAGATCTCCGGCGCGAGTTTTGGTCAGCCAAATCTCAACGCGGTGTTCGCCATCACCACCGCATCCGTCAACGTCTCCTATGTGCCGGACATCTGGGGCGGCATTCACCGGCAGATCGAGTCGCTGAATGCGCAGGCCGAATACCAGCGCTTTGAACTGGAAGCGACTTATCTGTCGTTGACCTCGAACATCGTTGCCGCCGCCGTGCAGGAAGCATCGCTGCGGGCGCAAATTGCTGCGACGCAGGACATCATTGCGGTCGAGTCACAGGAGCTCGAGGGTTTGCAGCGGCAGTTCTCGGTCGGCGCAATCGCCAACACTTCGGTGCTGGCGCAGACGGCAAATCTGGCGCAGGTGCAAGCGCAGCTTCCGCCCTTGCAGAAGCAGCTGGCGCAGACCCGCAATCAGTTGACGGCCTTGTTGGGGCGGCTGCCGAATGAGGAACCGGCCGAGACATTCGATCTCGATACGCTGCACTTGCCGGACATGCTGCCGGTGAGCCTGCCATCGAAACTGGTCGAGCAGCGGCCGGATATCCGTGCCGCCGAAGCGCAATTGCATGAGGCGAGCGCCAATATCGGCGTCGCGGTGGCGAACCAGTTTCCGCAAGTCAACCTGACCGGTTCACTGGGCGCGGAATCCGCGGGCGTCCCATTTGCGGCGAACAGCGAGATCTGGAGTTTGACCGCGGGTCTCGCGCAGCCGATTTTCCAGGGCGGAAAATTGCAGCATCAGGAGCGCGCCGCCGAAGCGGCCTATGATGCCGCGGCAGCGCAATATCGCAACATCGTCGTCACTGCCTTTCAGAATGTCGCCGATGTGCTGCGCGCGCTGGAATCGGATGCTGAATCGGTGAACGCGCAGGCGAATGCCGACAAAGCCGCTGCCGACAGCCTCGAAGCGGCGCGCCGGCAATTCATGATCGGCGCGACGACATACATCTCGCTGCTGAATGCGGAGCAGGTCTATCAACAGACGCATATCGCGCTGGTGCAGGCGCTCGCCACCCGCTTCGCCGATACGGCGGCGCTGTTTCAGGCGTTGGGCGGCGGCTGGTGGAACCGCGAAGACCCCGCCGTGGTGGCGGAGTCGGAGAAGGATTAAATTCCCCTCTACCGTGGGAGGGTGCGGCGCGCGCGGTGTGATTCGATCAAGACCCACAAAGCGGATGGCCTGACGACGCTGCCTCCGGCCGAGTGCAGAAACATTGATGCGGCCCTACAAGACGGTTCGTAAGCGAGCGGCGTGAAAATCTCCATTCGATGTCAGGTTGGTCATAAAGGGGCGTTACAGGGACGGAGGGATGAGGATGTGCGAAGACGATCAGCATACAAACGGAGTTACGCACCGCCGGGGCTTTTTCGGTCGTTTCGCTGCCGTGTCGGTGCTGGGGCTGTTCGGCTTTGCGGGCAATGCGGCGCGTGCCCGAAGCGCGCCGGCGGACGGGCCGGACTGGCCGGGGCCACTCAAGGGCCGCCACAAGCAGGTGTTCGATATTTACGCCATCAACGGCGGATTCCCCCTCGACTTCGTCAACAACTTCCTCATCCCGAACGAATCCGCAACGGCGGTCCTGATCTTCCGTCACAAAGCGATCCCCTACGCACTGAACAGCGCCATCTGGCAAAAATACAGGATTGGAGAATCCCTCCATATCATCGAAGTCAAAACCAAAGCGCCGATCGCCAGAAACCCGTGGTTCGAACCCGAGCCCGGCGCGTTGGTAAACCCCGACATCGCACTCGATCATCTGCTCGCCAAGGGCGCGGTGATGGGCGTGTGCGGCACGGCGTTACGCGGCCAGAGCCGGCAGCTCGCGGCTAATGCAGGAGTGACTGCAGAAGAAGCGTTGAAGGAATGGACCGCGAATCTGATCCCGGGTGTCACCGTGCTTCCGTCGGGAACATGGGGCATCAATCGTGCGCAGGAAGCCGGCTGCACTTATTGCGCCGGCGGCTCCGTCAGTTGACTGCATCATCCGTCAGCGACGATCAGACATAGCCTGGCTCCCATAATTGTGGGCAAACTAGCAGCAGGATGAAGCGGATCGAATCACTAAACTTCCTCTCCCCGTTGAGGGAGAGGACGCCGCGCCCGCACTTGCGAAGGCAAGTGCGCACTGGCGCGCTGGTGAGGGGTGAATCACTTGATCGAACCTAAACTCTTCCCGCTTTAGCAGCAGCGGGGTCGGCGCAACGCAGAAGAACCTACTGGATTATCACCCCGAGCAGATTCACTCCCTGCAGGTCTGCATTGGTAAAGTTAGCTCCGAACAGAACCGCTCCGCTGAGATTGACGCCGGAGAGGTTTGCCCCGGTCAGATTGGCGCCGGCCAGATTTGCCCCGCTCAGATTCGAACCGGAGAGATTGTAACCAGCGAGATTCATGCCGGACAGATTCCGGCCCGAGAGGTTCAATCCCGACCAGTTGGTCCCGGCAGGCAGTGCCGGCGGTGTATAGGTGCCGGAATCGGACACCGTTGCGCCGGTCCACACTGCATTGTTGAAGTTTGCCCCGGTAAGATCGGCGTTGAGCAGATTGGCATTGGTCAGATTGGCCTTGTTGAGATTTGCTTTTGACAGATTCGAGCCTGACAGATTGACGCCGCTCAGATTGTCGCCGTTCAGATTTGCGCCCGCGAGATTTGCACCGGAGAAATTCGTGGCGGCGGACAAGCCGTTGATGGTTGCGTTTAGGATGCCCGGTCCTGTGGCGCTGATCACCCCTGTCGCGCCATAGGTGATTGGCGTTCCGGAATTGACCGCGATGTTAAAGGGGCTGCTGCCGGTGACAGTGATCGGCGCGTTGACGGAAATCTGGCCCGAACCGGATGAGAGCGTCAGGCCACTGACGTTCTGAAGCGCCCCGCCGCTGGCCGTGGTGAGCGCGCCGGTCACGGTCAGCGGTCCAGTGTCATTGGGATTTCCGATCACCAGCGCATTGGCGCTGATCTCACTCAGAGACGCGCTGCTGAGGAACAGGCCGTTGCCAGGATCACTCGTACCGCCGACATTCACGGCCAGGGATGGGGTTAGCGGCTGCAATGTCACTGTCGCGGCCGGAGGATCAATGCTCGCGCCGATAGACATCGAATTCGCGCTGAGGCTGATTGGTCCCGAATTGCTGATTTTCGACGTTGTGTATATCCCGTAATTCCCGCCGCCGCTGGAATTGCTGGCCGTGCCGGTGATCGACAGCGCGTCCCCGCTTCCTGAGATCAAACTCGTTGCCGTAACGCCGGATCCCGCCGTGACCACGACGCCATGGTTCGATGCGCCACTACCGCCTGAATCCCCGCCGGTGCCGTTGAGGCTGATCGCGCCACTGCCGGTCGCGCTAATGACATTCGCGACATTGACGCCGTAGTTCTGATTGCTCGCGCCGCTACCGCCGCCCGCCCCAACCAGCGTGATTGGATTGCTGCCGGACGTGGTGACAGGAGCGGACACATCAATGCCCATGGCGTTGCCGATGGCGCCGGCGAATCCCTGCCCGTTGATGGTGATCGCACCCGTGCCCGCGTTCAGCGCGCCATGCACCTCAACACCGTTCGGGTGGCTCGCCGTTCCGGCCGCCGCAGTCGCCGCCGGGTTTGCTCTTCCGCCAATGACCAGATTGCCGCCATTGGTGCTGATTGGCGCTTCAACGTCTACAGCGCCTCCGCTGCCAGCGGTGTTGGCGGCCAGTGTCACCGATCCGCCACTCGTGGTGACCGGTGCGTCGATCCCAATTCCCGCGCTCGAATCGATTTCAAGATTCACACCACTCTTGAGGCTGAGGGGTGAGCCGGGGTTGAACAGAAATGCCGCACCGCTGTTGCTTCCGGCGGCCGTATTCAAATCTGCTGTCAGTGCGGAGAGAGCATTTCCGGAACTTACCACACGCAATGTGTTGCCATAGATATCGAGCCCGGAGACGCCGTCATTCGCATTATCGGCAAGACTGTTGCCGGTGACATTGCTGCTGGATAAGTACGACAGCACCTGGCCGTTGGAATTCGGAATCGTGCCCGGCGCCAGCAGCACATAATAATAGCCGTTGGCACCGCTGGAGGCCGAACCAACATTCGTACCGTTGACCAGTACCGAAACCGCCGCGCCCGACGACAGTGCTGTCACGCCGCGGTCGCTGTACGCAATGCCTTTCACCGCTTGCGGCGTGCCGCTCGGATATTGCCAGAGAAAATATGGGTACAGCCCCGCTCCGGTGCCCCAGACAGTTGGATCGAATCCACCCGGCAAGGCGCCCTGCAACTGCGCCGTTGTCAGCCCGACCTCATTCCCCGCGCTCGTGCTCTGTCCGGATGTTTCGAGGTTCCAATAATTGTTGGCGCCGGTGTTTGAGTATTCTGATCCTGCAAATCCGCCAACGATCGAGATGCCGGTTACTCGTCCGGAAGACCACGAGCCGCTGATCGTGTTGCCGGACCCCTCGCCGAAGATACCATCGGCCCCGACCAGCCCACCAACATAATCATTGCCGGTTACCGCGCCTGTGGAAGACGAGTTAAATACACTGCCGTTGTTAACGCCCACCAGGCCTCCGACGGCTTCAGTGCCGCTTACCGCACCTGTGGCAAAGGAGTCCGTGATCGTGCCGGGGTTGCAGTAGGCGTCGTTTACGCCCACCAGACCGCCGACCTGAGAATCGCCGCTGACCGCGCCTGTGGCATAGGAACTGCTGATCGTGCCCCAGTTATATCCAACCAGACCACCGACCTGAGAATCGCCACTGACCGCGCCTGTGGCATAGGAGTTGCTGATCGTCGTGTCTCCCGTGTCCGTGTTATATCCGACAAGACCGCCGACGTTGCTAATGCCGTTCACCGTGCCAGTGGCATGAGAGTTACTGATAGCGTTGTTGTTGGACCCGACAAGCCCGCCGACATAATTTCCGCCGCTGACCGCAGCTGATGACCAGGAGTTTGTGATCGTGCCGCCATTGGCCCCGACAAGGCCCCCAACACCACCGTAATATCCGCCGCCGCCGCTGACCGTGCCAGATGAATGGGAATTGGTTATCGTGCCGTCGTTGGTCCCGACGAGGCCCCCGACAGCATAGCTGGCGGCATCGCCCGTCACGGAACCGATCGCGTAGGAATTTTCGATCGCGCCCGAGTTGGCCGCGACAAGACCGCCAATTCCGCCACCATTACCATCGCCGGCGACCGAAAACCCAATCAGACCAATGTCGCGGACCGTACCCGTCGAAAAACCAAACAGGCTGACGAACTGGGCTGATGGCTGATTGACCGTCAGATTGGAGATCGCGTTGCCCAGGCCGTCCAAAATGCCGCTGAAGCCTTTTTCGGAATTGAGCACACTGTAATTTTGGTCGTAAGGGATGGGAAGCGCCGCGGGATTTGTCCCGAGCGGAATCCAGCTTGAAACGTTCGTCGCGTCGAGCGGAGTCGCCAGCGCATAATTCCCGGTCAGACCGGAATTGATGTTCTGCAATCCGGTCATGTCATAAATCAGCGTGTAGGTTGTGCCGTTGATGACAAGTCCGGCGCCCGCGCCGGCGCCGCCCGTGAACTGGATGCTGGCGCCGTTGGCGATGATGTAATCACCGCTACCACCACTGCCGGTGGTCAGCGACAGCGTGCCACCGCCCCCCACAGTGACATTCGCATTGACGTCGATGTTGCGGTACGCGCTAATCGACAGCGCCGCTGGCGTGTTCCACGACAGCACGCTGTTGATGAAAATGTCGCCATTGCCCGACGGGTTCGGCGTGCCCGGACCGCTGGTTCCACTCGCGGTCGTCTGCAGGTTGACATTGGTGTCGGACCCGAGCGTCGTGTTGATCGACGATGCAGCGGTAGCATCCACGGTGAGGTCGTAGGGGTCGAGCGACCACGTCCCTGGCGATCCCTTCGGCGCCGACGCATTGACCGTGGCGCCGCCAATATTCAGTACCTCGCCGGAGGTTTCGATGCTGCCGCCGTTGCCACCCTGTGCTCCGGCGCGCGCTTCCACGGTGCCGGAAACACTGGTTGATGCGACCGCCTTTGAGCCGACGGTGATCTTGCCGCCATCGCCCTTTGGAGCAACGGCGTTTGCGTTCAGCGTGCCGGAGACATTGATGTTGCTGCCCTGAACGTCGATTGCGCCGCCGGACCCGTCGGCGTTGTGCGCGGATACGCTGCCCGAAAGATCCGCGCTGCCGCCCGCGGTCAGCCAGACATGCCCGTTGACCGTTTTCGTGCCGGTCGCACGCACGACCCCGCCATTATTGCCCGCCAGCGCGTAAGCGTTTCCGCCCACGGCGTTGATCACCGCCTGCACCGCCGCGATGTTGCCGCTATTCGTCGCGTCCCCGCTGCCGGCTTTGACTTCAATCTGCAGGCCGCTGCCCGAAGGCTGCAACAGCACATCATCGCCCGCGACCACACCAGCCGTTCCGTTCGGCGCGCTGACGCTGCCGCTGTTAGTGGCCGACTTGCCGATCAGCACCACATCGCCATTGCTGGATTTGATAGTCCCCTGGTTGGCGACCGCGCCCGCGGACGTGCCGGTGAATTCCGGCGTCTGTCCGGCCATGAACGCCGGATCGTTCGTATCGCGGGTGGACGCGACAAAGCTGCCGCCGGTCAACACCTTGCCGGTGGGCGTAACGACGACGCCGTTCTGGTTGATGATGTATGTCGATCCGGTGGATGACAGCGAACCAGCAATGGAGGACGGCGCACTGCCCGTGACACGGTTCAGCGTCGCTCCTGAGCCGTTATCGATCTTGACGCTGTTGCCCTGGCCAATGGAGAAGCCACTCCAGTTGATGATACCGCGTTGGGTGGTCTGATTGACGGTCAACTGGCTTGCAGTTCCGGAAATCCCGCCGCTGCCGGCGACAAAATTGCCGCCGGTGGGAAGCGCGCCCGCTGCGAACGCCGGATGGTTGAGAATGGGAATCATTGAAACGCTGAGCATGCTCAGCACGGCGACACGGCGTCCGCGAACCAGATGATCCAAACCCGCCTCCCTCAACTCTCCCGGATGGACTACCAGGGAGCGAAGGATTCCGGGCCGGCGGCGCCGTCGCATCACCCAATCAGGTGATGCAATGTGCGATTCATCCGGTGCACGCCGCCGCCGACGCCACCCGTGGGCGCACCGACGTAGGGCGATGGCATGCTCACGCTTGCGAGCGAAGCCTCGCGCTCACCCGCCAAATCGGGTTGGACAGCACCTTCGCAACCAGCTCCGATTGGCGGCGGACACCGGTCTTCGCGAACACCGCCTTGGCCTGGGAATGGATTGTGTTAATGCTGAGACCGCAGCTCGCGGCAATTTCCGGCAGGGTTTGGCCCCTCACCAGCGACAGCAGAATACGCGTTTCAGCCGGCGTCAAACCGTAAACGGATTGGGCGATGCTCGCCTGGATTTCCGGAGCTGAGGTCTGCTCGCCCGCCAAAATCACCGCCAGCGGTTCGGTCGCGCCAGTCGTTTTGGCATCCGGCGGAAGGGGAATGACAAGTAGCAAAATGTCGTGCCCGTCGCGGCTTTTGACCAAAATCTCCTCACCTGGGCAAAGTGAGCGGCCGATTCCGGCCAGACAGGCTTGAGTAACGGTTTTGTGCAGGCGATCATCAAGTTTGGGATCCGAAAGGGACACGCGCCCATTGCGCAACACGACCGGCGATCCCGCACTCGCGATCCGCTCGGCGGCGGCATTCATAAGCAGCGTTCGGCTGTCGCGCCCGACGACAAACACGCCGACTGCGAGTGCAGCCAGCACATCGAAAGACAGGATCGAGGCTCGTGTGGTGGTATCTACAATTCGCATGAGCCGGTAAGCCCGCCGCAAATGGGGAATCAGCAGGTCCATCATGGCCCGATCCGCGTCACCGAAATCCGCGGCATCAGGAGGACGATGCACGCCGATTTGGCCCTGTATGTCGTGCTCGACACGAAACACCGCGCCGACGATGTAGTGTATATCATGCGGCTTGCAGAGATCGTTGTACCAATCGGCGCCGACCAGCTCGCGTTCGGTTACGATTTCTTCCCCCAGCAGGGCACGACCGACATGCCGCGCACCGCGCTCGGCCCAGAGGTCCCGCGCATAGGAATAGTTTGCATATGCAGGCATCAGCGCCTGCAAATTCGCTGTCGCACCAAGGACGGTCACACCAGGAGAGTCTTCTGCGCGTGTGTGCAGCAGACAGCTGGTCGCGTCGAACGCCTTTGCCAGATTATGCGCCAGAGCGCTTCTGGCCTGAGGATCGGTGGTCGCGGCGTAAAGATCTGACAGCGCGTTCGACAGCCGCTTTGCATCGATATCCACCGATCACCCCCACACACAACGCCGGAACTGGGATCCACGCAGTCACGCGTCGCGCGCCTCGCGCAAACCAAATTCCGATTTGGGAGGCCCGACGGTGAAGCCGCGCGGCCCCCCGCCGCGACACGCGTAGAAGTTTAGTCACTTCTGAATCAGAGGTTTACTCGCGCGCCGTCAAAATTTTTTATTGCGTGAGTGACAAAAGTCATTGCCATAGGGGGCGGACCGTATCCGCCGCCGTGGTTGCGGATTCCGTGCGGAAATAGCCGCAGAGGTTACAATCTCATTCCGCGGCGATTGCGCGCATCAGCCGCGGCTTGTGCTCGTCGTGGGCGTCGCCCGAAGGATCGATCCGCTGCTTGATCAGGCGGTCGGCCTTGTCGAGATAGAGATAGACCACCGGGGTGATGTAAAGCGTCAACAGTTGCGACACCAGCAAGCCGCCGACCACGGCGACACCGAGCGGTTGGCGCAATTCCGAGCCGGCGCCGGTGCCGAGCGCGATCGGCAGTGCGCCGAAGATCGCTGCGCAGGTCGTCATCGCGATTGGCCGGAAGCGCAACAGGCAGGCCTCACGGATCGCCTCGTCGGGCGGCAAGCCGGCGGCGCGGCGCTGAATGGCGAAATCGATCATCATGATGGCGTTCTTTTTGACGATGCCGACCAGC
>DASUHP010000166.1:0-19585 GCA_036273455.1 Micropepsaceae bacterium | reverse complement strand
GGCCCACTCCATTTTACTAAACTTTGAGTGGAAGCGGACTCGCCGTTTACGGTTTGTGCTTGTCGCGCCAGACCGAGAACGCGCGCGCCTGCGCCTTAAGCGACTTGGATTTAGTAAGGTTGATGATAGGTCAGGCGCTTGCCCTCTGCGCCTCTGACCGCCTCCAAAGTCCTGTTCTCATCGTTCCAGCCAAGTGCCGTACGCGTGTTGTATCGGAAGTCAAATTCCGCGAGGTAGCGGTGCAGATGCTTCTCGCCGCACTGCTGGTAAATGCCGCGCATCCCGCGCTTGAAAACACTGAAGAAGCCTTCGACCGTATTGGTTGTGACTAGAGGCCAATCAATGCCGCCAGCCGTTTCGGCGGACGGACATACTCTTCGGCTGAGTGATTGACGGTCTCGTGCCATTTCACATCGGAGCCGACATAAAGCTTGCTTTCGTCCGTATGTAAGTGGCTTTCACGGGCAATGTTGTCGCGAACGATCTTGGAAACGGTTGCCTTATCGGCGCGTGGAACGTGGAAGGAACGGGCTGTACCGCCGCGCTCAACGAGTGTCACGACCACGCACTTGTTGTGTGCGCTCTTGCCGCGATACCGGAACGGCTTTCCAGCGCGGGTCTTGTCGCGGGTCCCGATGGCATCGGATTTGCCGATGTAGGTTTCATCGGCTTCGACAACCTTGCCCTCGCCACCAAGCGGCGGAAGGTCAAGACTACCGCGCCGCATGGCTTCCATCACCCTGTGATGCAAAAACCACGCGGTGTTGT
This sequence comes from Micropepsaceae bacterium, assembly GCA_036273455.1. Lineage (GTDB taxonomy): Bacteria > Pseudomonadota > Alphaproteobacteria > Micropepsales > Micropepsaceae > CAIYRG01. Next base: position 18,817 of record DASUHP010000166.1, on the reverse strand, counting down.
ACTGGCAACCCAATGCCCGGTGTAGCTGGTGAGCGGAGAACCCCTTTTTGGATGAAGCGAACATCCAGAACGCCATTGCCCACTGGGTCAGTTTGGCGTGGCTGCGTTCCATCACCGTGCCGGTCATGACCGTGAAATCGCGGCGGCATTCCTTCTCGCCACAGCGGTAGCGGCCCGGCTTCTTGGTCGCGTAATGCTTCAGGCTTCCGCAATGCGGGCAAACCTGGCCACCCGGCCAGCGCGCGTTCTCAAGCCAGACGCGTGCCGCTTCTTCATCGTGGAAGTGCTTTTCTTTGAAAATGTTCTGACCCATCGGCGACCCCTTATCGAGGTGCATTACTAGCCGATGTGGTTTGTGGTGTCAACTACGTAATGCGCCAATTGTGCAATAGCGGAACGTGAGTGGTTCCTTCGTGCGCTGGGCAAAACAGCCCCGCGATTACGGTTTCAGGCCGCGGGTGAGTTCGACGCCGAGATCGCGAATCTTCTTGCGCAGCGTGTTGCGATTAAGCCCAAGCAATTGGGCAGCGCGAATCTGATTGCCCCGGCAGGCGGCGAGTGAAATCGCAATCAACGGCCGTTCGACATCGCGCAGTATGCGGTCGTAAAGACCGGGCGGCGGCAGGCTGTCGCCATATTCTGCGAAATGCGCGTTGAGATGCCGTTCGACCGCGGCCGTGAGACTCGATTCATCTTCATCTGAAGTGAGCTTCGGTTCCCAGCCGGCGAGTTCCGCGGCAACCGCGCCTTCGGTGATCGCCTCATCGGGATTCAGCACCACAAGGCGGCGAATGAGATTTTCCAGTTCGCGCACATTGCCCGGCCAGGAATGCAGCTTCAGCCGTTCGATTGCCGCCGGTTCGAAATGTTTCAACGGCAAGCCGCCGGCTTCCGCCTTGCGCAAGAAGTGGCGCACGAGGTCGGGAATATCTTCGCGCCTCTCGCGCAAGGGCGGCAGCCGCAACGGCACGACATTCAGCCGGTAATACAGATCCTCGCGGAACAGCCCCCGCTGGATCAGTTGCCGCAAATCGCGATTGGTTGCGGCGATGATCCGCACATCGGTCTTGACCGGCGTCCGGCCGCCGACGGTCGTGTATTCGCCTTGCTGCAGCACACGGAGCAATCGCGTCTGCGCCTCCAGCGGCATGTCGCCGATCTCGTCGAGGAACAGCGTGCCGCCTTCAGCCTGTTCGAACCGCCCTACCCCGCGCCCCGTAGCGCCGGTGAATGCGCCGCGTTCATGGCCGAACAATTCGCTTTCGATCAGCTCTTTCGGAATCGCCGCCATATTCACCGCGACGAAGCTGCCGTTGCGGCGCTTGCCGTAATCGTGCAGCGCACGCGCCACCAATTCTTTGCCGGTGCCGGATTCGCCCGAGATCATCACCGTCAGATCCGCCTGGGTCAGCCGCGCAATGATGCGATAGATTTCCTGCATCGCCGGGGACCGGCCGATCAGCGGCAGCCGCTCATCACCCTGGGATGTTTCCTGCGGCGCTTCCTTGCGCGCCGGCTGCGCCAGCGCCCGCTGCACCACCGCCGTCAATTCCTTGAGATCAAACGGTTTGGGCAGATATTCATAGGCGCCGCGCTCGGCCGCGGTGATCGCGGTCAGGATATTGTTCTGTGCGCTCATCACCACGACCGGCAATTCCGGCCGCAAGCGTTTGATCCGCGGCAGAAGATCGAAAGCATTCTCATCGGGCAGGACGACGTCGGTGATCACGAGATTGCCCTCGCCCTGCGAGACCCACCGCCACAGACCCGCCGCATTGGCCGCCGTCCGCACGTCATACCCCGCCCGGCCCAGCGCGTGATTGAGCACCGTGCGGATGGCGGCGTCATCGTCACATACGAGGATCGTGGCGTCAGGCATCGGTGTTTCCATTCGTGGCATCATTCGAGACGACCGGTAGAAGCACACGGAAGATCGTGCGCCGCGGCTGTGATTCGCATTCGATGACCCCGCCATGGTCGGCGATGATTTTGGCGACCAGCGCCAATCCCAGACCCGCGCCCCTGGCTTTCGTCGTGATAAAGGGGTCGAAAATGTAGGGCAGCAGATCGGGTGGGATTCCCGGCCCGTTGTCGCGCACTGTCACTTCCAGGGGCAGACTCACCCGCGTCCCCGGCGCTGCGCCGGCAACGGGAGTCGCAATCCTGACCCCCGGCCGATAGGCGGTGGTCAACACGATTTCGCCGCCCTCTGCCGGCGCCGCATCGGCAGCGTTGCGGATAACGTTCATGAAGGCCTGGATCAGGCTGTCATGGTCGCCGGGAACGGCCGGCAATGACGGATCGAAAACTTCGACAATTCTAAGCTCGCGTCCAAAGCTGGTACGGGCGACCCGTTTTACGCGGTCCAGGACCTCATGGATGTTCACCGGATTGCGCGTCAGTGCCCGCCCGGCGCCGAAAGATTCCATGCGGTCGATCAGTGCACGGATACGGTCAGCTTCGTCGCAGATAAGTTTGGTCAGTGAACGTTCCGAGTCCGGTACGGCATCTTCCAGCAATTGCGCCGCGCCGCGAATTCCCGCCAGCGGGTTTTTGATCTCATGGGCCAAAACCGCGGCCATCCCGCTCATCGAGCGTGCCGCCCCGCGATATAAAAGCTGCCGGTCGATGCGTTGCGCCAACCCCCGCTCCTGCAGCATCAGGATCACAGTCCCGTCTTCCGACGGGGTGAGGTTCACATCGGCGATGCGTTCGCCCAGCCTGGGGTTGGAAAGGTCGACGTCCCGTTCGCCGATCGAAGCTCCGCGTTCGCGGGTTTGTTCGACCAGTTCGATCAGCGGGGAGCCGAAAGGCAGCAGATCGGCCAGTTTGTGCTTGAGCAACAACCCCACGCCCATATCGAAGAACTGTTCGGCGGCCTGGTTGGCGTAAACCAGCCCGCCATCCGTCCCAATGACCAGGATGGGCATTGGCAGCGCGGCAACGACGGCCACCCCCGTCGGGCCAGCCGAACGACTGGATGGCATCGGTGTTACGGAACGCGCGGTTGGTGATCTGCCCATTACTTGGGCAACGATATTTCATGCCTAAGTGCTAGGCAATCACCTGCCGATGGGCGCACCGCAAAAAAACCGCTACACAGCGAATCATGAGCGGTACCATTGCTTTGATCGTCGCAGCAGGAAGCGGCAGCCGCGCCGTCGCGCCCGGCATGTCAGGGGATTTGCCAAAACAATACAGGGACTTGGCCGGATCCCCCGTGCTTCGCCACACGGTCGGGTGCTTTGCGTCGCAACTCGGACCGGACGCCATTTTTACCGTCATACGTCCCCCTGACCGTGAGCTCTACCGTTCAGCCACCCGTGGGATGGTGACACCCGAACCGATCATGGGCGGAGCCCGGCGGCAGGATTCGGTCCGACTCGGCCTTGAGGCCGTCGCCGCGCGAGCCTCCCCTGGCAAAGTGTTAATCCATGATGCGGCGCGGCCTTTCGTCTCCGCAGCGGTCATATCGCGGGTCATCGACGGACTAAACTCTGCCGATGCGGTGGCGCCAATGGTCCCGGTGCCCGACACGCTGCGCCGGAAAGAAGCCGGCTTGTTCAGCCTGGTGCCACGCGATGAGCTGTATCGCACCCAGACACCGCAGGGTTTTGCCTTTGACGCCATTCTGGCAGCGCATCGCCGCTACGCTGCGGAAACATTTACCGACGATATTGCGCTGGCCGAACGGGCGGGCCTCAGGGTGATTGGGGTTCCAGGAGAAGAAATGAATATCAAACTCACCACCCCGTCCGATTTTGAAATAGCGCAGCGGCTGGCTGTTTCGGCCCTTCCCGATATCCGCACCGGGACGGGTTTTGACGTCCACCGCTTCGCGCACGGAAATCACGTCTGGCTCTGCGGGATCAAGATCCCGCATGATTTCGGACTCGAGGGACATTCCGATGCCGATGCCGGCCTGCACGCGCTGACAGATGCCCTGTTGGGCGCCATTGGAGCGGGCGATATCGGCAGTCATTTTCCGCCCACAGAGGAAAAATGGCGCGGTGCGGACTCCTCGATTTTCCTCGATCATGCCGCAAAGCTGGTGCGCGAGCTCGGCGGTACAATCGCGCATACTGACATCACGCTGATCTGCGAAAGGCCCAAAATCGGCCCTCACCGCGATGGCATGCGCCGGCGCATTGCAGACATTCTCGCGATTCCCGTCGAACGCGTGAGCGTCAAGGCGACCACAACCGAGGGTCTGGGTTTCACGGGGCGCCGTGAAGGCCTGGCGGCGCAGGCGGTCGCCACAATCCGCCTGCCTGTGCGTTGACGCTTCCGATGACTCGATCTGCCCAATGGCTGGCCACCTGCTTTGGTCTCGGCAGGCTAACCTATGCCCCGGGAACCGTGACTTCAGCCGTCGCGACCGTGCTCGGGGTTCCACTGGTTCTGCTCGGCTGGAAGGCGCTGCTCCCGGGATTCATCGCGATTACCCTTATTGGCATTCCGGCCTGTGGCGCCTACGCGCGTGCGCTGCGCATCCATGACCCGGGTGACTGCGTCCTGGACGAAGTAGCCGGCCAATGGTTGGCACTGCTGCCGCTCGCTTTCTTTGTCGATGGAAGCGACTGGTTTCCCTATTTTGTGGCCTTCCTCGCCTTCCGGCTGTTCGATATCTGGAAACCCTGGCCGGTGTGGTGGGCGGAACAAAGACTGCCAGGCGGCACCGGCATCATGGGTGATGATCTGGCCGCTGGGGTTTATGCCGGGCTCGTGGTGTTCGCCCTGATTTACGTCGGCTGGATGTGACGATGTTTCCGGAAACCATTGTTGCCGCCACGACGAAACTGGTCGCGGAAGCTCGCGCCAGAACTTTGCGTATCGCCACCGCGGAAAGCTGCACCGGCGGGCTGATTGCGGGCGCGCTCACCGCGATACCCGGATCATCGGACGTATTCGAGCGCGGGGCCGTCGTCTATGCCAATCAGGCGAAGATGGAGATGCTGGGCGTTTCGGCCGGCCTGCTGGAACGCCATGGCGCGGTCTCGGCAGAAGTGGCGCGCGCAATGGCCGAAGGTGCCCTGGCGCATTCAGCGGCTGATATCGCGGTATCCTGCACCGGAATTGCCGGGCCCGGCGGCGGCAGTGCAGAGAAACCGGTTGGCCTCGTATATCTTGCCGTGGCGCGGAGAAACCGGAAAACGCGCGGTCTCGAGTGCCGCTTCGGCGAAATCTCCCGCGAGGAAATCCGCCTACGGACGGTCGCGGCCGGACTTCAACTATTGCTCGACGCCACGTGCGATTCACCATAAAGCGCATCGGCGCGGGTGATGAATGCCTGCTGCATCCGCGCGGCGACAAGGCCGAATGCAGCGCCGGCCACCGCCTGAAACAACGGATTGCTGAAGCTGAAATCGATCAGGAAATGCACTTCCGAACCGTGTTTTTTCGTCGGCTCGAAGCGCCAGCGGGTATCGAGTTTCTTGAACGGCCCCTCGATATGAGTGGCTTCGATCATCAACGCCGGGTGATCGAGCTTTACCCGGCTGACATAGCTTTCACGAAAGGCGAGATAGGACACGTCCATCCGGGCGGTGACGAATTCGACATCGCCCGCTTTTTCCTGCCCGGTGATCCGGATCGCCGAACACCAGGGCAGGAATTCGGGGTAGCGGTCGATTTCGGCAACGACGGCATACATCTGTTCTGCCGTATAAGGAACGATTCGCGTTTCGCGATGCAGCGGCATTGGCCGTTCACAGATTGGCTGCCCGGCGGGCAGACCTGAGGCGCGCAAAGTCTTCACCAGCATGATAGGAAGAACGCGTCAGCGGGCTCGCCGATACCATCAGGAACCCCTTGGCGCGCGCCGTGGCTTCGAGCGCGGCAAATTCCTCCGGCGGGACAAAGCGCTCCACGGCAGCGTGCTTGCGGCTCGGCTGCAAATACTGGCCGATGGTGAGAAAATCCACGCGCGCACTGCGCAGGTCGTCCATCACCTGCATGACTTCCTCGCGGCTTTCGCCGAGGCCGACCATCAGCCCTGATTTCGTGAACGCATCGGAATCAATGTCCTTGACCCGGTCGAGCAGCTTTAATGATGCGTAGTAACGGGCACCCGGACGAATCCCGAGATAGAGACGGGGCACCGTTTCCAGGTTGTGGTTGAACACATCCGGCGGCGACTGCATCACGGTTTCCACTGCCCCCGGTTTTCGCAAAAAATCGGGTGTCAGGATTTCGACGGTGGTGCCGGGCGCCAGCTCCCGCAAATACCGCACGGTCATTGCAAAGTGGCGGGCCCCGCCATCTTCGAGATCGTCACGATCGACCGAGGTGATGACGACATGCTTGAGCCCGAGCTTGTGAACTGCCCGGGCGACGCTTTCCGGCTCACGAGGATCAAGCGCTCCGGGCAGACCGGTGCGAACATTGCAGAAGCCACAGGCGCGGGTGCAGGTGTCGCCCATAATCATCATGGTGGCGTGCGCCTGTTCCCAGCATTCGCCGATATTCGGGCATCCCGCCTCTTCGCAGACCGTGTGCAACCCGTGTTCCCGCACGATGTCGCGGGTGCGGGCAAAGCCGCGCCCCGACGGGGCCTTCACCCTGATCCAGGCAGGTTTTCGCGGCGGGATATTGTCCGGGCGGTGCGATTTTTCGGGATGCCGGGGCCGCATACCCCGATTCTGATCGATGATTGTCGCCATATTGGTGTGTATCTAATCAGTACCGCGCCGGAAATCACCGGCCAAGTGATCGCGGCCGTGCTTTCGGGCATAATGCCGCCGCAAACACATGGGGATGGCAGTGGCCGAGCCGGTTGGCAAATTCGAATTGTCGCGTGCGCGGCGGAGCCTGTTCCGGGCCCTCCTGGACGCCGCGGCCAAACACGGTGCCGGCCGGGAAATCCTCGTCGATGCCGACGGGCGCGTGCTCACTTATCACGACCTCATCCGGGCCACTTTGGCATTGGGTTATGCTCTCAAACGGGGGACCCGTCCGGGGGAATCGGTTGGCGTGATGCTGCCGACCGGCGCCGCGGCAGCGATCTCGGTCTTTGCCATTTCCGCCTATGGCCGCGTTCCTGCGATGCTCAATTTCACCGCCGGCCTACAGAGCCTCCGCACCGCCCTCGCAATGGCCGATGTCAAACGGGTTGTGACGGCGCACCGATTCATCGAACTTGGGAAATTCGAGACGCTCGCCGAACAACTCGGACGCGAATGCAAACTGATCTATCTCGAGGACGTCCGCAACAGTCTGCCCCTGGGCGCCAGGGCTGCTGCCGTGGTCGGAAAATTTGCCCCCAATGTGGTCACCGCGCGGCAGCGGCCTGACCGGCCGGCAGCAATCCTGTTCACATCCGGCACCGAGGGCGAGCCCAAAGGCGTGGTGCTTTCCCACTACAATATCCTTGCCAATGTCGAGCAGGTGAACGCTCATCTGGAAATCTTTCAGCACGACGTGCTGTTCAACCCGCTGCCGGTGTTTCACTGCTTCGGCCTGACCGTAGGCACATTCATGCCGATCTTCCTCGGCGTGAAAGCGGTGATGCACCCGACCCCGCGTCAGCCCCATGAAATCGTGCGCCGGATCCGCGAATATGGCGCGACCATCCTGCTCGCCACCGACACCTTTGTTTCCCAATATATCCGGGCCGCGGGTGAAAACGACCTTTCCACCCTGCGCCTCGCGGTCTGCGGTGCCGAGAGACTGCGCGACGAAACCCGCCAGCTCGCGCGGCACAAATGTCCGGTCGAACTCCTCGAAGGATATGGCGTCACCGAAGCCTCTCCGGTGATCTCGGCCAACCAGCCCGAGGCCAATCGGCCCGGTACGGTTGGTCATTTCATGCAGGGTGTCGAAACGCGCATCGAACCCGTCGAAGGCATCCGCGACGGCGGACGATTGCTGGTGCGCGGACCCAATGTGATGCTGGGTTATCTGAATACGGACAAACCGGGCACGGTTCATCCTCCGGACGGCGGCTGGCACGATACCGGCGACATCGTGTCGGTCGATGAGGAAGGTTATCTCTCGATTCGTGGCAGGCTCCGGCGATTTGCCAAAATCGGCGGCGAAACGGTGTCGCTGACGGTGGTTGAAAACTGCGCATCGGCGCTTTGGCCGGATCATAGCCACGCGGCGATCGTGCTACGCGACGAGCGCCGGAGCGAAAACATCGTGCTGGTCACGACCAATCCCAGGGCGGACCGCAGCGAATTGCTGGTTTGGGCCCGCAATCACGGCGTACCGGAACTGGCGGTCCCGAAGCGCGTTGTTGTGGTCGACGAAATCCCTGTGCTGGGCAGCGGGAAAACCGATTATTCCGGTGTCGCCCGGCTGGCCGCGCAGCCCGCCGAATCCTCCTCCGCAGCCGAGTAACCCTGGCCGTTTCCCGCCGACGTGGTTGCCGGTCGGGCGCCAGACTACGCATCAATCGAATTTCTCCGTACCCCGATAATGCCTGCCGGCCATCTGGACGGCTGGTTCGCGCGCCAACGCAATCGCGGGTTGCGAGTTCACGCCGCACAACAAAACATTGCCGCAAACCGCCGCGGAACTCGCGCGTTCTTTTAGCGCAAGTGGCTGTGACAACAGGGAAACAAAGTGCGAGGCCTGCTGCTCTCCCCGCTATGTTTCGTGATCATGATCAGTGGCGCAGCCGCTGAAACTTCAGTCATCAACTTCTCCCAGGGCGCCGATTCGGTCCTTCTGCCACCGGTCGGTGCCGTCAGTCAGCCGGCCCTGTCACGCACCGATACATCCAATACCGCAGGTGGTGCAGTGGACTTTAAACTGGGCCGGTTCAGCACGGTGCTTCGGGGGGCGGCCATCTCCACACCCGATCAGCATCAGATCGGCAATCTGCCCACCAGCGGAAACACCGCCGCAACCAGTGTGATGCTCGATGGCCTGTATGAGGTCACCAACGGTTCATGGCACCTGAAACCGTTCGTGGGCGGAGGATTTGGCTTCATCGATGCCAATTCCCGGGTATTGGGACAAACCCAGAGCGACTGGCAAAAAGCCTATCAGGTGCACGGTGGTGTTCAGATCGGATTTTCCGAAAAGCTGTTTGGCTCGGTCGAATATCGCTGGACCAACGGCAGCAAGCCCGGTCTGTTTGTCGCCGGCATCCCGACCAAGCTGGATATCAACCAGCACGGCTTCACCATCGGCTTCGATTACAAATATTAGCCAAACTCATCTGCGGCATCCCACGCGCGCAAATCGCCTTTGGCGATTTGTTATCGCGCGTGGGGCCCTGAAGCCGCGCTCAGCTACGGCGGCATCCGTGCGTGCCGCTCAGCCACTCTCGCTGCTATGTTCTCGCTTCTCGCTTCTCGTTCAGAACGCGCCAGATCTTTTCCGGCGTGGCGGGCATGTCGATATGCGCGACACCGAGCGCGTCCGAAATGGCGCCGATAATGGCCGGAAGACAGCCGATCGTGCCGGCCTCGCCCGCACCTTTGACGCCCAGCGGATTGGTCTTGCACAACACTTCATTGTAGTGGATGTCGAGGGCCGGCATCTGATCGGCACGCGGAAGAACATAGTCGGCAAAACTCGCCGTCGACAATTGGCCGGAATCGGGATCGTAACGGCAATCCTCCATCAGTGCCTGCCCAAGTCCCTGGGCGATTCCGCCGTGAATTTGTCCGTCCACGATCAGTGGATTGATCACGCGGCCGACATCGTCGATGACGACATAACGGCAGATTTCAACTGCACCCGTACCAGGATCGACTTCGACTTCGCAGATGTGGCAGCCATTGGGAAAAGTCGGAGGTGAATCAAAACTCGCGCTTTCATCCAGTCCACTCTCAAATCCCGGAAGCCGGTCCTCGCGCAGGGCCGAGGCAAGTTCGGGGAGAGAAATACAGCGTTTTGTTCCAGCAACCTCAAAGCGGCCGCCCGTTTCATCGCGTTTGAAATTCACTCCGCTATTTTCGGCCTGGAGCACCAGACGCGCTGCCGCTTTGCCCTTTTCAATCACACGGTCGATCGCACGTGTCAGTGCGCTGCCGGCAGTTTGCAACGAGCGCGAACCCACCGTACCGCCGCCGGACAATCCATCGGCCGTGTCGCCCTGCTTCACCACGACTGAATCGAAAGGCACACCAAGTTGTTCGCAAACCAGTTGGGCAAAAACCGTGTCGTGTCCCTGCCCGTTGGTTTGCGTCGCGACGACAAGTTCGACTTTGCCGTCCGGGGTAAAACGGATCACCACCGGCTCGCTGACGGGAGGCCCGCCGGAGGCTTCGAAATAGTAGCTCACTCCCCTGCCCCGTTTTTTGCCGCGGGAATCCGATTCACGGCGCCTCCGGTCGAATGTCTCCCATTCCGCCGTGCGCGCGGCGAGATCGAGATTGGCGGCAAAATCGCCCGAGTCGATCGAAAGTCCCCGCCAGTTGCGGTAAGGCAATTCATCCGGGGCCACCAGATTGCGCCGCCTGATCTCCAGGCGGTCGAGATTCAGCGCTGCGGCCGCCTGATCCATCAGCCGCTCGGTGATGTAGATCGCCTCGGGGCGTCCGGCGCCGCGATACGAACTGACGGTCGTCGTGTTTGTGAAATAACCCTTCACCCGGACATGCACCGCCGGCACACGATAAACCCCACCCATGACCCGCAAACCGAGCGCCGGAATCATCGGGCCGACATGGGTCATATAGGCGCCAAGATTGGCGGAACTGTTGAGCCGCATGGCGAGAATATGTCCGTCTTTGTCCAGCGCCATCTCGCCCGTCATCTGCACATCGCGGCCATGAGCATCGGCGAGAAAGGATTCCATGCGCTCACCGGACCAGCGGACGGGGCGCCTATAAAGCTTTGCGGCAATCAGAATCAGCGCGAGCTCGACCACGAGCGAATTTTTCATCCCGAAGCCGCCGCCGACATCAGGCGTGATCAGACGCACTTGATCCGTACGCAGATTCAAGACATGGGCGACCTTGTCCCGCACCCCTGCGGATCCCTGGGTCGGAGTATGAAGGGTGAACATGTCGTCCTGCGGGTCATAAATTCCGACGCCTCCCCTGGGCTCCATGGGCGCAGGAACGATACGATTTTGCACCACGTCGATTTTGACTTTCCACGCCGCGCGCGCAAACGCTTCGTTGCAGCCGGCCTCATTGCCGTCCGTCCAGTCAAACGCGAGATTGCCCGGGGCATGTTCCCAGACCGGAGGCGCCGCCGCGGCGGATTGGGGGCGGACGGATGCTTCCAGCGGATCGTACTCCACGATCACAGCCTCGGCGGCGTCTTTTGCCTGTGCCGCCGTTTCGGCCACGACCATGGCCACCGCCTCGCCGGCAAACCGGACCTTGTCGTCCGGCAGCAGGCGTTTGGGCGATTGCTGCAGGTCCGACCCGTCACGGTTCTTGAACGGCACGCGAACCGGTAAATAGCCCGTCCAGTCGACGTCTTCAGGTGCCAGAATCCCGATGACGCCGGGCATGACCCTGGCCGCGGCGATATCGACACCACGGATGAAGGCATGGGAATGTGGGCTGCGCACGAAATAGGCATGTACCAGGCCGTGGAAATGCAGATCGTCCAAATATTGACCGCGGCCGGTGACCAGCCTGATGTCTTCTTTGCGCCTAACCGGCTGGCCTACCCCGTATTTCATAACTGTCGCGCCTGTGTTCTCCGCTTGCTGGTTTACGGGGGCCCCGGCAATCGGCGCAAGCCCGCGTTGACACCAGCGTTAACTCGGCCTGCGGGGTTGGTATTTCGCCCGCCCGGCTGCTAAAATGCCGGTCATGATCGACCCATTTGGCCGCCACATCAGCTATTTGCGGGTTTCGGTGACGGACCGCTGCGATTTTCGCTGCGTCTATTGCATGCCCGAACATATGACCTTTTTGCCCAAGGCCGACGTCCTCTCACTGGAGGAACTCGACCGTCTCTGCGGCGCCTTTATCCGCAAAGGGGTGCGGAAATTGCGATTGACCGGTGGAGAGCCTTTGGTTCGCCGCGACGTCATGAAGCTGGTCCGCTCGCTCGGCAGTCGGGTCAAAATGGGCGAACTCGAAGAGTTGACGCTGACAACCAACGGCAGCCAACTCGGGCGTTTTGCCGCGGAACTCGCCGATTGCGGCGTGAAGCGGGTGAACGTCTCAGTCGACACGCTCGACCCCGTAAAATTCCGGCAGATCACGCGCTGGGGCGATCTGCCGAAAGTGCTGGCGGGAATCGATGCGGCACAGAAAGCCGGCCTCAAGGTCAAAATAAACGTCGTCGCGCTCCGCGGTGTCAATGACGAGGAGTTTCCCGATCTCATCCGCTGGGCGCATGGCCGCGAAATGGATATCACCCTGATCGAGACAATGCCGATGGGTGATATCGATGCGGATCGCACCGAACAATATCTGCCGCTGTCGCTCGTGAAAGCCGGACTGGCAAAGCAATTCACCATGAATGCAACGCCGGAGCACACCGGCGGGCCGGCGCGCTACGTGCGCGTCCAGGAGACGAAGGGCCGCCTCGGGTTCATCACCCCGCTGAGCCATAACTTCTGCGAAAGCTGCAACCGCGTCCGGCTCACCTGCACGGGAATGCTTTACATGTGCCTCGGCCAGGAAGATTCGGCCGATCTGCGCGCGGTATTGCGATCCTCGCCCGACGATGCGGTGCTTGAAACCGCGATGGATGAAGCGATTTCGCGCAAGCCGAAAGGCCATGATTTTATCATCGACCGGCGGCATAACCGTCCTGCCGTGGCGCGGCAGATGTCACTGACGGGCGGCTGACCGGACATTGCCGCAAAAGATTCATTTCACCGCATCCGAATCATCCGAAGCGCTGGCCGCAATGGAGTCATTGCGCGGGCGCTATGGCGATGCCGGCGACGATGCTTCGGTGATTGTGGCGCTCGGCGGCGACGGATTCATGCTGCAGACACTGCATCTGTTTCTCGGCCGTGACGTCCCGATTTATGGGATGAATTTCGGCTCGATCGGCTTTCTGATGAATGAATATCGCGACGACGGTTTGACCGAACGGCTGGAAGCGGCCAGTCCCGCAAAGGTTCATCCACTGCTCATGCGCGCCGAATCGAACGGCAAATCGGACGAAGCGCTTGCCTTCAACGATGTCTCGCTTTTTCGCCAAACCCGGCAAACGGCCAAACTGCGTATCACTCTCGACGGCAAAGTGCGGCTGAATGAACTGATCAGCGACGGAATCCTGATTTCCACACCGGCCGGCAGCACGGCGTATAATTTGTCCGCACACGGGCCAATCTTACCTATTGATTCCGCGCTGCTCGCAATGACGCCGCTCAGTGCGTTCCGGCCGCGGCGCTGGCGCGGCGCGCTGCTGCCGCATCGGGCAAAAATCCGGATCGACGTTCTCGAAGCCGCCAAGCGGCCGGTCAGCGCAACCGCGGACAGTTTTGAAGTGCGCGACGTGACCTTCGTTGAGATTGCAGAAGACCGCAGCATTTCCATGACCATGCTGTTCGATGCCGACCACAGTCTCGACGAACGCGTTATGGCGGAACAGTTCCAGTATTAAGCGCGAGTTGATTTAGCTCAGCCGCAGCACGTTCAAACTCGCCCGGCGGATACGGCACAGGATCGCCCCGCCCCCAAACCGGAAATGGCCAGGCAGCATCGGTCGTCCGCCGCGCGATGACATGGACATGCAGTTGGCGCACGATATTGCCGATCATCCCGACATTCAGCTTGTCGCAACCGGCGCGCGACATCGCCCAACGCCGAACGATCGCACTGGCGCGTGAGATTTCGTCCGCCAGTAGATTTCTGTCTATGGATGGGAGACTGAAAAATTCCGCGATCCCGGCCCGGCGAGGAACCAAAATCAGCCATGGAAACCGTCCATCATTCATCAGCAGCACACGGCTGAGCGGCCAATCGCAAATCGTCACCGTATCGGCGGCGAGCCGGGGATGGAGAGCGAAGTCTTTCATGTGAATCGCAATGGACTGAACGCGGCGGCCACTTCTGTCTTTTGCCCCTGGATGATGGCTGCCATTTTGTCCGCCACGGCCGGCGCGAACAGAATGCCGTTGCGAAATTGCCCGCCGGCAACGTAAAGGCGGGAGAGCGAAGTAGCGCCGAGAACCGGGGCACTATCGGGCGTGTGCGGGCGCAGTCCCGTCCAGACTTCCGCCAACCGCCATTCCGCCAGTGAAGGAATTACCTGCGCGGCGGCATGCATCAGCTTTGCGCAAGCCTGCAATTCGATGGATGCATCGAACCCCGCATCCTCGACGGTTGCGCCGACCAGCAGCCGGCCCGCTCGCGGAACGAGATAGACGTCAGCCGCCCACAACAGTGTGTTGGGCAATCTGATTCCGGCCGGCGGCGTGTACGCCATCATCTGGCCCTTCACCGGCCTGACCGGAGGCAGGTCGAAATCGCTTGCGGAAATCAGTTCCAGCCATGCACCACAGGCCAGCACAAACTTGTCTGCTTCCATCGCGCCGCAATCGGTGAGCAGCGCTTTGGCTTCACCTCGCGCAGTCAGGATCGAACGCACCTCGCAATTTTCCTGTACAACCACGCCCTTCGCGCGCAACGCCACATGGAGCGCCTCACACATCGCGCGGTTATCGACTTGCGCGTCAGCAGGAAAATAAACCGCCCCGGTCAGATCAGGCGACAACAACGGTTCACGGCGCAGGAGTGCGTCGCGCGGCAGCCATTCGCCGGAGCCATCGGCGCGAGCGCGGAGTGCTTCCGCATGTTCGCCAGTTTCGGCGATAGCCAGCGAACCCGATTCACGAAACCCGACAGGACGGCCGGCGGCGCGCTCAATTTCTCCGGCAAATCCCGGCCAGAGTGCGCGCGATTCATGCGCGAGCTTCGCCAGTTCGTCTGTTTCGCCGGCAAGTTCGCCGCCGGGCGCGAGCATTCCCGCAGCCGCCCACGATGCGCCGCGGCCGCAAATACCACGTTCGACAACCTTGACTGTCACGCCCTGACAGGAAAGCCGCCACGCGATGGCAAGGCCCGCAATTCCGCCGCCGGCGATGAGCACCTTCATGCCTCAGCGTTTGGGCGATTGCCGCGGGCGAATCAAGCCTGTCACGCGTGACGCGTCGAAGCACGCGGCCTATAATTGGGTGAAATCTCATCAATGGAAGACATGGAAAAGGCAGTATTCGGCGCGGGATGTTTTTGGGGTGTGGAAGCTTTTTTCCGCGAAGTCCCGGGCGTGCAGGACGCGGTCAGCGGCTATGCCGGCGGCACAGTGCCAAACCCAGGCTACAAACAGGTATGCAGCGGGACGACTGGCCACGCCGAAGCGGTCGAAGTGACCTATGATCCTGCCCTCGTCAGCTATGACCGCCTGCTCGACATCTACTTCAAGAATCACGATCCGACGACGCTGAACCGGCAAGGACCGGATTTCGGATCGCAATACCGTTCCGTGATTTTCGCCATGTCCCCTCAACAGGAGACGCAGGCCCGGAAAAAGATCGAAGAGCTGACCGCAGCGAAGCGCTTCAGGCGCCCCATCGTCACTGCGGTCGAGCCATTTCGCAATTTTTACCGCGCCGAGGAATATCATCAGCGCTATTTCGAGAAAAACGGCTTGCCGTCCTGTCACGTGCAGATGCCGGATTGACCCGACACGTCAGCTATCATTCTCGAAAAGGCATTCTGGATTTCACAGGGGGAGATCGGCTGTGAAATGGAGATTTATAGGGATCATCGTCATGGCCGCGCTATATGCGAATACCAGTTCCGCCGCGGGCAATGGCGACCGCTATGTCGGTTTGCCGTTCGCCACGCGTGCGCCCGTGATCGCTCAACACGGAATGGCCGCGACAATGCAGCCGCTGGCATCGCAGATCGCGCTCGACGTGTTGAAGAAAGGTGGGACAGCCGTCGACGCTGCGATTGCGGCCAATGCTGCGCTCGGATTGATGGAACCGGTGTCGTGCGGTGTCGGTGGCGACCTGTTTGCAATTGTCTGGGATCCCAAGACCAGGCATCTCTACGGCTATAACGGATCGGGCCGGTCACCCAGGGGACGATCACTGGCCGATATGGTCCGAAAGCTCGAAGGCAGTCCCGCCGTCCCGGCTTTCGGCTCTCTTTCCGTCACCGTGCCGGGCGCGGTGGATGGTTGGTACGCGCTGCACGACAAATTCGGAAAATTGCCGATGCCGGATTTGCTGGCGCCGGCGATTGCCTATGCCCACGATGGCTTTCCGGTCACCCAATATATTTCGGCGCTTTGGGCGGCCAATATGGCGAACCTCGCGGCATCCTCAGAAGTCGAAGAGTTCCAGAACGCCGAGCACACTTACCTGATCAACGGAGAAGCACCGGCGCAGGGGCAGATCTTCAAGAATCCCGACCTTGCCCGAACCTATCAGGTGCTGGCGCAGGGTGGTCGCGATGCGTTCTACAAGGGCGCGCTCGCGCGGACCATGGACGCCTATTTTCAGCGCATCGGCGGTGACCTCCGGTATGACGACTTCGCCGCCCACCATGGCGAATGGGTAGACCCGGTATCGGTCAATTACCGCGGCTATGACGTCTACGAGCTGCCGCCCAATGGTCAGGGCGTGGCGGTTCTCGAGATGCTTAAAATCCTCGAGGGCTTCGACCTGAAAAAAATGGGACCGGGCTCGGCTGATGCGCTGCATGCGATGATCGAAGCGAAGCGGCTCGCATATGAGGACCTCGCGAAATATTTCGGCGATCCGGACTTCGTGAAAATTCCGGTGAAGACGCTGATCTCTGCGGAATATGCCAAAACCCGCAGGGCGCAGATTCATCTCGACCACGTCAATCCGAATATCGGTCCGGGCGAAGCAAAGCTCGTCAAAGGCGACACCACCTATCTCACGATCGCCGACAAAGACGGCATGATGGTTTCGCTGATCCAGTCGAATTACGCCGATCTCGGCTCAGGCCTGGTTCCGGACGGACTCGGCTTCATGCTGCATGATCGCGGCGCGCTGTTCTCGCTCGATCCCCGTTCGCCGAATGTCTATGCGCCAGGCAAACGGCCGTTCAACACCATCATCCCCGGCTTCGTCCTGAAAGACGGTGAGCCCTGGCTGTCATTCGGCCTGATGGGCGGCGACATGCAGCCCCAGGGGCATGTTCAGGTTCTGGTCAACATGATCGATTTCGGCATGAACGTGCAGGAGGCAGGCGACTTCATGCGTTTTCGCCACGTTGGCGGCACTGAGGTCACCGGCCAGCCGGCACGCGGTGTCGGCCTTGTGCAAATCGAGTCGGGAATTACACCCTCGGTGCGCGCGGAACTGACTAAACGCGGTTTCCATCTTGCACCGGGGACTGGCGGATTCGGAGGTTATCAGGCGATATTGCGGGACAGGAAAAACGGCGCCTACTGGGGCGCCACGGAAATGCGCAAGGATGGCGTCGCCATCGGTTACTGAGCATCACAAGGCACAAGACTAGCCGGGGCTGGGATTATGGGTTGGCGGCAGTTCCGTAAGTGGTTGCAGCTCGTCCATCTGTGGGCTGGGCTCAGTCTCGGCATTCCGATTATTGTGATAGGCCTGACCGGCAGCCTGATTGTGGCGCAGGACTGGTATTCCGAACTATCCGTACCTTCGGCAGCCGCGCGCGGTCAGGTGCAACCCATCGCCAATATCGTGACAGCGGCCCAAAAGTTTGCGCCAGCGGGTTGGCCAGTAACGGTCGTGAACATGCCGACGCATGTCGGCATGGCGGCGGCGGTGCAACTCGGCTTGCCGCCCGGCCGTCGGCCGCGAGGCGGGCGCAACCTGCAGGGCATGACGCTTTTTCTCGACCCGGTATCGCTGAAATTCCTGGGCAGTCAGGAACGCCGGCGGCAAAGTCAGGCGAATCAAAATCTGCGCAGCCTGCATATCGCACTGATGGTTCCGCAATATTACGGCGTGCAGATTGTCGGATTTCTTGGCATCGCAATGACCCTGTTCGGCCTCTCGGGGCTGGCTTTGTGGTGGCCCCGAAACGGCCAATGGCGGTCGGCATTCATGCTCAAGCGGGGCCTGAGAGGGTTTCGCCTGAACCGCGATCTCCATTCAGTGACTGGCTTCTGGTCTCTTCTGGTGTTTCTCGTCGTCTGCATCAGCGGAGTGGATCTCGCCTTTCCCGTGACCTTTCAATCGACGGTCGGCCGCATCCTGCAATTGAACTATACTTTGACCTCCGCGACCGTCGATCCGGCAACAGCCGCAAGCATCGTCGACCGCAATGCACTCACTCCGGATGAAGCGACTCGGGTGGCAACGGCATCCGTTCCGCATGCGCGTGTCGTACAGGTACAACTGCCCCCGCGCCCCGATGGCGTTTACATGGTCACCATGGTGCCACGGATTGCCGGGGATTCGGCGCCACAAATTTCCACGTTCATCGGGCCTGGACCTGAGGTTCTTGATGTCGTGGACCCCCGCAACTACTCACCCGGAAAACAGATGCTCGTCTGGTTACGGGTGCTGCACTACGGACAGGGACTGGGCGACATTTGGCGCGCCCTGGTATTGCTGTCCGGACTGCTTCCTTTGCTATTCGGAATCACCGGGTTCAGCATGTGGTGGCTCAAGCGCGCGCAGCGCATCACCATTCCTGGTGCACTGGTGACCCAACCCGCCGAATAATAAAATTGCGCCGAACGCATAGGTTAGGATTCGGTTGATGTTTCTTTGCAACATTTCATGATTTTTTGCTTGCCCATCGCGAACCCGTGAGGCAAAAAGCCGACGCTGGTCCGATTTGTGCACCCTCGTTCGAGAGCTTTTAGGGGGAACAGCAAGCGGCCCGAGTCCATGTGTCCTGCCGGTTGGAGGCGCATGGCTGGCGGTCTGGGGGTGAGTATCCGCAGACCACGGCAAACGATCTGGCGGTCGGGG
>DASUHP010000165.1:0-46110 GCA_036273455.1 Micropepsaceae bacterium | reverse complement strand
GGGCGTCCAAATTACGCTCTTTGCATCGGCGAACGATCCCACAGCTACGCGTATCGGGACGATAACAGCGTTTATCACAAACACCGGCCTATAACTCAATGAGGCGACCCTATGCCTGAGACGATCACGATCTATTACAAGGCTATGGCCAGCTTACAGTCGCTAATTCCGTCGTTGGGGGCAGTGGTGCCCACAGTGATCTCGAACTCGATCGGGTATTACGGACGAGGATTTGTGGTTTACGAATTCCGGCAACAATCTGATTATTCAGGAGATCGGAAATTCGGATAAAGTAACAATTTCGGGGTGGTTTGGCACAAACACGTCAAGTAAACTGGCCGAAATCGAGCTCAGCAGCGGGTTAATGCTCGACAGCCAGTTGAACAACCTTGTGTCTGCCATGGCCACGTACTCGACCAATACTCCGGGCTTCAACCCGGCCACAGCCACTGAAATGCCGACTGACACGACGCTGCAATCTGCAATAGCGAGCTCCTGGCATAGTTAAGGCGATCGGCCGGTTGAAAAGCCTTGTGTAGTCCGGCGATGAATCTGGCTTCATCGCCGCGCGCCGGGGTCGAATCCCTCTCCCGTTTTCGGCCGCCGTCGCGTTACTATCGAGGATGGCGTTTTTTGAGAAACAGGAGCGAAATGCGGAGCACCTTCGGCCGGTGGAAATTGCAGCTCCACCGCTGCCCAGACGCCCGCTAACGACCACGGGCGTGCGTACGATTCACTCGTGCCTGCCATGACGCAGCAGCTATTCGAACAGGCGGCTTACCTGCTGAAAGCCGACAAACCCGAAGCAGCCGATCGCGTCATTGGCGAGGCAGTGCAGCACGACGCCAATCCGGCTGGCCTGCTCTACCACTGGGGCAATATGCTGGCGCATACAGGGCATTTCGAGCAGGCAATTTCCGCCTATGACCGTGCGCTTGCGATTGTGCCCAATTCACCCGAGCTTCTGCTCAATCGCGGCAATGCCTTGTTCGAGTTGCGCCGCTACGAAGAAGCGCTGGCGAATTATCAATCGGCGCTGATCCGCGCGCCGGCCAACCCGTTATTGTGGAACAATCGCGGAAATGCCCTCGTCGAACTCCAGCGCAATGACGAGGCTGTTGAAAGCTTTTCCAAAGCACTCGCAATCGATTCCCGCCATACCGGAGCACGCATCGGCCGTTCCGCATTGCTGGCAGATGCCGGCCACAATGAAGACGCGCTGCGGGATCTCGAATCGGTCACTGAAGAAAGCGCCGAACTCCATTATCGCCGGGGCATGTTGCTGCTGCATCTGAAACGCGGGGACGACGCGATCAACGCGTTCAGCCGGGCAATTGCACTCGAACCGGGCGACGCGCAGTCGCATATTGGCCACGCGGTGGCCCTCAGCGCGATGACGCGCCATGATGAAGCGCTGCGTGCCGTAGATACGGCTTTGCGCCTCGCGCCCGGCAATCCGGTCGCATGGAATAGCCGTGCGAACATTCTGCTGCGGCTGAAGCGCTACGAAGATGCGCTGAATTCCACCGACCGGATTCTCCAGCTCGACAGTGCTTCGGCTGCGGCATGGCACAATCGCGGCGCGGCGCTCTTCGGGATGAAACAATTCAAAGAGGCGCTTGCGGCTTACGAGAAAGCGCTGGCGATGGACGCGCGCAGCGCACGGACCTGGAACAATAGCGCCGTCACGCTGATGTCGCTCGGCCGGAATGACGCGGCGCTGAAGAATTTCACGCGCGCGCTGGAAATCAATTCCCGCGATCCGGAGATCTGGTGCGCGCGCGCAAAGGCATTGGCGAATGCCGGCCGTTTTGCCGAGGCCGCAGCAGACTGCGACCGCGCGCTCGCTCTCGATTGTGAAAACGTCGCCGCGCAACGGCTTGCGATCCACGCGCGGCTGCGGGCCTGCGACTGGAGCCGCCGTATCGCCGACGAAACCGCTGTCTGCGATGGTCTCGCCGCCGGAACACGCCTGATTGATCCACTGGACTGTCTCGCGATGCTGGATTCAGCTGCGCAAAATCTCGCCGCAGCGCAACTGTGGACCGCCGAAGAATTCCCCCCCGTTCCGCCGCCGGTTTCAGCTGCTACCCGTGTTACGCACCAGCGCATTCGCATTGGCTATATGTCGACGGATTTCCGCGAGCATGTCATGGGCTCTTTGATGGCCGCCGTGTTCGAACACCACGACAAAACGGGATTCGAAACCATCGGCCTGTCACTCGCCGCCGCGGACCGCAGCACGACACAGGCACGGATCGCGGCGGCACTCGGCCGGATCGTCGACCTGCACGAGACCTCCGACGCTGCGGCGGCAGATCTTGTCCGCGACATGCAGCTCGACATCCTGGTCGACCTGAACGGCCATACCGGGGATGCCCGCACCGGTATTCTCGCCCGGCGTCCTGCTCCCCTTCAGGTGAATTTTCTCGGCTACCCCGGCACAATGGGCGCGCCCTATATCGACTATCTCATTGCCGACCCGGTCATCATTCCGCAATCGCAGCACGGATTCTTCAGCGAGCAAATCATCCGCCTGCCGGACTGTTATCAGCCGAATGATCGCCGCAGAAAGCCCGCCGAGGCCATTCCGTCACGCGCGAGCGCAGGCTTGCCCGAAGACGGTTTCGTCTTCTGCAGCTTCAATAACAACTTCAAAATCACACCTGGCACTTTTGATATCTGGATGCGGCTGTTGCGCGGAGTCGCTGGAAGTGTGCTGTGGCTGCTGGAAGACAACCGGCAGGCTGCGGCCAACCTCCGCCGCGAAGCGGAACAGCGTGGCATCTCCGGACAGCGGCTTGTTTTCGCGCAACGCGTTCCGCAACCGGCGCATCTGGCCCGCCACGCCCTGGCCGATCTGTTTCTCGATACGCGTCCCTACAACGCCCACACCACCGCAACCGACGCGGTGTGGATGGGATTGCCGGTCGTGACATGTCCGGGAAATTCGTTTCAATCGCGCGTCGCTGCCAGCATCCTTACCGCGGCCGGAGTCGCGGAACTGATCGCGCCGTCACTGGAGGATTATGAAGCGCTAGCGCTCGGTCTTGCGCGCGATCCGCACCGGCTGTCCCGCATCGGCATGAGGCTCGAGGAAAACCGCGACACCTGCGCAGTTTTCGACATCGTCCGGTTCACCCGGAACCTCGAACACGCCTACACCACGATATGCAATGGCCGGGCGTGCCGCGCATTGCGCGGCCACTCTTGAATTTGCCGCTGGCCGCGATGCGCCGCGTGCGGGCCGGCGTTGATCTTTTTGGACTAACCCGGTGCGGGGCCTTCGGTGACCCGCACCAGGGCCTCCGGATGAATCCACTTCTTGAATGCGGCCTGAATGTCGGCCGGCGTCATCGCGACGTAATGCTGCGCCGCAATCGTGGGCTCGTCCGGCGGCAGATCGAGATCCCAGCGCCCGGCGAGACCGCGCGCGATATTCCTCACGCTCGATTCGCCCAATGGTATCTGGCGGATCATCAGCGCCTTGACGCGCTGCAATTCGTCGGCGCCGACCGGCTGATCCTGCATCCGCTTCAACTCCTGCACGACCATGGCTTCGGCCTTCGAGACATTCTGCGGATCGCAGGCATAGTCCACGAAGTAATTCCCGCGAGTCCGGCCGGAATTCACATCCGAGCCCACCGAATAGACGAGACCGGCATTCTTGCGCAGATCGATCGACAACCGCGTCGAATAGAAGCTGCCGCCCAGCACCGCACTGCCCATATCCAGCGCGTAGTAATCCGGATTCGACCGCGTGAGCCCGATGGTTTCCCCCAGGACGACCTGGTCCTGGACCCGGCTTTGATCCGGCACGGCAACCACATTCGCTTTGTTCACCGGGACCACCGGCAAATCCGTCGGCGGTTTCGGTCCGGCCGCTGTCCACGAGCCGAAATATTTTTCCACCACCTGGCGCGCCCGTTCCGGTGTCACATTGCCGACAATGACGATTGTGGTGAGATCGGGCCGGAACGCGATGCGATAATAGTTCTTCACGTCGTCCATTGTGATGGACCGCACCGTGTCCGGACTCGGCTCGCGCAGTGTCGGATCGCCTTTCGGGAACAGCGCCTCGCGCAATGCGCGCTGCGTCAGATAACCTGGGCTCTTCAACTCCGCGGCCACAACCCGCGCCGTCTGGCCCTTGGTGATCTGCAGCGCCTGTTCCGGAAATGCCGGCTGCAGCTCGTTCTGCGCCAGCAAGTCCATGCCGCGGTCGAGATCGCGCGACAGCACCTGCAGGCTGAAATCGGTTCCGGCGGTTTCTTCGGCGCCGATCTGATCGAGCGCTTCCTGGAAGGCGATGCGATCGAGCTTCTGGCTGCCATAGTTGAACAGGTCGCCAATCACCTGCGACATGCCCTCCTTGCCCTGCGGGACCTCAACCTCCGAACGGTTCTTGATATGGCCATAGACCATCACGCTATCGCTGACAGTTTCCGGCTGCACCATGAGGGTGAGACCGTTCGGCAATTTGCTCACCACCGGATGCACTGTGGACTTCGGCACCGCGAGGCGCTGGAGCGCGCTTTCCGCCCAGTCGGGCAGAGCGGTCGGCTTTGCCTCACCGAGTGCAATATTTTCCTGACCGCCAAATCCGTTGGAAGCGACCGGCTGGCCACCGCCGCGCGGCGTCAACACTGCGGCGAGCGCATGATCGGGATCGAGATACTGCCGCGCGACCCGGTTCACATCGGCGACGGTGACTTTTTTGATCCGCTCAAGGTCTTCATCGGGCGAACGCAGGTGATACACCGCAACCGCCTCCGACCAGACATTCGCCAGGCCCTCGATCGAGTTCTTCTCGAATTCCGCCTGGCGCTCTTCCTGCGTCTTTGCCGCTTCCACCAGATCGGCGGGAATGCCGTCATGCAGGATGTTCTGTACTGTCGTGCGGAGATCGTTCATCTCCGCTTTTGCATCCGCGTCCGCAGGGTAGGAAATCGACGCGTAGGCCATTCCGACTTTGTCCAGCGGATCGAGCGAGAAGCCGGTGGATACGGCCTTTCCTTGCGGCACCAGCGCATAAAGCTTGCCGCGCTCATTGTTCAGCACGTCGGACAAGACTTCCAGCGCGGGAAAATCCGGGCTGTCGAGGCCGGGTACGCGCATGGCGAGCACGCTCGAGCCATTGGCCTGGTCGGTGGGAACAGTAATGGTTTGGGACGCCGCGACCGGGCCGGGATTGATGGGGGCGTGCGCCGGGAGGGTTTTGCGTGGAATGGAGCCGAACAGATCGCGGATTTTCGCCAGCGTCGCCTGCGGATCCAGGTCGCCGACAACAACGAGAATGGCGTTGTTCGGCGCATACCACTTGTCGTGGAACGCCTTCAGCATGGCGCCGGTCGTTTTCTCGAATGATGGCCGCGTACCGAGCGCATCATGTTCGTAAGGCGTGCCGGCAAACATGATCTGCCGCAGCTTCTCGAACATCAGGTAGCCGGGATTTGATACGTCCTGCGCGACTTCCTGCTCGATCGCACCACGCTCATTCTTCCACTCCGCGTCGCTGTCGTCGACATTCCGCATACGGACCGCCTCGATATGCAGTGCCACATCGAGGTCTTGCGACGGAACGGTGAACAGATATTGCGTCAGTCCCTCGCGCGTGTTGGCGTTGAAGTTGCCCCCCATGATGCTGCCGATATCGGCGAGCTGGTCGGCGGTCAGGCCGGCGCTGCCGCGGAACATCATGTGCTCCTGCGCATGCGCCGTGCCGGGGAAACCCTGCGGCGTATCATTCGAACCAACCAGGTAGTTCACCGATGTCGCGACGACCGGAGCAAGCGGGTTGCGCACGAGGATCACCCGCAGCCCATTGGGCAACGTGGCACGCAGGACATTTTGCTCCGCGCCTGCCGTCTTCACCGGCTCCTGTGCCGCACCGGCGAATTGGCTGACTCCAACCGCTGCGATAGCGATGCCGGCCAGAAGGGCTGCTGCGAAGCCGAACCGCCGAACACGGCCTGCATGCGAAAATGGCATGGTGAACTCCTGAGAATGAAAGCGGCAATGCCGCAAGATTGGAGTTTTACCTTGGGAAACAAGGCAAAAACATGAGGGCGATTTGATTAGGACTTCACTTCCCTGTGGGGGTTGTGCGCGAACTCTGTATAAACGCCTTTAACTGCGTTCGTCTCCACTGTTATGCGGCGGGATTGTTGTGGACGCGGCCGCTGCGGCCCGGCACAGTTTGGCCATGGCGAAGCTCTCTATCCGCATCGCATTTGAAGGCACGGAGCCGTTCGGTCCCGGTAAAGTGCGCCTGCTCGAACTCATTGAAAAAGAAGGGTCAATCCGCGCCGCGGCAGCGGCGATGAGCATGAGTTACCGGCACGCCTGGCTGCTGCTGCAGGCGGTGGAGGACACCTTCGGAGCCCCTGCCGTGGCCACTTCGACCGGGGGCGCGGGCGGCGGCGGCGCGAAGCTCACCGACTTGGGCAAGCGGCTGGTGGACCGCTACCGCGCGATCGAGGCCAATGCCGCCCGTGCGGCGGCGGCGGACCTGGACGAGCTGTCCCGCGCCGCCAGGGGCCAGGCAGGCAAGAAGCGCGACAACCAGCGGTGACTGCCGACACTTTGACTTTGTTGTGGCGGCTGGCGCGCGACTACCTGCGAAGGGCGCCCCTGCTGGACGTGCGGCACAGGCTAGCGATGATCCCGCTGAGCGGCGCACCCGTTAGCCACCCCGTCGGCATCTGGTGGGACGAGCACCAGGTCCCTTTCATTGACGCGGAGAGCGATGAGGATCTGGCGGTTGCTCTCGGTGTCGTGCACGCCCACCTGCGGCTCGCGCAACTCGAAGTGATGCGCCGCGCCTCGCGCGGCCGGTTGTCGGAGCTGCTCGGCCGCCGAGCATTGATGATCGATAAACTGGTCCGCACCTTCGATATTGCGCGTGCCGTGCCACAGATCATTGCCGCCATGCCGCCTTCAACTGTGAGCTGGCTCGAAGGATTTGTCCGCGGGATCAACCACATGGTGGACCACGGTGCGGTGCCGCGTGAACTGCCGCTGTTGGGACTCCCAGGAGAGCTTTGGACTGTGGCCGATGTCGTCGCCCTCGGGCGCCTCGTTTCCGCCGACGTCAACTGGTTGGTCTGGATGCGCATTTTGCGGCTTCGCGGACGCCGGGATTGGCCGCAGCTGTGGCGCGAGTTCTGCAGCGCCGACATGCTTTCCGTTCTGCCCAGTGACAGCGGGCAGCTTTCCGATCTGCTGGCGGGAACGCTGATCCGTAGCGGCAGCAATGCTTTCGCCGCCGCAGGCTCAAAGAGCAGCAGCGGCGCCGCCATTATTGCGAGCGATCCGCATCTGTCGATCAACCTTCCCAACAACTGGCTGCTCACAGGGATGCGATCACCGTCGCATCAGGAGGTCGGGATGATGATTCCCGGCATTCCATTCATGGCTGTCGGGCGTAATCCCTGGATCGCCTGGGGCGGCACGAGCCTGCACGCGGCCAGTAGCGACCTCGTTCTTGTGCCCGACGGTACGCCGCTTCAGACCCGCGAGGAATCGATCTCCGTCCTGAAGCAGCCGCCAGTGAGCGTCCCGGTCCGCGAAGCCCCGTGGGGGCCAGTCATCAGCGATCTGGCAGCATTTGCCGGTTCCGGCACGGTGGCATTGCGTTGGATGGGTCATCAGCCGAGTGATGAATTCACTGCCATGCTGCGGGTCGGTGCAGCGCGAAACTGGCAGGATTTCCGCGACGCTCTTGCCGGTTATGCGGTCCCCGGCCTCGAAATGGTGTTTGCGGCTGCAACCGGGGAGATTGGCCGCGTCACTGCGGTGAGACTGCCGGACCGCAGTGATCCGGTTCCTTCCGACATTCTGGCCGCACCGGAGAATGGCTGGCAACATCCATGGAGCGCGGACAAGCTGCCTTGCGAGTTTCAGCCGCAGGTTGGTTTCATCGCATCGGCAAATGCGCGACTGCCGGATCATCCGCCGGTGATCGGCTATCATTTTTCTCCGCCAATCCGAAAACAGCACCTCGAACATCTGCTGGGCGCTGCCGAACAGGTCTCGATTGCAAACATGAAGCGGCTTCAGGCCGATGTCTGTTGCGAGTCCTCGCTGATGGAACGCGACAATTTCTGCGCATGGCTTGCGCCGCTGACGGAACACCTGGACATCCGCGACTTGCTCGCCGCCTGGGACGGCGGCTATCACGCCGATTCGAAAGCCGCACTGGCGCATGAGACCTTGTTCGTCTGTCTCGCGCGCGATCTGCTCCCACCCGATCTTGCGGATGCATATCAAGCATCCTGGGGAACGCGCGTGCTGATCTGGCGGGCCATCGTCGCGGCGGCTGTCGAAGCGCGGCAAGCCGCACTTGCGCGGGCGGCGGCCTCCGCGGCTGAGGCCATAAAACATGCGGACTGGGGCGCGCGCCACAGGCTCGTGCTGCAACACCCCCTCGCCATGCTCCCGTTTTTTGGGCGTCGATATCGCATCTACGATTTGCCTGCATCGGGCACATCCGAAACGCTCATGAAAACCGCGCATCCGCTCACGACCGAACGTCACCGCGCGAGCTATGGTTCGGTGTCGCGGCACGTGTCCGATCTTGCCGATGCCGACGCAAACTACTTTGCCCTGCTTGGGGGACAGGATGGCTGGATCGGCAGCACCACATTCGCCGATCAGGTTGAGCTGTGGCAGCGCGGCGCCTATGTCCAGATCCCGTTGCGCATTGAAGCTGTGGAGACATCCTTTGCTCACCGCACATTGCTGAGCCCTGGATGATCGATGCCACGCCGCTCCTGAGAATTTACGCGGCGGGACGGCGGCGGGCCTTACAGTCCCAAGGTGCCGCGGTCTCGCAGGGGGAGCAGTTGACGTCGCTCATCCATCGCGCCGCACAGACGAAATTCGGCCGCGACCATGATTTTTCCCGCCTGCACAATGTCGCAGATTACCAGGCGGCGGTGCCGCTGCGCCGCTACGACGCGATGTGGCGGGAATACTGGCAGCCGGTTTTTCCGGTGCTCGACGACTGCTCCTGGCCACGGCGCATTCCCTTCTTCGCGCTCAGTTCCGGAACGAGCCAGGGCACGTCGAAATACGTTCCCTGCACGAGTGACATGAACCGCGCCAACAGCCGCGCAGGCATGGACCTCCTGGTGCATCATCTTGCCAATCGGCCGGGCAGCCGCGTGATGGGAGGCAAAATTTTCCTGCTCGGCGGCAGCACCGGGCTGACAAAACTCGCGGACGGGGTTTACGGCGGCGATCTTTCCGGCATAGCCGCCTCGCGCGCACCCGTCTGGGCGCGGCGGTTCAGGTTTCCACCGCCGGAACTCGCACTGATCGAGGATTGGGAACAAAAAATCGCGGCTCTGAACACAGCCGTGCTCGATCAGGACATTCGCGTCATTGCGGGCACGCCAAGCTGGCTGCTGATCTTTTTCGAGCGCCTCTTTGCGACGCGTCCGAACCTGCCGCCGCGCCTTAAGGCCTTCTTCCCCAATCTCGAACTGCTGGTGCATGGCGGCGTGAATTTCGCACCGTACCGGCCGCAATTCGAAGTGCTGCTCGAAAATTCGAACGCCGAAACGCGGGAATCCTATGCCGCCAGTGAAGGCTTCATCGCGGTTGCGGACCGGGGTCCCGGCGAGGGCATGCGGCTGATCACGGACAATGGGATTTTTTATGAATTCATCCCGGTATCGGAACTCGAGACCCCGAAGCCTGCCCGTCACTGGGTGGGCAATTTTGAAACCGGCGTTGATTACGCCATCGCGGTCACCACCTGCGCCGGCCTGTGGTCGTATCTGATTGGCGACACTGTGAGATTTCTCGAGCGCACGCCGCCCCGGTTGGTGATCACCGGCCGCGTCTCATACATGCTGTCCAGTTTCGGCGAACATCTGACCGGCGAGGAGATTGAAAACGCGGTTGCGCAGGCTGCCAGTGAACTCGGCATCGCGGTTTCAGACTTTTCCGTGGGGACCGTATTTCCCGGTGGAGAAACGCCACGGGGCGGCCACCTCTATGTTGTGGAGTTCGCACGTC
This sequence comes from Micropepsaceae bacterium, assembly GCA_036273455.1. Taxonomy (GTDB): domain Bacteria; phylum Pseudomonadota; class Alphaproteobacteria; order Micropepsales; family Micropepsaceae; genus CAIYRG01. The sequence continues at coordinate 36,084 of DASUHP010000165.1, read as the reverse complement.
CACCGGGGCCTACAGAGGCCAGGCGGTTCACCGATCTGGTAGATTTTGAGCTATGCCGTTGCAATGACGACTATAAGGTCCATCGCTCCGGCGGCTTCGGAATGGACCCACCCCGTCTTCTCGCGGTGCAAAAAGGAACATTCGCCAATTGGATGAAATCCCGTGGCCGGCTTGGCGGCCAGAACAAGGTTCCGCGCGTGATCAATGACCAGACATTATTCCAGTCGCTGCGCCGCTTCTGCCAGGACGACGCCGCATGAGGTTCAACCGTATGAATCTTCGGCGGAAAAATGAAAAAGCCCGGGAGGGGGGCTGCCGGGCTTTTTCGTGGCGCGCATTTTTGACAGCGCGTTCGCTCGTTCGAGAGCAGCATAATAACGGCGGGGTCAACAAACCGTTCCTGAGTGAGTGACAAAAATTTGCCTCTGCAATTCCCATATGTAACCTGACGTGATGACTCCGGATTCGCTGTTTCATCCTGCGGTCGCGGCCTGGTTCAACAAGAACTTCGCCGGCCCCACTGGCGCACAGGCGCAAGCCTGGCCGGCGATCCAATCGGCGCGCGATGTTCTCATCGCCGCGCCCACGGGATCGGGCAAAACCCTTGCTGCATTTCTTGCGGCGATAAATGATTTGGTCCGGCAAGGACTTGCCGGTGAACTCAAAGACGAGACGCAAGTCCTCTATGTCTCACCGCTCAAGGCGCTGTCCAATGACGTGCAGCGCAATCTCGAAGCGCCGCTGAAGGGAATCTCTGCAGAGCTCCAGCTACTTGGTCTTCCGCAACCCGAAATCCGCACCTGGGTCCGGACGGGAGACACGCCGGCTTCCGAACGTGACAAGATGCGCCGCTGCCCGCCACATATTGTGGTGACCACGCCGGAGTCGCTTTACATCCTGCTTGGTTCCGAATCCGGCCGGCGCATGCTGGCGACCACCCGGACCGTGATCGTCGACGAAGTGCATGCGCTCGCCCCGAACAAGCGCGGGACACATCTCTCGCTGTCCCTGGAGCGGCTGGCCCGCCTCTGCCCTCGGCCGCCGCTTCGCATTGGGCTCTCGGCAACCCAGGAACCGATTGAAGAAGTAGCGAAATTCCTCGCCGGCTCGCGCCAGATCGACGAGCCGCGAGTGACGGTCATCGACATGGGGCATCAGCGCAGCCGTGATCTCGCGCTGGAAATTCCTCCCTCACCGCTGTCGGCCGTGATGTCGGGCGAAGTGTGGGACGAAGTCTATGACCGGCTGAAGGGACTGATCGAAGAGCATCGCACCACCCTGGTGTTCGTGAACACGCGGCGAATGGTGGAACGGGTGACCGGACACCTCGCCGACCGGTTGGGGCGCGAAAATATCGGCGCGCATCACGGCAGCCTGGCGAAAGAACAACGTTTCAAGGCGGAACAGCTTCTCAAAGCCGGCAAACTGAAGGCGCTGGTCGCCACCGCATCGCTGGAACTCGGCATCGACATCGGCGATGTCGATCTGGTCTGCCAACTTGGCAGTCCGCGCGCGATTTCCACCTTCCTGCAGCGCATCGGCCGTTCCGGCCATGCGGTCAGCGGGACACCGAAGGGACGTCTGTTTCCGCTATCGCGGGATGAACTGGTGGAATGTTCGGCGCTGCTCGACAGCGTGGCACGTGGCGAACTGGACCGGCTTTCGGTTCCGCAAAACTGCCTTGACGTCCTGGCGCAACAGATCGTGGCAGAGGTTGCAGCACATGATTTGCCGGAAGACGAAGTTTTCGCAATTGTCACGGCCGCTTATCCGTATCACGCGCTGAAGCGGGTGGATTTCGATGCGGTGCTGCACACGCTGGGGACCGGCTTCAGCACCAGAAATGGCCGGCGCGGCGCCCTTTTGCATCACGACAGCATAAACAAGACCTTGCGTGCGCGCCGCGGATCGCGGCTGACCGCCATCACTTCCGGTGGCGCAATCCCCGACAATGCGGATTTCAACGTGCTGCTGGAACCCGAGAGCCTGGTGATTGGGACCATCAACGAGGATTTCGCCGTCGAAAGCCTGGCAGGCGACATTTTCCAGCTTGGCAACCATTCCTACCGGATCTTGCGTGTCGAACGGGGAACGGTGCGTGTGGAAGATGCGGAAGGTCAGCCGCCAACGATACCGTTCTGGCTCGGCGAAGCGCCGGGGCGGAGCGATGAACTATCACGTGCCGTGTCACGCCTGCGCGAGGAAATCGCCGCCAGGCTCACTGCGGACAATACCGGCGAGGTAGCCTGCGAATGGCTGTCGGCACAGCCCGGGCATTCACCTGCCATCGCGCGCGAGCTCGCCGACTATCTCGCCTCCGGATACCGCGCTCTGGGCGTGCTGCCGGCACAGGAAACGATAGTTATCGAGCGCTTCTTTGATGAAGCGGGCGGCATGCAGCTGGTCATCCATTCACCCTTTGGTAGCCGGATCAATCGGGCCTGGGGTCTCGCGTTGCGCAAGCGCTTCTGCCGCAAGTTCAATTTCGAACTGCAAGCAGCCGCCACCGAAGACAACATCATCCTCTCACTGACCACGGCACACAGTTTCGAACTGGCTGCCGTTGCCCGTTATCTGCACTCCGCGAGCGTCGAGCCTCTGCTGATCCAGGCGCTGCTGGATGCGCCGATGTTCACCACGCGTTGGCGCTGGGTGACAGGAATTTCACTGGCGATCCCGCGATTCCAGGGCGGCAAGAAACTCGCGCCGCAGCTTTCCCGCATGCGGGCAGAGGATCTGCTGGGCGCAGTGTTTCCCGATCAGGTCGCATGCGGCGAGAACATTGTTGGCGACCGCGAAATCCCCGATCACCCGCTGGTCAGACAAACCATCCATGACTGTCTGCATGACGCGATGGACATTGACGGGCTGAAGCGGCTGCTGGCCGGAATTGAGTCCGGCGCGATCCGCGTAGTCGCCTGCGATCTGACCGAACCATCCCCACTGGCCCTGGAAGTGCTTTCGGCACGGCCCTATGCCTATCTTGATGACGCACCGCTGGAAGAGCGCAGAACCCAGGCGGTCATGGGCCGGCGCTGGCTCGATCCGGATGAAGCCGCCGATATCGGGCGGTTGGACCCGGAGGCGATTGCCCGTGTGCGAGCGGAAAGCTGGCCGGAAGCGGTCAACCGCGACGAATTGCATGATGGGCTGAGCTGGCTCGGTTTTCTCACCGAAGAAGAAGTTGCGGTTCAGCCGCAATGGCGTGAATGGCTGGAGCAGCTCGCTGCGGAAAACCGCGTTCACCACATCACTGCGCCACAGAGACTTTGGATCGCGGCGGAGAGACTGCCGGAATTTGTTGGGCTGTGGCCGCAACTGCAATCCCGGCCGCCAGCATCGACAGCTCCGGAAAGCTCAGCCGAAGAGTCGCTGGTTGAAATCATCCGCGGCCGTCTCGAAGGTTTGGGTCCGGTGACGGTGACGGATCTCGCGCGGGTTTTGGGCAGCGAACCGAATGCCATGACGGCAGCGCTGTCGGCGCTCGAGAGCGAAGGGTTCGCCTTGCGCGGACGCTTTACCGGCGCGGCCGAGGAAGAATGGTGCGATCGGCGATTGCTCGCGCGCATCCATCGCTACACGATCAATCGCTTGCGCGCCGAAATCGAGCCGGTCGCGCCGCGCGACTTCATGCGCTTCCTGTTCTCGTGGCAGCATATGGCGGCAGAGACGCGCATGGAGGGGCCGGATGCGCTGGATGCCATCGTGGCGCAACTCGAGGGTTTTGAAGTCCCGGCCGGCGCATGGGAATCGGAAATCCTGCCAGCGCGGCTCAGCGATTTTGAACCTGCGTGGCTGGACGACCGCTGTCTTGCGGGGCAGGTCACCTGGATGCGGCTGTCGCTGCCGGCGCGGCGCACGGAATCGCGCATGGCTCCGATTCGCACGACGCCGATTGCTTTGCTGCCGCGGCGCCATGCGCCGGTGTGGAAATCGCTGGCGCGTGGCGAAGCACCAACCGTCGGCGGCACCGCCCAGACAGTGCTCGAATTCATTTCGCAGCAGGGCGCCTGTTTCTTCGATGAGCTGGTCGAAGGCTGCGGAGTTTTGCGCGTCCAGGCTGAGAATGCATTGGCGGAACTGGTCGCCGCCGGTCTCGTGGTGTCGGACAGTTTTGCCGGCCTTCGCGCTCTACTGACGCCGGCGGCTGATCGCAAACCGATCCTGAGCCGCGCACGCCGCCGTGCCGCAAAACAGGCAATCGAGGAGGCGGGCCGCTGGGCCATTGTCCGGCGCGCGAACTCATCGGCAAACAACCCGGAGGCGCTGGAGCATGTCGCGCACACGCTTCTGCGCCGCTATGGCGTGGTGTGCTGGCGTCTACTGGCGCGCGAAGCGGATTGGCTGCCGCCCTGGCGCGATCTGCTGCGTGTCTTGCGCAAGCTCGAAGGCCGCGGCGAGATCCGCGGCGGACGGTTCATCGCCGGATTTTCCGGCGAACAATTCGCGCTCCCCGATGCCATCCCGGTGCTGCGCCAAATCCGCCGTACCGAAGCAACCGGCGCAATGATTGTGGTCTCCGGCGCCGATCCGCTGAATCTCGCCGGCATCGTGACGCCCGGCGCGAAACTGCCGGCCTTTTCCGGCAATCGCGTGCTGTACCGCGATGGCCTTCCGATTGCGTTTCTTTCCGCGGGCGAGATCGAATTTTTCGAAACGCTCCCGACCGGCGATGAATGGGAAGCACGCAAATTATTGCGCCGCGCGGCAGCCTATGCCGCACCGCCGCCTGCCCGGTTGGTCGCTTCCAACTGACTTTCCCAGACCGCGGGTGCGCGTTCCTGCGGGTGCAGCGCCAGAGTCAAGCCCGCGCCCAGCAACAGCAGCCCGACCGAAATGCCAAACGGGATGGTCCAGCTTCCCGTTGCATCAACCATTAGTCCAAAAGCGAGCGGCGACACGATCCCGGCAAATGCCGAACCGAAATTCATGATGCCGCTGGCAAGCCCCGGGTGCGCCGGCACGATGTCCATGGTGACGGCCCAGATCGGCGCCACGATGAGTTCAGCGAAGAGGAACGCGAGCGACAGCATAATCGCGGCCATGCGCGGATCAGTGCTGAACATGACCGCGAGAAGACAGGCACAGCTGCCAAGGAAACCAGTGACAATCACGCTGCGCCGGGCAAAGCCGGGATTTCCGCTGCGGCGCAGCATGCGGTCACTGGCCCATCCGCCAAGGGCGTCGCCGATAAGTCCGCCCAGAAAAACACCGGCGGAATAAAGCGCCGAACCGGTAAGCGACAGGTGATAGTTCTGCACAAAGAATGACGGTATCCAGGTCAGGAACAGCCACAGCGTCCAGCCGTAGCAGAAATTCACCGCCGTCGCCGGCGCGGTGCGTTTCGCAATGGTAACCCACTGCGAAAAACTCGCGACTTCCGCTTTGCGCGCATTGCCCGGCGGTGCGCTGGGCTCATGAAACCAGAACAGCCATGCCGCAATCCAAACGAGGCCGATCGTGGCGAGAAGCAGAAACGCCACACGCCATGATGAAACCAGGATCAGAGCCGCAACAATCGGTGGCGTGGCGAAATTGCCGAGCCTCGCGAAAGCATGGGTGACGCCCTGTGCGAAACCCCAGTTGCTCCGGGGCAGTTGCTTTGCCATGGCCTGCGTTGCGGTGGGCAGCGCTGCGCCTTCGCCGAACCCGAGCGCGATACGAGCGGCAATCAATGCTGCAATCCCTGGGGATAGCCCTGTCGCGGCGGTTGCAAGGCACACAAGAATGACGGAGGCGCAAAGCATGCGCCGTGGACCAAATCTCTCGCCGGCGAGACCGCCGATCAATTGGCAGAACGCGTAAGAATAGGCGAAGGCAGACAGCACTACGCCGAGCCCGGCATGTCCGAGATGCAACTCGTTCTGGATCAGCGGTGCTGCGGTCGCAATATTCACACGGTCGAGATAGAGCAGCAGATACAGCGCGCACAGCAGCGGCAGAAAACCGGCCGAGCCGCTGCCGGCAAATGCGCGCCTCATATTCCCGCCATTTTCATGCGTGAACCGAGAAGCGTTCGCGGGCGATCGTGTGCCGCTCCACAACATCCAGGTCGACTTCCGGGCGAAATCCCGCCGGCAATTCGATACGCCCGGACGAGAACGGCAGCGGATTGATGAACAGCCGGACCGAAGGTTTGAGAAAACCGTTGAATTCGCCCGCAGTGGTTACCAGGCCGACCGAGGCACAGGCTTCCATCCAGCAATGGATTTCCGCGGAGAGCCCATCGCCGAGTACGGGCTGCATGCCGCATTCGCGCACCCGCGTCAGTGCTTCACGCAGCTTCTGCAGGCCGCCAAAGCGTTTCAGCTTCAGCTTGCAATAGCCGACGCCATCGATCTCCCCTGCCCGCGCGATGTCGGAAATGTCACAGATCGGCTCGTCCAGCATCAGAGGGACGGCGGAAACTGCCGCAACCGCCGCATTTGATTCCCAATCCTCGGCTGCGCAGGGCTGCTCGAACAGTTCGATGCCTTCCGGGTTGAGCGATGCTGCGAACCGGCATCCGTCGTCCCTGCTGTAACCTCGATTGGCGTCGATGCGCAGTTTGGCGCGGCCGCAAACTGCTTTCTGAATCGCTTTGACCCGGGCGAGATCGCCATCTGCATCGTTACCGACTTTGATCTTGAAGGTGCGGAATCCCTGCGCCAGTAATGATTCCGCCTCGCTTTCCAACTCGCCCCGGTTGAGCCCGTGAAATGGCGTGACCAGTGGAAACGCAACCGGTGCTTCGACGCGAAGCGCCGGCTCGCCCTGCATCATTTCGATGGCGGTCACCATCGCCGTTGCGGCCACCTTGCTTGCCGATACCGATTCGGCCAGCACCCGCGCAGCAGTCCGCGCATCCTGGCCAATGATCTTCCCGGCGCTTTCCTGACAAAAACGCCAGCCGCCCTCGCGCGTTTCGCTGCTCGATCCCGGCGAGATATGACCTTCGCCCCAACCCTCAAGTCCCGATGAAGACCGCACATGCACGAGGATCGGCTCGAATTCGGTGAAGGTGCGGTAGGACAGCCGATAGGGCCGGATCAATGGCAGCTGCAAACGGCGCAGGACGATTTCATCCACGCGATGGACCATCATGCGATGTGTTCCACGCCCTTGATCTGTGTACGGTGCATGATCCGGCGGGAAGTGGCGTCGAACGGATCGCGGCGATGCAGCACCGCGAGATTGCTCCAGATCAGCACGTCGCCGGCGCGCCAACGATGCCGCATGGTGAACTGCGGCTGGGTCGCATGCGCCCACAGCCGGTCGAGCAGCTTTTCACTTTCGCCGACCGGCATTCCAGGTATGTAGCTGTTGTGACGCCGGCCAAGAAACAGCGCCTTGCGGCCCGTGCGCGCATCGGTGCGCGCCAGCGGGTGATGCGCGCCACGCGTTTCGCGGACATCGGCAACTTCCGCATATCCCCGGCGTAGCATACCGGCGCTGTTGCGTGAGGCGTCGTGGACCGCAGTCTTGCCGCGAATCTCCGCCTTCAGCTCCGCCGGTAATGCATCATAGGCGGCAAACATGCTGGCAAAATAAGTATCGCCGGCGCCGTCGGCAGGAATTTCCAGAGCATAGAGTACCGCCGCTTTCGGCGGCACCTCGATATAGGTCATATCGGCATGCCAGGCGGCTTCGCCGGCACCGAGATTGCCGATCGGCCGGCCATGTTCCACCACATTCGAAATCACATTGATGTCGGGAAATTGTTTGAGAAAGGGCTCGCCATAGGGGTTAGGGCCTGGCGGATCGAGCTCACCAAGATTGCGGCTGAACGCGAGCAGATCTGGGTCCGACAGCTTTTGCCCGCGCATAACCAGCACAAGATAGCGGTCCAGCGCGTCATTGATTGCGGCGACTTTTTCGCGATCCAGTGGCCTCGCCAAATCGAGATTTTGAATCTCGACACCAATGATCCGCGGCTCAATAGGTGAGAACTCCACTGCCACCCCTCACATGCGTGTGACAGCGGCAGTTTAGGACGGCTTTCAGCGCCTTGGAAAGATTGGTTGGCTTGAGACTATTTATTCGCCAGCGCGGTTGCGCCGTACCGGCCCGGACAAAATAGCGGCGCCGGGATTGGGATCACCAATCCCGGCGCCGGACCCGGTACATGGACCATTTTGGTTCTCAGACCGGGTTCAACCGATTACTCCATTTCGAGCATCGCAACCGGCGGTGTGCCGAGGTCAATCACCGCACGGCGGTTCTGAGGCTCGCGCACGCCCGGTCCGGTCGGGACCAGCGGCTCGGAGAAGTTACGGCCAAGCGTGGCGATCATCGCTCCGTTAAAGCCGTCGCGCATCATCTCGCGCTTCACGGACATCGCACGGCGTTCGGACAGCGCCTGATTGTAGCGGCGCGACCCAACCGTGTCGGTATGACCGGTGACCACGATGTGGACCGAGCCGGTCTGCTTCGCCGTATCAACCGCCCTGGCGACGATTTCACGCGCTTCCGGTGTCAGGTTGGAGCGGTCGAAGTCGAAGAACACCATGAAGTCACGCGGCGTCTGAACCGTCGTGGTTTCCGCAACCGGTGGCGGCGCGACATAGGTCTCGGCCGGCGGCGGTGCCACATAGGTTTCGGCCGGCGGCGCAACATAGGCCGGGGCTGCCGGGACCACGTTTTCCGCAATCACGCTGCGCGATTCGCCGAGCAGACGGAGTTGCGACGGCGTGGGGTTCGGCGCCGAACCGACATTCAGGTTCACGCCGACCTGGGGATTCGAGAAGTAATTGGCCGATGCCGGCGAGGCGATGACGGCCGATAACAGCAGTACGGACAGGATGGCTTTCTTCATGACGCGTTTCCTTTTGCAAAGCAGCGCGACCACGGATCCTGCTACGAACCGGGCAGTCTTGGTCGCCGCACCTCGCTTGTGAGAACGCACCAATAAATGATGGGTGCCTGTAGGTGGGCCGATCACGAAATTTCTAGAATTCCTGCGGAAAATCCGGGCTTCCACGCGCATCCTACGGCATAGTTCAGGTCATTAGTCCGTGAACGAAGTAAATATGCTCACGGCCGCGTGAACGGCTGGTACACGCGATGCGGGCTGGGCAAACAGCGAAAAAGCGGAGGTTTTTTAAGTCGGATTAGTACGGCTCAGCCGGCGCGCGGCAGCGTTGGCTGGTCGCCCGAGAGGATGTCCCCCGAAGCAGTCATTCGTCCCCGGAAGCGCCGCGGGAAATGAAGACGTGATAAGTGATCGTGTCCCAGGCGTTATGTATGCCGGTGAACAGCAGGATCAGCGAAGCCGCACCGACGCCAAACAGGGCGAGGTCACGGCGCAAAAGCAACACCGCCGCCGAAGCCGTGAGCAGCAAGTAACCGGTAAACGGAAGCACGGCAAAATAAAACCAATCCTCGGCATCAGGACGATACGCGGTTTGACGGACCATCCGCCGCAACACGACCGCCGAATATGCTACCCCGCAGAGGCCGATAACAAACAGGGCAATGGCAGCCGCCGTAATGCCCGGCCAGGGCACCCGCAGAACGGCGGATAACAGGAGAGTGGCGCTGAAATAAACCACGGTCGGTGTGCCGAAGGCGGTAGCACCCTCGGCAACCCGCAGTGACGGCCGCTGGGCGATCAGCGTCATCACGACAAACTGCAGGCCGATCAGGGCACCCGCCGCCGATCCGACAATGACGTAGAAGCTGTCCCACTGCGCCAGTTCTGAAATCGCCGTGCCCCGGTATCTGGAGAGGTAACAGCATCACACGCATTGCCCGCGTCTGACGCGACAAGCTGCACGATCCGGTCACGCCAGCAAGGATTATTCGGCCGGCAAATCAGAACCCTGTTCCCGGATGATCCACCGCATTTCAGGGCGGCCATACCGCTTCGGGGCGCCTGCTCCGTTCGCCGCGTGGTCAGCTTCCCTGAAGTGGCGCAGCCAGCCGGCGCGAAGCAATTCCGTTTCCTCGTGAAATACGGGATCGAAGTCGTTGCCGGGATGAACGACCAGTTCCAGAGAGCGATTTCCAGCATAGGCGGTAATGGGAGCGCCGCGGTCGATGACCGTCCAAAATTCGTGCAGACCGCAACGGTAATCGGTCAACTCCGATCCGGTCATGACACAGCCCGCCATCCAGATGGTGTCCCGAACAGCTCGCCGCACCTGGCGAGTCACTGTCGGAATCCTTGTGCCACGTCGAACACGGCGAATGCCGAACTTCCTTTGAAGGCGCCAAACAATCGGCAGAAATTCCGGCAGCAGATGCACGTCATGGTGGGAGTCGAGATGTGCCGGGCGCAATCCCAATTCCAGGCAACGCTGAACCTGGCTGCACCCACTCCTGGTAGATGGCACGCCGCAAGGAATTGTCCTTGTGGACGCGCCAAAACACATTGGTGAAACTCCCATCCGGTTTCAGCACGGGCGCAAACGCAGCGTCGGCCCGGAGCGGCTTGAACTGCGTGATGTTCAGATGCAGGCCGAAACGGCACTGTGAAAACTGCTTTGCACGCCGGATCGCGTCCCCGGTTTCGGGTGCATTTGCGATGACCGAAGCTGAATCGATCAGACCGCGCGAAATCAGTTCGAACGCCTCGTCATTGACCCGTGCCGACAAGCCCAAATCGTCGGCATTAACACGCAGATGCATTGGTCCCCCGGCATGTAACCACACGCCCCCGACACAGTTTTAAGCATTTTTTCATTTAATGCTATCGGGAACTTCGCCAAAACGGATGAATAGGTTAACGCGCCGTACAGGCGAGCATCGCTACGGCTTCTGGTTGTAGAGGCGAAGCGGGTTTTCGAGCGCGATTTTACGTCGCAGATCCGGCGGAAGCTGATCGAGCAATCTGGCATTGCCCTGCGCGCGCGCCAGCGGCGTGGTCGCTTCCGGATCGTAGTGTTGGTCGCTGCCGATAATGAAGCGGTCGGGAAAATCCTGATATAGCTTCAGCCATTCCGGCTTCAGTTTTCCGGACCCATCGACCGGCGGATTTTTGCCCAGCGCCGTCGGGTCATATTTGATTTCCATATACAGGTTGGGATGCCGGCTCAGCAGGCCGCGCATCAATTCCGGCGTACGGAATCCGGTATTGTCCTGACCGGCATGGGCCCAGACCAGTTTGGCGCGCGGATTGTGTGCGAGCAGGCGTTCGAGCGCCGCGAAATTGCCGTGCAGCCGCGGCGGATTGGGGGCTTTGAGATTGGAATCCATATCCTCCGGCACGGCTTCCATGTGCAGGTCGATGGGAACATTGTGCTCGGCGGCGATATCGGCCAGCAGAAGCATCAGCGGATGATCCGCCGGCGCGTATTCGTAATCCTTCACCGGCGATTGCGGCAGCGAGAAATGTTCGGTGGACATCTCGCCGAAGCCCGCAACGCCCATGCGCAGCAATTCCTCCGCCTTGTCGCGGAATTTCTTCTGGACTTCCGGTCCCGCATCGCCGCTGTGATATGAGGCGATGATCATGCCATTAAGTGTGCCACCGCCGCCGAGCACGATCAGCTTGCCCGGATATGCTTTGACCGCAGTGACAATCTTGTCCACGTCCCAACGCTCCGGATTGTCCGGGCCGTACGGTTCGGTGAGGATGAATCCCTTGTTCTGGTTGAGATGCGCCATGGCTTGCAGCAGAAGCTGCATGGATTCCGCCGGGCGGTTCTGGTCGATGTGGAGATGCGCGTCGATATAGGGAGCACTCGCGGGAGTCAGTGTCATGACGCGGGCGGGAGTTTGTTGCGCCATAGTGGAAGACGCGAGCAGCAGAAACGCGCCGGCAGCGCAGGTGGTGAAAGAGGTCCGTAACGCCATGACTACCCTCCCCGGGGATGATCGGATCAGGCGCACTGTATCGTGGTACTGCGTACTGCCGAAACAGAAAACCGTCTGTCGTAGCCGGGGCGCAAAGCGCCCGGCCGCGATGGGTATCGGGCTAAGTCCAGCTGAGGTCGTGGTGGCGCAGCGGCACGGAGCGGATGCGCTTGCCGGTCGCAGCATAAATCGCATTGCACACCGCGGGCGCGACCAGCGGCACAACCTCTTCGCCGATTCCTGAAATCCAGCGATTGGTCTGGATGAAATCCAGACTGATGTCGCGCGGGTAGTCGCTCATCCGCACCGGTTCATATTGGTGGAAATTGCTCTGCTCCACGGTTGCATTTTTGAACGTAATTTCCTGACTGAATACCGGCGAAAGCCCCCAGGCCATCATGCCGCGGATTTGCCGTTCGGCCGCTTCTGGATTGATCAGCGCGTGTCCCCGGTCGTGGACGATATTCATGCGCTCGATCTTCACTGCGCCGGCTTTGCTCACCGAAACCGTGACCACCAGCGCCGAGAGTGCGATGCCGCGCGGCGCCACCGATTTGCGGTCGTCAATGGCAATTCCCATTCCGGTGCCCATCGGCAGCGCGCGGCCCCAGTCCGATTTCGCTGCAACCGCGTCGAGGGCCTTGATCCAATCGGGCTTGGCATTGTCCTCGAAGGATGATGGATCGGCGGCCTCCAGCAATGCGCGGCGGTAGGCGACCGGATCGCGGCCCGCCGCATGGGCGAGTTCGTCGATGAAGCTTTCGAGATAGAACACATTGGCGTAGCTGCCGGTCGAACGCCAGGTCGAGCTCGGCACCCAGGTCCGCATGGTGTTGACTTCGACGCGCAAGTTCTGCGCGGCATAGGGAAACAGATGAAATCCGCGCAGCAGCTGATGCGCCATGCGGGCCTTGTAGGGGCCGTATTCGATAATGCCGGCGAGCGGACCGGTCGGGGCGTCAGACTGTTCCAGCGCATCATTGCCGGCGACACGTACGCGAATGGCAACCGGCATTCCGTTGCGGTCGAGCCCGGCGGTCAGCCGCGCTACGCCCATCGGGTGATAGCCGTTGTCATGCGCCATATCTTCTTCGCGCGTCCACAGCACTTTGACGGGGCGCCCGTTCAGACGCTTGGCCACCGTTACCGCCTGCTGCAATTCCCCGTGCAGTCCGCCGCGGCCAAAGCCGCCGCCCTGGAAGCAATTGTGAACGAACACTTTCGCATCCGGCAGGCCGGTCAGCTTTGCGGCAATGAGGGTCGCATAATCCGGCTCCTGCGTACCGAACCAGATCTCGGCACGATCCGCACTCACCTGCGCGGTACAGTTGGGCGGCTCTAGTTGGGCGTGCGCCTGATGTGACAGTACATATTCCGCTTCCACCGTTTTCGCGGCGTCCTGCATTCCGGAATCGAAATGGCCGCGATCGACGGCGATCGGACCTTCCTGGCCGAGTTTCGCGCGGAATGCGGCCACGAGATCAGGCGTGCCACGCGTGGCGTCGGGCCCCGCGTCCCAGTTCACCGGCATCTTCTCCAGGGCAGTTTTCGCACGCCACCAGCTGTCGGCCACCACGGCGATGCCGCTTTGCGGGCCGATGCCGTCCATGGGGATTGCCGCGATCACGCCGGGCATCTGGCGGATCGCATCGAAGTTGTAGCTTTTCAGTTTGCCGCCGTAGGAAGGCGACTGCCTCACCGCGGCATACACCATGCCCGGCAACCGCATATCGATGCCATAGACCCCCTGCGCGCGCGATTTCAGTTCGATGTCGAACCGTCGCTGGCGCGATCCGATCAGGGTGTATTGTTCCGGCGTCTTGATCGCAGGGTCATGGTCGAGGTGAATGGCGGCGGCGCGCGCCGCGACTTCGCCAAAGCGCAATGTTCGTCCCGAGGGGCGGTGAGTGAGGATGCTGTCTTTGACTTCAATCTCTGCGGCCGGAACCTGCCAGACTTCCGCCGCGGCGGCTTTCAGGCGCTCACGCGCGCTGGCGCCTGCCTGCTGATACAGCACGCGGCCCAAGCGGACCGAACTGCTCGCCTCCGTATGCAGATGATCATAGAGATTGTGCTGCAGGATGTGCCGGTTCGGCTCCGCATAGACGCTCTGCACCTTTGACCAATCGCAGCCAAGTTCATCGCAAATCATCATCGGATTTGACGTCAGCACGCCCTGCCCGAGATCGGACTGATTCACGCGGATGAGCACGCGATCATCGGGCCCGATGACGATCCACGGATTGATTTCGATGCCACGTTCGGTGGGCGGCAGCCAGGGTCTGGGATTAACCCGTCCAATTACGGCCGGCGCGGCGCTTTCGGCAGAATGCGGCAGGATCGAGAGGCCCAGACCGCCGCTGACGACAGCCGTCGCGACGATGAATTCCCGGCGATCGAGTTCCATGGGCTCATCCCTTCATCAGCGCGGCGGCTTTGTGGACGGCAGCGCGGATATCGCCATAACTGCCGCAGCGGCAGATATTCGTCATTGCTGTATCGATGTCGTCGTCGGTCGGATTGGAATTGCGCCGCAGCAATGCGGTGGCGGCCATGATTTGCCCCGCCTGGCAATAGCCGCATTGCGGCACCTGATGCTCGATCCATGCGGTGACAACCGGATGATTCTGATCGGCTGCGATGCTTTCAATGGTGGTGATCTGTTTGCCTGCCGCCTGACTCGCCGCGATCATGCAGGAGCGCATCACCTGGCCGTCGATATGCACACTGCACGCTCCGCACAATCCGGCGCCGCAGCCGAATTTCGTGCCGGTGAGTCCCAGCGTGTCGCGCAACACCCAAAGCAGCGGTGTTTCGGGTTCGGCATCGGCGTCATAACGCCGGCCATTGATGTTCAGTGTGACCATTGGCGAACCGCGTTTTCAGTCCGGCCATAGTAAACCACAAACCGCTTCCTGCCGCGAGACAGGTGCTGAATGCGCGAAATGGGAATAAAGTCCCTGGCGCAGACAGGGAGGAGCAGATGAAACACCTGATTTTTGCCGCGCTCGCCATTTCGGCCGGCGCATTCGTTCTCGCGACCTCGACACAAAGCGCCGAAAACGGTTTCCAGCCGAAGCCCTATTTCCAAATGCCGCTGGAGAAAGACCCGTCACGCGTGGTGCGGCTACAGAATGTCACGCTCATGCCGGGTGCCGGGAACACATTCCACCGCCATCCCGGCGATCAGTGGTGGGCGATCCAGGAAGGCGAAGTCACCTTCACGATCAAGGGGCAACAGCCGCGGGTATTGAAAGCCGGAGATTATGTCTATGTCCCGCGCGGAACCATTCACCGCAACCAGAATCTGAGCAACCGCCCGGCGCGTGCGATCGAACTCAACATCACCGACGAAGACAAGCCGCAGACGGAGCAGGCGCCGGAGTGATCAGCCGGCGGCGAGTTCCAGAAGCGACCCGTCGGGCGCGCGGTAGAGGTTAGGACCCTCGGCTGCGCCGCCGTGCCGTTCGATTGCGCGGCCAAGGCCGGCCAGATCGCTGGTCTGAATGATCCAATGATGGTGGCTGGGAGGGATATGCTTGCCGGAGGCCGGAGTCACGTAAAGCCGGAATGCGCCGTCGGTAAGCGCCTCGCCGTCATCAGAAAGGCCAAAAACGGATTTGTAGAACGCTTTGGCTGCTGTGGGATCAGGAGTCTCGATCGCAAGACCGCGTATTCGCGGGCCTTCGATCTCTGCCTTGCGGTAACGCCCTGGACGGGTCGTTTCCGCGATGACACCGTTGGGCGCGCGGAATTTCAAAGCACCCTCATTGGGATCGGAAATGATCTCCCCGCCATGCGCGATGATCCGCTCCGCGACTTCGTCGCGGTTTGCCACTTGAATGCCGAAATGGTGGATGCAGGGACCGGGACCGGATAACTGCGCCTCGGGCTCGTCTTCGCTGTCATAGACCATCAGCGCGAGATCGAATGCACCGTCGGTCATGTGGCGCGAGACATGTCCGCGCGCATGACCCGTTCCGGTCTGGCGAAAGCCGAATACGTCTTCATAAAAGCGCGTCGCCCGCTCGAGATCGGCGACCTTCAGCGCAAGATGCACGATGCGGGCGTTATTTCCCAATCGCGGAGTCCTGGGCGCGCTTGGTATAGGCCTGCGCGTCTTCCGGCAACATCAGGCGGTCGCGTTCCAACGCATTCGCGGCCGCCGACACCGCGTTCACATAGGCATCGTGCGTCGCGTAACGCTCTTCCAGCGATGGGCGCGGATCACCCGATGCTTCCCGCTCGGCTTTGGTCTTGGCGAAATCGATCATCTGCCCTGCGGCATCGCAGCCGTCGTCGCCGCCCGACGGATTGGCGCGCAATGCCCAGCCGGTATAGGTCGCA
Organism: Micropepsaceae bacterium; assembly: GCA_036273455.1. Lineage (GTDB taxonomy): Bacteria > Pseudomonadota > Alphaproteobacteria > Micropepsales > Micropepsaceae > CAIYRG01. The sequence goes on along the minus strand of DASUHP010000165.1, from coordinate 19,962 downwards.
ACCGGCACCGCGACTTCCGGAATGCGGATTCCCGCGAGATCATTGCCATCAGCATCGGTCTTCGGCACCAGCGCCGGATAGGGCGTGCCGACCAGTTTCGGCGGCAGCGTAGTCAAAATGCCCTTGTCGAACTCAGGGCCGTAATCGAACAGATCGCCGGTGTGCATGCGGCCGTTGTAGGTGACGCCGGTAAGTTTCGGGAAACCCTGGCCCGCTTGCGGCAATGGTGGCGCCAGAGTGCCGTCGGCAATGCGGGGCACACGGCTTGGCGGCGGCAGCGTGCCATTGGTTACCCACTGGTCCATATCGACGAGCAGCGCGCGCAGCACGACGCCCGGTCCGAGCGGATTTCGCATCTGCTGACAAATTCCTTTGCCGCGCGCCGCGCCATGCGGCAGGCTGGCGATGAAATAGCTCCGCACATTCGCCGGTTCATCGGTGCGGTCCCTGCCCTTCGCATCGACCAATCCGACCGCCATGTCCTTGGACCAGAATTCGTTGGCGGAATTGACCTCGAAGATCTTCGGACAGGTGTTGCTGGCGGTGCAACGCTGGAGACGCCCGTCCTTCTTGCCGGAGACCGGATCGTCGATCACCTGATTGGTAAACGGCATCTGGAATTCGGGGAACCAGCGGGCGATGTGCTGACGCTGGGTGCGGCCACCCTGGCCAAAACGGTAATTGACGAAAATGCCGGTCGAGCCCGCGACCCAGTTCTGGATTCCGTCGATCGCCTTCTTGCCGGACTCGTCCTGATTGAATCCGAGCCAGAGATAATCATGCATCGCGCGGCAGGGCTGCGACACGCACCCGGTATAGACATACTGGATTGCGCCGGCGAGCGGATTGGCGGTGCCTGCCGCATCGGCTTTCGCGCTGCGGAAGAAAGAGGCGACATCGCGGATCGCGGCAAATCCCAGACCGCCGACCAGCGGATCTTTGGCCTGATAGACGAATTCGTACAGCGAACCCTGCTTGAACGGCGTGCCTTTGGGCAAAAGCTCGATCGCCTTGCCACTTTCATCCGTATACTGCCAGTTCTCCGCCGCAATCGGTTCCGGTTTGTCCTCGTAGCGGGTGCGGACGGTCAGCGTCGCTTTTGACTTGTCCATGGTCGCGGCGGGATAGGTCAGACGCCCGCGCATGGTCTTGGCGTCATCGACCACGAATTCTTCCATTGAAGGGCCGACGACCGGCGTACCGTCCGGATTCTTCGCCACGGGAACATGAATGGTGAAGCGCCCATTGCCGGCCGGAGCGGTCGCGTCCCAACCGGCTTCAAGAATGCTGTAGCCCTGCCGCATCAGATAACCGTTGCCGGCGTCGGCCGCACTCGCCGGATCGTTATTGGGCACCCGCGCATCATTCATCTGCGGGAAGGAGGGCATGTTCCCGCGATTGTTGATTTCGAACCACAGGCGATGATTGCCTTTGGCGAGATCAATTGGCTTCAGGATGTAAAAATCGGTGTCGTATTCGACGAGCCCACGGGCGTCCCTCGGCGCCTTGTCGATATCGACGATGACGGCGTTGCGCGGGTCTTTCGGATCGACCTCGCCATAGGCCCGGCCGACAATCTTTTCATATTGGCCGACAGAGCCGAAGGACATGCCCTCGAAAGTCGGCTTGTCCACTTTCGTGATCTCAAGCCTGACGATCTTCGCTTCCGCCGGAGCGACGGCTGCCGCCGAAAGCACCACCAATGACGCCCCCGCGAGCCATGCACGCCGGTTCAGACGCGTGTTGCCGCCCATCCAGACTTCTCCTGACTTCGGCTCCTGCCTGCGCTAAGCATAGCCGCAAATGTTAATCCCGAGAACAAGGAGAACACCATGCCTAAAGCCTATTGGATCAGCACCTATCGCGCGATTTCCAATCCCAATGCGCTTGCGGCCTATTCGAAGCTCGCGGGGCCAGCACTGACGGCGGCCGGTGGGCGGTTTCTCGCGCGCTCAGTCGCCGCGCATGCCATGGAGCACGGGCTGATGCAGCGCACGGTGATTATCGAATTTCCGAGCGTGGAAGCCGCGAAAGCAGCTTATGACAGTCCGGCTTACAAGGAAGCTCTGGCCGCCCTTGGCAAAGGCACCGTCGAACGCGATATGAGGATCGTCCCCGGCGTCGAGTGAGAGGCCGGGCAATTTGTCGAGGGCGGCCATGCTGAACAGATACTGGGCCCGCGGTGCGGGCATTTTATGCCTGAGCGTGTTTCTGGCGGGCTGTGGCGTGAACACCATCCCCACCGAACAGGAACAGGCCAAAGCTGCCTGGGCGGAAGTTCAGAACCAGTATCAGCGCCGCGCCGACCTGATTCCCAATCTGGTGAATACCGTGAAAGGCTATGCCCAGCAGGAACAGAAGGTCCTGATCGACGTGACCGAAGCACGCGCGAAAGCCACCTCGGTGCAGGTCAACGCCAATGACCTGACCAATCCAGAAGCGCTGCAGCGTTTCCAGAATGCGCAGGCGCAGCTGTCGGGCGCGCTCGGGCGGCTGCTTGCGGTCAGCGAAAATTATCCCGAACTGAAATCCAACCAGAATTTCCTGGCGCTGCAGTCGCAGCTCGAAGGGACCGAGAACCGCATTGCGGTTGCCCGGCGCGATTATATTTCTGCGGTGCAGACTTATAACACCGAGGTCGAGACCTTCCCCGGCCGCCTGTGGGCCTCGATGTATAACGCCAAGCCGATGGCGACTTTCACGACCAGTGAAGAAAACCAGCGCGCGCCGACTGTGCAGTTCTGATGTACTTCCGCGCCGCGGTATTTCTTCTCTTTCTGTTCGCAGCCGTTCCCGCGAGTGCGGCGGGGTTGCAATTCCCGCCGCTCACCGGGCGCGTGGTGGACGATGCACATCTGCTCGATGCCGGCACAGCGTCCACCATCGATGCCAAGCTTGCCGCGCTGGAGCAGAAGACCGGCGATCAACTGGTCGTGGTTACCCTGCCCACACTGCAAGGTCATCAGATCGAAGACTACGGGTATCAGCTTGGCCGCGCCTGGGGCATTGGCCAGAAGGTCAAGAACAATGGCGCGCTGCTGATCATAGCGCCCAATGAGCACGCGGTGCGGATCGAGGTCGGCTATGGCCTTGAAGGCACCCTTACCGACGCGATTTCCCGTCTGATCATTGAAAATTCTATCTTGCCCCGGTTCCGGGCGAATGATTATGCCGGTGGGATCAGCCGCGGCGTTGATGACATCATTCAGGTGCTCGGCGGCGATTCTGCGGATTTCCAGCGCCGCGCCGCCGAGCAGGCAAATCCGCAGCCGAATATCTCCGATTACGCGCAACTCATCTGGGTGCTGATCTTTCTCGGATTCTGGCTGTTCATGGCCTTCCGGCCGCGGCGCAGATTTTACGGCGGCGGGATGCCATGGATCATTCCAATGGGCGGCGGCTGGTCGTCACCGGGATGGGGTGGCGGCGGCTTCTCCGGTGGCGGCGGTTCCTTTGGCGGCGGCGGAGCATCCGGGCGATGGTAAGTCCGCCCGCCATCACGCCGGCGGAGCACGATCGGCTGTCACGGGAAATCCGTGCCGCAGAACAAAAGACAGCGGCGGAAATCTATGTCGTGGTGGCCCATTCGGCGGATGAGTTCCGGCTGGTGCCGCTGCTGTGGGCTGCCATCGTTGCGCTGATTCTTCCGTGGATTTTGTGGTTCGCCGTCGGGCTTTCGATCGCTGTGATCCTTCCGGTTCAGGCGCTGGCGTTCCTGGTGATGTCGGCAGCGTTATCGCACCCGCATATCCGCTATCGCGTGGTGCCTTCGGGCATCGCAACTGATGCGGCGCAACGCGCCGCAGTGGCGCAGTTGATGGCCCATGGCGTACATCTCGACGGCAACCGGACTGCGATACTGCTTTACGTCAGCATGCTTCCGCGCCACATCGAAGTGGTGGCCGATCAGGGCATCCACGCGCGGGTGGACCGAAAACACTGGCATGAACTTGTCGGCGTGATTCGGCGCGAAGCACAGGCCGGGCGACTGGTCGACGGCCTGGTGGCGGCGGTCCGTATATCGGGCGAATTGCTGGCGAAGGAATTTCCCGGAACCGGCGGACAGCGGCGCCTGGGCGAGGATGTCGTCGAGAGTTAGATTCGCCGCATTATTCCCATAATCAGCTGATCTGATTGGCCCTCGCTACACTCGCGGGCCGTACCGTGCCGGGAATTTTCGTCACGTTAAAGAAATATGAAAGGCACATCTCGGCGGTATCGATGATCGCCGGCTTTGCTTTCGATAATTATTTTTTCGGCCGCATCGATCACCCGCGCACGCAACTCGTGCTGTTTGGCTATATCTGTCTCGCGGTCGGCTCGATCCTGTTCATGCATTTCATCGAAAGCCGCTGGGACAGCGATGATCTGGAGAAAACCGCGCCCGGCACCATCGGGTCCGCTGTTTTCATGCGTCACGAAAGCGACTCGGACATCGATGGTCTGAAGAAAATCCGCCCGATTGTGATCGGCGCGACCCAATTCGGACTCGGTGCGCTGATGAGCGCGTTTGTCATTTTCTATGGCCGCAGCGCGGTGTTCAGCGTCTCATGGCCTTTCCTGATTGTGCTGGGCGCGATCTTCATCGGCAACGAAGTGTTCAAGCGATATCACGACCGGCTGGTATTCACCTGCACGCTGCTGTTCTTCGCGTTGTACTCCTACGCGATTTTTGTCGTGCCGATTTTCACCCGGACCATGGGCAAAACCATGTTCCTGCTCAGCGGTGCGCTTGCGACCGCCGCTTTCGTGGGGGTCGTGGTCATGCTGTCCTTCATCGGGCCGGCGCGCATGCGGCAATCCTGGCTTGGCATCACGGCGGGCGCCGCCGCAGTGCTGGCGATTCTGAATGTCTCTTACTTCACCAATATTCTGCCGCCCCTGCCGCTCGCGCTGTCCAATGCCGGCGTATTTCATTATGTGAGCCGCGACGGCGCGGTGTATCGCGCGGTTGGCGAGTCCCGCAATTGGATTTCTGTGCCGTGGTTGGAACCGACGATTCATGTAAATCGCGGCGAGTCGCTCTATGTCTACAGCGCTGTGTTTGCGCCGATTCAGCTCCAGACCAAGGTCCAGCATGTCTGGCAGCGCTATGATGACGCGGCACAAACCTGGAAAACGCAGGCGGTGGTCAGTTATGCGATCACCGGCGGACGCGATGGCGGTTATCGCGGCTTTTCAATCAAATCCACGCCGGCAAAAGGCCGTTGGCGGGTGAATATCCAGACCGGCGATGGACGGCTGATCGGCCGGGTTGCTTTCTCCGTCGTGCCGGTGTCGAAGCCGGTCACCCGCGTAGCGCAGGTCCTGCAATAGTCCGCGCCCTGCCGGGGTGGTGACGGCGCAAAGACAGGTACACCGGGCCGACCCCGTGCTACGCTGCACAATCGCGCGTGACCCGGAGGCGAAATATGCAATCAGGGGCAGCCATTTGGACCGGCATGCTGTTGGCCGCGGTCATTGTGGTTTCCGCTGCCGCGGCGCCGGAAAACCAGGCGGCAACAGACGAGGCCTTCTCACGTGCGGCGAGCGCGGTCGTCGATCGGGTCGAGCGCGAGGATGGATTTTCCGGTGTGATCCTGGTTGCGCGCGGCGATCATGTGTTGCTGCGGCAGGCCGCAGGATATTCGGACCGAGAGCGCGGCATACGGAATACTCCGGATACGAAGTTCACGATCGAGTCGGTGACGAAGCAGTTCACCGCTACAGCCATCATGATGCTGGTGCAGGAAGGAAAAGTTTCGCTGGATGACCCGATTTCAAAATATTACGCGGCGAGTCCGCCTGCGTGGAAGGATGTGACGATTAAACATCTGCTGACGCACAGCTCAGGCATTGAAGATTACTGGGTGCATCGTCATGCGGACTATTACGACAGTGATGCGTCGAAGCTGCTGAAATCAACGGGCGACATCTTTCGCATCGTGCAAAACGATCCCCTGGGATTCCGTCCGGGGATGGGATTTTCATACTCAAATGCGGGCTATGCCCTTCTTGCCGAGGTCATCAGAAAAGTATCGGGCGCGTCGTACGAGGATTTTCTGGCCAGCCGGATTTTCCAGCCGCTGGGAATGCGAAACTCCGGTTTTGGTTTGCCGCCGGGCGGCGCAATGAAAGGTTATGTCCGGACATATCCGGAGGGAGTATGGCGGCCAGGCGCGCCGGATGTTTTGGAACATGTCGATATCGCCGCCGGCGCCGGCGGAATTTACAGCACCGTCGATGACATGCTGATCTGGAGTCTCGCGCAAGGTACCAACGAGCTTCTGTCGGAGGCGGCGCGTTCCGCGATGTTTAGGGATTATGGGTACAATTACGGATTTGGAATCCGGTTTGCGCCGAAATTTGGCCGGGAACTGATATGGCACACGGGCAACGATGCTGGCGCCGGATTTGCCGCGATATTCGACCGCTTCCCGGAGGACGCGCTCACCGTTGTCGCGATGACAAACAACACGGGCATCACGGGATCGACGGCGACTCTGCTGATCGAAGGGAAAGTCCAGACATTTCCGGCCAATGCCACGCGTAAAGCGGTTGAAGAAGTCGAACGGCTGTATTTCGGGCGAGAGCCTTAAAGGATGATCTTGAGATTCGCCGCGGCAGCTTTGGTTTCCGGATTGTCCTTTGCCTGCATTCCGGATGTTGCGTTGGCGTGGGGTGCCAGTGGCTATCGGCTGATCGGCGAATTGGCATCGCAATCTTTGCCATCCGATATTCCTGAATTTCTGCGCACTCCGGAGGCTGGGCGGCAAATCGCGGAGGTCGCGCGGCAGCCGGACTGGTCAAAAGGCGCCGGCGATCCCCACGATGTGGACTCCGATCCGGCAAATTATGTTCTGGTTGGAGACGATCTGAAAATTTCCGGCGGACCATTGCTCTCCGCACTGCCCGCCAATCGCGAAGCATATGACGCCGCGTTGCGTGACGGCGGATCCGATCAGTATCGTGCCGGATATCTGCCCTACGCCATCATCGAAGGCTGGCAACAGCTATCCCTGGACCTCGCCTATTGGCGGGCCGATGTTGCAGGCGCGCGCTGGGCAAAGACGCCAGACGAACGAAGCTGGTTTCTGAAAAATCAGTACGTCCGGGAAGGACTGACAATCCGGGATGCTGGATATCTGGCGCATCTGGTGGCGAACGGCGGCCAGCCGATGAATGTATCGGTGCACGCCAACGGATGGGGGAACTATCCCAATCCACAAAAATTCTCGACCACCAAAGATTTGCGTGCCCAGTTTGAAGGAACGGTTGTGCGAAGCCACATCACCGAAAAAGACATAACCGGGGCGATGGCACCGTACCGGGATTGCCGATGTGCGATTCAGCGCCGCGTTTCCGATTATCTCCTGGCCACGCAAAAACAGGTCGTAACTTTGTACCGCGTCGAGAAATCGCGTGGCCTCGCTGGCGACACAACGGGCGACAGAAGCTTTGTTGTGACGCGCCTGGCAGCGGCGACATCCCAGTTGCGGGACATTATCCTGGATGCCTGGCGTGTGAGCGAGACGTTTTCCGTCGGGTCTCCGGCCCTTGCGGTCCGCGACATCGAAGCGGGAAAAACCAATGCATTTGGCTCCATGCGCGGGAATGATTGAGTCCCGGCTGGACGGCGGGTAGAAGGTAAGTCGAAGATTCATTCGCGCGGCAGATCTGCCTTCGCTCTACGAGCTTCGGCAAGGCGGGCGCCGCGGCGGGTATCACAAACGAGGGTCTGGCTATGGTGAAGTCGCGCGTGGTGCTGGTGATCGGGATCGTGGTCGTGGCGGCGCTGGCGCGGCTGGTGCCCCATATACCGAATGTCTGGCCCGTGGACGCACTGGCACTGTTTGGCGGCGCTTATCTGGCCGATCGCCGGCTGGCATTCGTGGTGCCGCTTGCAGCGATGGCGATCAGCGACTTGATGTTGGGCTTCGACGGGTTTGCTACGGAACTCGCCGTGTACGGTTGCGCGGCAGCAACCGTCGGGCTGGGAATTTGGGTTGGCCGGGACCGCTCCGTTCTACGGATCGTTTCGGCAGCGGTCGCTGCGTCGCTTTTGTCTTTCGTCGTGACCGATTTGGCCGTGTGGGCCTTCGGCACGCTGTATCCGCACACATTTGCCGGCCTCGTTGCATGCTATGTCGCGGCAATCCCATTCCTGCGCAACATACTCGCCGGCGATCTCGCATACACAGCACTTCTGTTCGGCGGATTTGCGCTGCTGGAACGGGGCGTGCCGCAAATTCGCGAAGGCGTAGCCGCCGCGCGCTGACGCCATGCCGAAGCGATTGACTGACGCTCACGTCGATCAATTTCGCCGCGACGGCTTCCTGTCTCCGGTCCGGTTGTTTTCAGCAAGTGAAGCCGCCGAACTGAGGCGCGAATTCGAACGCGCGGAACAGACCATGGGCGGAGCGCTGAAAGGCATCGCGCGCACAAAGATATATCTGCGTCAGCCGTTCCTATATCGGCTGGCGACGCATCCCTCGATTCTGGATGTCGTCGAAGACCTCATCGGTCCGGACATCATGCTGTACCAGAATGCCGCCTGGGTGAAGAATCCCGGCGAGGACAGCTATGTCAGCTGGCATCAGGACAACACGTATTTCGGTCACGAGCCGTGCGAAGTACTCAGCGTTTGGCTGGCCTTGACGCCGTCGCGGCCGGAAAGCGGATCGATGCGCTTTCTGCCAGGGTCCCACAAATTCGGAATGCTGCCTGTGCATTATGAACCCACGCCCGACAATCTGCTGTCGAGCGGACAGGTGGCGGAATTCGACGCCGGTGCATTCACGCCCGTCGCGTGTTCGCTTTCGCCGGGCGAGGCTTCGATCCACCATGCCTGGCTCGTTCATGGCTCGCCGGCGAATAAGGGCAGCGACCGGCGCATAGGCGTGACCTTCGTCTATCACCCGCCGCATTTGCGCCAGGCGGGAGCGGTTCGCACCAGCGCGATGGTGGTGCGGGGCGAAGACAGCTATCGCCATTTCGATCACGAACGTGCGCCGGTAGCCGCTGACGATCCTGAAACGATTGCGCGGCACGAACGGGCGGCAGCTCTGTACCGCGCCAAGGCGCAGGAGCTCGGAAACCGGAATATCGGCCGGCTGGACAGATAAGTGGGCAGGTTCGGCACCCAAATCGTCGCCCTGCTGATTGCCGCAGTTTTCGCTGCCCCGGGCGCGCAAGCGGCCGAAGATTTCTATCGCGGCAAGACGGTGCAGTTGATTGTCGGATTCAGCCCGGGCGGCGGTTATGACCTGTATGCGCGGGTGCTGGCGCGCCACATCGGAAAGCATCTTCCCGGCACGCCATCGGTCAATGTGCAGAACATGCCTGGCGCGGGATCGCTGAAGGCGGCGAACTATCTTTACAATGTCGCGCCCCGGGACGGGACCGTGTTCGGCACCTTCGATCGCGGACTGCCGATGGAAAAACTGCTCGGGCGGGTGGAGGGTGAAAATTTCGATGCCACCCGCTTCACCTGGATCGGCAGCGTTACCGACGAACCGAGCGTATGCGGATTTTCGGCCCGCTCCGGTATTCGCAGCTGGCAGGACATGAAATCGCGGCCATTCAGTGTCGGCGGCGCCGGCGCAACCGCGGACGATCAGATCTACCCCACCGTACTGAAGAATTTATTCCATCTGCCGGTGAGAATAGTCACAGGGTACCCTGGGCGCGCCGAAATGGTGCTGTCAATCGAGCGCGGCGAAATCGACGGGCTTTGCGGCTGGTCGTGGTCGAGCCTTCAGAGCCGCGATCGCGCGCTTTACAACAGCGGCAAGATCATCGTTACGCTGCAACTCGGAGTGGAAAAAAGCCCCGGCCTGCCCGATGTGCCGGTGCTGGGCGGCCTGACATCGGACCCAAGGCAGAAAGCCGCCCTGAAACTGATTTTTTCGCGCCTCGTTCTGGCTCGTCCGTTCGCGGCGCCGCCGGGCCTCAGTCCGGAGCGGGTACGCATGTTGCGCGACGCGTTTGACGCGACCATGCGCGACCCGGAATTCCTGGCCGAGACGAAGCGGATGTCGCTTGAGGTGCGGCCGCAGGCGGGAACAAAGGTCGAGCAGATGGTGAAAGAGCTCTACACCTATCCGCGCGATGTGACACGATTGGCAGCAGCCGCGATTAGGCCCTAGGATATGGGACTGAAGATGGAGGGCACGATGCGCAATGGAATGCAATTTCTTGTGGCGGCGAGCCTGGTGGCTCTGACGGCTCCGGCCTCGGCGCAGAATGCGCCGGATCATCCGTCGGTGACCGTCGGCGGCCAGACCTATACGCCGCGCTCGATTCTCTCGCGCAATATGGGCACAGCGGACGACCAGACCACCGCGCTGGGGCCATTCCACATCATCGGCAACATCTATTATGTCGGTACACGGACGCTGAGCTCGTTCCTGATCGTCACGCCGCAAGGCAATATCCTGATTGACAGCACGTATGAGCGGAACGTTCCCACGATCGCGAAATCCGTGGCTTCGCTCGGTTTCAAATTCTCGGACATCAAGATTTTGCTGGGCAATCATGCGCATGCTGACCACCAGGAAGGGGACGCGCTGGTCAAGCAGATGACGGGCGCGCAGGTGGTCGCAATGGAAGACGACATTCCGGCGCTGGAATTCATGACGCCCGAAGGTAAAGAGCATCCGATCGATCGCATCATTCAGGATGGCGACAAGGTGGCCCTGGGCGGCACCACGCTGACTGCTCATCTGACGGCCGGCCACACCCGCGGATGCACGACCTGGACCACGACTGCCACTGAGAACGGCAAGACCTATAACGTGCTGATCGGATGCAGCCTGCGCCCCCCGGCCGTCATCAGCCCGAGCGTCAAAGACGAGTTCGAACGCACGTTCAAATATGTCCGCATCCTGCCATGCGATGTGCAGCTCGGCGATCACGGCGCGCAGTTCGGTCTGCCGGAGAAGTACGCGAAATTGAAAGCGGGCGGACCGAATCCCTTCATCGATCCCAAAACCTGCTTCCACGAAGCTGACGTCGAGGAGGCGATGTTCAAGGCGATTCTAGCGGAACAGCCGAAAAGCTGATCAGCGCCGCTTTTTCTTGCCCGCCCTCCGGACGGCTGCATGATACTTGCTGCGGATTTCCCTGAGGTCGACCGCGGGCTCCGGGTAAGCGAGCTTCATGTCGTACATGGTCTCGGCGATAATCTGCGATACTGCGAGATTGCGAAACCATTTGTGGTTTGAGGGTATGACATACCAGGGGGCGTGCTTTGTGCTGGTCGCGCTGATGGCGTCTTCGTAAGCGGCCATATATTTGTCCCAATTCGGCCGTTCCGCGTAATCCGATTCCGAGATTTTCCAGTTGCGCTGCGGATCATCGAGACGCGCCGCAAAACGCGTCAACTGTTCCTCTGGACTGATATACAGAAAGAACTTCAGGATTCGCGTGTCGTTGTCCACAAGCAAGTGTTCGAAATCCCGGATGCGCTTGTAACGCTGCTCGCACACCTCCCCGGAAATTAATCCGTGGACCCTCGGTGCAAGCACATCCTCATAATGCGAGCGATTGAATACCGCGATATAGCCGCGTGCCGGGGCATGCGGGTGGACGCGCCACAGGAAATCATGTACTGCCTCTTGCGGAGTCGGTACCTTGAATCCAGTGACGACAACGCCCTGCGGATTAAGCCCGCCCAGCACATGGGCGATGGTTCCATCCTTGCCGCCGGCATCCATTGCCTGCAGCACAATCAGAAGCGAATGTTGCCTCTGCGCCCACAGGATGGGCTGCAACTCCGAAAGCTTCTGCCGGTTGGCGTCGAGTTCGGCCTGCGTCGCATCTTGCGATTTGTACTTGTCCGTGAAAGCCGGATCTATTTTCTTGAGCGCCAGCCGCTTCCCGGGTTCGGCAATGAATTTTTTGCGGTAATGCATCGGCTATTTTCGGCAGGTGTGAGTGCCGGAGATGCTTCCGAAGTTTTTCGCAGCCGCGCAAGCGCAATGCCCCTGGCACCGCAAAAAAACAGAGCGCGGCGGCATAGCGGCCGCACGCGCTCCAACAGGTAAACTCAGCCGATCAGGACTTTTGCGCGGGTTTCGCCGAATCCGCGCCGGCTTTGGCCTTGTGATGCGTCCTGGCCTTTACGACCTTCTGCTTCACGTCTGACTTGACATCTGACTTTGTGCTGGTTGCGGAACTCGCCGTATCATGAGCCGCCGCTGCCGGTGCTGCCGCGGTGGCAGCAGAGTCGGCGGCGAAGGCAATTCCCGGCGCCAGCAGCACAACGGCGAAAACACTAGCTTTTCCAATCATCAAACGTCTCCTTCTGACCACGCGGTTGGGGTCTTATGCGTGATCGTGAGGCGGCAAATTAAGTTTACGCCCGTGAACCGGCACTGAACCGAGTACGGCGGAATTGTGCGGGTTGCGGCGACAATTTGGTCGCCACAGTTTTAGCAAAATTTCCCGATGGACGGACCCCCGCTTTGATTGCACTGTCCTGCTTCCAGCCCGAACGATGCACGCTTCCACAAAAGGAGAACAGTGATGGCCGACAAAAGCGATGCCAGAGGCCGCCGCACGGCCGCACTGGCGACACCGGCGAATTTTCAGTCGAACGCCGTCTCCGCGCTGTCCGGAGCATTGAACGCGCTGCTGGCGGACGTCTTCGCGCTGTACCTGAAAACCAAGAATTTCCACTGGCATATGTCCGGTGCCCATTTCCGCGACTATCACCTCCTGCTCGACGAGCAGGCCGACCAAATCTATGCAATCTCCGATCCGATAGCCGAACGCGTACGGAAGATCGGCGGCACCACGATCCGTTCGATCGGTCAGATTTCGAAACTGCAGCGGGTTCTCGATAACAACGCCGAATTCGTCACGCCGCTCGACATGCTGGCGGAGCTGCGCGACGACAATCGCGACCTTGCCGGACGCATGCGCGAAGCCCATGAGCTGTGCGACGAACATCGCGATGTCGCAACGGCCAGCCTGCTCGAGGTCTGGATCGATGAAGCCGAACGCAGGAGCTGGTTCCTGTTCGAGGCCAGCCGCCGCACGGAATCGGCAGGCTCCTGATGGGTAACAGCCCTGTGATGACGTGCCTGCGCCAGCCTCCAAACGTACTGTTGCTGGTAAAGATCAGCTCAGTAGCCAAATGGAAGTGCACAATATGGAACGCATGAAGGCATCGGATTTCCCGCAGGAAGTCCTCAACCTGTTTGACCAATATGTGCATGGCGGGATCAGCCGTCGCGCATTCATCGAAAAGGCACAGAAGTTTGCGGTCGGTGGTTTGACGGCCACCGCAATGCTGGAAGCGTTGCGGCCGAATTACGCCTGGGCGGTGCAGGTGCAGCCCGATGACAAGCGCATCAAAACCGAAACCGTCACCATCCCCTCGCCGCAGGGCAATGGCAGCATCAAGGCCTATTTCGTTCGTCCGGCCAATATGACCGGAAAGCTTCCAGTGGTGATCGTGGTGCACGAAAACCGCGGTCTCAATCCCTATATCGAAGATGTCGCGCGCCGGTTGGCGGCTGCCAATTTCGTTGCTCTCGCCCCTGATGGACTGACTTCTGTCGGCGGCTATCCTGGCGACGATGAAAAAGGCGCTGCGCTGTTCATGAAAGTGGACCGCGATAAGATGATGCAGGATTTCATCGCCGCGGCGCGCTGGCTGAAAGCCCGTCCTGAAAGCAATGGCAAACTCGGAGCGGTCGGTTTCTGCTTCGGCGGCGGAGTGGTCAATCAGCTCGCCGTCCATCTCGGTCCCGAACTCGCGGCCGCGGTGCCGTTCTACGGTGGCCAGCCGACGGCAGCCGATGCGGCAAAGATCAAAGCGCCGCTCAATGCGCAATATGGCGCGCTGGATACCCGGATCACATCGGGCTGGAAGGCGTTCGATGCCGAATTGACCGCCGCCGGCGTGCCGCATGAAGGCCATATCTATCCCGGCGCCAATCACGGCTTCCACAACGATACGACCCCGCGCTACGACCAGGCAGCGGCGACCGAAGCGTGGCAGCGCACCATCGACTGGTTCAACAAATATCTCAGGACGTAACCGGTCAGGACCAGAGTTGAGAAACGGCAGGCAGATTATCTGTCCTGCCGTTTTGATTTGCGCCGCAGCTCGCGTAGAATTCCGAAAGCTACGCCAGCAGGAGAGACGACGTTGCCGCGGCTTGCATTCCCGAGATCAAACCTGTTTCCCGTGATCGTGACGTCTGCGCTGACTTGCGTCGCCGTTGCGGCCCATCCTGCACGAGGCGCGGACAGCAAGTCCGTTCCCAATTTCGCGCCGAATCCGGTCACAGCGTGGGTCCCGTCACGTTCTGCTGGCGACAATTTCCTGCCGCCGCCAAGTGGCCCGGGCCCAGTGGTCGATGATCCAGCGCACCCATATGCGCCCAACCAGGGCACCGCCGGCCAGGCGGCGTTTCACGTCGGTGATCTTACCAATCCGATCCTTAAGCCCTGGGCGAAGGAGCAAATGAAAAAATCAAACGATGACGTCCTCGCGGGAAAAATCCCGTTCACTGCGCGCGAACGCTGCTGGCCCGGTGGCGTACCGGATTTCGATATTTACGAACGAGACCGGCCGGTGTTCTGGATTCAGTCGCCGAGGGAGATCGTCATCGTCAATGAGCATGATGCGCAACTGCGGCATATCTGGCTGAACGTGCCGCATTCGGCCAATGTTAAGCCGTCGTGGTACGGAGAATCCGTTGGGCATTTCGAAGGCGATACGCTGGTCGTCGATACGGTCGGGCTCAACGACAAAACTTTCGTCGACAATTACCGCACTCCGCACACCACGCAGCTGCATGTGATCGAGCGTTTCCGCCTGCTGGACGGCGGTAAAATTCTTCATGTCGACATCCGCGTCGATGATCCAGGCGCTTTCAATATGCCCTGGTCAGCGGTTCAGGAATGGAAGCGGCGCGAAACGAGTCCGATCACGGAATTGATCTGCGCCGAGAACAGCGCCGGTTATTTCAATTATGACGTGGCGCCGGTCCCGACCGCGGCCAAACCGGATTTTTGAGCACGGCCAGCCCGGCTCCGGCTGGAAGCGAGCAGCAAAATCCACAGGCACCCGAAGAACATCGGAATCGAAACCAGCAGATACATGGTGCGCAAGGGCCAGTGCTGCGCCAGCATCGCGCCGGCGAACAGCACACTGACGATCGAGAAGCAGCGGGCAAAGCCATGTGCCCAGCTCACCCCGGTCGAACGGATTGATGTCGGATAAAGCGTCGCCGCGAAGGCGCCAAGCGTGATCTGGCTGCCGATGACGAAAAATCCGGCTGCGAATATCGCCGCGGCCAGCGAGTAGAAACCGGCGCCGGCCAGTCCGATGAGGCTGATGCACAATCCGCCGGCAATAAATGTAGCCGCGAGCACCCTGTCAAAGCCGAAGCGATCCGCCAGGAATCCCATGGTTATGATCCCAAGCATGCCGCCGAATTGCAGCGATGCAGCGGCGCGCAAGGCCTCGCCCCCCGGCAACCCGGCTTCGGTGGTCAGCGTCGGCAGCCAATTGTTGAGGTAGTTCAGCGCCAGCAAATTCATGAAGAAGCTGAGCCAAAGCAGGAACGTCATAACGGCGCGTCCTTCGGTGAACAGCCTGCCTGGGCGCAGCCGCCGCGCGTCCTGTTGTCCCTCCATAGCGATTCGGAATTCCGTATCCGGAGCGAACTGGAGCTGGGGATTGATACGCCGAAGGATGGCGATAATCGACCCGGTGCGGCGGCGGATCGTCAGATAACGAATGGATTCCGGCAACCAGATGGCGAGCACGCCGGCCATTACCAGCGTCACTGCGGTGGCGGCATAAAATTGGGATTCCCAGCCGAAGAGCGGGATGAGGCCGGACGCCAGGATTCCGCCTAGCGCCGAGCCAACCGCGTAGCCGCAACCCATCAGCGTGACCATAGCGCCACGGCGTCGCGAAGGCGCGAATTCATTCCCGATAACAATTCCCAGCGGCACCAGGGCTCCAAGCCCCAGACCCGCAAGGAAGCGATTGGTCATCAAAACTCCAAGCAGGGTCGCGCCCGGAACGGCAGACGCGATCAACGGGACCTGGGTTACCGGGAGTGTCAACAATGCCACATAAGCAACGGTGGAAACGATCACGCGCTTCCGGCCGAAGCGGTCGGCCAGAGGACCGACGAAGATCGCGCCGAACGCCACGCCGACAATACTGGCGGAGAATACCGGACCGAGCGCACCGCGTCCGAGGTGCCACGAACGTCCAATAGCCGGCGCGACATAGGCCAGAGACTGGGTGTTCACACCGTCGAGAAACAGCGTGATCCACGCCATCAGCGCGATGACGCACTGATAGAGGCTCACGTTCTGCGAATCGATGACTTCCGCAACGTCGACCGACCTGACCAATACTGTCTCCACCCTGACAAGGCGGATTTCCTCTAACACGGATTGCGCTCTGTGCGTGAAATTTGCTCAGCTTAGGCGGGAGTTAGAACGGCTGAAGGCATGATCCCAAACAGCTCTGAAGCGGCGATTCTGCCGGATGCCCGGTGATTACCCGCCGAAAGCAGATCGCGCCAATGGTGCGCGCCGTGCTCCTCGGGCAAAATCAGAAATGTGTCGCGCAGCAAATTCTCGCGTTCAACCCTCACCGGGTGACGGGCGACGGCCGTCACTAGAACTTCGCTGCCGTGCTGGCGAATGAATGCACATAGCCTCTCGGCCCCCTGCCCTTCCACCTGCAAGGCGCGATAGCTGCCATCACGGAACAGTTCGTCATGGGCGCGGCGATAGTCGAGCAGCGTCGCAATAATTGCGAGTTTGAAACGCGCATCCTGCCACTGGCCGAGATAGCGGCGCATTGCCCCCTGCCGGTCGCGCCGAAGCTCCGTTGATACTTCATCCATCAGCCGTGCACGGAGCTCATAATCCACAGCACGCCGATTGTCGGGGTCGACCAGGCTGAAATCCCAAAGTTCTGCCCCCTGATAAAAGTCGGGGACGCCCGGGACGGTCAGCTTGAGGACGGTTTGCGCAATCGTATTCAACATCCCGAACCGCGCCACTTCAGAGACGAAGGGCAGGAATTCTGCAAAGAAATTTCCGGCACGGGCCGGATCGAGTGCCGCCGATATGAAATCCAGCACCGCATCTTCATAGGCGGGATCCGGAGCTGCCCAGCTCGAATGCGTCTTTGCTTCGCGCATCGATTTGACCATGGCATTCCGGATTCGCCAGGAATATTCCGCGACCGCGGTCGTGTCCGATACGTCTGCCATCAGCTCCACGGGCCAGGAGCCTGTCAGCAGTTGATAAAACAGATATTCGTCATCGCGATCCGGGGGAGCCTTGCGTTCGAGATCTCCGCTCCCCGCACGCAAGATGCTGCTCCAGTTTTGAACCTGCCGCTTCCATTCGTCAGGCATTTCGGACAACACTGCCAGCCGTGCACGGGTATCTTCGCCACGCTTTGTGTCATGAGTTGCCGTGCCGAGCATTGCGTGCGGCCAGAGCCTTGCGCGTTCCGCATTGGCGTTGTGGAATGCCGTGAGACTGATGCCGAACTCGCCGGCATTCCCGCCGACCTCATTCAGCGCAATAAAGCGGTTGAACCGGTAAAACGCGGTATCTTCAACACCCTTGGCCATCACCGGGCCGGTATATTGCTGGAATCTCATGGCGCAGCGCAACGCGGTGCTGTGGTTGAAGCCGCTCTTCGGCCGCGCCGCGAGTTCGCCCGACAGCAGCGCGCGCAGAAACTCATAGACGCTGGGATCGATATTAGTCTGCCGCCGGCTCGCCTGCGCGATTGCCCAATCGAGATAACGGCGCTCGCTGTCGCTCACGGTATTGTCTTCGTCGGCATAGGTCCGATAGACCGGAAAACAGGCGACCACTTCACGCAGTGCGCGCGCCAGCACATGGCGCGTGAAATCCGCGGTCCGGGGATTCTGCCGCGCGACGCGAGCCGCCTGACGGGCGAGCACGTTCAGCTCACTCGCCATTTCGTTTTCTTCAATCCAGTGTTTGGACTCCCGAACGACATCGGGATACCGCGATGCGACTCCGGTGAAATCGGCATAGGCGCGGGTGAATGCTTCCTCGCCGTCGGGGTCGATCAAGATGCCTAGCAACAGATTGGCAAAGTCGTACCCGGTCGTCCCCTGCACCGGCCAGTCGGCGCGCAAATTTTCATGACTGGCGAGAATCTTCTCGACCACGCAATAAAAGTCCGGCCGTGGCGAGTGTTCCCGCAGTCGTAGCAGGTAGCATTTCGGATCAAACAAGCCGTCAATATGGTCGATCCTGAGTCCGTCGAGAACGCCTTCCCGCAGCAAGCGAAAAACCAGATGGTGCGTGCGCTCGAAAACATCGGGCAGTTCCATCCGCAGCCCGGCAAGATCATTGATGTTGAAGAAGCGCCGGTAATTGATGTCGTCCGCCGCGACACGGAAATAAGATGCCCGCCAGTTCTGTTGCGCGATGAGCCTGTCGAGTTCCTTCCAGCTCGCGAGATCACCTGGCTTGCCGTTAAATCGCCCAAGCGCAGTGCTGATCGCGTCATGCGCGGACGGATCTTCGACGGCAAGAGCTGCGAGCTTTTGCTTCAACTCCGCCGCACGTTGCGCCACTTGCGGACGCCAATCCGGCAGCCCGGCAAATGCGTCGCCGAGCCGTTCCAGCGCCGGATGCGTATCGCCGAGGATCTGATTGTAGTGCAGCGGGCACACCGGAAGCTTGTGCGTGCCATACGCCCAAACGGCGAAGCTGCCTTCTTCCCCGTCGAATTTCAGTTCCAGATTTCCGCTCTCCAGTTCGGCGCCGTATTGACCGCCGAGAAACGGCACCAGAAGCTTGCCGCGGAGATACTGGTTGGACGGCTCCCAATCGATGTCGAACCAGCCGGCATAATGCGACTCCCTGCCCCATTCCAGGACATCGAGCCAAATCGGATTGTCGGATCCGCCGGCGCCCATGTGGTTGGGTACAAAATCGAGAATCTGACCAAGCTCGTTCGCGCCGAGCGCTTCCACCATTCTGCGGAATGCGGTCTCGCCGCCCAATTCAGGATTGAGCGCATTATGATCGACAATGTCGTAGCCATGCGTGCTGCCTGGCCGCGCCTTTAAGTACGGCGATGCGTAAAGATGACTGATGCCAAGGCGCGCTAGATAGCTGGCGAGCTTTGCGCCGTCGTCAAAGGTGAATGCTTTGTGGAATTGTACCCGATAGGTGGCGCGCGGCACCGGCGGGCGTGGGGTGCCGCTCATTTCGCTGATCTATCCGGCCGCATCACACGGCCTCCTCGTTGCCGAGCAGACTCATCACCCCCGCCAGCGGAATTTCCACCCAGTCAGGGCGGTTCGCCAGTTCATAGGCGATTTCGTAAAGCGCCTTTTCGAGCACGAAGAAATTCAGGAGTGCGACAGTTTCGGCCCGCGATTGCGGGAGACTGGGCAAACCATCGGCTTCATCGAGATAAGTTCTTACGAAATTCGCTGCCGCTTTCGCGCGCCACTGGTCCAAATCGGCGGCGATACGCTCGCGCTGCCCAGCTGTGGTGCCCGCCGGCAAACTACGCCCCACGGTTGCCGCGGCGTAGGACAGCGATCGCAGGGCCCCAGCCACATCGCGCAGCACGCAATGCTTCATCCGCCGTTCGGCCAATGGGCGAAGCGGCTCACCTTCAAAATCAATGATCGTCGCGTCCGTGCCCGCAACCAAAACCTGGCCGAGATGAAAATCGCCATGATGACGGGTTTTCGAGAAGCTGCTCTCAACATGTGCGATTTTGCCCAGCTGCGCGGCAAGTGCGTGACGCCGGTTCAAGAGAGCCGCGCCGAGGCGATGCGATGCGATGCCTCCAAGCGCACGCTCCGCCATGGTTCCTGCCGCTGATACCCAGCGGCGCAAATCTTCGGATGTAACCGGCTCCGGACGAAAATCGGGATCATGGCTGTCCGACGCCAGGACGCGGTGCAGCTCCGCGATCCGATG
>DASUHP010000164.1:0-10974 GCA_036273455.1 Micropepsaceae bacterium | reverse complement strand
GGCAGCTTCTATTCGATCCGAATGCTGCCGCCGTTCTGGCAGGACGTGACGCTGGCCAATCCGGTCGTCTATCTGATCAGCGGCTTCCGCTGGAGCTTTTACGAGATCGCCGATGTCAGCGTCGGCGTCAGCATCGCGATGATCACGGTCTTCCTGATCATCTTCCTCGCCATCGTCTGGTGGATATTCCGCACCGGCTATCGCCTCAAGACCTGATTCCCCTTTCGTCAAAAGCTGTTAAGCTGATCTCCTGGCGTTGGGAGTGGGACGCATGGGGTCGCGCTTAGCGAAACTGGTTCTGGCCGGCACGGCCGTTGCAGTGGTTGTTGTGCTTGGGCTGTTCATTGGCCGCCGCCCGCCCGATGTCGCCGCGAACGCACCCGCCGCGCCGGTGAAACAAGCGCTCGCGCCGGCGCCGCAGCCGCCATTTGCCGATCCGTACCAGCGTTCGATCTCGATCTACAATTTCCGCAAAGCCGCCATGAGCGGTGACGATCGCGGCCGCGAAATTTTCTATTACAAGTGCTGGTTCTGCCATAACGAGTTCGCCAAGGGCGCGCCGCCGCTCAAGGGCGTATTTCAACGCCAGCAACTGTCCTCGGGGCGGGCGGCAACCGTCGACGGCATCAAGGATGAAATCCGCAATGGCGGACCGGGCATGGCGGCCTACAAATATGTCCTGAACGAGGCTGACCTAAATGATCTCGTCGGCTATATCCGTGACGGCTGCTGCTGGGATTCGAACAGTCCGCCGCCCAATCCGCGCTATCGCGGCAATGCAACGGATTGAGTGGAGGGGAAAATGAATCGTTTCACTGCGGCTGTGGCCATCCCGGTTTTCCTCGCCTGTGCTGCTGCGGCAAATGCCGCGCCCGCTTCAACCATGCTGGGCGGAGTGAAGGGTGCCGTGAAAGCGCCCACCGGCGAACCGCTCGAAGGAATCATGGTGCAGCTGATCTCGAAAGAGACCAATATCCGCACCACGGTGTACAGCGACCGCGATGGTCACTACGAATTTCCCAAACTCAATCCCGGCCAGTACACGCTGCGCATCGCGCGACCGCGGGAATTCCAGCCCTTCGTCAAGGAAAATGTCACCATCAACGGTTCGCCCAGCCTCGACGACATCACGCTGACCCGCGTGACCAAGCTCGAATTGCTGCCGCCGACCCGCGATATCGCCGCCCAGATGACCGGAACCGAGTGGCTGCAGAGCTTGTCTGGGACCGGCGAAGACAAGCGGTTGCTCACCATCAACTGCAATTTCTGCCATTCCTATCAGCAGATCTTCCGCAACCATTATGACGAGCATGGCTGGACGGAAATCGTCCACCGCATGACGCATGGCGCCGGTTCGCCACTGATCCTGCAGCGCCCCGCCGGACGTTTCAACGACACGCTCGAGGCACAACTGGTGAAGTGGCTGGCGACGGTGCGCGGGCCGGATTCAGGCGAGCCGCAATTCGTCACCCTGCCGCGCCCGATGGGCCGTGCCACGCATGCCATTATCACCGAATATGAATTGCCGCGGCTGGAATTGGCCACTCACGACGTCAGCGGCGATGCGCAAGGCCATATCTGGTACAGCACGCACCGTAGTTCCTATGTCGGGCGACTCGATCCGAAAACCGGCAAGGTGACGGAATTCCATGTGCCGGGCGTGGCGGAAGGTTCGCTGCCCGGCACGCACTGGATTCATGTCGACCCCAGGGGGATCGTCTGGGGTTCGGAAAACTGGGCGCATAATATCTGGCGGCTCGATCCCAAAACCAACCAGTTCAGCCGCGTGCACTGGAATGTGCCGGAGCCGATCAACGCGCCGATGGGCGGCAATTACGCGCTGGATCCCGACGGTCACATCTGGGATGTACGCCGCAATGCGGTCACCAGCACCGACGCCCTGACCGGCGAGATATTGCGCAAAATCCCGACGAAGAAATTCGCCGCGACCTATGGCAGCGCGGTCAGCGCGGACGGTCGCTATTTCGGCGGCGGAGCATGGCCCAGGGATGGTGTCGTGGTCGCGGACGTGAAGACCGGCGAAGTGTTCGAGGGCGCGTGCAGCCCCAATTGCGGTCCGGCGCGGGGCGAATTCGATCCGGACGACAATTACTGGGCCGGCGGCCGTGGCGGAGAGCTGGTAGAATTCGACATCAAGAAGAAGCAGGTCGTGGAATACCGGGTGCCGACACCCTATACCGCTCTGTACACCGCCCATCCCGACAAGAACGGCGAAGTCTGGGCTGGCGAATCGCACAGCGGACGCTATGCGCGCTTCAATCCGAAGACGGGAGAATGGGTAGAATATGTCTTGCCCGAACCCTACGGCTTCGACCGCGAAAGCTGGATCGACAATTCCACGACGCCGGTGACTGTCTGGTACACCGATCACGACGGGTGGATTACAAGAATTCAACCGCTGGATTAGGCACCTGGTCAGCCTCGCATGTTCGAGGCTTCAAAAAGAAAAAGGCCCGGAGGGGAGCCTTTTTCTTTCCAGGGGGCAGGCTATCCTAAGCGCGGCGCTTTGCGTGAGCTCCGCTGTGATGCGCCGCCCGTGCCATATGCACCGGCTTCGCCGCGACGTGGACCTGGCGTGCTGCTACGTGTTTCGCCGAGCGCCCTGCGGCCGGCTTCGCTGCCGCCAATTTCACCGCGTGCGATGCTGCCACTTTCACGGGGTGCTTCGACGTGGGCTTTTGATACATGGCCTCGGCGACGGCCTTCTTGGCCGCGGCGGGCGTTCCCGTGCCCAGCACCGCTTTGCGAATATAATTGACCGTTTCGGCCGGGAGGCGGATGCCGCGCGCGATGTGCTGCTCAAGCGTGCCGGGGCCGGCATTGTATGCCGCGAACAACCTCGGATAACCGTATTTGTTGTAGAGCTCGCGCAGATATGCCGTGCCTGCAAGGATATTGTCGTGAACATTGTACGGGTTGGAGCCGAGACCGTGGCGGGCGCTCACCTCTTTGAACGTGTCCGGCTCCAGCTGCATCACGCCCATGGCGCCTGCATTCGACGTGATCGGTTTGCCTGACCACATGGTGTGGCCACCGCTTTCAATGCTGATGATGGTGCGAATCCATTTCTCGGGGATCGCGAAACGCGCGGACGCTTCCTTGATATAGGGGTCCCAGCGATTGACCAGGTCGTCCGGCGGCACGCCGTTTTCGTCCTTCGCGGCCGGATTGGCACCCTGGAACAGCGGCAGGAAGCGGAATTGCGGGAGATAAACCAGACCACGGAAAAACGGAGCCTTGGCAATCGTCTTCGTATAGCTGTCCGACGTCAGCGGCAGATTTGCCGACTGCAGGACGGCAAACAGCATTGCGAGGAGAACGATCAGCGAAATCAGAACCGAAACGGGGAAAAACGAGCTCCCGGCCGGAGCTGCAGTCGCAGTGTTGGCATGCATTTCCATTCAGGTACACCTTCTCTGTTCGCGCCAAGGCAAAGCCGCGCGTGTCGTTACTGGTGGTGCTGGATCATGTGCCCCTCACCCGCCGGTGAGGTTTCCTTCCAGCGATCCGGTTCGCTTCGCCTTTGCGGACCGGAGGCTTTAGGCTCGGCTTCTATTGCCGAAGCCCGGCGTCCATTGCTCTGAACGCGGAAAGAGTCCTACCATTTGGTTTCAGGGAACTGAATGAAAGTATCCGTGAGCAAAATCACAGATTGTAAAGGCCAGGCTGACGCCTGTTACCTGGGGAGGCGTATTATGCTCATCCAAATGGGGCATGTTTGAGGGTCGGATGAGCGCGGAGATTGCCGGGGACAGGGTTCAACGGAGCCTGCGCACGCGCAACGGCCGCGAACTGATCTACCGTCATACCGTCGCCGTCCGCGTGTCGCATTGGCTGAATCTGTTGTGCTTCGTGGTCCTGCTGATGAGCGGTCTGCAGATCTTCAACGCCCATGCGATGCTGCATTGGGGCGTAAAAGGCGATGAAGCCGATCCTGCACTGTTTTCGATTTATGCCGAGGACCAGCTCGAAGGCCCGCCGATCGGCTGGCTTCAGATCGGCAGCGCAAAATTCAACACCACGGGCGTGCTTGGCGTATTCACCGACCGCGACGGCTTCCTCTCGGGCCGCGCCTTTCCATGGTGGATCACATTGCCAAGCTACCAATCGCTCGCCGAAGGCCGCCGCTGGCACTTCTTCTTCGCCTGGTTGCTCGCGATCAATGGCTTCGCCTATCTCCTTTATGGCTTTGGCGCGGGGCATTTTCGTCGCGATCTTGCGCCGACGCATAAGGATGTTCGCGGCCTCGGCCGTTCGATCCTCGACCACTTGCGCTTTCGCCATCCGCGCGGTGAAGCCGCCAAGCGTTACAATGTGCTGCAAAAATTTGCCTATCTCACGGTCGTGTTTGTGCTGTTTCCACTCATGATCGTGACTGGCGTGTCGATGTCGCCCGGAATCGATTCCGCGGCGCCATGGCTGCCCGACCTGTTCGGGGGGCGGCAATCGGCGCGGACCATCCACTTCTTCGCCGCAACGGCTATTGTCCTCTTCGTTTTCATCCACCTCATTGAAGTGCTGCTGGCAGGTATCTTCAACGAGATGCGCTCGATGATCACCGGATGGTTCGCCGTCCGGCCTGAAAAGCCCGGAGCATGATCCGATTGAAGGTCATCGGATCACGCTCCGGAATGTTTTGATTGTCGCGCAATCTTCGGCGAACCGCACACACTTCGCCGGATTGCGCTCCAGGAGGCAGACATGAGCGACACATTGTTCAATCGTCGAGCCGCTTTGGCCGCGGCAGGCGGGCTGCTGCTGGCCGGCTGCGACAAGCTCTCGCAGAACAACACCGTCCAGAAAATCCTGGCCGGGGCCGAAAGCCTGAACCTCGACGGTCAGCGGCTCGTTCTGACCTCGGGTCAGCCGCTCGCACGCGAATATCCGGCGTCGGAGATTTCAAAGACCTTCAAAGCGAACGGCACCGTCCGGCCAGATTCGGATGAATACCGCAACCTCGTGCTTACCGAATTCACCGATTGGCGGCTGAAACTGGACGGGCTGGTGCGCAAACCTGCGTCTTATTCGCTCGCCGAATTGCGGGCGATGCCGTCGCGCACGCAGATCACCCGCCACGACTGCGTTGAAGGCTGGAGCGCGATCGGACAATGGACCGGCGTACCGCTGTCGCATCTCCTGCAGCAATCCCAGCTGACGGCAGGTGCGAAATATGTGGTCTTCCGCTGTGCCGACGATCTCTTGAATTCCCAGGACGGCAGCGGGCTCTATTACGAAAGCATCGATATGATCGATGCGTTTCACCCGCAGACCATCATGGCTTATGCAATGAACGGGCAGGCCTTGCCCGTGCCATATGGCGCACCGCTGCGCCTGCGGGTTGAGCGGCAGCTTGGTTACAAGATGGCCAAATATGTCATGCAGATTCAGGTGGTCGACGATTTCTCGAAAATCGGCTTCGGCAAAGGGGGATTCTGGGAAGACCGCGGCTATGAATGGTACGCCGGCATCTGAAGCGTGATATCCATGTGGGTATAATGCATCGCGCCATGCGTCCATGCTAACATCTGCGACGCGGTGAGCGCGGCCGTCCGGCGGCCGGATTCTATTTCGGGCTTTCAGATTGGGAGAGATTCCATGGTCACTTTGAAGGTGAACGGTCAAACACATACGCTCGACCTTGAGCCCGATATGCCGCTGCTGTGGGCGATCCGTGATGAGATCGGCTTGACCGGCACGAAATTCGGCTGCGGCATCGCGCAATGCGGCGCCTGCACGGTTCATATCGACGGAGTCGCGATGCGCTCCTGCTCGGTGACGGTCGCGAATGCGGCAGGCAAAGACATCACCACCATTGAAGGACTCGCATCGCCGGACGGCAAGTTGCATCCGGTGCAGGCCGCCTGGATCGCCGAAGATGTGCCGCAATGCGGCTATTGCCAGTCGGGCCAGATCATGGCCGCGTCCGCACTGCTGAAGCAAAAATCCAATCCGACGGATGCGGATATCGATGGCATCACCAATATCTGCCGCTGCGGGACTTACATCCGTATCCGCCGCGCGATCCACCGCGCTGCGGCGACGAAGGCGTAATTCGCGACCAACTCCACGCTAACGGGAGATTTCCATGGGACATATTGATTCCGTTCGCGGCGAAGATGGTCTGTCGCGCCGCAAATTCATTGTCACCGGCCTGTCCACCGCCGGCGGATTGGCACTCGGATTCAGCTTCCCCGGCCTCGCCAGCGCCCGCCCGCTTGGGCCAGCACCGTGGAGCACCGAGGCGGTTGCGCCGGATGAAATCAGCGCCTGGATCGTGATCGATCCGGACGAGACGATCACCATCCGCATTCCGCATTCGGAAATGGGGCAGGGGGCTGCGACCTCCAATCCCATGCTGGTCGCCGAAGAACTCGAATGCGACTGGACCAGGATCAAGGGCGAGTTCGCCTCGCCCAACCGCAATGTCCGCGAGAAGAACGTCTATAAAGACCAGAACACCGTCGGTTCGCGCGGCGTCGCGACGTCCTGGCAGTATCTCCAGCAGGCTGGCGCCAGCGCCCGGGCGCGCCTCATTCAGGCCGCCGCCAACCGCTGGAATGTTCCGGCCACGGAATGTGCGGCCGAGAATGGCGCGGTCGTCCACAAAGCCAGCAATCGCCGCCTGACCTATGGCCAGGTCGCGGCAGATGCGGCGAAGATCAAACTGGACAAAGAACCCGCGATCAAAACGCCCGATCAGTACAAGCTGATTGGCAAGCCTTTGCCGCGTCTCGACACCCCGGTGAAGGTCAATGGCGAAGCCAAATTCGGCCTCGACGCGAAGGTCCCGAATATGGCCTACGCGGCTGCGATGTCATGCCCGGTACCCACAGGCACACTTGCGTCGGTCGATGAAAGCGGGCTCGCCGGCAAGCGCGGCATCGTCAAGGTCGTCAAGCTGAAAGACGCCGTCGTGGTCGTCGCCGACAATACCTGGCGCGCCATGGAGGTCCTGAAGGCGCTGAAGATCACCTGGAATTACGGCCCGGCCGGCAGTTCCGACAGTGCGCAGATGAAGCAGATGTATCGCGACACGCTGACCGAGCCGATGATTCAGGTGCGCGGCGATGGCGACGCCGCCGGCACGCTTGCCAATGCACCGAAGGTCATCGAGGCCCTGTACGAAGCGCCCCACCTCGCGCATGCACCGATGGAGCCGCTGAACGCGACCGCCTGGGTGCAGCCGAACCGGGTCGATGTCTGGATCGGCACGCAGACCGCGCTCGCCACATTGCAGCAGGCTTCCGAAGCTTCCGGCATGAAGCAGGAGCAGGTTTACATCCACAATGCCTATGTCGGCGGCGGCTTCGGACGCCGGTCCAAGCATGATGAAATGGAGCACGCGATTGCCGCGTCCCGCGAAGTCGGGCGGCCGGTGAAAGTGACGTGGAGCCGGGAGCAGGATATCCGCGGCGACCGTTATCGGCCGCAGGCGGCGGCAAAATTCCGCGCCGCGCTCGGTCCCGACGGCATGCCGGTCGCTGTCGAAGCCAAAGTCGCAGTCGGATCGATCAACCGTTCGACCGGCCGTCCGGTCGAAAACGGCATCGAAGGGCAGGCGGTCGATGGCATCGTAAACTCGCCCTACAAGATTCCGAATTTCTATGTCGGCGGGCAGATGAAGAACACGCATCTGCCGGTGCATTTCTGGCGTTCCGTGGGCGGATCGCAGAACTGCTTCTTCTATGAAAGCTTTATTGACGAACTTGCCCATGCCGCGGGCAAAGACCCGTATGAATTCCGCCGCGCCATGGTGGAGCGCAAGGATTTCGTCGGTGTGCTCGAAGCGCTGCACGACAAGAGCAACTGGACGAGCAAGCTGCCACGCGGGCGCGGCCGGGGCATCGCGGTGGCCGAAAATCACGGCTCGGTGGTGGGTACCGTTGCGGAAGTGACCGTCACCAACCGCGACCAGATCAAGGTCGACCGGCTCGTGGTCGCGGTGGACTGCTATCACGTGGTCAATCCAAAGATCATCGAAGCGCAGATGGAATCGGGCGCTATGTTCGGACTCTCGGCCGCGCTTTGGGGTGAGATGAGCATCAAGGACGGGCAGGTACAGGAGCTGAACTTCGACAGATACCGCATTGTGCGACAGGCCGAAGCGCCAAAGGTCGAAGTTCATCTGGTGCCGTCCGGCGGGCCGAAATTCGGCGGCATCGGCGAATGCGGCACCGCGACCATCGCACCGGCGGTCGTGAATGCGGTCTTTGCCGCCACCGGCAAGCGCGTGCGTGAACTGCCGTTGAAAAACGTCAAGCTGTCTCAGCTCGCCAGCCTGTAAGACACGTTTCAGAAAACTAGCCTTCGCTTTCCCCTCCGCGAGCGCCTCAGCGCGAAGCCTAGGGGAAAGTGTCGCCCGCGCGCCCTGCGCGCTGAGGGTGACGAAAGGGGGCCCGCCGTCGCAAGCCAGCCATGAGGAATGCTTTAGCTTGGCGTCCGTGCGCGTACTGATAAATCGATAATAACCTTAACTATTAGCCATTTGACCATGGCGCGCTGGACGTTAATCTCCTGCACCAGAATCAGATTCGCTTTGGGGGCCGACTTGGCGAATCCGGCGCGTAGGAGCCGTTCGAGATGAGGCATGGTTACGGCAGATTTGCCGTTGTGATTCCCCTGGCGGGTCTGATTGCCGCCTGTGCATCCACGCCGGCACACAGACCAATGGTCGCCAGTATTGCACGACCGCTGGCGCCCAGAGCCGCGGCGCCACCTGCGGCCCCACCGGCCGTCCCTGTCCCGCACCCCGCCTACAAAGTCGGCGATCCGTACCAGGTCAACGGCGTCTGGTATTACCCGCAGGAACAGCCGGAATACGATACCACCGGAATTGCCTCCTGGTATGGCCAGGACTACCAGGGAAAACCGACGGCAGACGGCGAAATCTTCGACATGAACGCAGTGACGGGCGCCCATCCGACATTGCCGATGCCGGTCAATGTCCGGGTGACCAATCTCGAAAATGGCCGTTCGATCGTGGTGCGCATCAATGACCGCGGTCCCTATGTGAATGGCCGCATCCTCGATGTGTCCGAGCATGCCGCTGACCTGTTGGGCTTTCGCGATCAGGGATTGGCCAGGGTGCGTGTCACTTTCCTCGGCCGGGCGGACCTGAACGGCACGGGACTGGCTTCGCTGGCCGACGAAACGCCGATGGCCATTGCCACCGCAGTTCCTGCGGCCCCTGTAACGGCAGTTGACGTAGATATGTTGCCACCGGTCACCGGCATCCCCATGGCGCCAGAAACGCAAGTGGCGGCCTTACCCGCCCCCGTCCAACAGGAGATCCTGCCGCCGCTTCCGGAAAATGCGGACGGGCAGGTCATCGAGATGCCGGTTCCCGCGGCGACTTCGCTTTATGTCCAGGCCGGGGCATTCCTTTCGCTGACCAATGCCAATTACCTCGCCTCGCGCTTGAGCAGTGCGGGCGCAAAAGTCTCGGCCGGAACCAAGGATGGGCGGCCGATCTACCGGGTCAGGATTGGGCCATTCCAGTCGGTCGATGATGCCGACGCTGCGCTGTCGCGGATTGAAGGCTTGGGCCAGAACGATGCCCAGATCGTCGTCGACCCCGCAGGCTAGCCTCTAAACGGGAAATTTATCCGCGCGGTGCAAATTGCGTGCGAAAACGTTTCTAGAATCCGCAAGTGATTCGTTCCGGCTCAATCCAGGGAGGGCCATCGTGTCCGCTTTCCGTCTCGTAACTCCGCTGATGTTTGGCGCCGCGGTTGCCGCTGCGCCGGTCCTGTCCGCCGGCGCCCGCGCCGAAATCATGACCACCGCCAAACAGGCGATGATCTACGATTATGACACCGGCGAAACCCTGTTCTGCAAGGACTGCGACCAGCCGATGCCGCCGTCGTCCATGAGCAAGCTGATGACCGTGGAAATGGTCTTTCAGCGCCTCAAGGACGGCCGGCTGAAGCCGACGGATACCATGCATGTCTCGCAGACCGCATGGCGTCAGGGCCAGAAGGACAATGAGTCCAAGATGTGGGTGCAGTTGAATTCCGACGTGCCGGTCGATGACCTTTTGAAGGGCATCATCGTACAGTCCGGCGGCGATGCCTGTGTTGTGGTGGCGGAGACCCTGGGCGGTAGCGAATCGGCATTCGCCGACATGGAAACCGCACGCGCCAAAGAACTCGGGCTGACGCATTCCCATTTTGCCAATTCCAGCGGCCTACCCGATCCCGGCCAGTACATGTCGTCGGAAGACCTGGTCAAACTCGCGGCCCACATCATCCATGACTATCCCGAATACTACAAATATTTCGCGATCAAGGATTTCACCTGGAGCAATATCAAACAGGGCAATCGCAACACACTGATCGGCGAAAGCACCGGGGTTGATGGGCTGAAAACCGGCCATACCGAGGCAGGCGGCTACGGCTCCATCATCTCGGCTGAGCGCAATGGCCGCCGGCTGATTGTGATCATCAACGGCATGACGAGCGAACGCGCACGCGCGGAAGAGGCGCGGCGGTTGCTCGATATCGGCTATCGCGAATTCAAGGACTACAGGATCGCCAACAAAGGCGATGTTCTGACCAGCGCCGAACTGTGGGGCGGCACAAAGGACGTGGTCGGCGTCACGGTGAAGGATCCGCTGAAGGTGATGCTGTCGGTCGATTCGCGTCCGCAGATGAAAGTGACCCTGCGTTATGACGGGCCCATTCACGCGCCCATCGCGGCGGGCCAGCAGATCGGAACCCTTATCGTTTCGGCCCCCGGAAAACCGGACAAAGCCGTGCCCGCCGTGGCCGCCGAGGCGATCCCGGCCAATGGTTTTGTCGACAGGATGATGACGGGATTGCAGGCGCTGGTGTTCGGCAAGAAGGCGTGACAGGACGCGGCCGCTTCATCACTTTTGAAGGCGGCGAGGGCGCCGGTAAATCGACCCAGGTGCGAATGCTCGCAACCCGGCTGAAAGCTGCCGGCCGGCAAGTC
>DASUHP010000163.1:0-8792 GCA_036273455.1 Micropepsaceae bacterium | reverse complement strand
CCGGCTGTCGCCCATCGCCGGCGCCCTGATGGTGTTCGGTCTCGCTGTTGCATCTGCTGCGGCAGCGCAGAGCGCGGATACGCCACAACGGATTCCGTTTCAGATCGGGACCGGCTCGAGCACCGGGACCTATTTCCCGATTGGAAATCTGCTGTCGGAAATTCTCAGCCATCCGCCCGGTATCGCGCGATGCGAAGCGGCAAATGTATGCGGGCCGCCCGGTGTGATCGTCTCGACCATGGCATCGCAGGGTTCGGTAGC
Organism: Micropepsaceae bacterium; assembly: GCA_036273455.1. GTDB lineage: Bacteria > Pseudomonadota > Alphaproteobacteria > Micropepsales > Micropepsaceae > CAIYRG01. Next base: position 8,531 of record DASUHP010000163.1, on the reverse strand, counting down.
CAATGTCGCTTCGGTGAATGCTGGAATGATCAATTCGGGGCTCGCGCAGGCGGATGTCGTTTCGCTCGCGACAGAGGGCAAGGGGCCTTTCCGCAAATCCGGACCGTCCAAAAGCCTGCGTGTCATCGCCGATCTGTATGGCGAAGACGTGCATCTGGTGGCATCGACAAAGTCTCGGATCGAAGAAGTCGCGCAACTTCGTGGCAAGCGGGTCTCGTTATCCCCGGAAGGTTCCGGCACAATCGTAACGGCGCGCGCCATTCTGTCCTCCTATGGTGTCCCGGAAAAATCCGTGCACCCCAATTTCGATTCACCTGAAGACGCGGTGGACCTTTTGCGCAACGGTAAGCTGGATGCGCTCTTCCTCGTCGGCGGTACGCCGATCGGTCTGATTCACGATCTGCTCGCCGACGGCTCGGCGCATCTGGTGCCAATCACCGGTGCCGGACTTCGCCGATTGCTGCGCGCCGATCCGTGGCTTGAGCCGCACACCATTGCAAAGAGCGCCTACGGCAATTCGGCTGCGGTCGAGACGGTGAGTGTGGACGCCCTGTGGATCGCCGATGAAAATCAGCCGGAGCGGCTGATCTATGGCATGCTGAAAGCCTTGTATAACCCGGCGAACCGGCCATCGCTGCTGGCCGCCCGTGAAGGATTCCACTTCCTCGATGCGTCATTCGGACCGAAACTGACGCCCGCCCCATTGCATCCCGGCGCAGTGCGTTATTTTCAGGAAGCGGGGCTGATGAAGCCCGAGTCCAAAGCCGAACCGGCACGCGAGCCGGTGCGCCGCCGGGCTCGCAAGACCTGACGCTGATCTACAAATCATTATAAATTCGCGCGCGTATGTATTTTCCCTCGCCGGCGGATGTCAGATAATTTCGAGATCGCTTTGATTGTGCTTGCGCTGACCGCGGCGGTAGCGTTGCGCCGGCCGATTTTGCGTGCGCTGCGCCGGTTCGACGCCAAAAACGTCGAGCGCAGGATGCAGGAATACCGCAGCGCCTTTGACCAATATGCGCATTACCGGCAAACGTTCGATGTTGTGGAGGAGCAGGTTGAAGACGTGTCCGCCGTCAGCGTTCCCGACGAGCGTACCGGCGAGCCCGTCACCCGTTACCTGTTTCTTGCCACCCTGTATGCGACACGCAAGGAAGCCGAAGAGGCGCGCCACGCCGTGGTGATAGAAAAGGCGCGCGAATTTTATGTCGATCTCGACACGGTGTATCTCGCCCGCCGCCGCCACTGGTGGGGACGGCAAACCACGCTGACTGATCCGACGAAACACCGGACCTGGACGCCACCGAAACGCTGATCTGACAAAAACAAATGGGCCAGGGAAACCCTGGCCCATTTGGCAACACGTGCTGCTGACGATTACGGCAGCAGTTCGATATAGCCGATCCGGTCGGCGGTATTGCCACTGAAGAAGATCCGGTTCGGATTGGTCGGGTCGATATCGATGCGCCGCGGATCCTGCTGCGCGTAAGACAGCGGGAATTCCACGAACTCGCCAGTCGCCGGATTGAAGCGGAAGATCTTATCCACTTGCTGGGCGCTGACCCAGATGTAGTGATTCTTCTTGTCGGCGACGACCGAATACATTCCGAGGCTGGCTGTCTTCGGCTGATACATAGTCATCTGCTTTGTCTTGTAGTCGACCTTCATCAGCTTGCCGGCTTGCCAGACGCCGACCCAGAGATTGCCATCCCAGTCGCTGTTCATGCGCCGCGGGAGGGCGTGCCCCCCGACATCGGGAAGCTTGTATTCTTCAACCTTTCCGGTCTTTGCATCGACACGTGCCATCGCATCCGTATTGTCTTCGGCCCACCAGACCGAGCCGTCACCCGCGACTGCGAGACCATATGCACCCGGGCTCCTGGACGCCGACGGTGATTCATAGAATTTGAATTCCGCAGTCTGCGGATTCAGCATCCGGACTTCCTTGTTCATGCCGGTACCCCAAACGGTGCCGTCGGGAGCCAGCGCGAAGGAATTGCCGCCCGCGCCGCCATGGCCTTTGACCTGCCACGGATAGGCATGGAACGGCGCGCCGGGATTGGCGATGTTGAAGGCTTTGGTGTCATAGGACAGCCAGCGCTGGTTGGGACCATCCGCGGTCCACAGAACGCCCTGCGCGTTGATCTGCGGATTGCCGAGACGTTGACGATCCGCCGCCGCCGGCCCCTGCGGTACACGTACTTCGGTGAACTCATAGCTCTTCGGATCGAAGCGAATGAGAGCGCCCGCGCGTTCGGCCGCCCAGGCCACGCCGCTGGGATCGGACGCAATGTCATGCGGCTCTGAGTAGCGCCGCGGCAAGTCCAGCGTGACCACGCGATAATGCAGGCTCTGGCCGGTCATCGGATAATCCGGCAACCGTCCATTGATGTCGTCGCCGCCCGGCGACGGATGGAAATTCGTGGTTACATATTGGAGGATGTTGTTGGCATCCTGGTCCGTGAGATCGGGAAGCGACGCAGCCGCCATATTTGCCCGCATCGACTTGATGGTGAACGCCCAGTTGGCTGGGGTTGAACGTTTGCCAAGGATGCGCTGCACGTCATGGCAGACGGTACATTTCTCGGCGACGAGCTGTTTGTACTGCCCTTCCGGAAGCGCCTTGGCATCCTTGGGCAGCGCGTCGAATTTGTCCTCCGGAATGCGGTCCGGCCAGGCAGCGGCGAGCATTGGTCCACGCGCGTTCATCAGCGCGACGTCAATTTTCGATGCCTTGCCGCCGGCAACTGCGACGGCGGAGGAAACGGCACTTTGGTTCTTTCCTTCGATCGCCTGCACCGTGTAATTGCCGGCCGGCAAATCTGTTGCGGTGAACGCGCCGCCATTCTGGCTGATGACCATGAAGGTCAATCTTTTGTCGGGGTTTCTCAGCCGGACGAATGCGCCGGAGACGGGTTGGCCGGATGCGCTTTTCACCATGCCCTGCACCGAGCCGTAATTCTCGCCTGCCGAGGCCGGCGAAATCGCGAAGATGATCGCAGCCGCGGCCACACCGGTGGCCAGACCACGTGTCAGTTGTGCCAATGCCATGCCCTTCCTCCTATTGCTCGTCGCCCGAGTTGCGACGTTCCCAACCAGTGCGCCATCTGCGCAGAAAGCTTAACAATAGTTGAAGTATAGCACGGCTTCGTGAGCCTGAAGGAGATTTTAGGCCGGTTCACCGCGCAGCAGACGTGGAAGGGTGCCGAGATCGCCGCCGGCGTGCCGCATCAATATGCGGCGGAGTGGCGCGATCTGATCAACGATCCCAAGACCGAGGTCGCGGACCAGCCGGAGTGGAAGAATGTCGTTGGAAAACAGCCGGTTCATGGAATCGGTCACCGCCGCAAGCAGGGTTGAATCGAACCGGCGCCAGCGCTCATAGCGGCGGAGCACGATTTCATCGCCATAATCGGTGCCGAGGCGGGCGGCATCAAGCACACATTCAGCCAGTGCCGCGACGTCCTTCAGGCCGAGGTTGAAACCCTGCCCCGCGAGCGGATGAATGGTGTGCGCGGCATCGCCCACCAATGCGAAGCGGTGCTTCACGTAACTGCGTGCGAGCTGCAGCTTCAGTGGATAACTCCAGACCGGCCCGGTGGCGGCGATTTCGCCGAGATGAGCGCCAAAACTTGCGGCCAGTTCGGCGGCAAAGCCCGCGGACGGCAAGGACAGAATGCGGCGCGCTTCGCTCGTGTTTTCGGTCCACACCAGTGATGAACGGTTACCGGTCATCGGCAGGATCGCGAACGGGCCCGTAGGCAGGAACTGCTCATAAGCGACGCCGCCATGCGGGTACTCATGTTCGACGGTCGTCACGAGGCCGAGTTGATCGTAATCCCAGGCTACGGTTCCGATGCCTTGGGCATCGCGCAATGCACAATCTCGTCCCTCGGCTGCAACGACGAGCTTGGCGACGATGTCCGTCCCGCTGGACAATTCAATAACCGCGTCCTGTTCACCCACAGTCAGTCTGTTCACGGCGACACCTGACATGAACCGCAAATTGGGCTGGCCGGCGATTGCCGCGAGCAGAGCCTGCCGGATATGGCGGTTTTCGACGATATGCCCGAGCGGCTCGCCGATCTCGTGATGATCGAAATGGAGCGAGAAGGGCAGAGCATGTCCATTCCGCCGCCCTTCATTGACCAGAATCTGAGTGATCGGCTGCGCGTGCGTTTCCATCAGCCGCCACAGGTCAAGGGCTCGCATCATGCGGACCGAGGAATAGGCGAGCGCCGAAACCCGCCCGTCGAAAGCTTCGGATGACATTTCCGCAGGCGAAAGGCGATCGACGAGGCAGACCGAGAGGCCCGCTTTTGCAAAAGCCAGCGCCAAAGTCATTCCTGCCATGCCGCCGCCGGCAATGGCGATGTCGGACTTCACGACAGACATGCTCGTATTGTCCACGTAGCCCGCCCCGGGTCAAACGCGGATGAACTAATGCACAATTAGAGGGCGTGCTGCACAGAATTTGCGCATATCGGACCCGGCCACGCGCTGAGGACGGCCGGTTGCCTAAAAAACTGGCGGCGAAGCTCAGTTCTCAAAACCGGCACGGTTCTTGATTCGGAACAACACGTAACCAGGGAATGGTCAGGACGAGGGGATGAAATTCATCACGGCGATCATCAAGCCATTCAAGCTTGATGAAGTGCGCGAAGCGCTATCGGCGCTCGGCGTGCAAGGAATGACGGTTAGCGAGGTCAAGGGATACGGGCGGCAGAAAGGTCATACGGAGATCTACCGCGGCGCAGAATACGCGGTGAATTTCCTGCCGAAGATCAAGGTCGAAGTCGCCGTGCGCAACGAAATGGCGGAAGCGGTGATCGAGGCCGTCACCCGAAATGCCCGAACCGGCCAGATTGGCGACGGCAAAATTTTCGTCACCAGCGTCGATCAGGTGGTCCGGATTCGCACGGGCGAAACCGACAACGAAGCGCTCTGATTTCGCAACTCCACACGAGGAAACTTAACGATGCATAATGTCACGACGTGGCTCATGCGGATGATGATCGTCTGGGCCGCAGCCTTCATGATTTTCACTGCGGCCGGTCCGGTGCACGCACAGACGGCTGGGGCGCCGGCCGCAACGGACCAGGCTGCTCCCGCAGCACCGGCTGCCGCAGCCGCACCCGCAGCGGCGGCACCGGCACCGCCCAAAATCGATTCCGGGGACACGGCCTGGATGCTTACCTCCACGGCCCTGGTGTTGATGATGACGATCCCCGGCCTCGCGCTGTTCTATGGCGGAATGGTTCGCAAAAAGAATGTTCTTGCGACACTGGCGCAGAGCTTTGGCGCCACATGTATCATCACCGTGTTGTGGATGATTATCGGCTACTCGATTGCCTTCACGACAAATCCAAGCGCCGGCGTCAATGCAGTGATTGGTGGCGTGAATTACCTGCTGCTCGGTCCCATGGGGTTGAACACGACGACCATGCTGGCGCCGACAATTCCCGAATCGGTCTACATGTGCTTCCAGATGACCTTTGCCATCATCACTCCGGCGCTGATTGCCGGAGCGCTGGCAGACCGAATGAAGTTCTCGGCCTTCATGTGGTTCATGTCACTGTGGCTGCTGTTCGTGTATTGCCCGATCGCACACTGGGTGTGGGGCGGCGGCTGGCTCGGTTCCATGGGCGCGCTGGATTATGCCGGCGGCACCGTGGTGCACCTCAACGCCGGCACGGCGGGCCTGATCACTTGCCTCGTGCTCGGCCGGCGCGTCGGATATGGCAGCGAGAACATGGCGCCCCACAACCTTTCGCTCAGTGTGATAGGCGCGTCATTGCTGTGGGTCGGCTGGTTCGGGTTCAATGCCGGTTCGGCGGTAACGGCGAATGTGAACGCGGGCATGGCTATGGCCGCGACGCAAATCGCGACCGCCGCGGCTTCGCTGGGCTGGATGTTCTCCGAGTGGCTGGTGGCGAAGAAACCATCCGTGCTCGGAATGATATCGGGCGCCGTGGCGGGGCTGGTCGCGATTACCCCCGCGTCAGGCTTCGTCAATGCGCAAGGTGCGCTGATTATCGGCATCCTCGCCGGCATCGTCTGCTACCTGAGCGCGGTGCACTTGAAGAAAGTGATCGGCTATGACGATGCGCTTGACGCATGGGGCGTGCATGGCATCGGCGGAGCGCTAGGGGCGATGTTGACGGGCGCATTGGCCAGCAAAGCGATCAATCCGATGGGTGCGCCGATGGGGGGGTGGCTGATCGATGGTAATGGTCGTCAGATGCTGATCCAGTTTTACGATGTCGCGGCGACCTTTATGTACTGCGCCTTCGGCACCTTTATCATCCTGAAAGTCATCGACATGGTCGTCGGTCTGCGCGTCAAGCGCGAGGTTGAGGTCGAGGGTCTCGACATCAATCTGCATGGCGAGATGATCCACACCTAACGGGGGCACTTTCCTCGTGTTGCCGACGTGGGGCGCCTTCGGGCGCCCCACTTTTTTCACGCCATCTCCCTTTGCGCGGCGTGGGCCCATTCCTGCATTGGGAGCAAAGACAGAATGCGCCGGGAGTACTCCTGCACCAGCGGCGGAAGCGAAATCGCATGCGTCACAAAGCGGGTCACGACCGGGGCGTAGAAAGCATCGGCGATGGAGAAGCGGCCAAACAGAAATCCATCGCCTCCGCCATACTGCGTCAGCGCCTGATGCCAGATGTCATGGATCCGGTTCACCTGCTGCTGCACTGCATCGGTGAGGGGCACCGGCGCGTTGCGGGCAATGATGTCCATGGGCAGTGCAGCGCGCAATTCCGGAAAACCGGAATGCATTTCGGCAGTGATGCTGCGCGCGAAGGCACGCGCCGCGGAATCTTGCGGCCATAACTGCGTCGTCGGCAGGCGTTCGGCGAGTGTCTCGCAAATCGCGAGACTGTCCCAGATCAGCTCCTTCGTCTGCTGACGCTCGATGACGAGCAGCGGAACTTTGCCGGACGGGGAGTGCTTGAGGATTTTCGCCTTCGTGTCCGATTGCCGCAGCGGGATCACGACCTCCGTGAAGTCGAGCTGTGCCATCTTCATGGCGAGCCATGGGCGCAGGCTCCACGACGAGTAGTTCCTGGTCCCGATGTAAAGCGTGTACTGCGTATCAATTGTCATAGACGGCATTTCCCCGAGAGTTGTGGGCCTCGTGATTGCGCCCGAGCGCTCCGATTCCTATAACAGCTCTGCATGATCCCGCTATTCATCACCCCAACTGAAGCTGATTCCCGGCAGGCGCTGCCGCTATATGCCGTCCTGCAGCGCGACCTGAACACATTCCTTGAACGTCTTGGCCCGAGGGAGTCCGCCTGGTTAAAGTCGACCGCCTTCGGCGCGAAGAACTGCGAACTCGCCTTGCTTCCCGGCGCCGACGGCGCATTGGCCGGTGCCGTGCTGGGCCTGGGCAAAGGACAGGACGTTCACGCGCTGGCGCTGTTCTCCGAGCGTCTGCCCAAGGGGACCTATCGCCTGGAAAATGTGCCGCAGGAATTCGGCGGTGCCCGCGCCGCCTATGCCTGGGCCATCGGGACTTACCGTTTCGGGCGCTATCGCATGCGGCCGGGCAATTCCGGTGAACGGGAAGGGCCGCGGCTCGTGGTGCCGGACGGCGTCGATGCGGCGGCGGTCAGGCGCATCGCGGAAGGCGTGTTTCTCGCGCGCGACCTGATCAACACGCCGGCCAATGATTTGGGCCCGGCCGAGCTTGAACAGGCTGCGCGCACGCTCGCCGCGGGTCATGGCGCTGCGGTCAATGTGATCGAGGGCGATGCTCTACTGCAGGAAAACTATCCGCTGGTGCACTGGGTTGGCCGCGCCAGTGTCCGCCCGCCGCGGCTGATCGACATCACCTGGGGCAAGCCAGAACATCCGAAGGTGACGCTGGTCGGCAAAGGCGTGTGTTTCGATTCCGGCGGTCTGGATTTGAAATCCGCCGCGGGCATGGCCACCATGAAGAAAGACATGGGTGGCGCGGCCTGCGTTCTGGCGGTCGCCAGCATGGTCATGGGCGGCCAACTGCCGGTGCGGCTGCGGGTGCTGATTCCGGCGGTCGAGAACAGCGTGTCGGGCGGTGCTTTCAGGCCCGGCGACGTGCTGCCCAGCCGCAAGGGCCTGTACGTCGAAATCGGCAATACCGATGCGGAAGGGCGGCTGATCCTCGCTGACGCCCTGGCGGAGGCGGATAAGGAAAGCCCGGCGCTGATGTTCTGCGTCGCGACACTGACCGGCGCGGCACGCGCGGCAACGGGAATGGAACTGCCGCCGTTTTTCACCGACGACGATGCTCTGGCCGGTGATCTAATGGATTGCGGACGCGCTGAGAATGACCACCTTTGGCGGCTGCCCCTGTGGCGATCCTATGATTCGGCCATCGACAGCAACATCGCCGACGTGAACAACGCGCCGGATTATCCGCTCGCCGGGGCAATCACCGCGGCGCTGTTTCTCGACCGCTTCGTCGGCAATACGAAATGTTGGGCGCATTTCGATATACCGGCCTGGGTCGACCGGCCCAAGCCCGGCCGCCGCCGCGG
>DASUHP010000162.1:0-11986 GCA_036273455.1 Micropepsaceae bacterium | reverse complement strand
TGCCGGCCCGGCCTACGCGGCAACTTTCAGTTGGCTGACGTTGGTGACCATCGTTCAAATCGGGCTGCTCATTGCCGCACTTCCCGGCCTCTTCGCGCGCAAAATGCACGGGTGGAATTTGATCTTTTACTCCCGCATTCTCAGCCTGGTTTCGCTGCTGCTATCCGGGTTGATCGTGAACGCGATCATCGGCGCGCTGGTCAGCTTCTACATCCTTTTCCAGGTGCGCTCGCTCTACGAAGAAAAACCCGCTGTGGCTTCGCAGGATCAAATCCGCACCACATAGCCACGGCCGGCCAACCGGCTTAAGACAGATATTACCCGGAGGACTGAATGCGCAAAGCATTTATGGTCATCTGCCTGTGCCTTTCAGCGTCTGCTGCGCTGGCGCAGTTGCAGGCATTGAATGTAAATACCGGCTCGTGGGAGGTGACGGAAGTTTCGAGCGTGAACGCCTCGCTGCCTCCCGAGATGCAAGCCATGCTAAGCCGATTGCCGCCCGCACAGCAGGAGGCGATGAAGCAGAGGTTTGGCGGCGCGCCCCAGACCAATACTTACAAGAGCTGTATCACCCAGTCCGATCTGGCCAAAACGCCGTTCGAAAATCCCAAAGAGAAATGCGAATGGACCACGCGCACGTCAACCGGCACCGATATGGTCTTGCGCGGCACGTGTGAGGCCGGAAACCGTGGGGGCGAACGCGCGAATATCGACATGCGGATTCATGTCATCGATGCCCAAAACGCGACAGGCACGGTGCAGCTGAATGCGGGCGCCGCGAATGGTGCGACCATGAACACGAACGCGACCTTCACCGGCAGATGGGTCGGTCCCGCCTGCGACAAGTGAGTGCTGGCCGGCACACACGCGCTCCGGCTGCTCAAGGAATTTGTCAGGCGTGATCCGATTCCAGTTCATCGGATGAGGCATTAGCCGCGCCTCTTGTTGCAGAGGCGCGGCGCTTTCGAATGCGATCCGGCAGAATTACTTGCCGGTATAGTTGGCGACAATTTCACCCGACGCCAGAACGTTGGACTTCATGGCGTTCACGACCGCCTGCCGGTCGGCATTTGCCGGATCGAGGTTCAGTTTCGTGTTCAGCGCGAAGACCTCGAAATGATACGGATGCGTTTGTCCTGCCGGCGGCTTGGGGCCGATATAACCGGCCGATCCACGCACGTTCTTGCCCTGATCTGCTCCGATTTCCAGATGCGCTTCCGTGGGAAGATTTTGCGGCAGCGTCGTCAGCGTGGACGGAATGTTGTAGATCACCCAGTGCACGATGGGATCATGGCGGTTGACACCCGCGTCCTCTGCCAGAACCACATAGGATTGCGTGCCGGACGGTCCTTTCGTCCACGAAAGGCTCGGCGACATGTTATCGCCGTTCTGCGTGTATCTGTCGTTCAGGGAACCACCGGAAGTGAAACCACCGGACGTTACCAGCAGGCGCGCCGAAGCGCCCGAAGTAACGGCGATCTTGTTGGCGAGCAACGGAGGTCCGTCGCCGCCGGCATTCTGACCCTGCGAAAACGCAACTCCGGCAAACAATGTGATGGCCGCAACGCCGGCTGCACCCGCGCTGACGAATTTCCTCATGATCTGCATGACCTCCCTCTGGTCTTCGGGAGCGTTCTCTCCCGGCAGTTGAGAGGTATCGCGGCTTTGCAACCGTTGTTTGTCCAATCTGTATCGGCAGGTCGCACCACCGCAACCGTCAAAACTTTCCTGCTTGAGGCTTGCCTACCATAAGTTGCACACGACCAACGCAATCCGATCCAGGTCGATACCCGGGCACAACAAGACTGCCGGGCTACAGCGCAATCCGGCGAAGTGTAAGCGGTTCGCCGAAAGATTGCGCGACAATCAAAGGAATTTAGAGCGCGATCGATTCCATTTAATCGGATCACGCTCCAGGAGAACAATTCAGCGGCGACTTCTGTCGGCCCGCAAAACCCTGCAACTCCACTCCCGCAGAATGACTGGATGGCACTGAAGGGCCTGACAACGCTCAAATAAAATTCGAACTGGCCGGTTTATTCAGCCTCAGTTCATCCACGCGGACCTAGCGTGCCCCCGTGCGTGATGGGTGCAGGGGGAACTTGCATCGTGGGGTTTGAACGCCGCGTGTCTTCATGGCTTCGGACGGCACTGCCGTCCCTGCCCCCGGCTGCGCCCATCCTCGCGCTTTGGCCGATTCCTCAAAAAATGGAGAGTTGGATGCGCAGGCAATTCTTATGCGGTGCAGTCGGAATTCTCGCATGTGCAACACTGTTGGGCTGCGCGCCCTATTACTATGGGCGCGGCTATTACGGCGATTACGGCTATGGGCCGTACCAGACGCCGTATTACGGTTATGGAGCTTACGGGCCCTATGCACCCCAGCCGGCTCCGCCTCCGGCGCCGCCGCCCTACACAGTCCCCCAATCGCTGTCCCAGACATCCTATAATTTCGTGATCAATCTGGCGCTGAACAACGCCTACGAGATTCAGTCCGGGCAGTTGGCCGCGCAACGGAGCGGATTTGTGCAAGTGCGCCAGTTCGCTGCTCGCGTCGTCTCCGGCAACACGACAATGGACCAGGATTTGACGGCCGCATTGCGGCGCAATGGCACGCCGGTGGTAACGCCGGCCGCTCTGGATCCGCGCCATCTCGCGATGATCAACGACCTCAGCACCGTGCAGGGGCCCGAATTCGACCGCCGTTATGTCGCGCAGCAGATTGTCGCCCACCGGGAAGCCATCGCGATGCTGCAGAGCTACATCCAGAATGCAGATAGCCCTGCGTTGCGTCAGCTGGCGCAACAGACGCTCCAGGCGACCCAGGGTGGCTTGCAGACGCTGCGGATGCTGCCCGGAGCGGCTGGCGCGTAGACGACCCGCAGCCCGCGCCGGATTCAGAAGTCCGGTTTACCGGCCGTCGGCGGGTGCTCGATGCCGAGATTCCGGCCGAGAGAGGCGTTGTCGGCACATACCCGCTCGTCAAACGCCGCCCTGGTGAAGCGGTAAGTAACGTCGCCCGACCATGGTCTTGTATAGGTGTTCGGGTCGTCGATCGTCACATGGACTTGCAGGCCCTTCGGGTAACCGGGGACAAAGGACGTATTGCCCTGCTTGCCGCCGGTACGGCCCGCGACCTGTTCGTGACGCTGCTGGGCAGCGCGTGCGTCTTGATCGCTGATCAGGCGATAGCGCTCGACGACATGCATGGCCTTGCTCTGCGGCGTGCCGAAGCGGTCGACCACCGTGTACGGCCCGACCTCGATGCCGACGGTGTCGACGACCAGCGTATCGCCCTCGTAATGCCCGACGGAATCGCCCATTGGCGACGGCTTCAGATTCGCCGGATGCGATGCGTTCAGCCTAATGTGCCGGACCTGAACGTCCTGGGCGTAATACAGCGTCACCCCGGTTTTGGTTTGCAGGACCGTCACCCGCTGCTCCATCCCGAGCACAAACGGCGGGGAATAGGCGGCACACTGATCGGAAGGGTCGGGGATGTCATGACCGCGGGTCGACATTTCGCCCATGCGCTTCACGACTTGTGCCGCCTGCGGTTTCAGGAGCGGGTCCTTGTAATCGCCAACCAGCGGAATCGGATCGCCGCCCCCGCCGAAGCCACTGATCAACTGACTGCCTTCGCTCCCCAGCCGCCTGAGATTGCGGATCGGCCCCCGCCCCGACGCGGGTGCTTCGAGATTGAATGTGTTGCGGCCCCAGGTGCCCGCAAAATCCGGTACTGGCATCGCAGTCTCGGCAACCACCGGGAAAGCGAACGCCATCACCACCAGCGTCGTACAGGCACGGGCCGCAATCATTCAGACTCTACCGCATGGAATGGCCACATGCGGGGGTGATTAATCCCGGGACCCGGCCAATGTCCATATTTCAGGCCCGGCCGGCCTGGTTTATGAGAGCGCAATCCGGCGAAGTGTGAGCGGTTCGCCGTTAGATTGCGCGACAATTCAAGAATCTGGAGCATGATCCGATTCCATTTAATCGGATCATGCTCTACCCCACTGCGCCGGGGAGCATCTGCGCCATCCGCAGGTGATCCTGCACCGTCGGCAAGATCTGCATCGCCCATTGCCGCAATGCCGGGTTGTCCCCACCCTGCGCATAATTCTGCAGCAGCGCTACGGCTTCGCGATGCGCCGTCACCTGTTGGATCGCATAGCGCCGGTCGAAATCTGCCCCCTGCGCCACCGCGAGATCATTCACCATGGCGACATGGCGCGGATCGAGTGCCGCCGGGGTCATCACCGGAGTACCGTTATTCTGCAATACCATCGTGAGCTGCTGCGTGGTCATTGTATGGTCGCGCACCATGCGGTCGGCAAAGTCGCGGACCTGTTGTGAGGCGCCGCGCTGCGCCGCCATACGGCCGGCCTGGATCTCGTAACTGTCGCTGAGCGCCGCATTGATCACGAAATTATACGACACCTGCGACAGCGACTGCGGCACCATATAGGTCGCGGGCGCCATGCCGGGAGCGGCGGGATAGCCGCCATAAGGTCCATAGCCATAGGGGGCGGCGCCGTAGGGACCGCCGCTATAGGGGCCATATCCGTAGCGATTATAACCATAGCCATAGGGCTCGCAGGCCACCAATGCGACGGAACCAAGAACCACGATAGCCCCGCAGAGCAATTGCCGGCGCATGCACATCTCCATTTTCCGCGAATCGCACAAGCTAACTCGTTGCAATGACAGGCGTTCCGGTTCCATCGCGCGGAACGGCAGATATTTCGGCCAATATGGCAGGGTGGCTGATCCAGATCAGTGTACGGACTATCTTGGGTTCCGGTTCGCCCCGCCAGGCTCCCGCTTCGGAACCTGTCGCCGATTGGCGGCGTTGCCACATCGCTCATCGGAGGCCATGCCATGCCCGAGATCCATGAATATCGTGAGGTCAGAGAAGTGCCGGTAGACAGGCCGGTGACCAGGGAAGTGGTGATACGCCGCTCCAGCCCCGGCGCGCTGTTCCTGATGTTCCTTCTCGGTCTGGTCTGCGCTGCCGCGATTGCCTGGGGCCTTGCGACGGCGATGGGCGTGCAAACCGCGCGCCACCCGTTGCGAATCAGTTGGCCCTCAGGCCAGCTGCAGGTCAGCCGTGTGGCAAATCCGCACGTGATCTTCCAGCGGGGGCAAATCGCGCCCCTCCCGCCGCGTGGCCAGTCCTAGCCGGTCCCCCGGCCAGGCTCTGCGAAGCTTCAGCTACTCCCGGAAAGATGAAACGGCGTAATTCCGCGCCGGAACCATCCAACCGTTAAGTCTGTGAGGCAAAGCAGCAACGGAGCCGGCCATGCGTAACTATGCAGCTTTTGGACTTGCAGCACTGATCTGCACGGCAGCGCTTCCGGCCTTTGCCGGCTGGAATCACATCGGCAGCGTGATGTTCTCGACCCGCTCCAATTACTTTGCGGCACGTGCCGATTTCAGCGGCGACGGGCTGGCGCTGACGTCACGCATCGGTGACGCCTATTGCAACAATGTCGAAGCGACCTTCAGCGATGGCCAGACGCGCAGCATTTACACTGGCATGCTGCGCGCAAACGACACGGTCAATGTCAACCTGCCCGGCAACGTCCGGTCCGTGCAGAGGCTCGCTTTCAATTGCCAGCCCGTGGGCAGCTCCCAGGCAACCGTTGACGTCGCGGCAAACACATCCGGTCCGCAGAACGTCGGATAAAATTCCTAAAGCAGCGGATACCAGCGCTTACCCGCGGACGGAATCCAGAGCGTGATCTGATTCCCGAACCGGATCACGCTCCGGGGCAAAAACACGTTCACGAGGCGTCGTCTTTGCTGATAGATTGAATGCGAATTTCGCGCGTCTTGGGAGGACGGCATGTCGAGATTTGCCTGGCTTTACGGCGCCGCGGCGATGGTGGCCGTCATCCCCACAACCGAAGGGAACTCCGCCGCAAGCGATCAGAACATTCCCAATCTCAGCTTCGTTGATTCCGGATGGCTGCTCAATGGCGGCATCGATTTCCGGCCGATTCCGGGTGCCGTTGCGCCGATCAGCTTCGATCCCGCCTATCCGCAGATCGGCACCGGCAATCAGCGCGGCGTGATGGAACGCATGTCGGATGCGGAAAATCCCAACCTGAAGCCGTGGGCAAAAGAACTGATGCGCAAATACAATCAAGATGTGCTCGACGGCCACCGGGCGTTTTCGTCGCAATCGCGATGCTGGCCGGGCGGAACGCCGGGTCAGTTGCTGTTCCCGGCCGAACCGGTCTTTTTCATCCAGACGCCGAAAGAGGTCTGGATCATCTGGCAGCGCCAGCAGGAAATCCGCCGCGTCTATCTCGATATTCCGCACTCGGCCAATCCGAGGCCGTCATGGTTCGGCGAATCCGTCGGCCATTACGAGAATGGCGAGCTGGTGGTGGACACCATCGGATTCCTCGACAAACACCCATTCGATTTTGTCGACAACTGGCGCACGCCGCACACCAAAGACATGCACGTGGTCGAGCACTGGAAGCTCATCAATGGCGGCAATGGATTGCAGGCGACCGTGACCGTCGATGATCCGGGCACGTTCAATCAGCCATGGTCTGGCACGGCGCAGTGGCGCAAAGTCAACCAGGGCACCATGCTCGAGACGATCTGCGCCGAAAACAACGCCGCCTTCGAGCAGTTCTTCAATCTCAAAGAATACCCAATGCCCGAGGCCAAAACCCCCGACTTCTAGACGCGAGAAACGAGGAGCGAGAAACGAGAAGCAAGCAGCGAGAGATAGCGGAGCCCCGCCAGGCTCCCGCGCGCGAATCAGAAATTGCCGAAGGCAATTTCCGCTCGTGGGATGCGGCCGGAGATCGGGCCAAAATCTCGCTCCTCGCTTCTCGTTTCTCGCTCCTCTTCGTTCGGTAGCGCACCAGCATCAATAAGGCGTTGAGCGGCGCAACTTCGACATTTTCACGGCATTCCCTTGCAATGCCCCGGACGGTCAGTACCGGAACCAGGGTCATAGAGCCGTCCCACAAGAACGGAGGCCAACATGAAAATCCGCGATATGATGAGCCCTGACGTTGAATTGGTCGACCCCAACTCCACAATCAGGGATGCGGCCTTGAAAATGCGGGCCGAAGATATCGGCGCTTTGCCGGTCGGTGAGAACGACCGGCTAATCGGCATGGTGACGGATCGCGACATCGTCACCCGCTGCACAGCCGAAGGTCATCAGCCGAGCCTGTGCCGCGTGCGGGACGCAATGTCGAAAAACATCTGCTACTGCTTCGAGGACGACGATCTCGATGCCGCGGCGCATATCATGGCCGAGCATCAGGTGCGCCGCTTGCCGGTGCTCAACAGCAAGAAGCGCCTCGTCGGCATGATCAGTCTTGGCGATCTCAGCCAGTGCGAATCCGGTGTGGTCAAATCCACTTTGCAAGGAATTGCCGAAGACAGCGGACTGACCCGCCGCATGACCCACTGAGGAGAAGCGAGAAAATCGGAGCGAGGAGCGACAATCGCGAAATCTGAGCGCCGCTTCATGGGGATGCGGCCGGCGAGAACGTCAGAAATCTCGCTCCTCGCTCCTCGCTCCTCGCTCCTCATTTTGTGTCAGCCATTCCGCAATCCCCGCTTCATCGACTTCGCCGCAGCGCAAGCCGAGTTTTGATCTTCGCCACAGGACATCCTCCGCAGTTCTCGCCCATTCCTGTTCAGCAAGATAGCGCAGCTCGGCTTCGCTGATGCCGCAACCAAAGCTGCGCTCCATTCCGGTGCTGCTTGCAGCAATGCGGCGGATTCTCGTGCCATAGGCGAAAATCATCCGTCGCAAATTCGCGCGGTCGAGGAATGGATATTCGCGGGCAAAGGCACCGATCGAAGCTCCGATCCCGCCCGGCGCGAGATCGCCCCCCGGCAGCACCGCCGATGCCGTCCATGGCGGCTGCATTCGCACCAAGGGAGATAGCCGCGCCACTGCGGCCTCGGCCACACGGCGATAAGTCGTGAGCTTCCCTCCGTACACTGTCAAAATTGGAGCACCGGCCGACTGATTCAGATCGAGCGCATATTCGCGGCTGAGCTTGCGGGATTCGGCCCCTGGCTGTTCGATCAGGGTTCGCACACCCGAATAGCTCCAGACGATTTTATCGGCGGAAAGCTGCAAGCGGAAATAGGCGTTTGCCGAATCCAGCAGGTAGCCGATCTCCGATTCCGAAATCGCGGCCGCTGCCGGATCGCCACGATAATCCTCCTCCGTTGTGCCGATCAGCGTGAAATCCTGATGATACGGAATCGCAAACACCACGCGTCGGTCGGCATTCTGGAACAAATAGGCACTGTCATGCGGGAAGAGGCGCGGCACAACGATATGGCTGCCTTTGTCCAGCCGCACCCGAAGATTGGGCTCGATGCCCGCGATCGCCTGCAGAAACCGGTTCACCCAGGGGCCGGTCGCATTCACCAAAATGCGGGCACGGACTTCGTCCGCATGCCCGTTGGCCCTGCGCACCTGTACGCGCCACGTCCCGCCATCACTCTGCGCGCCAACGCACTCGGTCCGTGGGTTCATGCTCGCGCCTCGCTCGGCGGCATCGACCGCGTTCACAATCACCAGCCGTGCATCATCCACACTGCAGTCGAAATAGGCGAAGCCGCGGCGATATTGCGGTTTCAGTGGCGCACCCGCCGGATCGCGTGTGAGGTCGACTGCAGACGCAGGCGGCAGACTGCTGCCTCCTGCAACGTGATCGTAGAGCCAGAGGCCAAACCGCAACATCCAGGCCGGCCGCAACCCGGAATGATGCGGCAGAACAAACCGCAGCGGGTGCACCAGATGTGGCGCAATGCGCATCAGAATCTCGCGTTCCGACAGCGCGTCGCGTACCAGCCGGAAATCAAGATTTTCGAGATAGCGCAATCCGCCATGGACCAGTTTGGTCGATGACGACGACGTTGCGGCGGCGAAATCGCCCTGCTCGCACAGATACACGGACAAGCCGCGGCCGGCCGCATCGCGGGCGATTCCGCAGCCGTGAATCCCGCCGCCAACAATCGCAATATCGTAGATCAGTTTAAAATCCCTCACGCGGAGCCGCGGAGACGCTGGGGTCGCGGAGCGCGTGGGATGCCGCCGGCGAAACGTCCAAGATCTCCGCGTGAAATTTATGCCGGCGCCAGGATTAATCCCTCATTTGCCTGAAGTTTGATTTTCGCGCCCACAATCTCGCCCTCGCGCCCTGCATGCGTGGCGATCACAACCTTCAGTCCGGCAAATTCAGCCGCCTCCGCGGTGTCGTGCCTGTCGCCGAAATTCAGCAGCACGATCGCATGGTCGGAATTGACGCGCCGCTCATAGCACAACAGGTCATCGCCACCGGACAATTCGATCTGACGGTATTTGCCCTCCGTCAGCGCATGGCTGCTCTGGCGATACGAAATCAGCCGCCGGTACAGGCTGAGGATCGAATCCGGATCCTGCGACAATGTCTCGACATTGCACTTGCTGCAATCAGCCGCCAAAGGCAACCACGGGATTCCGGTGGTGAAGCCGGCATTGGCCGATCTGTCCCACTGCATCGGCGTGCGTTGCGGATCGCGCCCCAGGCCCAGGCCCGGCTCGTTGCGTTCCCATGGATCGCGGATGAATTCCTTCGGTATGGCCATTTCGGCAATGCCGATCTCATCGCCATAATACATCGTCGGCGTACCGCGCAGGGTGAGCAGAAGCATCGCCGCGACCCGCGCCTGCGCAAGTCCGATGCGCGCCGCAATCCGCGGCTTGTCGTGATTGCCCAACACCCAGTTCGGCCAGTGCTGCTCCGGCACGATGCCATCATATTCGCGGATCACAGCGCCCACCCGGCGGGCATTCCATGGCGTCTGCAGAAGCTGAAAATTGAATGGCAGATGCGCTTCGCCGGTCTCCTTTCCGTAATAGGCGACGAGCCGCTCCATCGGCAGGTAGATTTCGCCGATCAGGACCCGGTCCTTGTAAGTGTCGAGCACGCGCCGGATATCTTGCACGACATTGTGGATGTCGGGATGATCGGCGGAATAAAGCTGCAGGTTCTTGTCGATTTCCGCCTGGCTGGGGTCGTAGGCCGGATTGGGCGGGTTGTCGCGGAATTCCGGATCTTTCATCAGATGCCATAGAACGTCGACACGAAAACCGTCGACGCCGCGATCGAGCCAGAATCGCAGCACATTGTGCATCGCCGTCTGAACCGCGGGATTGCGCCAGTTGAGATCCGGCTGCTCTTTGAGGAACGCGTGGTAATAATACTGGCCGGTGGCTTCATCCCATTCCCAGCCGCTGCCGCCGAAATTGCTGATCCAGTTGTTGGGCGGACTGCCGTCGGGCCTGCCATCGTGCCAGATATACCAGTCCCGTTTGGGATTGTTGCGCGACGAACGGCTTTCGCGAAACCAGGGATGCTGGTCCGAAGTATGGTTCGGCACGAAATCGAGAATGACCCGCAGCCCCCGGCCCTGGGCCTGCTCGATCAGATTGTCAAAATCCGAAAGCTTTCCGAAGACCGGATCAATGCCCTGATAATTGGCGACGTCATATCCGAAATCCTTCATCGGCGAAGGGTAAATCGGCGTGATCCAGATCGCGTTGACACCGAGCCAGGACAGATAGTCGAGACGTGACGTGATGCCGTTGAGATCGCCAATCCCGTCGCCGTTGGAATCCTGAAATGACCGGGCATAGATTTCGTAAATGATGGCATGTTCCCACCAGGCTGGATTGCGCACGCGATTCTCCCCAACACGCACGGAACTTTTTCGCGAAACGACAGATAATTACTCGCCGTGTTAGGAACCCTCTGACAGGCGAATTGTTCACTTGCACCACAGATCATCGGGCGGAAATTTGCGCAATTCAGATGGCGGCGGAGGGAATCCGGGCATGACCCGGCGGTTCGCCATAGGGGCAGAGTGCACGGGGACGGGAACCCATTTCCGCGTCTGGGCACCCAGGCGCAATGCCGTTGCCATCGTGCTCGAGGGTGGCCGCGAGCAAGTCCTCACGCCCGAAGGCAGCGGTTACCATTCGGGTTACATTGACGGCGCGCTGGCCGGTCACCGCTACCGCATCCGGCTCGACGGCAAGCCTCAGCTGCTTCCCGATCCGGCATCGCGCTATCAACCCGATGGTCCGCATGGCCCGTCGCAGATTGTCGACGCATCGCAATTCCATTGGAACGACAGCGATTGGCCGGGGGTCACGCTCAAAGGTCAGGTCATCTACGAGCTGCATACCGGCACATTCACCCAAACCGGGACGTGGCAATCGGCGATTCCGAAACTGCCGCAGCTCAAATCCATCGGCGTGACCTGCATCGAGTTGATGCCGGTCGCGGAATTTACCGGCCGCTTCGGCTGGGGCTATGACGGCGTCGATCTGTTTGCGCCGGCACATATCTATGGTTCGCCGGACGATCTCAGAACATTTGTCGCCGCGGCACATGCGCTCGGTTTGGGCGTCATTCTCGACGTGGTTTACAACCATTTCGGCCCCGACGGCTGCTACCTGAAAGAGTTCGAGGAGGATTATTTCACCAGCAAACATGCCAATGAGTGGGGCGAGGCGCTGAATTACGATGGCGAACGCGCGCGTGGCTTGCGCGATCTCGTGACCGCCAATGCAGCCTATTGGATCGAAGAATTCCACTTCGATGGCTTGCGGCTCGATGCCGTGCAGACCATCCACGACGATTCATCGCCGCATATTCTTGCCTGTATTTCACAGGCAGTCCACGAGGCTGCCGGAAACAAAAACGTCATCCTGGTTGCCGAAAGCGAAGATCAGAGAGCCATCGTCGTCCGGCCGGTTTCGGCCGGTGGCTATGGCATGGATGCAGTGTGGAACGACGATTTCCATCACGCCGCGATTGTCGCGCTGACCGGCCACAACGGCGCCTATTACTCGGATTTTCATGGCACGCCGCAGGAGCTCATATCGGCGGCAAAATACGGCTACCTGTTTCAGGGCCAGAATTTTCACTGGCAACAC
>DASUHP010000161.1:0-14276 GCA_036273455.1 Micropepsaceae bacterium | reverse complement strand
AGCTATGCGCCCGCATTGGGTCTGATGGCGGTTTCGCTGCTGGTTGCCGGTGCAATTGTCCTTACCCTCGGACGGGGAATGTCGCAGCACAAATCCGCTCCTGCTCTCACCGCGTAACTTCCCGCGGGAATGTGGTATCCTTCGAGCATCCGCTGGGGAGGAATTCATGAGCAACGAAACGGCCGGGCTTGCCCGTCGTTCAATCGTGTCTGGTATGGGGATTGGGCTATTTGCAGCCGGTGCTTTCGCCGCAACCCAGGCCGAGGCGCAGACCGCACGCAATCAGGTTGTTCAGCATCCTGAGGATAACTGGCTTGATCGGCCGAACGCCGCGCATCGTCTGGCGATTGATTCGACAACACCGGAGGGCGGCGGAGGAGCGCTCGCTTTTGCCAATAATTTCTTTGAGGCAAACAAAAACGGCTACAGGCTGGACGCGCCGTCGATTGCGGTGGTCGTGGTGTTACGGCATTTTTCCACACCGTTCGCGTACAAGGATTCGATGTGGGTGAAATATGGCGCGGCTTTCACTGCACCGACGCGTTTCACCGATCCGAAAACCAAACAGAGTCCGAAAATCAACGTCTATAACGCGGCGGGCTATGGTCTTAGCCTGCCGAATTTTGGCGTCACGATCGATGCGGTTGCGGCAAAGGGCGTTCAATTCGCCGTTTGCGACATGGCAACACATTTCTTCGCGATGCAGATTGCGGATTCGATGAAGCTCAATGCTGATGCGGTATATCGCGAGCTGACGACCAACCTGATTCCCAACGCGCACATGGTTGCAGCGGGAATTGTTGCGGTGAACCGCGCGCAGGAGCGCGGCTACACATTTGCCTACTCGGCTTAGAGACCGTGAATCGCCGGCGAAGTGCCGCATAACCGGCAGGCCGGGTCGGCAGGCACTTTGACGGCCCGGAACTGCGTTTCGAGACCGTCGTAAATCAACAGCCGTCCGGCCATGGTTTCACCTGCTCCGGTGATTTCCTTCAGGACTTCAACCGCCTGCAACGTGCCCATCACGCCCGCCACGGCGCCAAGCACGCCCGTTTCGCTGCAATTCGGCGCCGAGCCCGGAGGTGGCGGTTCGGAAAAAAGACAACGGTAACAGGGAAACTCGCCGCGCCGCTGCCATGCCTTGTAAGTCGCAAGCTGGCCGTCAAACTCCGTCACCGCCGCCGATACAAGCGTTTTGCGGGCGAAGAAACAGGCGTCATTGACCAGAAAGCGGGTCGAAAAATTATCCGATCCGTCAGCGACGACGTCGTAATCGTTGATCACGCCGATTGCGTTTGCTGCCGTCAGCCTTTCCGGATGAAGCACAAGCCGGACTTCCGGATTGATGGCGCGGGCCGCGTCGGCGGCGGATTCGGTCTTGGGCCGGCCAATATCTGCGGTTCGATGCGCGATCTGGCGCTGAAGATTTGAGAGACTGACTTCGTCAAAATCGACAATGCCGACGGTGCCGACACCGGCTGCCGCAAGGTACAGGATCAGCGGGCTTCCAAGTCCTCCGGCACCGATGACCAGCACCCTCGCCGCGGTAAGCCGCGCCTGCCCGGCGCCCCCCACCTCGCGCAACACGATATGCCGGGCATAACGCTCAAGCTCAAGGTCGGAAAGGGGGGGGGGAGGCGGTAAAATCTCAGTCATAGCGTGGTGTTAGCATGCCCGGCGCTGCGTGCAAAAATCCCCGCTTCCCCATGTCGCCCTTCTATTTTGGCCTCAGTTGGTCTAGACCCGCAGCTTCAAAAAACGGGCGCCCAGCGGTCGTCCGAATAAGGGATAAGAGGCAGGAATGGCGCGCAACGGTCAGCCAGGCGAACTCGGCCTGGAGCAATATGGTTTCCGCAACCTTAAGCAGATTCATTGGAATCTCCCGGCAGCCGGCCTTTACGAGCATGCCGTTCGCAACGGCGAAGGCAAAGTCGCTGTCGATGGGCCTTTCGTCGCAATTACCGGGCAGCACACGGGACGGTCGCCGAAAGACAAGTTTTTTGTGCGCGAGCCATCATCCGAGGCGAATATCTGGTGGGAAAGTAACCAGGCCATGGAGCCGGTCAAATTCGACGCACTCCTGGAATCGATGCTCGCCTATGCCCGCGACAAGGAACTTTACGTTCAGGATCTGTTTGGCGGCGCGGACGCGACCTATCGGCTACCGGTTCGCGTGATCAACGAATTTGCGTGGCATTCGCTATTCATCCAGCACATGCTGATCGAGCCCAAGGCACATGAGCGGCGTCACTTCCACCCGGAATTCACGATCATCGATCTGCCCGGCTTCTCGGCCGACCCGAAAATCCATGGCTGCCGCACCTCAACCGTGATCGCGATCCATCTCGCCCGGAAACTGGTGCTGATCGGCGGTACTTCCTATGCCGGCGAAATGAAAAAGTCGGTTTTCACGTTGCTCAATTATTTCCTGCCCGGCAAGCGCGTGATGTCGATGCATGCCTCGGCGAACATGAGCAAAGACTCCAGCGCGGAAACGGCGTTGTTCTTTGGGCTCTCGGGCACCGGCAAGACCACACTGTCCGCAGACCCGCACCGGATCCTGATTGGCGATGACGAACATGGCTGGTCGGAAAACGGCATCTTCAATATCGAGGGCGGCTGCTACGCCAAGATGATCCGGCTGTCGGCGGACGCCGAACCGGAAATCTATTCCACCGCGCATCGTTTCGGCACCGTGCTGGAAAACGTCGTGATGGATGATGAGACACGCGAGCTCGATCTCGATTCGGACAAGTACACCGAAAACACCCGCTCGGCCTACCCGCTCAGCTACATCCCCAACACCTCGCCGACCGGTGTCGGCAAACACCCGAAAAATCTGATTTTGCTGACCGCGGATGCGTTTGGCGTCATGCCGCCGATTGCGAAACTGACGCCGAGCCAGGCGATGTATCACTTCCTTTCCGGTTTCACTGCGAAAGTGGCTGGTACCGAAAAGGGCTTGGGCGCCGATCCTGAGCCGACATTCTCAACCTGCTTTGGCGCGCCTTTTCTGCCGCGCCATCCTTCCGAATACGGCAATCTGCTGCGCGATCTGATCGCTCAGCACAAAACCGATTGCTGGCTGGTGAACACCGGTTGGACGGGCGGCAAATACGGTGTTGGACGGCGCATGCCGATTAAGGTGACCCGCGCGCTGTTGGCGGCTGCCCTTGACGGTTCACTCGCCGATGCCGAAATGCGGATCGATCCGCATTTCCATTTCCGCGTTCCGGTTGCGGTTCCGGGCATCGAAAGCACAATCCTCAATCCGCGCAATACCTGGGCGGACAAGGAAGCCTATGACCAGATGGCCAGGAAGCTGGCGCGCATGTTCCGCGACAATTTCAAGAAATTCGAGAAGCATGTCGGCGATGACGTGCTTTCCGCGGCGCCCGGTCTGGCAGAAGCGGCCGAATAACGCGATCGGAATTGAATAGCGCAAAGGCTGCGGGTGACCGCAGCCTTTTGCTTTTGGATTATCGGCCGTGAGCCATCGCGGGGCGCAACATGGCCCGGCGCCGTTTCGCCACCAGACTCGGCACATACATCGACTTGGTCGAATCCACGAGATGCACGCCGGCCAGTCGAGGCCACGCGGTATGGCCCACTCTCTCCCAGGCGCGGCCGGTTCGCAGGCTACGATTACGGCCCCAGGGCGGCATGAACAAAGCGGCATCCCACCGCTCGGGACTAAACAGCGCCTGCCTCAGCAACCCGTCCAATTGGCCGCGGCTATAAGGTTGCCCATGACCGAATGGAGAAGTGTCCAGTTGCGACCACAGGCTGGCGCGATTTGGCGCGATTGCGAGCAACCTCCCCGCCGGCGTGAGTATGCGCCAGACTTCGCGCAGGAATGGCCTTTGTGCATCCGCCGTTTCCAGCCCATGCACCAAAAGCACCGCATCGAAAAAAGCGTCGGGAAAAGGCAGCGCGAGATCATGCACCAGCGCCGTCGAACACAAGCCGCCCGAACCCCAGGGCGCGGCGCCATACCCTTGGGGAATCGCCGCAATGCAGCGCTCGGCTTCACCGATAAAGGGCCGCATATAGGGAGACGCATAACCGAGACCAAGCACTCTTTGGCCGGACACGTCAGGCCAGGCGAGGCGAATACGGCGATAGATCAGTCGCCGGGCGACCTGACCTACGCGGCTGTCATAGAACCGCTCGAGCGCGGGTACGTCGAGACTCATGTGTTACCCGTAACCTTGCGTTCGGTCGGCTTCAACCTTCGCGATTGCACTCCTGCGCCGACAGGTTAAGCATGACCGCGGTATACCCGCGTGTGAGAACAGTTATGACAACGCTCCAGATCGAACCCGTACCCTGCCTGCGCGACAATTATGCCTGGCTTGCCTTCGACCGCGATGAAAATGTCTGTGCGGTCGTCGACCCCTCGGAAGCTGCGCCGGTCAAGCGCGCATTGCAGGCTCATGGATTAAGGTTAACGCATATTCTGAATACCCATCATCATCCCGACCATGTTGGCGGGAACCTGGAGCTTCAGAAGGAATTCGGGGCCGAAATCGTCGGACCGGGTAAGGATCGGGCCAGAATCCCGGGGATCGGCACCGGCGTCGTGGAAGGCGACCGATACAGCGTTGGCGGCCACTCCGCGCTGGTCCTGGAAATTCCGGCCCACACAAGCGGCCACATCGCGTTCTGGTTTGAACAGGACGCCGCGGTGTTCACCGGGGACACCTTGTTTGCCATGGGTTGTGGGCGGCTGTTTGAGGGCGATCCGCCTACCATGTGGAGCAGCCTGTCAAAACTGGTCAAACTGCCCGACAACACGCGCGTCTATTGTGGCCATGAATATACCGAAGCGAACGGCCGATTTGCCCTGACCATCGAACCTGCAAATCCGGACCTGAACTCGCGCATGGCTGAAGTGGGCGCGATTCGAAAGGAAGGACGGCCGACCTTGCCGTCCAATATCGGCATTGAAAAGAAAACCAATCCCTTCCTGCGCGCGAGTTCGCCGGAAATTCGGCGCGCGCTCAGTATGCCGGACGCGAGCGACGTGGAAGTGTTTGCCGAAACCCGCCGGCGCAAGGACACATTTCAGGGCTGAAGATCTACTTCTTCTTGTCCTGGTCGCTGCTGCTGCTGCCGGCCACGGTGTGAGCGGCGGCGCCCACGACATCGACTCCAGCGCCTGCGACTGTGCCTGCCGCGCTGACCGTGGTTGTGACCACGGTACCCGCAACGCTGGTGGTATCCGCAGCGAGGCCAACCACCGTACACGAGCCCAGCCCCAGCGCCAGACACGCAACCGCAATGATATTGATACGCATCACCACACCACCTCCCTGGCCATGCATAGTGTCGGCGCAGTTCGGTTCGCGCGCAAGGTAAAAACTGGTTAGCTGCAGGTAAAGTCCTGGCCGAAAGTCATATATTGATTGTCGACAGGCCCGATCTGCCAGGCGTTGTTCTCTGCATCCGATGTGACAACACCGCGAACTTCGATCGCGCCTCCGACGCGGCATTTTTCCGCGTCCTGTTTGAGCACTTGCATCCACATCGCGGCACACGGCGCGGGCCCGGATAAATAGATGTCGGCGCTGGGAAACGGATCGGGCGCCAGCTTGATGTCCATAACGGTCCCGCGAACGGTTTCAATGGTGACGGCATCATCGGCACATGATTGGGCGTGAGCACGCTGTGCCGGATGGGCCGCCAGCAAGGTCACAGCGAAAGCGATCGCCGCGGCAACACGCATCCGGTACGGCGTCAGTTGTCGAGGAAGGAGCGCAGTTTGCGGCTGCGACTCGGATGCTTCAGCTTGCGTAGCGCCTTCGCCTCAATCTGCCGGATGCGTTCGCGCGTCACCGAAAACTGCTGGCCGACTTCCTCCAGCGTGTGATCGGTGTTCATGCCGATACCGAATCGCATGCGCAGAACCCGCTCTTCGCGCGGTGTCAGTGTCGCCAGCACGCGAGTCGTGGTTTCGCGGAGATTCGACTGAATCGCCGCATCGATCGGCAAAATCGCGTTCTTGTCCTCGATGAAATCGCCGAGATGAGAGTCCTCTTCGTCGCCGATCGGCGTTTCGAGTGAAATCGGTTCCTTGGCGATCTTGAGCACCTTGCGCACTTTTTCCAGCGGCATGGCCAGGCGCTCTGCCAATTCCTCCGGGGTCGGCTCGCGGCCGATTTCATGCAGCATCTGACGCGATGTGCGCACCAGCTTGTTGATTGTCTCGATCATGTGCACCGGAATCCGGATGGTGCGTGCCTGATCGGCAATCGAGCGCGTGATCGCCTGACGAATCCACCATGTCGCGTAAGTCGAGAATTTGTAGCCGCGGCGATATTCGAATTTGTCTACCGCCTTCATCAATCCGATATTCCCCTCCTGAATCAGGTCGAGAAATTGCAGGCCGCGATTGGTATATTTTTTGGCGATGGATATGACGAGCCGTAGATTGGCCTCGATCATTTCCTTTTTCGCCTGCCGGCTCTCGCGCTCGCCTTTCTGCACTGTCTGCACGATGCGGCGGAAGTCGGCGATCGACTGGCGCGTTTCCTGAGCCAGCGCCTGAATGTTGTCGCGGATTTCCTTGACCCGGTCGCGATCGTCGTGGCCGAACTCCTTCCAGCCCGTGCCCGTCAGCCGTCCGACGCGGCGCAGCCAGTTCGGATCAAGTTCATTGCCGAGATACTGTTTGAGGAATTCAGCGCGTTCTACGCCACGTGCCTCCGCGAGACGAACGAGGCGCCCTTCCAGTGAGATCAGCCGTCGATTGATCCCGTACATCTGGTCGACGAGGGACTCGATGCGGTTGTTATTCAGCCTCAGGCTTTTCACGAGATCGACGGTCTCGTTGCGGAGCTTCTGGAATCGGCGCTCCTGATGGTGCGAAAATTCCTCCGCACCGATGGCCGC
Organism: Micropepsaceae bacterium; assembly: GCA_036273455.1. Lineage (GTDB taxonomy): Bacteria > Pseudomonadota > Alphaproteobacteria > Micropepsales > Micropepsaceae > CAIYRG01. Next base: position 7,382 of record DASUHP010000161.1, on the reverse strand, counting down.
CTCCACCTGGGCGTCCTGTAACTTGCCGAGACGCTTATAGAGATTGGCGATTTGGTCGAGTGTTGCGAGCACCTGCGGCTTTAGCGCCGCCTCCATCGCCGACAGTGAGAGATTGCTTTCATCGTCGAAGTCGTCATCGCCGCCGGGCGGTATTTCTCCGCCGGCGGGCGGTTCGGCTCCATTGCCTCCGTTCGGGGCGGTCGCCGCCGGCCGTTCCAGCGGCGGAACGGGCGTCATTGGCGGGGCCTCAACCACCGGCTTCACCAGAGGCTGGGCACCGTTGACGGGCGCAGCAGCGCCATCGCCGGCCGGTGCAGGCGTCAGCCCGGGCACGACGCCAGCCAACCCTTGCCCGAGAGGGCCTTCCGCGCCCGGCACACCGCCATACATCGCTTCAAGATCGATGATGTCGCGAAGCAGCGCCTTTCCTTCCATCAGTTCGTCGCGCCATACGGTCAGAGCCTCAAACGTCAGCGGACCTTCACAAAGCGCACCGATCATCAGCTCACGGCCGGCCTCGATGCGCTTGGCGATCGCAATCTCACCCTCGCGCGACAGAAGTTCGACCGATCCCATTTCCCGCAAATACATACGGACCGGATCGTCGGTGCGGTCGTAGGTTTCTTCGGGCTTCTCCGGGACCTCGGCCACCTGTCTTCCGGCAGCCGTAGCGGGCAGCTGCTCGCCGTCAGCTTCCTCCTGTTCTTCGCTTTCGATGACGTTGATGCCCATTTCATTGAGCATCGCCATTGTGTCCTCGATCTGTTCCGAGGACACTTTGTCGGACGGCAGTACGCGATTGAGTTCGTCATAGGTGACATAGCCGCGCTGTTTGGCGCGGGTGACCATCTTGCGAACCGCGGCATCCGACATATCAAGCAAGGGAGCGTCAGGATCGTCTTTCGCCGGCGTTTGTGTTTGCGGCGCCTCACCGGGAGCTGCGGCGCCATTCTTTTTTTGCGGCTGTAATTTCGGATCCGTCTTTGGCGCCGTTTTCAACTTCGCTTCGGACGGCGAGACGGCTTTCGCTTCTGAAGCAGCGGCCGGCGATTTGATGGATTTGATCTCCGCCGCAGCAGCTGGTGCGGAGGCTTTGGCCGTGTGCTTCGTGATCTTCTCGGCCGTGCCGGAGGCTTTTACAGGTTTAGGGGAATGCTTCATCGCTGGGTGTTTTTTCCCCGCCGCAAATTTTTCTGCGGTGGTGGTTTTTTTCGCGCTGGCGCGGAGCGCCTGGGTTTTTGGCTTTGGAGTTGTTTTTGCGGCCTGGCGATGGGGCTTCGTTGCTTTGGCCGCAGGCCGGCCCTTCCCGGTGATTTTTTTTGTCACTTCAGATTCCGTTTCCCGCGCGCTCCAGATGAGCGCGAATTTCATTGTTCAATCGTTGTACTTCATTCCAATCTTCGTCGGTTCCGCGTTCCAGATATTCCGCAAAGGCCTGCCTGTGGCGTTCTTGAAGCTGGCCTAATCCGGTGGAATCCGCGCCTTCCAATTGCGCCCGCAGTCGCTCCCAGAGGGCCTCGCGACCGGCGGCATCCGCGTGCTCTTTGAGGCTCGCGATGACGACCAAATCGCCTTTGAGGCTTTCGGCAACTGTACCTAATCCTTGGCAGACGAGGTGGTTCTCGATCGCCGCCGTGTCAAGCCTCTCATGCCTTGCTGCCACGTTTAAAAGCTCGCTTTTAACTCTGTCAAGTTGCGGATCGTTGAGCTCCCGTCGAGCCAAAGTTTCAACATGCTGCTCAAGAAAGTCCGGTTCCCTGATGAGAAAGGCAATGAGTAGCCGTTCGTTAAGATTGTACCTCGCCGACCCTTGGTTGGCTGTGAGGGCGATGACCAGCCGCTGGTTGAGATCCTGAACCACCGGCGCATTACTGCCTGCCAATAAGGTGCGCTTTACGACCGGAGAGACCGTCTCGACCGGCTGATCCGAAAGTCGGCCGCGTGGCTTTTTCCCGCGATTTGGACGGAATTTCTGCCGTTTGAAGGTGTTGAAGACGCGTTCGTTAAAATCCCGCCGGTAATAATCGGCGATCTTACCATCACGTATGCTTTGGGCGAGCCGGTCGAGTTCTGCTTCGAGACCTGCACGCCGTTCCGGCGTGGAAAAATCCCGCCCTTCGGTTTCGCCCGCCCACAGCACATCCGCCAGCGGTTGTGCCTTGGCCAGTAAGTTCCCAATGGGGTCGGCCCCCTGGGAACGGATTAGGGAATCAGGATCCTCGCCACCGGGAAGGAAGACAAATCTCAGAGATTGGCCAGGCGTCAGGTGGGGCAAAGCAAGACGGCTCGCACGCCTCGCCGCACGCAGCCCCGCTTCATCGCCATCAAAACAGAGGACCGGCTCAGGCGAGGAACGCCACAGAAGCGCGAGTTGATCTTCCGTAAGCGCCGTGCCCAGGGGCGCCACAGCACCAGGAAAACCGCCTTCGACGAGGGCAATCACGTCCATATAGCCCTCGGCGACGATCAGCGCTGCGCCCTTGTGAACGGCTTCGCGCGCCAGATGCATGTTGTAGAGCAGATGGCCTTTGGAGAAGACCGGAGTCTCGCCGGTATTGATATATTTGGGCTTGGCATCCGGCGTGAGCCCGCGCCCGCCGAAGGCGACGATACGGCCGCGGATGTCCGCAATCGGGAACATCAAGCGGTCAAAAAAGAAATCGCGGGCCGCCCGGTCGTCTTCTGCGGGCCTGACCAGACCGGCTTCGATGAGGGTCGGGAGCTCGACGCCTTTGCCGCGCAGCCAGGCCAGCAGGGGAGAATTTCTACCGCCCGGCGCATAGCCCAGCCCAAACCGCTCCGCGGTCTTCGCATTCAAGCCGCGGCTTTCGAGATAGCGCCGGGCCGCCGCCCCGGCGCTGCCGTGCAGTTGTTCCTGGAAAAAACCGGCCGCCAGGGTGATGATTTCATAGAGCGACTTGCGGCGACTTGCCGTCGCTCTATCCGCGTCGCTCGGTGCCGGCAGCGCCACTCCGGCTTCGGCGGCGAGCCGTTCTACCGCCTCCGGAAACGGCAGTCCTTCGGTCTCGATCAGCCACTGAAAAGCGCTGCCGCCAGCTCCGCAGCCAAAGCAGTGATAGTTGCGCCGCTCATTATCGACCTTGAAGGACGGCGACTTTTCCTTGTGAAACGGGCACAGGCCCCAGAAAACCCGGCCCTTGCGTTGCAGCCGGACGCGCCGGCCCACCAGCTGAACCAGGTCTGTGCGCCCAAGGATTTCGTCGAGCAGATCGTCGCCAAAGCGCATTTTCGGTCCAGTAGCATGATTCGGGCGGGCACGGAGCCGAACGCGTGCGGCACCCCCTGACTTTACGGAAAACTACGCCGCTACGGCTGCTTTCGGTCAGGACTTTGAAGTTGCCAACAGCTCTTTCGCGGCGGAACCCGCCTGGGCCATGTCGATACTTCCGGCATGGCGCTGTTTGAGTGCGCCCATGACTTTGCCCATGTCCTTCGGGCCGGCTGCGCCGGTCGAAGTAATCGCGTCGCGCACCGCGGCGCGAATTTCCTCATCCGACATTTGCTGCGGCATGAATTCGCGGATGATCGCGATCTCTTCCCGCTCTGCAGTGGCCAATTCTGGCCTGCCGGCGGAATTATAGATGGCGGCCGACTCCTCCCTTTGTTTGACCATTTTGACCATCACGGCGAGAACATCGTCGTCCGAAAGTCCGCCCGCCGGTGCGTCCGGGCGGATTTCCCGGTCCTTGATACCGGCCATGACCAGCCGCAACGTCGCCACGCGGCGAGCGTCGCGTGCCTTCATCGCCCGCTTCAAATCCTCGTTCAAACGGTCCTTGAGAGCCATCTGTCATTCGCTTTCGTTGTGCTCACCTATGTAGGCAATGGCCCGGGCGGCGGCAAATTGGCCTCGACCCGCCGCTTGACCGCGCATGACTGCGTTCTTATCGTCCGGCCGCATCCACCCATTGGGTATTCAATGAGCGACGGCATCCGCGCGGCCCGCCCGTACCAAAGCGCGCCGTCGTCAGACGCGCGGACAAAGGCCGTGCTGGTTCTGGCCGATGGTACAGTTTTCAGCGGTTTTGCATTCGGCGCGCCGGTCACTGGCGTTGGCGAGGTCTGCTTCAACACCGCTATGACCGGATACCAGGAAATACTGGCCGATCCGTCTTATGCCGGCCAGATCATCGCGTTCACATTCCCGCATATCGGCATTGTCGGGGCCAACGAGGAAGACATCGAATCGATCAACCCGGCAGTCCGCGGCGTCGTGGTGCGCGCGTATTCGCGACAACCGTCCAATTACCGCGCGCTGGTGACGCTTGATCGCTGGCTGAAACGGCACAATGTCCCGGGAATTTCCGGCATCGATACACGGCGGCTGACCTCGCGCATTCGTGAGAGCGGCATGCCCCACGGTGTCATCGCCCACGATGCCGGTGGCGGTTTTGATCTGGCCGATTTGCGCCAGCAGGCGCAGGCGTTTCCCGGGCTTGAGGGCCTTGATCTCGCCAGGCAGGTCAGTTGCCGGCAGATGTTCACCTGGGATGAGACGCCCTGGCTATGGGGCAAGGGCTATGGCCGGCAAACGGACCCGTCCTGGCGTGCCGTCGTCGTGGATTATGGCGTCAAGCGCAATATTCTGCGTCTGTTGGCGGGCTCGGGCGCCGCGATCACGGTTGTTCCCGCCGAGTCTACCGCCGAAGCCGTTCTGCGCCATCGTCCCCATGGTGTCCTTCTGTCGAACGGGCCGGGCGATCCCGCGGCGACCGGCGCCTATTCCATACCGATGATCCGTGATCTGATCGATACGGATATTCCGCTGTTCGGCATATGTCTCGGTCATCAGATGCTGGGGCTTGCTCTCGGCGGCCGCACCCGAAAAATGCCGCAGGGCCATCATGGCGCGAATCATCCGGTGAAGGACATTGAAACCGGAAAAGTCGAGATCGTGTCGATGAATCACGGCTTCACCGTCGATCGCGAAACGCTGCCGCATGGGGTCCAGGAGACGCATGTGTCGTTGTTCGACGGCACCAATTGCGGGTTGAAAGTCGAGGGCAGGGCGATCTTTTCGGTGCAGTATCATCCGGAAGCTTCTCCCGGTCCGATGGATTCGCATTATCTGTTCGACCGGTTTGCCGCTCTTGCGCGCAAACGCGCGGGATAGCGCGTTACACTGCGGCCGCTTGGCGCTAATATGAGCGCTGTTATCCGCCAATCGCTGGAGGGCGCCGTGGGCAAGAAGCAGGACCTGACCGAGATTTTTGGCGAACCGGTCGCCGGCAATGGTTTGTTGCACCGCCGTTTGTTTCTGCAGGGCTCTGCCGCCCTGGCGGGTGCAGCTGCGGCTGCAACACCCGCTTTGGCCGACAGTATCGGCGCGGGTTCGCCGCCGACCATGCTGAAGCCAGGCGCGCAGTTCAATGCCTACGGAATGCCGTCGCATTGGCGCGCTGACATCAAGCGCATCCTCGCCACCAATGTGCCGACGGCCCGTGAAGTCACCGGCAGTATCCGCACGCCACTGCAATATCTCGAAGGTACGATCACCCCGGCCGGCCTGCATTATGTGCGCAACCACAACGGCACACCGGATATCGATCCTTCAAAACATGAATTGCTGATCCACGGTATGGTGCGCCAGCCGTCGATATTCACGGTCGACACGCTGATGCGCTATCCGATGCGCAGCGAAATTCACTTCATGGAATGCGCCGGCAATTCCGGCGGCATTGCCGGAGCGGCGACCCCGCAGCAGACGACCGCGGGAGATCTGCACGGCCTGCTGTCGTGTTCGGAATGGACTGGTGTGAAACTTTCCACCCTGCTTGACGAAGTGGGTGTTGACCCGCGGGCGACCTGGATGCTGGCGGAGGGCGCCGATGCCGCCGGCATGAGCCGCAGCGTGCCGGTGTGGAAGGCCAGGGATGATGCGATGATCGCATTGTACCAGAACGGTGAGCCGATCCGCCCCGAGCAGGGTTTTCCGATGCGCCTGCTCCTGCCCGGCTTTGAGGGCAACACCAACGTCAAGTGGCTGCGCCGCCTCAAGCTGCTCGACAATCCGATGTACACACGCGATGAAACCTCGCGCTACACGGAATTGCTACCCGTCGGCAAAGCCCGGGAATTCATGCTGGAAATGGAACCGAAATCGGTGGTCCTGAAGCCGTCATTTTCGGTCGACATGCAGGGCCCTGGCTATTACGAAATTTCCGGTGTGGCGTGGTCCGGAGTTGGGCGTGTCCGGAAAGTCGACATCTCCGCCGACGGAGGGAAGACCTGGGCCGAAGCGGCGCTGACGAACCCGGTGCTGCCGAAAGCGCTGACCCGGTTCCGGTTGCCATGGATGTGGAATGGCGGACCGGCGGTGCTGATGAGCCGCACCACTGACGAGAAAGGACAGGTCCAGCCGACACGCGCCGAATGGGTGGCGCAATATGCGCCGCGCCAGAATTTCCACTTCAATGCCATTCAGAGCTGGGCGATCGCTGCCAATGGCAAAGTGAGCAATGTCTATGTTTAGAACAGCGTTGATCGCATCTTTCACACTTGTCGCCGCCGGCGCATTCGCCGCCGACATCGCGCCCCCCAAACTCGGCCGGCCGGCCGCTCCCGAGGAGATCGCGAAAGCCGACATCAGCATCCCGCCGGATGGAAAGGGGCTGCCCGCAGGGTCCGGTTCGGTCGCGCAGGGCGCGGAAGTCTTCGCCGCCAAATGCGCCGTGTGCCACGGCGCCAACGCGCAAGGAACCCCGAATGGGGACCGGCTTGTGGGTGGGATTGGCACGCTGGCCAGCGCCAACCCGGTCAAGACGGTGTCGTCCTATTGGCCTTACGCCACCACGTTGTTCGACTACATCCGCCGCGCGATGCCGCTGACCAATCCGCAATCGCTGCAGAACGACGAAGACTATTCGGTGGTCGCCTATATTCTTTCGATCGACAACATCGTTCCGAAAGATGCGGTGCTCGACGCGCAGTCTTTGCCGAAAGTGCAGATGCCCAACCGCAACGGCTTCATCAATTGGGAACCGCGCCTGATCAGGCCGTAATTCGCTGGCCGCTTCCCACGCGCGGAAATTGCCCGCACGCGGCGCGCTCCGCGCGCGCGGCAGAATCAAAACAGATGTCGCGCAAAGCGCGACAGGGGCAATTTCTGATTCGCGCGTGGGGCCCATGGCGGCGCTCAGCCACGGCCGCATTCCCAGTTCCGGTGACCGGTTTCGGGCGCTTTTTCAATTGCGCTGCGGCGTGGAGCGGCGCCCGGGTATTAGAGCCGTTTCGGATTGAAATGAATCGCTGAGGGATTCTCGGTGGTTGCGGATTGAGCGATTCTCCGGATCGTGGATGATTCGGGGGTGGCCATGTCACGGGCGTATTCGGAAGATTTGCGTATTCGATTGGTCCGCTAT
>DASUHP010000160.1:0-16241 GCA_036273455.1 Micropepsaceae bacterium | reverse complement strand
GCTGGGCCCGACCACAAATGAGAGAAGCGGAAGTGCAGCCGGACCCCAGGATGCTGCGAAAGTGTCGCCCACGACGCGGCAGTCGCTTCCGGATGCGGTACGTGCCGCCGGCTTTTCGATAACTGCTGCTCCAGCGCTCGTAAATGCGTCTCCTGCCAAAGCCTCGCTCGCTCGCAGACCGAGGAGCACCAGGCATGGCATCGCAATCGCTATCACCAGGCTGGCACGACTATGGGACATTGTACCCTCCCCGTTGTGCAAGATAAGGCGATCTTATCCTGCACGCGTCAGAATTCCGATTCCGCCGGGAAATATATGCAATCCCGCAGACGAAACGGGCGTCGCGAAGAAATTCACGACGCCCGTTGAGACTGTTTTGAACCTGGCGCGCTCGCGGGCCGATCAGCCGGCCTGGACGCGCTTCTGCAGTTCTGCCGACAGCGCGGCAACATTGCCATCGTGCTGCTGCAGGAAGGTGGCAAATTCGTCGCGCTGGGTCACGGCCACCGAGACGCCGCCCACCAGTATGTCGACAATCACGTCCTTCCCGGCGGCATCCTTGCGCACCCGGAAAGAGATCGTCATCGGCGTAGCTCCCTGCGCAGCCGCATCCGCGCCGCCAATCTTTGCGTTGACGATGACATCATCGGCAGCCCGCACTTGCGATCCGGTCACCGCAAGCGGAATGCTTCCCGCATTCTCATCGCCATCGAGGTGAAACATGCTCATCAGATAATCGGAGAAGGCGTTGACGAACTCGTCGACCTGCTTGTCGGAGGCATTTTTTGCGTAGGACCCGAGGGCAAAGACCGCGACGCGTTTGAAGTCGATGACCGAACGGATCCAGGTGCGAAACTGAGCCTGACGCTCCTGTTGCGGCAGACTGTGATCCTTCAATATGGCAAAGCCCTTGTTGACGCTCTGCTGAACCCAAGTCTCGGCGGGCGCGGTATCGGCATGAGCGAGCGGAATGCGCAGCATCAGCGCGGCAGCACCGGCCAGAATAAACGGCACCAGCTTGCGTGCGAGCCCATTGCGTTTAGCCATCACGCGAACCTTGGCCGCAGATGGGCGAGTCACTCCGTAGTTTCTGGTCATTTTGTCTCCGTGCCGGCTTCCTGTCGCCTTTGTGAACAATACGATTGGGCGAAGCCGCAGTTCCGTCCGGTGGGGTCCGGTTCCCCAAGCAGGTGCCGGAGACGGCTCCAGACGGCGCCAATCCTCGCGAAGCGCGTGCCACCTGGCTGGCCCCGAAGCGCCGACGTGGTGAGCAAAATCCGAAGAATTCCCGGCAGTTTTGAGACAAAAAGCCTCAGAAATCCGGGCTTTTGGCCGTCGGCATGTGGTAATCGAATTGCTGATTGTTTTCGGCACAAACCGCTTCCTGGACCGGCTGCCGGACCTGCCGATAGCGCAATATTCCCGACCACGGGCGATAATAGGTTAACGGGTCGTCAACCGTGACAAGGACCTGCATCGTCCTGCCCCCATCGGCCAGAGACCATCGCTCAACGACATGAAGCGACTCGCTATGCGGCGTCCGGTAGGCATCGACAAAGGACTTCCGGCTGACACCAATGGTGTCGATGACCAGGCTGTCGCCTTCGTAGTGACCCACGGATTCTCCGTACCAGGATGGCTTGACATTGGCGGAGTGTGTCGCATTGAGAAAAACGTGCCGCACCTCTGAGTCATAGGAATTGATCATGATGATCTGTTCCGGCGTCTGAACAAAATAGAGCACAGTGGGCTGCAGCAAATATGCGGGAACGCCCGACGGCTCACAGGACGTCGACGGCGAATAGGCAATCTTTCCGGCGAGCACTTCGTCGATGTCCTTCTGCATTGCCTGCTTGATGGCGGGCTTCAGATTTGGATTTGAGAGATCGGCGATCCGGTAAGTCGGTGTCACCCCGCGCTGCAACGCCTCGACATTATTGAGAAAGGGATGCGCCGGGTCGTGCACCACCGGGGACGGCAATCCCGGAACAGGCGTGTAATCGCCGGCGATCGGCGTCACCCATCCCGTGGCACCGTTGGAGAAGTCCGGTGCCGGCGCCGGCGGTGCAGAGGCGCCCAGCAACAGCGCCGCTACGATCAGGCTTGCACTGTTCGGCGTAAGACGCATGGCGACATCCTTGCGCGTTCCTCAAGGCTAGCTGTTTTAGCTTTCCGCGAAAATCCCGTTACAGCTTCATAACATTCATGAACCGCTCATTCATTCAGCATTCAGAGGCCGGGGCCGAACATCGAATCGGTGCGTAGCGCGTGATGAGAAAAGGTTAGGAAGATGCCTGACCTACAACGGCAAGAGCCGGTTTTGGGCGGCCAACTGGAGCCGGTGATCGCGCCTCATGACCTGCCGGCGGGCACGGACAAGCCGGTTGATTCACCCGATGAGAGCATAGGCGAATATCTCCGTCAAAACCGTCTGCGCATGGGCAAAACCCTGACGGAAATCTCGCACGCCCTCAAAATCATGCCGCACCAGCTTGCTGCCATTGAGAACAATCAATTTGAAGAACTGCCCGGCAGGGCCTACGCGATTGGTTTTGTGCGCAGTTACGCCGGCTGCCTCGGACTCGACGCCAAGGTTCTGGTGACGCGCCTGAGGGCCGAAATGGCCGAACCGGTCATGGATGCGGCCTACGCCCCCGGAGGCCCATCCGCCCGCAAGGACGAGATGAAAACTGCACCGACGGAGTCCGGCGATGCGGATGTTTTTTCCGCCGAAGCATCCCCGAGGGTCAAATCGGAATGGCGCGCGCGCGCAGCCGGGATAGCGTTGCAACTGCGGAAAACCAGGGCAGTTTTGCGGTTCAAAGAGCTCGCACAAAATTCAGGAGCCGCCGGATTTGCTGCCTTCGCCGGAGCCGGGCCTGGCGCTTCGGCGCCGCCTGGCTTGCCGCCAACGCAGGTCGGCCCGACGCCCGGTTTCGCTCTCTTCGCAGGGCCTGAGCGCGCCTCACATCCCTCCGCCGCACAGGAGCGCAGTGCGCCAAGGCTGTCCATGTCACCGCGCGGCTTGCCTTTGCCCAACCCGCCTGACCATCCCGTGCGGACCTGGGTCACCGCCGGAGTGATGAGCGCCGTGGTCATGTATTTTGGCTACTCCATCATTCATTCCGGTCCGCAGGTTGCCTCGCCGCAGGTAACCCCCGTGCCGGCGCGGATTGCCAGGGAAGCAGGCTTTGCCCCGGACAAGATTGGGCTTGCGGCGCTTCCGGTTGCCAAAAAAGCCGCGCGGAGGCCCCCCGCACCCGTAACGGCGCCGGCCGGAAAGGATGAACCCCCGCCGTTCGTTGCACCGGCGGAGAACTCAGCGGCTGCATCGCGCGAGGCCCCGGTTCATCAGCAAACCGAAGCGGCCCCCGTGCAGACGGCCTCCGTTACGCCGGACGCGAAACACGTGTTTACTCAATTGCCGCTGGGAGAGCGCTATGGCGAGCAGAATAAAGGCTCGCGGGTGACGCTTCGCCTCCACCGCCCGGCCTTTGTCGCCGTTCTTGGCGTCCGCAATCACCAATATATCGATCGCGTGTTACGCGCCGGTGACACATACCGCGTTCCGAATATGCGCGGTTTGAAGCTGAACACCCGCGACGCCGGAGCCGTCGAGGTCATTCTCGACGGCAATACTGTCGGATTTGCCGGCGAGGACGGCGCTGCCGTGAAGGGAATGTCACTTCAGCCACAGAACATCGTCAGCCACTTCCACGGCGTCGGGGGATAGCTGACTGTTCTTGGCCTGTGATACGCCGCATTGTGGTTTCCACCACATGGGACCGGCGGCATGTCTTTTGTTCTCGCAATTGATCAGGGAACGACCTCGTCGCGCGCGATACTTTTCACGGAGGCGTTGGAGATCGCGGCGATTGCGCAACAGGAATTTCCGCAAAGCTTCCCTGCGCCGGGTCTTGTAGAGCATGACCCCGAGGCGATCTGGCAAAGCGTGCTTGCGACGGGGCACGAAGTCATGCGCCTTGCCGGCGCCAATGCCGCCGCGATAGCCACGATAGGGATCACCAATCAACGCGAAACCACCGTGGTGTGGGACCGGAAGACCGGACAACCCATTCACCCCGCGATTGTCTGGCAGGACCGCCGCGGAGCCGATCACTGCCAGACCCTTGCGGCGGGCGGACATGAGGCACTGGTCAATGCCCGAACCGGATTGCTGCTCGATCCGTATTTTTCCGCGACAAAAATCGCGTGGCTGCTCGACAATGTGCAAGGCGCGCGCGCTCGCGCCGAACGCGGCGATCTTGCCTTCGGTACGATTGACACGTTTCTGCTGTGGCGGCTGACCGGCGGCGCCGTGCACGCGACAGACGCCACCAATGCGAGCCGGACCATGCTGTACGACATCCATCGCGGCACCTGGGACGACGACTTGCTCGCGCTGTTCGCGGTACCCCGCAGCATGATGCCGGAGGTTCTCGATTGTGCCGATGATTATGGAACGACCCTCGCCGAACATTTCGGGCGGGCCATCCCGATACGCGGTGTCGCCGGAGATCAGCAGGCGGCCATGGTGGGAGAGGCATGCTTTGCTCCCGGCATGCTGAAAGCGACCTACGGCACCGGCTGCTTTGCCCTGCTCAATACCGGCGATGCGCCGGCAGCTTCGAAGAACCGGCTGCTGACGACGATTGCCTATCAGCTCGACCGCAAACCGGCTTACGCGCTCGAAGGGTCGATCTTTGTGGCCGGCGCCGCGATCCAATGGCTGCGCGACGGACTCGGCGTCATCGAAACGGCAGACGAAAGTGGTGCCTTGGCAGCTAAATCCGATCCGCGACAGGATATTTACCTCGTACCGGCCTTCGTCGGGCTCGGAGCGCCGCACTGGGATCCCGACTGCCGCGGGGCAATGTTCGGGCTGACACGCGCGACCGGCCCCGCGGAACTGGCGCGGGCAGCACTCGAGAGCGTATGTTACCAGACTCTCGATCTTCTGAACGCCATGCGCTCCGATTGGCCATCGGCCGAACTTGTGTTGCGTGCAGATGGCGGCATGGCCGCGTCGGATTGGATGTTGCAGCGTTTGGCCGACATTCTGGACGTGACCGTCGAGCGCGCCGCAGTCCGCGAGACGACCGCACTCGGCGCTGCTTACCTGGCGGGACTAAAGCAAGGAATCTATCCGCCGCCGTCACTCTTCGCCGGCACGTGGCGCGCCGAACGTGCGTTCACGCCCAATATGGCACCGGCCACACGAAAACAGAAAATTGCCGGGTGGCACGAGGCCGTGTCACGGACACTGACGAAGAGCAATGCAAAGCGCTCTCACGTTGCTTCGCGTGGCCAGCACTGAACCACGACTTGATGGTAAGGCATTTCTGCCTTACATAAAGGCATGAAAGGCAAAGCTATGGCAAGACTCACGGTTACCGCCAAGGGACAGGTCACGCTTCGCAAGGACCTGCTGAATCATCTCGGGGTCCATCCAGGCCAAAAAGTTGCAGTCGATAAATTGCCAGGCGGCGCGATTGAAATCCGGGCCGAACGTCGCATGGGCAAAATTTCCGATTTCTTTGGGAGTCTCAAAGGCAAGAGTCGCAGGCGGCGGCCGCTCACGATTGATGAAATGCAGGAAATCACGGAAACCGCCTGGGCCGGAAAGCGGTGAAGATAACGCCGGATACCAATGTCCTGGTTCGTGCGGCGATGGATGACGACCCTGACCAGAGCCGCACGGCCAAAACCGTCCTCCAGAATGCGGAAATTATCGCCCTCGCACTACCTGCGCTGTGCGAATTCGTATGGGTGATGTCGCGGGGTTATAAAATCGCGCCGGCGCAAATCTCGGATGCAATACGGCGACTGATGGACGGACAAAATATCGTTGCTCACCGTGCTGCGGTCGAGGCGGGACTTAAGATGCTCGATAGTGGAGGCGATTTTGCCGAAGGCGTAATCGCCTACGAAGGCAGGTGGCTGGGCGGTGAGGTTTTCGTTTCCTTCGATCGCAGGGCCGTTAAACTTCTTACGGCGCAGGGGAGGGAAACACAACTGCTCGCCGCAGGGTCCCGCGGCGCAAAGCAATGAAACTCGGATTGCGGCTCGAGATGTCTGGTGCGCAACCGCGTGTGCCGATGGATCTCGTGCTCGAAGCCGAACGGCTCGGTTTCGATTCCGTCTGGAGTTCGGAATCCTGGGGCTCCGATGCGGTATCACCCGCCGCATGGGTTCTGGCGCAAACCACCCGCATCAAGGCGGGCACTTCGATCATGCAAATTCCTGCGCGAACGCCGGCAATGGCTGCGATGACGGCCCTCACTCTCGACGCGCTTTCCGGCGGACGATTCATTCTTGGGATCGGGCCATCCGGTCCGCAGGTCGTCGAAGGCTGGCATGGTGTCGCCTATGGCAGGCCGATACCGCGCACACGTGAATATGTCGAGATCATCCGCAAAGCGGTCGAACGCACCGACGTCCTGACCCATTCCGGCGAGTACTACCAGATCCCCTATGCGGGCGCAGATGCCACCGAATTGGGCAAGCCGCTGAAAAGCATCATTCACGGCAACCGCGCGCTGAAGATTTACATCGCGGCGATCACGCCCGCCGGAATCCGCAATGCCGCCGAAATCGCCGACGGCATTTTCCCGGTCTTCATGAACCCGGAACGTTTCGACGTGCTCGAACCGCACCTCGAAGCGGGCTTCGCCAGATCCGGCCGCAAACGAACACTCGCGAATTTCGACATCTGCCCTTTTGTCCCGATTTCAGTTCACGATGATCTCGAACAGGCGCGACTGCCAATCAAACAGCATCTTGCCTTCTATATCGGCGGCATGGGCGCGCGCGAAAAGAACTTCTACAATGATTATGCGAAGCGTCTCGGCTACGGAGCGGCAGCAGCGCAAATCCAGGACGCTTTTTTGTCCGGCCGCCGCAAGGAAGCGGTCGCCGCTGTCCCCGATGAACTCGTGGACGAAGTGGCGCTCGCCGGCCCGGCGCAGCGCATCCGGGCACGCCTGGACGCGTGGAAAGCCGCTGCCGCGCAGCGCCACGTCGATACCATCCTGCTCGGCACCAATGTTACGCGTGCAGCACTGGAAGTGATTGCGCATGCCGCAGATTCGCCGTGATCGGGAAGGAAAATTTCCATCCGCAACCCTGGTCCCGGACCGGTATGACACGGTTTCGTGCAATCTCCACGGCGCTCCTGATGATCGCCGCCCTGCCCGTCCCCGCGTTGGCCGCGGATAACGCGCCGCAACGCACCATCATCGTCACCGGCGAAGGTGAAGTTCTGGGAAAGCCCGATCAGGCGCGCATTGCCGCGGCGGTGGTAAATCAGGCGCCGACCGCGGAAGCTGCGGCGCAGGAAAATGCCACCGCGATGAATCGCGTGTTGATGGCGATTACGGCCCTCGGCATTCCGCCGAACAAGATCCAGACGTCGAATTATTCGGTGCAGCCGCAATATGCGAGCGTGAACGTCTCCACAAACCGCAACATCACCGGTTATCAGGTGACCAACGAGCTCACGATTACGGTCGACGATCTGTCGAAGCTCGGCACCATCTCGGACACGCTTGTGCACAACGGCGCCAACCAGCTGGGCGGCGTCGCATTCACGATCGCCGATCCCAAACCGCTCGCCGATCGCGCGCGCACCGCCGCCGTCACTGACGCAAGGGCGAAAGCCCAGACGCTCGCCAATGCCGGCGGTGTCCGGCTGGGACCGCTGCTGAACATTCAGGAAGGGCCAGGCGTGTTCCGGCCGACGCCCTTCGCCGCGCCCCGCGCGCTCGAGGCGGCATCCACTCCAATCGCAGTCGGGGAACAGCCGATCATCGTCGCGGTGACGCTGACCTACGCGATTCAGTAGTCACCGCTTCGCGGTCAGCGTATCGATCTCATCCATGATGCGGTTCATGCGCGCGACCAGCGCCCGGTACGGCGCCGGATCGGCCATATCGATTCCCGCCCGCTTGTACAGTTCATACGGATAGTCCGATCCCCCGGCGCGCAGCATGGCGAGAAAGCGATCGGCGGCGGGCTTGCCTTCCTTCTCGATCGCGGCGGTGAACTCCGCCGCACCGGCCATCGATGTCGCATACTGATAAACATAGAAGTTATAGAAGAAATGCGGGACGAAAGCCCATTCGATGCAATAGGCCGGATCGATCTGCATCACGCCTTCCGCTTCGCCGTAATATTTCTTCAGCAATCCGCAATACATGCCGGTCAGGCGCGCGCCCGACAATGTCCGCCCTTCGTCGATCTCGCGGTAAATCGCGAGTTCGAATTCGGCGAACATCACCTGGCGGAAGAAGGTGCCACGGATTGATTCAAGTCCCTCGCCGAGATAATACAATTTCTCTTCCGGCGTCTTCGCATGCGCCACCATATAGTCGTCGAGCAGCATCTCATTGGCGATCGATGCCGATTCCGCAATGAAGGTTGAATAGCCGGATTTCTCGTAAGGCTGGCTTTCCGTGGTCAGCAGCGTGTGGACCGCATGGCCCCATTCATGGGCAAAGGTGGACAACCCCGAATAATCGTCATTGTGGTTCAGTAGCAGATAGGGATGAACGTCATAGGCCGAGCCGTTCATATAGGCGCCTGATGCCTTATGCATGCGCGGATAGGGATCCATCCATTTACCGGTAAATCCGCGCTTCAGCATATCTGTGTATTGCGCGCCATAGGGCGCCACTGCGTCGAGCGTGAGCTGTTCCGACTCGGCCAGTGTAAATACCGGCCGATGCTTCACTTCAAACATGCTGGGATAGATGTCGTAATATTGCAGCGTCCCATCGATCCCGAGCAGGCGCTTGCGCATGCGCAGGTACCGGTGCAGCGTGGGCAAGCCCTCGATGGCCTGCGCCACCAGCGTGCGGTAAACCGCTTCCGGCATGCGGTCCGGAAACAGCGCCGCCGCCAGGGCACTGTCGAAATGGCGCGCCTTGGCGACGAACACATTGCCCATGATCTTGTTGGTCAGAATCGCGCCATCGGTGCTCTCATATTGCTTCCAGGCGCCCCAAAAGCTGTCGAACACCAGTTTGCGGTCGGCGCGGTTCGGCGACTGCCGGTATTTTTCGTAAGCCGGCTGATCCAGCCTGACTTTGGTTCCGTCAGAGAGGGTGATCGTGGGATAAGGCAGTTCGGAATTCGCCAGCTGCCCATAGATATAATCGGGCTGCTGCAGCACATCGCCTGCGGAGGCCAGCACCGACTCTGCCTCGACCCCCAGCGTATGCGGCGCGCCGCGCAGCACGTTTTTCAGGGAAAAGTCATGATGCGCGGCGAGCTCCTTATTCTCGCTCAGGAATTCCTGCACCCTGGCTTCACCGATGCCGAGGATTTCGGGGGCCAGCCAGGCGGTATTTTCGCCGATCATCGTCATCAGCGCGCCGGCCTGCTGTTTGCGTTCCTGATTGGCCGAATTCGACAAATCCTCGTCGGCCTTCAGGCTGGCATAGGTGTACAGCCGCCCGGCGTCGCGATTGGCCTGCGATATCGCATTCAGTGCCCGCAACATCGCGTCCGAACCGGCTGAAAGCTTTCCCCGCCAGACCTGAAGCGTCTGAACCTCGCTTTTGACCCGGTCATATTCCACTGCCCAGGCCGTTGCCGATTGGTAGAGATCCGAAAGGTCCCACATCGCCGTCCCCGCCGGTTGTTGCGCCGCCACTGCGGCATCGCATGTGCCAATTGCCGGGCCGAGCGCGCACAGCGCCAGCACAACGCCAAAACAACGCACACGCGACAAATGTGCCGTCATCCCGCCCGCCATTTTCTCCAACTTATATTCCACCTTCTTTTCGCCGGGAGGTCGAAAACAGCACCCGGTTTGTGCTTAATCCGCACTTTCAGGGGGCGGCGACATGAATCCGATCACACTCTTCCTTACCATCGTCTTTGTGCTTGGCGGCGCTTTCTTCCTCAGCGCGGGTCAAATTCCGATTGCCGTCGTGCTGTTCGCCATCGCGGTGCTGATCCTGTTCTCGCTCAAAATGGCGAACCAATGGGAGAAATACGTCATCCTCCGCGCCGGCAGGTTGCAGGGCGTCAAAGGTCCGGGGCTGTTTGCGATCATCCCGATTCTCGACAGCATCGCAGTCGTCATTGATGAACGCATCCAGACCACCGCCTTCAATGCCGAGCAGGCTCTGACCAGGGACACGGTTCCGGTCAATGTCGACGCGATTATTTTCTGGCGGGTGGATAGTTCAGAGCGCGCGGCGCTGGCCATCACCAATTACCGCCAGGCGATCGAGCGTGTCGCACAAAGCACGCTGCGCGAGACGATCGGCTCGTCGCATCTCGCCACGCTGCTGTCTGACCGGCAAACCGCGGATGCACAGCTTCGAGACATTATCGCGCAGAAAACCGCGCCATGGGGCATTGCGGTGATGTCGGTGGAAATCCGCGATGTTGCCATTCCCGAAGCGCTTCAGGACGCGATGTCGCGCCAGGCGCAGGCCGAACGCGAAAAGCAAGCGCGGGTTATTCTGGGCTCGGCCGAGGCCGAAATCGCCGCCAAATTCGTCGAGGCTGCCAATACGTATGCCGACCACCCGGCAGCGCTTCAGCTTCGCGCCATGAACATCATCTATGAAACGACGAAAGAGCGCGGCGCCACCATCCTGCTGCCGACCGCCATGCTTGACGCCCTCAATCCCAAAGGGCCCCAGCTCAAGTGACATTTCGCACAGCGGCGAGGCTGACCGCCGTTGCGGCGCGCATTCCTGTTTGCACAAAGTTCAATCCGCACTAACAATGGGTTCCCGGGAGGAACCCTGAATGGCCATTGCAGCACTATCCGGCTGGACCAGAGAACAGAAAAGCGCCGTTGCGGCCGCCTATCTCGGCTGGATGCTGGATGCATTCGACTTCTTCCTGATGGTGTTCGTATTCCGCGACATCGCCGCGGAGTTTCACACCCAGATTCCCGACGTTGCGGTCGCCGTGGTCCTGACGCTCGCCATGCGCCCCATAGGCGCCTTCATTTTCGGGCGCGTGGCCGACCGTTACGGGCGCCGCCCGACCCTCGCTGCGGTCGTCCTCATCTACTCGTCGCTCGCCTTCGCATCCGGCTTTTCCAACAGCCTCACAATGCTGCTGATCCTGCGCGCGCTGTTCGGGATTGCGATGGGCGGCGAATGGGGCGTCGGCGCTTCGCTCGCAATGGAAACCATTCCGCCCCAGGCGCGCGGGCTGGTCTCCGGCATTCTGCAGGCGGGTTATCCCAGCGGCTACCTGATTGCATCCGTCGTATACGGGCTGCTTTATTCGTCCATCGGCTGGCGCGGCATGTTCATGATCGGAATTGTCCCCGCAGCGCTGGTTTTCTTCATCCTCCGGCATGTCAACGAGTCGCCGTCCTGGACACCGAAGCCCGTACTCGGCGGAGATGCTGCGGCGTCGATGACGGCCTATGGCCGCCTCGCGCTCTATGCAGTTGTCATTTTCTTCACGTACCGGTCCGGATCGCAATCCGCCTATATCGCTGCTTCCATTGCCGCGCTTGGCGCCAGCCTGACATTCGCCCTTCGCCGCCCGGAATACTGGATCGAGTTCTTTGCGGCACTCGGCATGGTCGTCATTGGGGTGTTCACATTCGCTGTGCCGGAAATCCCGGTGCTGATGGCCATCATCTACAATATTGCCGCGGTAATCGCCGGCGTGTTCCTGAAGACCCATTGGCGCATGGGCCTCTACGCCGTCCTTTTGATGACCAGCTTCAATTTCTTCAGCCATGGCACGCAGGATCTCTACCCGACATTCCTGCAGGTGCAGCAGCATTTCTCCACCGCGGTCGTCAGCACGCTGGCGGTCGTCTACAATATTGGCGCCATTCTTGGCAGCCTGTGCTTCGGTTCGCTGTCGGAACGGATCGGCCGCCGCCGCGCCATCCTGATCTCGTCCCTGCTGGCGATTCCGATTATCCCGCTCTGGGTCTGGGCAGGCAGTCCGCTGTGGTTCGCGGCCGGATCCTTCCTGATGCAGTTCATGGTGCAAAGCGCCTGGGGCATTGTCCCCGTGCATCTCAACGAATTGTCGCCGCCGGAAATGCGGGGCACTTTCCCGGGATTCGTCTATCAGACCGGAAACCTGCTGGCCTCGGTCAATGCCACTGTGCAATCGGGTTTTGCGGCCGCACATGGCAATGATTATGCGAGCGCACTTGCCATGATCGCGGCCGGCTCCGCGATCGCGATTTCATTGCTCGTCTTCTTCGGGCCCGAACGCAAAGGCGTGCATCTCGGAACCGAAAGCGAAGAACGGCAACCCGCTCTGGCTCAACTCAGGCCGCAACAGGCGGAATAGGATCAGGCCCTTATCCGCACCGGCACGGCTTTGCCGGCCGGCGTCCTGGATTCCTCGTCGTGATACCACAGCGGCACGAGTACGTTCATTTCCGGGTAATAGGCGCCGATGCAGCCATCCGGCAGATCGAAAGGAGTCACCTTCAAACCGGAGACTTCGCGTTCAACGCCGTCCCCTGCATCACTGATGAGAGACACGGTCTGCCCTTCGGTTAGTCCGGCGCGGCGGATGTCTTCGGGATTCATCAGCAGAACGTCCCGCGTCCCCTCAATCCCGCGCATGCGGTCGCTGTAGCCATAGATTGTGGTGTTGAACTGATCATTGCTGCGCAGCGTCATCAGGCGATATCGGCCCGGTGCCTCGCCGACGCCCATCGCGGACAACTGCTTCGGCACACTGAACTCTGCCTTTCCGGACTTCGTCTTCCAGATACGTTCGCGCGCGCTGTTGCCGCGGTAGAAACCGCCGGGGGTGAACAGGCGCTGGTTGAAATCCTTGAACATCTCCGGATAGGTCTGCTCGATCAGGTCGCGGATCCTGCCGTAATCGGCAATCCATTCGTCCCACAGCACCTTCGGATTGGGCGGCAATGTGGCCTTTGCGATTCCCGCGACGATAGCCGCTTCCGATTTCAGATGTTCGCTGGCCGGCTTGCGCTTGCCGACCGAACCGTGAATGCAGCTCAGACTGTCTTCCATCGTGACCACCTGCGGTCCGCCGGCCTGCATGTCTTCCTCGCTGCGGCCAAGGCAGGGCAGCAGATACGCCACCTGTCCATTCACCAGATGACTGCGGTTGAGTTTTGTCGCGATCTGAACCGTCAGGCGCATGTTGGTCCACGCCTGTTCCATCGCTTCCCGTTCGGGGATGGCGCGGACGAAATTCCCACCGAGCCCGATAAATGCCTGGATGCGGCCAGCGCGAATTCCTTCGCAGGCATCGACGGTCGTGACACCTTTTTCCCGCGGCGGCTCGAATCCGAACAGTTCCTTCAGCCGGTCGAGCGGCACCAATTCCGGCTTCTCGCTGATCCCGACCGTGCGCTGGCCCTGAACATTGGAATGCCCGCGCACCGGCGATACACCGGTCCCTTCGCGGCCGATATTGCCCTTCATCAGCAGGAGATTGACCAGCATCGCGATATTGTCGAACCCGTGCACATGCTGGGTCAGACCCATTCCGTAAATCGCGATGGAGCGCTCCGCATTCGCATATACCTCTCCGGCTGCCTCGATTTGGTTGCGCGTCAGCCCGGATTCGCGCTCGATTTCTTCCCAGCTGGTGCTTCTCACCATTCGGGCAAATTCATCGAAGCCTTTCGTGTGACTTTTGATGAAATCGACGTCGAGCATATGCCGGTGGTTTTCAGCCCACTCGGTTTCATCGGCCGCCAGCACCTGCTTGCACAAACCGAGAATCGCCGCGATATCGCCGCCGGCTTTGACCTGATGATACTGGCACGAGATCTCAGTCGCATTGCCGGTCAGCATCTGCCCCGGATTTTGCGGATTGACGAATTGTTCCAGCCCCTTTTCCCGAATCGGGTTAAAGGTCACGATTTTCACGCCGCGCTGAACGCATTCCTGAAGCGTGTGCAGGAAACGCGGGCTGTTCTGCCCGGTATTCTGGCCAAAAAAGAAGATCGCGTCGCATTTGTTGAAATCCTCGAGCACCACGGTACCGACAGGCGCGCCGATCAGCTTCTTAAGCGCGACCGACGTGGTCTCGTGGCACATATTGGAGGAGTCCGGCAGATTGTTGTGGCCATAGAGCCGCGCGAAAAGGGCAAAGAGATAGGCGGTTTCCAGGCTCGCGCGCCCCGACGCATAAAAGACCGTCGATTTCGGATCGATGGCCCGGAGTTCTGCGCCAATCGCGAAAAACGCCTCATCCCACGAACACGCCACATATTTGTCAGTGGCCGGATCATACCGCACCGGGTGCGTCAGCCGGCCCTGATGCTCGAGGTCATAATCCTTCCAGCCGCGCAATTCGGAGACGGTGTGGGCCGCGAAAAAATCCGGAGTACAGCGCCGGGACGTGAGTTCCCATATCGTCGCCTTGGCGCCGTTCTCGCAGAATTCGAACACATGGTGATTGGCGGGCTTGGTCCAGGCGCAGGAGACGCACATAAACCCGCCGGGCTTGTTCTGGTGCCGCAGCGTTTCGATCACCGACGGGCTGTCCCATTCGGTGCCGTAAACCTGGCTGATGCCCTTTAACGATCCCCATCCACCCGCCGGCCCGTCGTAATGCACAGTCTTGTCGTGGGCGGTCATCACCGATCTCCTTGAGAATGACTGGCGCGATGCCGAGCCGCGGCCGTCTTCAGGTGGAAGACGGCTCCACAACGTGGGCCATTCCGTGTGAGTTCCGGAATTTGCCGGGCGGGCGCGTGAGATTTCCGCGAGCTTTCAATGACATCCGGGATGCGGCGGATCCGGCTTGGCCGTGTTCTGGTTTTGACGGCGCTTTATCCACAGATTTTTTTTGGAACCCACAGAATGTGATTCCCCCCTCAAACGGCGATGGCGTTAATCTTTTCAGGCTAGGTTAACCTTTCATTAACCTTTGCAACGCGGGGCGCGTCGATATGTACAAGGGTGATGAAGTGGCGCTGCGATTCACGCGGCGCGCGGAAGAACTCCGCAGCATCGCATGCAATATCAAGGACCCGGATGCCAGGGATGCAATGCTCAGATGGGCGGACGACTACGACCGTCTGGCGCAACGCGCGGTGGAACTCGGGACATTCGGAATGCCGCGACGGTCGGGGCCATCACGCAAGACTCCCAGCGCGACGGCCGCATAATTCCTGCGCCGGTCAGTGGCCCGGCGGCAAAATCGAAGGAAGTTGCGGACCGATGAGTTGCGGCACCGCGTCAGGCGGGAGCGGTGGCGGCGCAGGCAACACGAAATGCGCCACCCATAGCGCGACGATCATGGCCAGCAGTGCCATGCCCACGTAATCAAACACATCCGGCCGCGACATAAGTCCAATATTGCACGGCGGTTGCGATCGAAAAAGTCACGGTTTCTTCTACGGCGGCGGTGCCGGGCGCAAACGCGCGGAAGAAGCCCGACTGCCCACCCCTGCACGCGCCACGGCCGCCCGGAGGTCTCGCCCGATCCGCCTTAGCGCGAGATAGCAGCCGCTGCCGGTGACCAGAATGCCGCCTGCCAGCAACAGGAGCATCAGCACATCCCATAAAGGCCGCAGCCGCAGCCAGGCAAAAAAATCGAGCCGGTGCAAACCATCGAATAGCCAGCGATAGCCACGCCGATCGCTGTCAATCCTGCCAAGCAGCAACCCCGACCGCGGGTCGAAATAATACCGGGTCTGCGCTGCATCCGCCAAAACCACCCGATAAACCGGCAGGGTCAGGCGATCATTGCCGGGCGTGCGGTAGTAATACGCGTCCTCCGCATTCATCAGCTCCTGCGATGCAATCGCCCGCCCATTCGCAACCAGCTGCGCCCCGCGCCTCAGCTCCGCCGCAGCAACAGGGGCTGCACGGCCACCGTCGTCCAGCCGCAACACGCGTCCGTCCGCCCACCGCGCCAGCCAATACAGCCGTCCGTTCCCGGGCGCGCTCGCAAGAGTGACGGCGCCCGCCAAAGCAGCGTCATCTTTGAGACGCGCAAGTGAATCGCGATACGTGCTCCACGGCAGCGGATCACCGGCAAGACCAGCCCGTGCATTGCCGCCGCCGCCCTCGAGAAAGCCCCAGGGATTCATCGAAATCGTGCCGCTGACCACCCAGGTGAGCGTGAACACTCCGAAAACCAGTCCGGCCAGATGATGCCAGTAATTCCAGCCGCGATAGGGCGACATGCGCGAACCACGGCGGAACTGGCTGATGCCGATATACAGTCCGATCAGTGTGAGAAATCCGCCGGCAATGGACGTCCAGACAATGACCTTCGACCACAGCGGGCCGTCGCTC
>DASUHP010000159.1:0-19390 GCA_036273455.1 Micropepsaceae bacterium | reverse complement strand
TATCGATCATGGTTTTTCTGGCATCGGCAAGAAATGCTGGATCTTTCATCGTTTCATCGAAAGCCTTGCGCAAGACCGCTTTGCGATCAGCCGGGATTCCGGGAGGCGCGACAAATGGGCGTGCCAGCACTTCATTGGCGATCACCATATCCAGTATCTGCTTTTGCTCCATTGTGCGCACGAAGTCCGAGGCCATCGGCACATTGGGCAATTCCGGATCGCGCTTTGGCGCCGCCTGCAGCAGGATATGGATTCTGTTGCCCTTCACCCATTCGGGATAGCGGCTTTTGATCGTGCTCCAGGAAATGCCGCACAGCCCGTCCACTTCGCCGCGCTGCATGGCGAGCGCGATATCGGTAGTTCCAGGAAATCCGGTGGCGAGCCGGATTTTGACGCCGAAGACATTTTTGTAGAGCTTGGCAAAAATATCGGGATCGCCGGCCGCGCCCTCGCCGCCGGCGGTGAACTGGTGCGTCATCGCGTCGTTCCAGGTCTTGATCGGCGATGTATTCCAGCTGATGCAGACGCTGGTGTCTTTGGTGACGCTGCCGAGCCAGTTGAATTTCCGCGCATCCAGTTTGGCGTCGCCGATCAACGCCGAGTTGGCCAGCCCACGTGCGAATGTGCCGATCACGCTGCCGTCTTTCGGCGCCGCCGTGTACAGATAAAGCGCCGCCCGGATGCTGCCCGCACCCGGCATGTTTTGCGGAATCAGCGTCGGATTGCCCGGGATGTGATGTCCCATATATTGCGCCAGCACCCGGGCATAGAGATCGTAACCGCCGCCGGCCGAATAGCCGACGATCACGGGCATCGTCCGCCCCTTGTAGAACTCCGCCGGAGTCGCTGCCTGCGCCGCGCCGGTCATCGCCAGCACAGCGGCGCCGAAAACCAGTGCGCATACTCCATAATCAACCCTCCCCTTGAGGGAGGGTCGAAATCGCCTCAGCGATTTCGGGGAGGGGACCGGCCGCCTGCGGAACAACAAGGCACCCGATGCTCGAGCAATCGCGGTTCTGCAACTCCGTCTGTGGCTGGTCCCCTCACCGATTTTCCTTACGGAAATTCGACCCTCCCTCAAGGGGAGGGTTGAAGTTTGAGTCAGTTCCGCTGCCGCTCTCATTCAATCAAGCGAACAATTGCGGGAATTTGGCTTTGATGTCGGAGCGCAGTTTTGCACTGACATCGACAACCGGCGGGAACGTCCCCTTGAGATATTTGTCATAGGGAATGCAGGCGTCGATCAGGATGCGGTTGTTGAAATTGCCGGGCAGATACAGCGGATCGCGTTTGGATGCCCAGGCCTTTTGCACAAGGTCGATATCCGTCACCGGATCGAAGCGCGTGCACATGGCCCACAGCACCTGATCGAGATCGCCGGCATCGATGTCTTCATCGACGACGACCGTCCATTTGCCGGCATAGGCGCCGCCCTGGCATGAACAGGCGACGTGCAGCGCATTGCGCGAATGACCGGGATAACGCTGCTTAATCTGAATCGCCGTGAATCGCGTGGCGGGGCCGGCTTCGTGATTCCACACACCCAGTACATCGGGAATGCCGCATGCTTCGAGCGCGCGCCAGATCTGTGCCGCGCCCGCGATGCCCTTCAGCAATCCGGTCTCATCGACCGGCTTGTGCTGCGGCGCGCAGGTCAGGATTGGATCATTGCGGTGAAGGATGGTTTTGATGTCGAGATAGGGCCGTGGCACCGTATCGTCCGAGTAATAGCCCATCCATTCGCCGAACGGACCTTCTTCACGCGACCGTCCGGGCACGGCTTCGGCCTCGATGGCGATTTCCGCGTCGGCCGGAATCGGAAAGCCGGTGTAAGGCCCGCGGATCACTTCGATCGGTTCTCCGCGCAAACCTCCAGCGAAATCGAGCTCGCTGACGCCTTCCGGCAACGGGCTCGCCGCCAGCATGAACAGCAGCGGGTCCTGGCCGACCAGAACCACGACTTTCATCTTCTCGCCGCGTTCGAAATATTTGTCGCGGTGAATGCGTCCGTGTTTCCCCTCGGTGATCTGACAGCCGATTGTTTTGCCGTCATAGACCTGGTTGCGGTAGCAGCCGAGATTGAACCAGCCGGCATCCGGGTCCTGGGTGATGACGCAATTGGCTGTGCCGATATAGCGTGCCTTGTCGAGTTCATGGTGGCGCGGCACCGGGAATTTCAGCACGTCGATGTCATTGCCCTCGAGGACATTTTCCATCACCGGCCCGGTTTTGACGTAGCGCGGCGGCAGCGGCGTCATGGTCTGAATCCGCTCGTAATATTGTTTGACAATATCGACTTTGCGTTCGCGCTCCTGCGGCAGACCCAGAGTCAGTGCGACCCGCCGCACGGAAGAGAAATGCCCGTACAGCGTGCGATACCCGGCCGGATAGCCGGGGACATTGTCAAACAGCAGGGCGGGCGCCGTGCCGTGGCTGTGCTCGGTCAGCATATGGGTGATCGCGCCCATTTCGGCATCCCAACTGGCGCCGTTCACGCGTTTCAACTCGCCCATGCGCTCGACCTGCTCGATCCAGCCGCGCAATCCGCCATAGCCGGTCTGGACCAGTTTTAAATTCGCCTCACTGACTGCCCGGGCCAAGCCGCGCCTCCGTATCTTCGTTTTTGTGGTGTCAATCTTGAGCGATTGTAGGTAATCGCCGGGCGTAGTACAGCGAAAAAGCCCCTTGTTCAGCGTATCTGGTCCGCATGACGCGATTTTCCGATGCCGAACGCAAAAGCCGCGTCATCGGCCACTCTGTTCCCCGCGTGGAAGACGAAGTGCTGCTGCGCGGGCGCGGAAGGTTCGTTGATGACATCAACCTGCCGGACCAACTGTATATGCGGGTCGTGCGCGCGCAGATTGCGCATGGGCGGATCGCGCAAATTAATTTCGATGCCGCTCGCGAAACTCCGGGTGTCTTCGCAATCTGGACCGGCGCAGACGTCCGTCATTTGCCGCCGATCGATTTTCGCGACGCTGCGGCAGAGGCGCTGAAGCCCTACCGGCAGCCGGTTCTGGCACACGATCATGTGCGCTACGCCGGCGAACCGGTTGCCGCGGTTTTCGCGCGAGATCCCTATGCCGCGGAGGATGCTGCGGCTCTGGTTTCGGTCGAGTTTGAGGACAGGCCGGTCCTGTTGTCCGCCGAAGACAAGCCGGGTGAATTTGCGCCGGGCCTGTCCACCGAAGCGATGATCCTGCGCGACCAGTATGGTGATGCGGGCGCAGCTTTGGCCGACGCGGAACACACAATGGCGCTCGAGCTTGGTATTGGACGCCATTCGGGCGTGCCGCTCGAAACTCGCGGCGCCATCGCGCGCTTTGATGCGGCGCGTGACGTGCTGGAACTATATGGCGCCGCGAAAGTCCCGCATCGCACACGCGATAATCTCGCGCGTATTCTCGGCCGCAAACCGGAATCGGTCCATCTTAGGGAAGGCCATACCGGCGGCGGCTTCGGTATTCGTGGTGAGCTCTATCCCGAAGACGTCCTGGTATCCGCCGCAGCATTGCGATTTGGCGTTCCGGTGAAATGGATTGAGGACCGCCGCGAACATCTCATGGCCGCCAATCACTCGCGCGAACAGCGCCATCACGTGCGCGCTGCGTTCAGCAGCAGCGGATATGTCTCCGCGCTTGAGGACGAGTTCTTCCATTCGCAGGGCGGCTATGTCCGCACCCATGCGGCACGCGTCGCGGAACTGACCAGCAGCATGCTGACGGTGCCGTACCGGATTCCCGCCTATCGCAGTACCGCGCATTTTCGCCTGACCAATAAGACCCCGGCGGCGACATACCGGTCGCCCGGCCGCTATGAGGGCACGTTCGTCCGCGAGCGGCTGATGGACGCCATGGCGGCCCGGCTCGGGATCGATCGCGCCGAAATGCGGCGTCGCAATTTCATCGCCGCAACCGAGATGCCGTTCGACCGGGGCTTGCGCGCACTCGGCACCGATATGGTGCTGGATTCCGGCGATTACGCGCGGTTGCTGGACAAGGCGCTGACGCGCTTCGGCTGGACCGATGCACAGTCTGACGCGAAGCGGCGGCGCGCGCGCGGCGAACTGGCCGGCGTCGGGCTGGCATGTTTTGTCGAAAAGACCGGGCTTGGGCCAAAGGATGCGGTGCGCATTTCGCTGACCAAAACCGGCAATATCGAACTCGTGACCGGCGGCGCGTCGCTGGGGCAGGGCTATGAAACCGTAATGGCGCAGATATGCGCCGATGTTCTCCATACAGATTATCGCGGGATCGCGGTCATACATGGTCAGACCGACCGGATTGCCGATGGCATTGGCGCGCATGCTTCTCGCGCGACCGTAATGACCGGAAGCGCAGCCCATGACGGAGCGCTGAAGCTGCATCAGTTGCTACTGGACGCGGCTGCCGGTTTGTTGCAGTCCCCGGCATCGACACTTGAAATCCGCGACGGCCGGGTGGTGCGCAAAACCGATGCCACGGGACCGTCCATTTCCTTTGCCGAACTCGCGCGCGATGCCGGAGCGATGACTGCGGAAGGCATTCATCACAGCGAACACATGGCCTATCCCTATGGGGTTCATCTGGCGCAGGTGCGGGTGGATCCCGATACCGGGGCGGTAGCGATCGAACGCTACCTCGTGGCCTATGACATCGGCCGTGCGGTCAATCCCATGATGATCGCAGGCCAGATCGCCGGCGGATTCGCACAAGGCCTGGGCGGCGCGCTGTTCGAGGAATTCCTTTACTCGTCCGACGGTCAGCCTTTGTCGGTCAGTTTCGCCGATTATCTGATCCCGGCATCGTTCGAAGTTCCCGATGTCGAAGTGCTGCTGACCGAAGATGCGCCGAGCCCGCTCAATCCCCTCGGACTTAAGGGCTCGGGCGAAGCCGGCGTCACGGCGGTTGGAGCAGCGTTGGCGTCCGCCATCGACGATGCCATCGGTATTCCCCTGGCGATCCGTGAACTGCCGGTCACACCGCAAAAGCTGCTCGAATTGATCCATCGGCGATAACCGCGGCCCATTCCGGCTTCGGACATGGCGCGATATAGTACCAAAAGGTCATCCGGGGGACGCTGTGCCACGCTTCGAATCCGTAAGTGCCGCCATCCTGGCGGTGGTTTTTGCAACTTTCCCGGTGGCCGGATTTTCGGCGTCCGACACCTCGTCCGCGATTCCCGATTTGTCGGGCGTTTGGGGCCGTAACACCATCGATTACAGCGCACCGGACAGTGGCAAGGGCCCGCTGAAGAATATTTCCGGCAGCCGTACCATCATGGTCGGAGACTTCCACGATCCGATGCTGAAGCCCTGGGCTGCGGATGCCGTCAAACGCGATGGTGAAATCGCCCGCACGGGCGCCGCTTTTCCGACCGCCCATAACCAGTGCTGGCCCGAACCGCCGCCCTATATTCTCGGCAATCAGGAACTGCAGGTCTTGCAGCAAAAGGACCAGGTGCTGCTGATGTATTCGCACGGGCCGCAGGTGCGGCATGTGCGATTGAACGCCACGCATCCAGCGAATCCGGTGCCGTCATGGTATGGCGATTCCATTGCTCACTATGAAAGCGGAGAGCTGATCGTTGACACGATCGGGGTCAAGGTCGCTCCACTGTCGACCGTGGATCGTTATGGCACGCCGCATACCCCGGCACTGCATGTCGTCGAGCGCTATCACATGGTGGATCAGGTGAAAGCCATGTCCGAACCGCTCGGCACCGGTGGCTTCCGGGGCAACGACGATGCGATCGACAGAAGCTACAAAGGCAAAGTGCTGCGGGTCGATTTCACAGTCGAGGATCCCGGCACGTTCAATATGAACTGGTCCGGTGTGGTGGTTTACAACCGGGCCAAAGGCGTCTTCATCGAAGACGTCTGTGCGGAAAATATCCACGACTACATCACCGGTCAGGATTCGGCGGTGCCCACTTCCACAAGTCTGAACATCACCGGCAAGTAGAGCGGTTGTGATTAAGTTTGGCCGAAACACTCCCCGCACCCAGCAGCGCCCCGACCAGTGCGGCACAGCCGCACTGGTGGAATCAAAAAGTCTCGCGCGCAATGCGCGCGGGGGCGCGCCTGGCTGCGCTACGCGCGGGCGCTGCGTTCCTCTCCCTCCCGCCTTCGTGGCGCGCCATAGCGCCACTTCGGCGCGGCGGCGGCAAGGGGAGAGGCGAAATGCATAAGGCCGCGGCGGATACGGCCGAAGGCGAGTTGCGGTTGCGCAGACTGTTCGAGCAACTGCCGGCAGCGGTTTACGTGACCGATGCCGATGGCAGGTTCGTCTGGTGCAATCCGGCGATGCTGGAACTGGCGGGCGGCGATTCACCCGAAAATGTGGCGCTCAACCTGCTGCTGCCGGACGGGACTCCGCTGCCGCCGGACGCCTGGCCAATGACTTATGCGCATCTGGAACGGCGCGAGGCTCACGGAGTCGAAGTCCTTATCGAAAAGGCCGGCGGGACACGAGTGCCGGTGATCATTTACAGCAGGCCATATGATAACGATGCCGGCGGCTTCGCCGGCACGATCAGTCTGTTGGCGAATATCAGCAGCCGGAAGGACTCGGAATTCGCAAGCCGGGAACGGTTGGCTCAACTGATCCATCGCGAAAAGAACGAGATCCAGATGATTCAGTCGCTGCTGGCCGGGGTCCAGCGCGAGGCAACACATCCGCAAGCCAAAGATCTGCTGGCCGGTGTCGCGCGCCGGATTGCCGCGGTTGCGGCCGCGCAGACGGCGATCGGGCGCGCGGAGGGCGGTACATTCGAGGCGCAGGCACTGCTTCAGTCGATCGGTCAGAACGCCAGCCAGAGCTTCGGTGCGAAACTGGACATCGCGATCGGTTCATCCGGAATGCGGCTGCCGGTCCGGTCGGCTGTGCCGATTGCCATCATCGCCAGTGAATTGATCGCCAACGCGGTGCTCCATGCCAGGGGCGACCGCAACCGCGTCGCCGTCCGGCTTGATCTTCAGTCCGCGGATGGTGAATCGCGCCTGATGGTGAAAGACGACGGCCCGGGATTCAAACCCGGGCCGCCGACGCGCCGCGCCTCGGGACTTGGTCTGGTAGAAGCGCTCGCTCGCCAACTCGGCGGCAGGCTGGAGGTCACGGTGCAGCAGGGCGCGTGCTGCGTGGTGCGTTTCACGCCGCGCTAAAACCCAAACAATCGCGTCTTTGTACGCTGGGACATCGTGGGGGAACACGATGATCCCGGGCATGCGTCAGACACGTCAAAGCGACAGCACGCCGGTCCAGAAGATTTTGATACAGCGCAGCAGGAGCGAAAAAAAGCTTCGGGCACGTCATTCAAGGGTCGTTTGCGTAACGCTAAAATAACGAAAGCCCGATTAAGCTTTGCTGTCGTTGGCAGGGTAGTGGCAGATGAATGAAGCAGTTGAGTATCGGCGCTCCGCGAGACAGGCCCGCGCGGTTGCCGAAAGCGTCAAAGACACGGCGGGTCGCGAGCGGCTTCTTCGGATCGCGGCAGCATGGGACAAGATGGCGAGCGATTGCGAGCAGGAATCCGCACGCCGTGCAACCTGGACCATTCCGCTTTTCTCCCGGCTGGTGCGTGCATTCCCACAACAGCGTCTGGCCCAATCATAGGCCGGGATCCGGGAATATTTGGTCCGCGTACAGACCGCGTAGCCGGGCAAAGCCTATGAACCCCGCGGAACAAACTCTCTTAAATCAGGCCGAACGCCTGCCGCGCCGACGCCCGTTTGCTGCGCATACACGGCGCACTTTCCTCTCCCACCCGGGAAGAGGTGAACTCACTTAGCGAGTCAGGCCCGGGCGGGTTGTTCGGGATCAGCCACGACAATTGTGTGCTGGACACGGCTGAGATCGGGCAGCCACGCCGCAAGCAAACCCAGTGCCGGGAGGAATGACGTCAGGCGGTAGACAAATTCCACCGATGTATGGTCGGCAATCCAGCCGAAAGCCGCCGCGCCCAACCCGGAAAGTCCGAAGGCAAAACCGAAGAACAATCCTGAAATCGTGCCGACTTTGCCGGGCACGAGTTCCTGCGCAAACACCACGATGGCCGGGAAGGCACTCGATAATGTCAGGCCAATGAACACCGACAGCACGCCGGTCCAGAAAAGATTGGTGTAGGGCAGCAGCAGAGAGAAGGGCAAAGCTCCGAGCACGGAAAACCAGATGACATATTTCCGGCCGATGCGGTCGCCGATCAGCCCGCCCGCCAGAGTGCCGATCGCGACCGGGATCAGGAACAACGAGAGATAAAGCTGGGCCGTGCGCAGCGACACGCCGAAATGGTGGATCAGATAGAAGGTGTAAAAGGTCTGGATGCCCGAGAAATAGATCTGCTTCGAGAAGATCAGCGACAGCAGGATCAGAATGGCTCCGATCACCTTGCCGCGCGACAGACCGTGCGGCGAGACCAACTTCGCGCCGGCTTTCATGCGGGCAAGGCCGTGATGTTTGTACCACAGGCCGACATAGGTCAGGATCGTGATCGACACGAGCGCCATCAGCGCAAACCAGGCGATCGAACTTTGGCCATAGCTGAGCACAATGGCGGCAGCACCGACCGGACCCAGGGCCTGGCCGAGATTGCCTCCGACCTGGAACAGAGACTGCGCCAATCCATAACGGCCCCCCGATGCCATGCGCGCAACCCGCGCGGATTCCGGATGGAACGTCGCCGAACCAAGACCGACCATCGCGGACGCGGTAAGCAGCAGAGGATAGGTATGTGCGACGGACAGCAGCAGCAGTCCGATCAGCGTTGAGACCATGCCGAGCGGCAGCGAGAAGGGCAGCGGCCTGCGGTCGGCATAAAGTCCGACCAGCGGCTGCAGCATTGAGGC
The DNA here is from genome assembly GCA_036273455.1 of Micropepsaceae bacterium. GTDB lineage: Bacteria > Pseudomonadota > Alphaproteobacteria > Micropepsales > Micropepsaceae > CAIYRG01. The sequence continues at coordinate 10,569 of DASUHP010000159.1, read as the reverse complement.
GGTGAACTGGTAGGTCGCCGTGATCAGGCCGACCTGCACAAAGTTCAATTCGAGTGAAATTTTGAGCTGCGGGTAAATCGCCGCCAGCAGCGACTGCATCATGTCGTTCAGCAGATGGCAGGTGCTGATGGCGAAGAGGACGGAGAAGGTGGTGACATGCACCGACCGGTCGGTGGTTCTGGATGCGGCGTTCAACTTGGGGACGCTTTCGAACTGGTTATGGGGCGAAAATAGCGCGCTGCCGTCGGGATACAACAGGTTCTTTACTGGAGCGTTAGCGCCGGGCGGATACGCTTCCCCCTGCGTCGCGCTTCGCGCGCCACTTCGCCCGGCAGGCGGGGACGAAATGCGCGGCTGCGACACGCGCTGGGATCAGTTGCGGCGGCCGGTGCGGCGGCTGTCGAGCACAAGCCAGAGCTTGCGGCAAAGCTGTTCGAGGTCGGACAGCCCGATTTCGCGGTGGGCAATCGCGGTGTGGGGCATGAAGATCACGTTCCTGTACTGCAACCGCAACAGGGGATCGTCGGCGCGCCAGGGTTCCTCGTAACCGACATCCATGGCGAGCCCGCCGAGCCGGCCGGAGTCCATGGCCCACAGCAGGGCGTCCCGGTCGATCAGCGCGGCGCGGGCGACGTCGATCAGCATAGCGCCCGGTTTCACGGCTTCGAGTTCCTTGCGGCCAATGATGCCGCGCGTCGATTCATTTAGCGGAAGCTGCACGATGATGTAGTCCGATTTGCCCATCAGAGGCAGAAGTTCTGCGTACCGCGCACCAAGCGTGAGTTCGTCCGCCGCAGTCAGGTGCGTGCGCTGGTAATAGGAGATGCTCATGCCGAACGGGGCGGCGCGGCGGGCAATCTCCCGGCCCACTTCACCCATCCCGATAATTCCGAGCCGCGCGCCAAGAAGCGAATGCAGGCCGGGCACACGCGCGAAATTGGAGGCGCCGGTATAGCGCTGGTCGTATGGGCGCAGCGCATGATCGCGTTTGCGCCACTCTTCCGCAGTCACCATGCCGTTGTAACGGGGGATTTCGCGCGCGAGCGCGATCATCAGCGCGAAGGCATGTTCGGCGACGGCGCAATTCACCTTGCGCGGCAAATTCAGCACCGGAATGCGGCGTCGGCGGCACGCCTCGACATCGATATCCGGGGTGATCGCGCCGAATTTCTGCACGATGGCGGTGGATTTGAGCGACGCGACGGTCTCAGCCGGCAATGGCAGCGATTCAACTACGACGACGTCGGCATCGGGGAGCAATTTTTTCAGTTCGGCCGAATCACCGGCGAAATGAATCCGGGCCGGAAACAGGCCGGGAATTTCGCGCCGGAACTGCTCGCAGCGCACCTCAAAATCCGGAATATCGTGGGCGACGAAATCCGCCACCGCCTGCCGGTGCTCGTCCGGTGCCCGGGGATCGAGTATGACCGCAAGTATTCGCAGGAAATGGTCGCGTTCGACCACCAACTGGATGTCAGAGCCCATGGCGCGCATCAGCCTTATCAATGAAGAAGATCATCCCGAGCTCGCCGAGATCATCGGGCAGGTACGCGGCGCGCGGCGCGGCCGGCTCATCAATGTCTATCGATTGCTCCTGCACAGCCCAGAATTAGCGAAAGCCTGGTTTGCACTCAACAATGCCGTTCGCTGGAAGACCCGCATTGGCGGGCGCTTGCGCGAGTTGATGATAATCCGGATCGGTTATCTTTGCGACGCGCCCTATATCCTGCGCCAGCACGTTCCGGCACTCGCGGCGGCCGAGGGCGTCACCCAGGCCGAGTGCGACGCGCTTCGGGACTGGCCGGCGTCGTCGCTGTTTGACGGCCGCGAGCGGGCGGCCCTCGAATATGCCGACGCTCTCACGCGAGCGGTGGGGGCCAGTGACGAGCTGTTCGCGCGGCTGAGGGGGTTTTTCACCGAGGGCCAGCTCGTCGAACTGACGGTGTTGATCGGCGCCTATAACATGCATGCGCGCGTGCTGAACGGCCTGGAGCTTGATCTGGAATAGGAGCGAGGAACGAGAAGCGAGAAACGAGGAGTGAGAGCACGGACAGGGCAACGGCCCAGGCGGTGCTCTCACTCCTCGCTCCTCGTTTCTCGCTTCTCAGTCACGCTTAGGGTTGGGTGTTTACCGGGGCATCAGGAACAAAGCTGCGCGATGCGACGTTTGACCGCCGATGGCGTACGGCAAATCCCCACTTTCTGCCCTGTTTTGGCCGCGATTTTCGCTAATCCGGACGTGTGGTTGATATGGCCGTATCAGCGCCAATCGACACCGTCGCAGTGGACATCCTCATTGACGAATTTATGGAGCCAGAACCGGTGAATTTTGTGGTCAGCAACGCAAGTAACGGTATGCCACAGGATGCGCTACGCCGCTGCGCCACCGGAGAAATCACCCCGGAACTCGCCCTGACGCAGTTGCTGTCACGGGGTCCGGCTCCACATGAAATCGAGGCGGCCTTGGGGGCGGCGATCTGGGATGCGCTGGAGAGTCGCGAGTCCATCCGGGTCAACCGCCTGGCCGACCTCCAGAACCTGTGGAACCGGCGGCGGGTACATTCAGACCTGCAATCGGTGTAAAACACGCGTGAAGCCTGCGGCAGGCGCGTGAGCAACCCGGCCATGGGCTGGGCGTTTTCACATGATCAGCAGCCGCATCGGTCGAGGGCAGGTCAATGGACAGTCCGCTCGAAATCACATTTCACAATATGGGAAGCTCCGACGTAATCGAGGGCGATATTCGCAAGCGCGTCTCGAAGCTGGAAAAGCTGTACGGACGAATGGTCTCGTGCCGGGTTTCGATTGAAGCCCGCACCCGCCAGCACCACACCGGCAATGTCTATGAGGTACATGTCGATATGCATGTTCCGCGTGGGCATCTGGTGGTCAGCAAGGAACCGCATCACGTCGGCGAACGCCATGCCAACACCGACGTGAAGGCGTCGATCCGCGATGCTTTCGAGGCCGCCGAGGCGCAACTGCGCTCATTCGGCAAGAAGCAGAACGGCGAGGCCAAGCCCCATGCCGCACCGGTCTACGGATCGATCGCGGAACTGTTTGCCGACCGGGACTATGGTTTCATCCTCACATCTGAAGGAGCCCGGCTGTATTTTCACCGCAACAGCGTGATGAATGGTGGCTTCGACAAGTTGAAGCGCGGTGATACCGTGCAATTTGTCGAGGGCATGGGCGACACGGGTCCGACCGCTTCCAAGGTCTGGCCGGCGGAGAAAAACGGTCATTAGGAAACTTTTGCGAACACTTTAGCAGAACCTTCAACATTCGCTCTCAGGAGGGGTCATGAGCGCGACGGGGCTCGAGGTTTTCGACAGAACTCTTCAGACCACCCATATCTGGCTCGATGAAATCATCGAAGATTTGGCGACCGACCGGCAGACGGCCTGGCATGTACTGGGCGCGGTGATGCGTTCACTGCGTGATCGCTTGCCGGTAGAGCTCTCCGCCCATCTCTCCGCGGAATTGCCGCTGCTTGTGCGCGGAAGCTATTTCGATGGCTGGCGGCCGGGACGCGAAACACTGAAGCTCCGTTCCCTGCCGGAATTCCTCGAACGTGTTTCCGATGGTCTGATGAATACCAAGCCGATCGGTTCGGTTGACGCGGTGCGCTCGGTTTTTGCCGTGCTCAGCCGCCATCTCGACCATGGCCAGGTGGAGAAGGTCCGGCACTCATTGCCCGAGGATCTGCGCGCGCTGTGGCCGGATGGCGACGCCCGGCCGATGTGATGGCGGACGGTGGCGAGGTGTCTGACGTCCGCATTGCGCCGGAAGGACTCGAAGGGCTGCTCGGGATTCCCGATCGTGCCGGCGGAGTTGTCATTTTTGCGCACGGCAGCGGCAGCGGCCGACTCAGTCCGCGCAACAATCGCGTGGCTGCCGGACTGCGACAGGCAGGATTCGCCACACTGCTCCTTGATCTGCTGCGCACCGACGAAGAGTCCGACCGTGCGAATGTCTTTGATATCGGCCTTTTGGCATCGCGGCTGGTCTCGGCAACCCGATGGGCGCACGCGCAGCCGCAACTCGCGCATCTGCCCGTGGGCTATTTCGGCGCCAGCACCGGCGCGGCAGCGGCGCTGGTCGCCGCGGCACAATTGCCGGAAGTCGTTGCAGCCGTCGTTTCGCGCGGGGGCCGGCCCGATCTCGCGGGCGAAGCTCTGGAAGCGGTTTGCTGCCCGACTCTCTTGATTGTCGGGGGCGCCGATTTCGGCGTGATCGAATTGAACGAGGATGCGCGCGATCACCTGGCCTGCGTCAAACGCATGGTTCTTGTGCCCGGCGCGACACATCTCTTTGAAGAAGCAGGCGCGATGGATGCCGTGCTGGATCAGGCGATCAGCTGGTTTTCGCGACATCTGACGGCGCAGGCCAGAACGGTTGCCTATGAACCGTTTGCCGACCGCGGCCATGCCGGCCGGGAGCTCGCATCGGCGCTGATGCATTTGAAAAACGCCAATCCGCTTGTGCTTGCACTCCCGCGTGGCGGAGTGCCGGTGGCATTTGAGGTCGCCAAAGCGCTGGATGCGCCGCTGGAAATTGCCCTGGCGCGCAAAATCGGTGCGCCGGATCAGCCCGAACTCGGGCTCGGCGCCGTGGTCGATGGTGCACATCCGCAGGTGGTGCTGAACCAGGAATTGGTCGAACTGGTTGAGCCCGGGGAAACCTATCTGCGCGAAGAGGAGCAGCGCCAGTTGCGGGAAATCGAGCGGCGGCGTGCGCTGTATGGGCTCACTGGCCGCGCGATCGAATTCTCAAATCATACTGTTATTGTCGTCGATGACGGGATCGCCACTGGTGGGACAATCAGGGCGGTCCTGCAGGCGGTGAGAAACCAGCCGCATGACCGCGTGGTGCTGGCGGTCCCGGTCGCGCCCGCGGACTCAATCCGGGAACTTGCCCCGCTGGTCGACGAGATCGTCTGTCTCATGTCACCGGAGCCATTCATGGCCGTCGGTGTGCACTATCGCGACTTCACCCAGACCACCGATGACGAAGTCATCGATCTGCTGAAGCGAACTCGCACTTAACTTACGCTTTTATATTTTACCCGGCTTTGTCTGCCCCTGGCTTCGGCTCAATGATGAGTTTCCAGGCTTTGTCATCGGCCAGATATTTGCGCGCGACCCGCTGCACGTCCGCCGCTGTGACCGCCTGAAGCTGTGGCAGCATGGTGCGGATATATGTCAGCCGCCGCTCGTCGGATTGTGCGCCGACCAGCAAGCCTGCCCAGAAGTTATTGGTGTCGACGGCTTTCTGCATCGCCTCGATGGCGGGCTTGCGGGCCCGCTCGAAATATTCCTGGCTTGGACCATTTTCGCGCAGGTCGGCGGCAATGCGCTCGACCGTGTCGAAAAACAGCTGCGATTTTTCCGGCGGAATCTCGGCGAAAGCCGCGATATAGCCGTAGCCCGGAAATGTCCGGGATGCGCTTGCGGTCGCCGACGGCGAATACGTCGCGCCGTCCTTGATCCTGAGTTCGTCCAGCATCCGCAGTTGCAGGATGTCCTTGAGCATACCGCGAGCCGCCGATTCGTCGTCGGCATACAGATCGGTCGTCTGCCAGGCGATGGCGGCGGCGCCCTGATCGGAGCGCCCGGAATGATACAGCACCACCGGTTGCGGCGTGGGCGCCGGGAAGTGGACCTCACCCGCCTGCGGCACCTGCGGTTTTGCATCAGCACGTGCCGGCAAGGCGCCGAGCGTCCCGGATACGGATTTGATCGCCTGGTCCAGCGTCACGTCGCCGACCATCGTGACTTCGATAGCGTTGTTCAGCAGCGCCGGTCCGATGACCGCCTTCACCTGTTCCAGAGAGGCACCGGCGACATCGGCAGTGGTGGGATAGGCCCAACGTGCATCGCCTGGATGCAGCAGCTCCGGAAATTTCGCGTTGAACAGCGACATCGGTGAGGTGTCGAGCTTCGGCAGGTAATCGAGCAGCGAGTCGATGCTCTTGCGGTAGGGTTCCAGGCGCCAGCCGGGAGAGGTGATATAGGCCGCAATCAGCTGCAATTCGGTGTCGAGGTCTTCCGGCCTTGTGCTGCCCGAGAGCGCAAAAGAGTCGTCATCAATGCCGAACCCGACGCCCGCAACCTTGCCTTCCAGGGTGCGGCGCATGTCGAGGAAGCTTAATTCCTTCAGGCCGCCCGAAAGATAGGCCGCGGGATCGAGCACCGTGTGATCTTTCGGGAATGCCAGATCGCCGCCGGCGATATTGGCGCTGACGAGAATCTGGTTGGCGCGGAATTTCGTCGGCTTGACCGTCAGGCGCAGGCCATTTTCGAAGCGGACAAAATACGTATCGAGGTCGTCGATGTGGCGCGTCTCGGCCACGCGCCCCGGTTGACCGAAGCTGGTATAGGGCCAGGCGGCAACCTGCGGCGGCTTGGTGTCTTCCACCGGAGCCGACTCGGCGCGATCGTAAACCGACGCCAGCGCAGTCTCCCCACCCTCAACCGCTGTCGGGCTCGACAGAAATACCAGCGGCCCATTGCCGGTGAATACGTCGCGCAATGCGCCATTCACGTCATCCAGGGTGACGCCTTCGAGATTGCGTCGCAGCACATCAGCATCGGTCTGCGGGCTGCTGAATACGTAATCCCGGTCAATCGAGGACACGAGTTCACGGGCGAGATTGCGCGACTGGCGGGTTGCGGATGATTGGAGATTGGCGGTGGTATCGGCCAGGATCGCCTTTACCTCGCGGTCGAGTTCCTGTTGGGAGACGCCCTGAGTCGCCACTTGCCGGCGGATCTTTTCCGCCTCTTCCAGCGCCCGCTGCCATTTGTCGGACCTGTAGCCAATCCGCAAATCGGCGATTTTTGCCGAACGGGCGCTGTTGCCCCGCGAAACGCCGGCGGAAGTGAATGGTGCGTCTGCCCCCTGGGCCACGGTGGCGAAGCGCTGATTGAGAATGTGCAGCGCGATGTCTTCGATCAGATAGCGGCGGCGCAGGGCTGTGGTATCGGGTCTGCCGTCATAGGGCTGGATCCAGGCGACGCTGATGGATTGTGGTGCACCGGCTTCGCTGAAAACCTTGAATTCCTTGTCGCGGATGGCCGGCATACCGAGATCCGGATCGGCGCGGCCGGCCCCTGCGGGATTCCAGTTGGAGAATTCGGCTTCGATCTTCGCCTTGATGGCCGCAGGATCGATGTCGCCGACCACGATCAGCGCGGTCCGCTCCGGCCGGTAGTAATCGCGGTAAAAATCGCGCACCAGCGAAACTGGAGCGTTGCGGATCACATCCACCTTGCCGATGGGAATCCGCTCGGGTGCGAGCTGCCCCTTGAGCAGGAATTTGCTCTGGGCTTCGAATGCGCGTTCGCCCGGCCCGGCGCGCAGCCGCTCTTCCGAAAGCACCGGCCCGCGTTCGGCGTCAAAAGCTTGCGGCTTGAGGCTGAGTTCGCTGACGATATCGCGCGTCAGCATCAGGCCCTGAGCGATCGTTGCGTCATCGGTTTGCGGCAGATCGAACTGGAACACCGTTTGGGTCTGACCGGTCTGGGCATTGGCATCGGCGCCGGTCCTGAGGCCGAGCTTCTGCAACATTTCAAAAACATTGCCTTCCGGCACATGGGTTGAGCCGCGGAACGCCATATGTTCGAGAAAATGCGCGAGACCCTGCTGCGCGTCGCTTTCCATCAGCGAGCCTGCCCCAATCCGCAGCCGGATCGAGACTTCCCCTTTGGGAGTAGTGTTTTTCATGATGGCATAGCGCATGCCGTTCGGAAGCGCGCCGAACGTGACGGCAGGGTCAACCGGAATATCGCTCCGGGCCTGCGGCCAGGCGGGGGATTCGGCGGCATCAAGGCCGGTGGGCGCCTGGAGAACCACGACGACGGCGGCAGCAAAAATTCCACGCACCAGATCACGCATGGTCCACCATTCCTAAAGCAGCAGCCGGCGAATATAAGGACAGCCAATATCCGGCGCCATTCACGCACGCTTGATACTTCGCTTGCCGGAAAGGGGAGGTTAAGGAGTCTTGGAATCGGCCAACGATCCCGAAGCACTGCGCGCGCGGATCGCCAAGGCATGCCGGGTGGTCGGCCGCATGGGTCTGACGCGGGCGTTGCGCGGCCATATCAGCGCGCGCATTCCGGGTACCGACCGGATTTTTGTGAAAGCGCGCGGACCGGCCGAATCCGGCGTTCGCTACACTACGGACGAGCAGATCGTCGAAGTCGGTCTGGACGGCAAGCCGGTCGCGGGCATGCCGGAAGGATTACGGGGGCCGAGTGAAGTCTTTATCCACACTGCAATCTATCGTGACCGGCCGGAAGTGAACGCGGTATTGCACATGCATCCGCCCACGGTCGTGCTGTTCACCGTGGTGGGAAAGCCGCTGCTGCCGATCTATGGCGGATATGATCCCTACGGGCTTGGCCTCGCTCTGGAGGATATTCCGACCTTCGACCGCAGCGTCCTGATCAACACGCCCGAACTCGGGCAGGAATTCGCCAAAGCCATGGGCGGCAAGCGGGCCTGCCTGATGCGCGGACACGGAATCACGACGGCGGCGGAAAGCATCGAGGAGGCGGGATTGATCGCGCTTTCGCTGAACGAGCTCGCCACCATGAATTTCCACGCCCATATGCTGGGGGTGCCAAGGCCGATTTCCGGCCAGGACACGGAAGGATTGCAGCCGGCGATGAGGCGGTTGACGGCCCCCGCCAAAATCCCGGGCCAGCCTGCATCTTCCACAGAAACAGAATGGCGCTATTATTGCCGCCTGGCGGATGAGGGCGTTTCGGGCGAATGAATTCGGCGCGGGCGGCGATCGTCACGACGCTCAGGAATGCGGGCAATGTGCTCGATTCCTTCGTCAGCTATCACCTGAGCATCGGGTTCGGCCATCTCTATCTCTTTTTCGACGACGCGAAGGATCCCGATCTGCCGCGCATGGCGGCATATCCTGAGGTTACGGCGATTGCGCATGACGCGAATTTGCGGGATCGCTGGCGCAGCTTGCCGCAATATCCGGAGCAATCGGCATTTATCGCCCGCGAGGTTATGGCGCGTCAGGTGTTGAACACCGAGCTCGCCATGGAAATGGCGCGTGCCGACGGTTTTGCCTGGCTGCTGCATATCGATGCCGACGAATTGTTCTATTCGCCTTTCGAAACCGCAGCCGCCCATTTCCAATCGCTGGAAAGCCAGCCGTTCGAAACCGTGCAATATATGAATTACGAAGCCGTGCCGGAGCGTGACGAGATCGGCGACTTTTTTCGCGAAGTCGATCTGTTCAAGGTGCCGCCACACCTGAACAGGCGAAAGGTGACGCCCGATCTGGTGCACGCGGTCAGACGCATGCCCCAACTCAATCCCAATTTCTTCAATTTCTACGCCAGCGGCAAATCGGCCGTGCGTTTATCGGCGCCGGGCATGCGGCCCACCGGCGTCCACCATTTCATGGGGCCGCAGAAACGCTGGGAAGCGGGTCACAGCAATCGTCACTTTGTCCTGCACTATGCCTGCTGCGGGTTCGAGAATTTCTGGACCAAATATGTGACGCTCGGACGTTTCGCCGATCAGTGGTGGCAGAAATACGACATCGAGAAACTCGTCGGCCGGTTTCATCTGGAGGCGCGCGACGTCGTCGCAGCGGGCGAACGCGAGGCGGCGCGGGCATTCTACCGCAATCGCGTCTCGATCCAGGACAATCAAAGCATCGACGAACTGCTGTCGCTCGGCGTACTCGCCCGCTTTAGTCATCCCCGCCAGATCCTCTCGTCCATCGGGAATCCCGACATCGCTGCATGAGCATGGATGTCACGCCTGCTCATCGTCTTGCTTCTGAAGGCCGCATTGCCGAAGCCACGGAGTTCCTTCGCCGGGCGGGGGCGACGGGAAACGGCGATGCGCTGGCGGCACTCGCCAAACATCTTCTGCTGCACCGGCCCGATCTCGCGCGCGAAGGTCTGGGCGCCGCGACTGCCGCGGTCAAAGCGGGAAATGGCGAAGCCGCACAGTTGCTCAGCGTTTTCATTGCCGCAGGGGTGGGGTTCAAAGCCGATTGGCAGGTGGCGCTGAACGCATTGCTGCATTCCGCCGAACTGGGCTGGTTACCCTCACACCGCGAATTGCAGTTGCTGTCGGGGGACAGCGGCACGGACTGGCCGCGGCTTCGGGCGAAAGTCGACATTCCGGCGTGGCTCCATTCGCCGCCGGCCCGGCCTGTTCTCGCGAGCCCTCGCATTTTCGCGGTGGAGCATTTCGCTTCACCGGCAGTCTGCGATTGGCTGATCGCTCTTTCGCGTCCGCATCTGCGGCCGGCGATGACCTATGATCCCGCGGGAGGTGGTACGCATTATGAGAGCGGCCGTACCAACAGTGCCTGCCATCTCGTCCTGCCCCACAGCGACCTGGTCGTTGCGTTCCTGCGCGCCCGCATGGCCAACGCTGTGAAGCTGAGCCCGAGCTGGTTCGAGATCACGACCGTCCTGCATTACCAGCCGGGCCAAACCTTCGCACCGCACCACGATTATCTGGATGACGGCCTGCCGGGTTACGTCCGCGAGGTGGCCGATCATGGCCAGCGCGTTC
>DASUHP010000158.1:0-9777 GCA_036273455.1 Micropepsaceae bacterium | reverse complement strand
CATCACGGCGATGGGCTTCACCGAGCCCGCCTTCGCCTGCACCGCCCCGGTCTGGATGGTGTCGCACATGTAGTCGATGCGCCCGGCGATGAGGTCCTGCATCACGAGACTGGCGCCACGGTACGGCACGTGCGTGATGTTGACGCCGATCGTCAAGTTGAAGAGCGCGCAGGGCAGATGCGTGCCGGAGCCCACACCGGCGGAGCCGTATTGCATCTTGGCCTGGTTCTGCCGCGCGTAGGCGATGAGCTCCTGCAGATTGCTCACCGGCAGGTCCTTGCGTGCGAGCAGAATGCGCGGCGACTCGGTCATCAGCCCGACCGGGGTGAAGTCGGTAAGCGAATTGTAGAGCGGCTTTTTGTACAGCGCCTGGCTATAGGCCTGGGTGCCGCTATTGCCGATCAGCATCGTGTAGCCGTCGGGATCGGCCTTGGCGACGCGGGCGCTGCCGGCCATGCCGGCGGCTGCGCCGACATTCTCGACCACGATCGGCTGGCCAAGGAGCTCGCCCATACGCTGCGCCTGGATGCGCGCCGAAAGATCGACACCGCCGCCGGCCGAGAATGGCACGATCAAAGTGATAGGCCGGGTCGGCCACTCCTCGGCCTCGGCCGTGGAGGCCGCAACAAGCAACACAGTCGCAAACAGCGCATGCCATACTTTCATCTTCTAACGCCTTCCAAACAGCCGCTCGATATCGGCGAGTTTCAGCTCCACATAAGTCGGCCGGCCGTGATTGCACTGGCCGGAATGCGGGGTCGCCTCCATTTCGCGCAATAACGCATTCATCTCCGCAATCTGGAGCTTTCGCCCCGACCGGACGCTCATATGACAGGCAAGCGTTGCGAGCATATGATTGAGGCGCTCCTCAACTGAGTTGAGGGTTTCGCTTTCCGCGAGCTCGTCGGCGAGATCGCGGATCAGCTTGCGCAAGTCCACCCTGTCGATGTCCGCCGGCACTTCGCGGATCAGCACTGCCCCGGGACCGAAGCCTTCGAGGATGAGGCCTGATGAGGCGAGGACTGCGGCCTGCGCGGCGAGACGCTCGGCGCCACTCCCATCCAGCTCCACCACTTCCGGAATGAGAAGCGGTTGCCGCCGAATGCCGCCATTGGCGCGGGCTTTTTTCATGCGCTCGTAAACCAGCCGCTCATGGGCCGCATGCTGATCAACGATGACGAGACCCTTTGCCGTCTCGGCCACGATGTAGCAATCGTGCAGCTGTCCTTTGGCATGACCCAATGGCAGATCGGGGAGCGGTTCCGGCTTCACCAAATCCTGCTCTGGCACCGGCACGGCCGGAGAAGCAAACATCGGAGTTTTGCCAGCCGGCACCGGTGGATGGAGAAAGGGGCGCAGGCTCTCTGCAAAGCCCGAGAGTGCATGCTGCACCGGATGAGGTGACGGCGCGCTCCCGGCCGCGAGACGCAACACGCCGAGTGCAGCTTCCGACACGCTGGTGGACGCGCGATGGCTGTGTTCGTGCAGCGCGGACTTCAACGCTCCCACAATCAGTCCACGGACGAGTGCGCCATCACGGAACCTGACTTCGGCCTTGGCCGGATGGACATTGACGTCGACGAAGACGGGATCGCAGGTGATGAACAGCGCCACCGCCGGGTGGCGGTCCTTTGGCAGGTAATCGGCATATGCGCCTTTGACCGCACCGAGCAGCAGGCGATCCTTCACCGGCCGCCCGTTCACGAATAAATATTGGCTGTTTGGTGCGGCACGGTTGTAGGTCGGAAGGCCGGCAAAACCGGAAAGCGCGATGCTTTCGCGTGATGCGTCGATGCCAATCGCATTGTCCGAAAAGTCCCGGCCGATCAGTTTTGATAGCCGGGCCAGCGTCCCATCGAACAAGGATGCCTCGGCTTCCGCCGAAAAGATGAGCCGTCCATCGTCGGTGAAAGTAAACCCGACATCTGGGCGGGCGATGGCGAGGCGTCGCGCGGCATCGAGCGCGGCCATGGATTCCGACCGGGGCGAGCGCAGGAATTTCAGCCGCGCCGGCGTGGCGAAGAACAGATCACGGACTTCCACCCGTGTTCCGCACTGACCTTTGGCCAGGAAACCGGCGGGTTCAATCCCGAGATTCTGCCCACCCTCGACTCTGATGACATGCGCATCACTTGCTGCCATGCGCGAATAGATCGCCAGCCGTGCTGCAGCACCGATCGAGGGCAGCGCCTCGCCGCGAAAGCCCAGCGTTGCAATCCGGGCAAGATCGTCCAGCCCATCGGAAGAAACCGGCAGTTTCGATGTCGCGTGCCGTAACACCGCAAGCGAGAGGCTCTGAGCGTCCATACCGTTGCCGTTGTCATCCACGGCAATCAGCGCTGCGCCGCCGCCGGAGATGGCGATATCGATGCGCAAAGCGCCGGCATCGAGGGCATTTTCAATCAATTCCTTGACCGCGCTCGCCGGGCGTTCCACCACCTCGCCCGCCGCAATCCGGTTGATGGTGGATTCCGACAGCTTGCGTATGACGCCCGCGCAGTTTGCGCTTCCAGGGGAGCGCAAAGCTGCGCCGGTTTTTTGTAGTTGGCGCGTTTTCTGCGCCGAACCGGGTCCCACTTCGGCGGAAAACGCACCCGGGAGATTTTCGGCAATGTCCATGCGGCAGATGGTCCCGTTTTGTTCTCTCTATGCCACGATTCTAGCTTGCGGGAAAGCCGCTATCATCGCGCGCCCACAGCCAAATTGGGATCGAACGGCGCGGCGGCGCGGCCGGCGGCATTTGCGATAAAGCCTGCACATGATTTCATGGGAGACGCGGAGGTCTCCAGAGTACGACGCTGAAACTGGGTCCCTGCGGAGCACGTCGCCGGCATCTCTGCGATCTGGCGCGTGAAATCATCTTTGTTGAGATCAGTGTTGCGGTGCCAGCGGAGATTTCGCGGGGGCTGCGGGCGTTCCCACGATCACCACCAGCAGGCGGGATGGATCGAAATATTTTTTCGCAGCCTCATTCACCCTGGTTAAAGTCACCGCGCCGATCAGCGCATTGCGTTTGGCGACGTAATCGGCGGGGAGACCCGAGCGCTGATATTGGCCGAGCGTCCGGGCAATCTTGGCATCGGAGTCGAGCGTCAGAGGATAGGAGCCCGTCAGATAGGTTTTAGCATCGGAAAGTTCTTTTGCGGTCGCACCGTCTCGCGCAAATCGCGCCATTTCGTCCGTCGTGACCTGAAGGGCCGTATCGATTTTGGTTTTGTCGCTCTGGACTTCGCCGACAATTACGCCCGCGCTGCGAAAATCGTCGAGATGGGTTTCGATGCCATAGGTCAGACCGCGCTTGTCGCGGACCTGGTCCATCAGCCGGGCGGAGAACGTGCCGCCACCGAGGATCTCGTTGGCGACATAGGCGGCAATGTAGTCGGGATCGTTGCGCATCGGCCCGGCCATTCCGAATACCGCGACAGGGGCCGCTTCGCTGCGCGGAATGCTGCGCAAGCCGGGCTTGCCGGTATCAGAGGGTTTGGCCGCTGCTGCGATATTACGATCCGGCAGCGCAAGAAAGAGCTGCTGCAGGTCGCGTTTCAGGGCGGCCTCGCCGATATCGCCGGCAACTGCGACTTTTATCCCGCCGCGGGCAAAATGGGCCGCCGCAAAATCACTCAGATCGGAAGGGGTGACCGCGCTGATGCCCGACACCGATCCATCTGGCGCATGTGCGTAAGCCTGCTCGCCAAAATACGCGCCATACCAGGCTTTCACGGCCGCGCGCGCGGGATTCTGGTCTTCCTGCTTCAGCCGCGCAAGCGCCGCCGCGCGCATGCGTTCGACCGCCGCAGGGTCAAAGCGCGGATGGCCCAGCGCAAGCGCAGTCAGCCGCACCGCCTCACCGGTACTCTCGCTTAAGCTGGTCAGGGTGATGACGAGATAATCGCGGTCCGCGCGCGCAGAAAGCCGGATCGCCCGCGACTCAAGGGCTTCCTTGAAGGCATCCGACCCGAGATCGCCGGCTCCTTCGTCGAGCAGCGATGCAGCCATGCTCGCGAGACCTTGCCGGCCAGGTGGGTCGTACGCCGAGCCCGCCGGCAGCGATATCTCGAACGCGACCATAGGCAGCGCGTGCTCTTCGGCGAGCCAGGTTTCGACGCCGGTCGGACCAGCGATGCTTCTGACCGTGACCGCGCCCGCCTGGACGGAAACAACACTCGCGGCCGCTACGGCAGCGGCAAGTATAACCGGTTTCAATGCAGCTCTCCGATATGGGCCGCCAGTCTATCGCCGGAACGGGTGCGATTCACCTGGCGACTGCACGAGGGCGCGCAACCGTCTGGTTTGCCGGATGGTTTGGCACGCGCGAGGCGAGCGCATAACGGAGTGCCTCGCGATCCACCGGTTTCTGCAACACCGTCACTCCCGCGAATCGCTTGTCAATCCCATCAGCGCCGTAGCCGGTGACGAAGACGAACGGAACGTTGCGGCGCTGCAGGAATTCGGCCAGCGGGTAAATCTCCTCCCCCGCGATATTCACGTCGAGCACCGCGGCCGCGAGTTGGGCGGTTTTGGCCGTCTCCATTGCGTCTTCGGTTTTGGTAAATGGACCCATGACGCGATAGCCGAGTTCGGAGAGAAAGTCGGCAATCATCAGGCCGACCAGTGCTTCGTCCTCGACCAGCATCACCTCGCCGCCGGAACCCGGGCGCGTCTGCTCGGGCACAGTCTGGGGCGCCTTCGCCTCCGTCGCGCGGCCGTTTTCGGAGGCAAACGAGAATGAGCAATGCAGTCCGTCGGGCCGCCATTCGTGGTTCAGCGTCCCCTTCAACTGCCGCTCGATGGTGGCTTTCATGATCTGGCTGCCGAAGCCATTGCGCTCCGGCGGTTGAACCGGCGGACCCCCACTTTCGGACCAGTTCACCGTGAGCATTTTCTGGTCGAGTTCCCAACTGATCGCAACCCGGCCGGCGGGGACGGAAAGGGCTCCGTATTTCGCCGCATTGGTCGCGAGCTCATGCACGACCAGAGCGAGCGACTGCGCAATCGCCGGATTGAGCGAAACGGCGGGACCCGTGATCGTCACACGATCGCTTTTTTCGCCGCAGAACGGCGTCATTTCGTCGTCGATCAGTTTGCGGAAGTCAGCACCCTGCCAGCGTGATTCGGCGAGCAAGGTATGGGTGCGTGCGAGCGCCGCGATTCGCCCCTGCACCGCATTGATATAGCCCTCGATGGTCGGCGCGCGCGTGAGACCGACGATGGATTGCGCCACCGCAAGCGCGTTCCGGGCGCGGTGATCGACTTCGCGCACCAAAAGCACCTGGCGATCCTCTGCCTCCTTGCGGTCCGTAATGTCGAGCGTCACCCCGCCGGCACGAATGGTGCCGCCGTTCGCGACTTCGGTCGAAGCGGCAGCACCGATACACCAGCGTATTTCTCCGTTCGGGCGCACCACCCGGAAATCGACCTGAAGCGTGCTCGGGGTGGCTGCGATACTCTGCATCGCGGCTGAAAGCTTCGGCCAGTCATCCGGATGAATGATCGACTGAAGTTTTTCGAGCGACAGGGGCTGCACCTCGCCCGGATCGAGACCAAAAATCCGGCGCTGGCCGTCATCGCAGGTCAGGGTGCCCGCCACCACATCCCATTCGAGGCTGCCCATCTGGCCCGCTGCAAGCGCGAGGGTGCGGCGTTGTTCGCTTTCGATCAGCCGGGCATTGGACGCGGCCAATTCTGCGGTCCGCTGCTCGACCCTGCCCTCCAACTCCTGATTCAGCCGCTCCAATTCGCGGGTCTTGCGGTACAGCTCGGAAAAGATCTTCACCTTGGCGCGCAACACCTCGGCGACAACCGGCACGGGAACATAATCCACGCCCCCCAGCTGATAGCCTTTGAGGCGATCGCTGTCGGTCAACAGCACGGCGGAAATAAAGATGATCGCCGTGTTGTGGAAGCGGGGATGGTCCCGGATCATTGCGGCGAGCTCAAAGCCGTCCAGTTCGGGCATGCAGACATCGATCAGGATCACTGCGATGTCGTATTTGAGCAGCAGTTCGAGCGCCTGCTGCGCGGATGTTGCCTTCAGCAGGTTCTCGTCGAGTTCTTCGAGGATAACCTCGTAACTCAGGAGTTTGGCCGGCTGATCATCGACCAGAAGAATATTGACTTTATCCGCGGTCAAAGCGTCGCGTCTCCTACCGATGCAGCCACATCCGCAGCGCCGACAACAGCTGTTCTGTGTTGACCGGCTTCGCAAGATAGTCAGAAGCACCGGACTCCAGGCATTTCTCGCGATCGCCCTTCATCGCTTTTGCAGTCAGCGCGACGATCGGCAAGCGGCGGAGGGCGGGGTTCTTGCGAATGAGCTGCATGGTCTCGAAGCCGTCCATTTCCGGCATCATGATATCCATCAAAACGATCGCAAGCTCCGGCGTTGATTCGATCAGTTTGATCGCTTCGCCGCCGGTGGTTGCGGTCAAGACCTTCATCCCGCGCCGTTCGAGCGCGCTCGACAAGGCAAATATGTTGCGGGCGTCATCGTCGACCAGAAGCACTGTCCGGCCGACCAGATCGTCGTCCGAGCTGTTCAGCTTCTCCAGCATCTTCTGCTTTTCGGGCGGCAGATCGGTTACCACCCGGTGCAGGAACAGAGCGGTCTCGTCGAGCAGGCGTTCAGGCGATTCGACGCCCTTGACCACAATGCTGCGCGCCATTGTGTGCAGTTGTGCATCCTCTTCGGGCGCAAGTTCGCGGCCGGTGAAGACGACGACCGGAATGTCGGAGAGTGAGTCGTCCTGCTTCAGCTGTTCCAGCACTTCGAAGCCGGTCATATCTGGCAGCTTGAGATCGAGCACCACGCAATCGGCAGGGTTGTCGCGCAACTTCTCGAGCGCCTCATTGCCGCTGCCCGCGGTGTCGATTTCGATGTCGTCATGGGCAAGCAGCTCCCTGATTGACATCTGTTCGGCGGGATTGTCCTCCACAACCAGCAGACGTTTGCGCCGCGGCTGGGAGAATTGCTTCAGCCGTGCGAGTGCCGCCTTGACCCCTTCGACGGTCCCGGATTTGGTGACAAACGAAAAGGCGCCGCGGGCAAGCCCGTGTTGCCGGTCTTCATCCAGCGTCACGATCTCAACCGGAATATGCCGGGTCGCCGGATTCTGCTTCAGCTGGCTGAGCACGCTCCAACCCAGCATGTCGGGGAGGAAGACGTCCAGCGAAATCGCGGTCGGCAGATATTGCCGCGCCATTTCCAGGGCCATAGCCCCGTTCATCGCCAGCAAGACCTTGAAGCCGTGATCGCGCGCAAGGTCCATCATCACGCGCGCATAGTGCGGATCATCTTCGATCACGAGCAGCGTGGCATCGCCAGGCTCGACAATCTCCCGGTCGTCGGGAATCTGTTCGACCACGGGAGCCTGGGTGATCGGCATGATCTGCACGGGGGCAGGCGGGCCGGAACCGGGGGCTGCCTGGCGTGGCGCGACGGCGGCACCGGAATATTTGATCGGCAGATAGAGCGTGAACGTGCTGCCGGTTCCGGGCGTGCTGCGCAACTGGATTTCGCCGCCGAGCAGATTGGACAATTCGCGGCTGATGGCGAGGCCAAGACCGGTGCCGCCATATTTGCGGCTGGTGCTGGCGTCGGCCTGCTGGAACGCCTCGAAGATGATCTTCTGCTTTTCGGCGGGAATCCCGATGCCGGTATCGGAGACTTCAAACGCCACCACCTGGTCGGCCTGGGACAGCGTCTGGCGGTCCTGACTCCAGCCTGATGCTGCCGCCCTGACGCTGAGCTGCACGCCGCCCTTCTCGGTGAATTTGAACGCATTGGAGAGCAGATTCTTCAGCACCTGCTGCAAGCGCTTGGAGTCGGTGACAATGCTGCGTCCGAGATTGGGATCGAGTTCCACACCGAACGCCAGGTGCCGGCTCTCTGCATCGTGCCGGAACGGCCGCGTCGCCGCATCCAGAAGATTGGTGAAGTAGATTTCCTCCGGTTCGACTGTGACGGTGCCCGATTCGATTTTCGACAGATCGAGAATGTCACTGATCAGGTTCAAGAGATCGGTACCCGCGCCATGGATCGTGCGCGCGAACTCGACCTGTTTGCCGGTCAGGTTGCCGTCGGGGTTTTCGCTCAGTTGCTGACCAAGGATGAGGATGCTGTTGAGCGGTGTCCGAAGCTCGTGGCTCATATTTGCCAGGAACTCGGACTTGTATTTCGAAGTCAGCGCCAGCTCGGTGGCCTTCTCTTCGAGGGCGCGACGGGCCTGTTCGATTTCCTGGTTCTTGCGTTCAACTTCGAAATTGCGTTCCGCCAGCTGCGCCGCTTTCTGTTCCAGCTGTTCGTTGGTCTGCTGCAATTCCGCCTGCTGGGCCTGCAATTCGCCGGCGAGCTTCTGGGACTGTTTCAGCAGACTTTCGGTTTGCATCGTGGCTTCGATGCTGTTCAGCACGATACCGATCGAGCTCGTCAGCTGCTCGAGCATTGTCACCTGCAACGGCGTGAAGGACTCGATGGTGGCAAGCTCGATCACCGCCTTGACCTGCGACTCAAACAACACCGGCAGCACGATCGCATTATTTGGCCGGGCGGCAAAAATGCCCGAGCCGATCGGAACCACGGAATCGGGAAGCCGGTCGATCAACAGCGGTTTTTTGTCCGCCGCGCATTGCCCGATCAGACCTTCGGAAATCCGCAAACTTTGCGGATGCGGATTGCCGACACCGTCGGCATAGGACGACAGCAGCTTGAGGCTCGCGGTCTCCTCGTCGAGCTGGTAGATCACGCCCTGTTGGGCATTCACCAGCGGCGACAGCTCCGACAACAGCAGCCGGCCGACGGTCACGAGATCACGCTGACCCTGCAGCATGTTCGTGAACCGGGCGAGATTGGTCTTGAGCCAATCCTGCTCGGTGTTCTGCTCCGTCGTCAGGCGCAGATTGTCGATCATGGTGTTGATATTGTCTTTGAGCTCGGCAACTTCGCCGCGGGCTTGCACCTGAATCGACCGCGTCAAATCCCCCTTGGTCACCGCCGTTGCCACCTCGGCAATGGCGCGAACCTGGGTCGTCAGATTGGCCGCCAAAAGATTGACGTTGCCGGTCAGGTCTTTCCATGTGCCGGCGGCGCCCGGCACGTTCGCCTGGCCGCCGAGGCGCCCCTCGACGCCGACTTCGCGGGCAACCGTCGTCACCTGATCGGCAAAGGTTGCCAGCGTCTCGGTCATATTGTTGATGGTTTCGGCGAGCGCGGCCACTTCGCCCTTCGACTGCACCGTCAGGCTCTGCTTGAGGTCGCCGTTGGCGACCGCCGTCACCACCTTCACGATGCCGCGCACCTGTTCTGTCAAATTCGCGGCCATGAAGTTCACGGTGTCGGTCAGGTCCTTCCAGGTACCGGCGACACCCGGCACCTGCGCCTGGCCGCCGAGCTTGCCTTCGGTACCGACTTCACGGGCCACACGCGTCACTTCGGAAGCAAAGGAGTTGAGCTGCTCCACCATGGTGTTGATGGTGTTTTTCAGCTCAAGAATTTCACCTTTCACATCCACGGTGATCTTGCGCGAAAGGTCGCCACGGGCCACCGCGGTGGTCACCTGAGCGATGTTACGCACCTGGGCGGTCAGATTGCCCGCCATCGAGTTCACCGAATCGGTGAGGTCCTTCCAGGTGCCGGCGACACCCGGCACCACCGCCTGGCCGCCGAGCTTGCCTTCGGTACCCACTTCGCGCGCGACGCGCGTCACTTCCGCGGCGAAGGAACGCAACTGTTCCACCATGGTGTTGATGGCTTCTTTGAGCTGTTGAATCTCGCCACGCACA
>DASUHP010000157.1:0-59994 GCA_036273455.1 Micropepsaceae bacterium | reverse complement strand
GGTCCGCTTGACGGTGTCGCCTTCCTTGATCGAACGGTCTTCACCGAAGATCACGACACCGACATTGTCGCTTTCGAGATTGAGCGCCATGCCTTTGATCGCGCCGGGAAACTCGACCATCTCGCCGGCTTGGACGTTGTCCAGTCCATAGATGCGCGCAATTCCGTCGCCGACCGACAGCACCTGACCGACTTCGCTGACCTGCGCCTCGGCGCCGAAGTCGCGGATTTCGCGCTTCAGGATGGCAGAAATTTCCGAGGGTTGGATGTCCATTTTCTAGCCTTTCATTTGCGCGCGCAGCGTTTCAAGCTTCGTGCGCAGCGAGGAGTCGATCATGCGCGAGCCGACTTTGAGCACGAGCCCGCCGAGCAGTGAGCGATCGACATGATTCGTGAGCCGCGGCTCGCGGCCAAAGCGGTCTTTCAGGATGCGCTTCAGTTCCGCGGTTTCATCCGCGGACAATTCGCGGGCCGAGGTCACGTCCGCGGCGATTTCACCACGATGACGCGCGAGCAACTGCTCGAAGCTCGCAATGATATCCGAAAGGATGAACAGGCGGCGTTTCTTTGCCAGCAACAAAACCAGTTTGCGCATCAGGTCGGCGGCGCCGGCCTTCATCAGCACGGCATCGATCGCGGCTGACTGCTGTTCACGCGATATCACCGGTGAGCGCACGAGCTGTCTCAGATCCGCGCTCTTTGAAAGCATCTGCTTGATAGCTGCAAAATCCGTCGCCAGCCGGTCGAGCGCGCGTTCTTCGGCCGCGAGGTCGAACGCCGCAGTTGCGTAGCGCATCGCCAAACCCGCGCTATGGCTTTCGCCGGTAGCCAATTTCACCCTTTACTATGGCTGGAGCCTCGCCCGCAAAGCTGGGCTAAAGCCTTTGTTTTCATTGACACAATACGAACGGTCGTGGTTTGGTGCCGTCGCCGCGGGGACTTAGCATGAGCCTCTGCCGGGCGCAACATTTGTGCGCCCGAATCGGCGCGTATATGCCCGCGTCAGTTTTACGCGTGTTTTGCTTGACAAGAACACCCACACGCCGTTTGCCTGCTGGCTGCATTTGCACAGCGGGAGAATTCCATGACGATCAAGATTTACGGAAGCGCGATGTCGCGGGCAGCGCGCGTAATGTGGTGCGCGAAGGAACTCGGGCTCGATTTCGAGCACGTCGATGTGGCGTGGGACAGTTTGAAAAAACCGGAATTCCTCGCCATCAATCCCAACGGCAAAGTCCCGGGATTTTCCGACGGAAAACTGAATCTGTTCGAATCACTTGCCATCAATCTTTACCTGGCCAAGAAATATGGCACCGGTGAGCTCTACCCCACCAATATCGAAGACGAAGCGCGCACGTTCCAGTGGACTCTGTGGGCAGCAACCGAAGTCGAAGGCAATTTGCTGCCGAAACTGCTTGTGAAGCTCGGCATCATGGCCGATGCCGCCGCTGCCAACGCCGCCGCAGAGCGGGCACGCACGCCGCTATTGGTGTTGGACCAGCATCTGAACAACCGCGAGTGGATCGTCACGTCAAAGTTCAGCATTGCGGATCTCAATGTTGCATCCGTGGTGGCATTTGCCCGCTATGGTGAAATCGACATCAGCTATGCGCCGCATGTGGTGGCATGGCTTGACCGCTGCCTCGCCCGGCAGACGGCACCCGGGGCGAACGCGTAAGCAGCGGAGCAGGGGACCATGGCGGAAAGAAATGCCGATATAAAAACCGCGGGTGGCGTGGCGGATTGCGAATTGTTCACGCCGGACGGATCGGGTTCGTGGCCCGGCGTCATCATGTACCCCGACATCGGCGGCATCAGGCCGGTGTTCCGGGACATGGCGCGACGTCTTGCATCCGACGGCTTTGCCGTTTTGGTCCCCAACCCGTTTTACCGTTTGTCGCGCGTTCCGGTTTATCGGGACTTCAAATTCGGTGATGAAAAAACAACCGAGCGCATGGGCGAAGTGCGCAAGGTGATCACGCCCGAGAACACCGAACGCGACGCGCATGCCTTCGTCAATTTTCTCAGGTCGCAGCCGCAGGTCAGCGGCAAATTCGGTACGGTTGGCTACTGCATGGGCGGCGGAATGGCGGTGCGCACTTCCGCCGCCGAACCGGACGCCATCGCCGCCGCAGTGTCATTCCATGGCGGCCAACTTGCCACCGATGATCCGCAAAGCCCGCATAAACTGGCGCCGAAGATCAAGGCGCGCCTGTATTTCGGCTTCGCTATTGAAGACAAATCCATGCCGCCCGAAGCTATCGACAAACTGAAGTCGGCTCTGGATGCGGCAGGCGTTAAATTTGACGGCGAGGTTTATGCCGGCGCGCGGCATGGCTGGTGCGTGAAGGATCATCACGTCTATCTCGAGCAGCAGGCCGAACACGCCTGGCACCACATGCTGCATCTCTTCAAGCAAACGCTGCAATAGAAGCGAGGAAATAGCAGCGAGGAGCGAGAGCACCGGCTGTGCCGTGACTCCGGCGGTGCTCTATTTTCTCGCTCCTGGTTTCTCGCTTCTCAGATGACGCGGTCGGGCAGCGGTTCGCCGGCAATAAAGGCGCGGATATTGGCAATCACCTTGTTGCCCATGCCCGTGCGTGCTTCGATCGTGCTTGAGCCGAGGTGAGGCAGCAACACGGCGTTGCCGAGCGTCAGTAGTTTGGGTTCGACTTTGGGCTCGCGCTCGAACACATCCAACCCGGCCCCGGCGAGGTGCCCCGACGCGAGCGCATCGGCCAGTGCCACCTCATCGACGATTTCCCCGCGCGCGGTGTTGATGAGATAGGCGGATGGTTTCATGCGCGCCAGACGCTCCGCCGAAAACAGATGAAACGTATCCGGGCTAAAGGGACAGTTGACCGAAACGATGTCCATGTTCGGCAGCATGGCATCGAGTTCGGGCCAATAGGTTGCGGCGAGATCCTGCTCGACGCTGCGTGGAAGGCGCTTGCGGTTGTTGTAATGGATTTCGAGACCGAAAGCGCGTGAGCGGCGCGCAACCGCTTCGCCGATCCGGCCCATCCCGACAATGCCGAGTTTGCGCCCGCGCAGACCGACCCCCATCATCCAGGTAGGACACCAACCGGAAAATCGGCCGGTTTCGATGACTTTGGCGCCTTCGAGCGCGCGGCGCGTCACCGCCAGCATCAGAGTCATCGCAATGTCGGCGGTTGCGTCGGTCAGGACGCCCGGCGTGTTGGTGACGGCAATGCCGCGCTCGGCCGCCGCGGCCGCATCAATGTGATTGAACCCGACACCAAAATTGGCAATCAGCTTCAGTTGCGGTCCGGCGGCATTGATGATGTCGCGAGTGACGCGGTCGCCAACGGTCGGAACCAAAATCTCCGCCTCGCGTACAGCGGCGGTGAGTGTGGTGGCGTCCATCGGGCGGTCATCGTCATTCAGCCGGACATTGAACAGCGCCGACATCTCGCGCTCGACAGGCTCCGGCAGTTTGCGCGTGACCACGACCAGGGAGCTCGATCGAACCATTTTCTTTTCATCCAAAGCGTTTTCCGCCGAAGTGGCTGCCGGTTCGGCGCAGAATACGCAACAATTTAAAATAGCCTCGCGGTTTTTGCTTATCAGAAGGCGCAGAACGGTCAAAGATGAGGCCGCCGAATCACCATTCGCCCTCGGCTCATGGAAGGCCGCAAAACGAAATCGGGGAGGGGACGAATTGCTCTTTAATCGAGGAGCCGGAGCCGCAACGATCCTCCTGCTGAGTGGCATGGCGCCGGGACATGCCGCCGATACCATGCCCTATTTCGCCAGCATCAAGAGCGATAAAATCTACATGCGTGTCGGTCCCGGCGAGGATTACGCCATCAAATGGGTCTATCACCGCAAAGGGCTGCCGGTGGAAGTGCTCGGGAGTTATGACGCCTGGCGCCGGGTCAAGGACATGGACGGGGAAACCGGCTGGATTCACACGGCACTGCTGTCACGCGAACGCACTGCCGTGGTGATTGGCGATGGTCTCACGACGGTCACCCGCAGCGATGAAGCCGGTTCCAACGTGGTTGCAAAAGCGAAGCCCGGCACAGTCGGGACACTGCGCCATTGCCAGGCGCAATCCTGCGAGGTGAAATTCGACGGCGTGGAGGGCTGGGTTCCAAGGGCGCGGCTCTGGGGCGTCAGCAATGACGACAAGTTCTAGCGCCAGGCGCTTCCCGCGGGGACTGCTCGGCTGGGTGCTGTTCGAATGGGCCCGCAATCCCTATGTGCTCGTCATTACGATTTACATTTACGCCACCTATTTCACGCGCGACATTGTCGGCGATCCGGTGCGCGGACAGGCGCTGTGGGCCGCAATTCAGGGGTATGCCGGCTTGGGGCTCGCTGTGCTCGCGCCGTTTCTCGGCGCTTTTGCCGATGCCGGAGGACGGCGCAAACCGTGGGTCGCATTCTTCGCGGCACTGCTGGCGCTATCGACCGCAACGCTATGGTTCGGCGAACCCGGCGGGCGCGGTATCGGACTTGCCGGTATCGCAATCGCAGTGGCAGTCAGCAACATCGCCTATGATGGGTCGCTGGTGTTTCACGCGGCCATGCTGCCGTGGCTCGCGCCGGCAAAACGGCTCGGCCGTTGGTCCGGCGCCGGCTACGCACTCGGCAATGTCGCCGGCATCATTCTTCTCATCCTCGTCCTGACGTTATTTTATCTGCCGCAGCATCCGCTGCTTGGCCTCGATCGCGCGAGTCATGAGCCGGAGCGAATTGCCGGTCCGCTATGCGCATTGTGGTTTGCCGCTTTCGCGTGGCCATTTTTTGTTTTTACGCCGGACCGGCCGCGCAATCCGCTTCCACTGCCGCAGATGTTGCGGCAGGGCCTCGTTTCGGTGGCCGGCACCGTCCGGCGCGTGCGCCAGCACCGCAATACAGCAATCTTTCTGGCATCCCGTATGCTCTACAACGACGGACAGAATGTCATGCTGGCCTTCGGCGGAGTTTATGCCGCCGGCGTATTCCACTGGGGCGCCACCGAATCGGCCCTGTACGGAATTATTTTGTCTGTCTTTGCCGCGCTTGGCGGGTGGCTGGGAGGAAATCTCGCCGACCGTATCGGCACCAAACCTGCGCTCAGGTGGTCGCTCGCAGTCATGATTGTCGCGGCCCTGTTCTCATTGGGCTTTGCTCCCGACCGCCTGTTCTTCTTTGTCGGTTATCCGGCAGGCAAATCGGTGATCGCATCGCCCGTGTTCCGCACAGCGCCGGAGCTGTTTTATATCGCGACAGTCATGATCGTGGCGGTGGCTCTGGTCGCGACTTATGCCAATAGCCGCGCAATGATGGCGCGTTTGGCGCCGGAAGCGCATGTGACCGAATTTTTCGGCCTCTACGCGCTGTCCGGCGAAGCGACGGCATTTGTGGCGCCGCTCGCGGTATCGCTGGCGACGACGCTATCGGGAAGCCAGCAATGGGGTATGGCCGTGATCGTCGCGTTTCTGGCCACGGGTTGGCTGGGACTGTCCTTTGTGAAGGACAGCCCCTGATATTCAGCTACATCACGTCGCCGGGTTCGGACCCGTCCGTCATTGGTCCGGCATACCATTCCGGCTTCATCCGGCTTTCCATGCCTTCGCGCTTGAGCGTCTCCTCGAACTCGACGCGAATGCATGGGTCCTCCATATAATATGGAATCGCGTCGCCGCCTTTTTTGATGTCGATGGCGCCGGAATCGAGCATGTCTTCGCCGGGCCGGCCGGCTTTGCGCGAACGCTGGTTGTTCGGCCCGTGCCATGCCGAAACACGCAAGCCGTCCTTGCCGATGCCAAAATGCTGGTGAAACCAGTTTCCGCTCATCGGAGCGGCGGAAACGATGCCGCCATACTCATAATCCTGGCGCAGGATCTTGTCCGCATGGCCATCGGTCCACGGGGTCATGCCAAGACTGTCGGGCCATGTGTAGGTGTATCCCTTGCCCTTTACGCAGAGCAGCACGGCGGCCGACATGTGCTTGTGCGCCTTTGAGTAGCGTCCGTTCTGGTGATGTCCGATCCACAGATAAAAGCGGTTGCCGGCCATATACGGTTCGACGCGGCGATAGCCGGGCGACCGGCGGTTATCCAGCGGCAATTGCGCATTGATGATGTCGGGAATGAGGTTGGTCCGGCGCATGGCCAGACCGCGGACGGGATCAGGTTCGAGGTCGTCGCGCGGCTTGAAATAGTCGTCGGCGCCGGAAAACCGGTCGGTGAACGCATATGGGCAATGGAACACGAAATCCATGTTGTCGATGATGTTCATCAAATTCGGCGCCGTGGTGCCGCAATAGAGCAGTGCGGGCGAACTGCCGGCATTAATGAAGCGATGGCAGGTATTCAGTGGAATCGAGAACAGCGATCCCTTTTGCCATTCGAAGACATGGCGCTTCGATTGTCCGTCCTGCCACACCTCGGTGGTGCCGCGGCCCTCGATGACAAACACGACTTTTTCGTAAAGGTGCTTGTCTGTGTTCAGTGCGCCGGCACCCGGTAGCTCGACGACGTAGCTGCCCCACAGGCCTTCCGTACCATAGAGCTGGATATAGCTGCCGCGACCGCCCACTCGCTTCCAGGGTGCGAGCGGCAGGTCCTGCATGCGGCGTGCTCCAATCCCGCGGTAAACCGGAATGCCCTCCGATTCCATGAAGCGGTCATAGGGCATTTGCGGGCGTTTGAACTTGCCGAGCCCGGCGTTTTGACCCTCTTTCGGCTCGTGCCAGTGGCTACGGTCGGTAACGTCATGCATCTTTCGTTAACCTCGAAATTTCAACATGGCTCGACTGTTAGGCGTGCGCACTGCATCGGTCAACAAGCCGGAGTGGCGGCAAAATTTCTCGAATGTTGCTGAAAGCTTTTACCCGCGGTTAACCGCTAATTTGGAATCATCAATTTTAAATAATGTCTTCGAGTATTGTCTGTAACGGACAAGCCACGGCCATTGGCCGGGCGACAACTTTGACGGAGCGAGACATGCGTTACCTTAACTCCTGGGCTGTGGGTGTTTCCTGTCTGCCATTCCTGAGCCTGCCGGCCCTGGCTGCCGGCGCACTGCCGGGCAATGGGAATTTCGTTTCCGGAGCGGGCCACATCTCCAGCACGGCGACGCAGCTGACCGTCAACCAGACTTCGAAGAATGGCATCATCAATTGGGGAAGCTTTTCGATCGGGGCGGGAAATGCTGTTCAGATCAATAACGGTAGCGGCGCGACTCTCAACAGGGTCGTCGGCAGTTCGCTTTCGCAAATCGATGGCTCCCTCAAGGCGACGGGTTCGGTTTACCTGATCAATCAGAACGGGATTGTCATAACGCCGACCGGGCAGGTGATAACTGGCGGGGACTTTGTTGCTTCCACGCGCGACACTGCGGATCCGGGAGCAGGCAATGGGATTGTGCATCTCAGCGGAAGTTCAGGCGCGGGCGTCAGCAACGCCGGCACTATCAACTCCGGCGGAAGTGCCGTGCTGGTCGGAAAGTCGGCGACAAATACTGGCGCCGTCAGCGCACCCAACGGCATCGCGGCGCTGGTTGCGGGTGATGATGTGACGTTGCAGCCCGGACCGGGGGCATTGCAGATCAAGGTGAAAACCGGGAGCGGCGATGCAACGAACAGCGGCAGCATCACGGCCGCGCAGGCGATGTTGAACGCCGTTGGCGGCAATGTTTACGCCCTGGGCGGCAATATCACCACCGCCAACGCCACGGGGGTAGGCAAGATCAATGGGCATGTATGGCTGACGGCCGGCGGCAGTGTGGATGTCGCGGCGCCAGTAACTGCCAGTGGAGCAGTCACAGTCAATGCAGGTGGCGCCGCTTATAGCGCGGTGGAATCCAATGGCGGCGCGGATGGCGTCTACATCAACAACCTCGTGAGCGCAGCCGGGCCGATTTCCATCACTGGAAGTGGCGGCAACACCGGCGTTGTCGAAAATTACGGGGTCATGATCGACAGCAGCGGTGTTGTTGTCACCACCGGTGGCGCACCGATTTCGATCGCCGGAACCGGCGGTGGAGCAGGTGGGATCACGTTCGGAAATGATGGTGTCTTTATCAATGGTCCCGCTTTTAATGTAGCTCCGGGTATTGTTGATGGCAGCGGCGGCCCGGTTTCGATCACCGGCACAGGTGGCGCGTCTTTCGGTCCCAATAATTTTGGCGTCACCAATGCGGGCGGTATTTTCAACAGCGGAAATGGCAACATCACACTGTTCGGCACCTCGGGCCCCAACGGCTGTGGCGCTGCATGCGGATCGCCGCTCGGCGTTGGAGAGATCGGGGTCGCAAATCTTGGGCTGATCCGGGGCGGGACCGGAAATATCGCGCTCACTGGAGTCGTTAGTCCGACTGTGCCCGGAAACCAAAACTTCGGCGTGGGTATCGGCGGCGGCCTCGTCTCGACCTCGGGCAACGGGAATATCGAGATCACTGGAACATCCGCTGGCGCCGGCGGATCAAACAGTGGTGTGCTTCTGCTCGATTTCGCTGCCTTCGCTACGGGAGGCGCGATATCGGCGCCGCCGGCAGTCACGGCGGCAGACGGCCATATTCGCGTGACGGGAACGAATTCAGGGTCTGATGCGGGTTTTGATTCGGGCGTCGCGATTATGAACGGAAGTATAGCAACCACCGGCCGTGGCGATGTGCAGATCACCGGGAACGGCGGCAACGCCGGAGCACCTGGCAGCGATACCGCGGTTGCAATTGGCGGCGTACCTGGCGATCCCGCGTCGGTTACCGCAGGGGGCAAACTGACAGTCGAAAGCGGCGATGGAAGCGTGGTGCTATTGCCTGGCGGCTCTCTCACCGCGGACGGCAATGGAGCCGCGCTGTTGATCCGGGCGGAGCACGGCGACTTCATCAATGCGGGCGGTATCGTCTCAACGCCGAACGGGAAGTCTCAAATCCACACCGGCGACGAGGCGAACGACAGCGATCCCGATCAGGACGACTGACGATCCAGCTCTTCGCAATTAATTTTTCAGCAGGGGGACCGGCTGAATCCGGCTGCCGTCAGAGACATCGTCGGGAACATTGACGGCCACTTTGTCTCCCGCCGTGATTCCGCTCGCGACGCGCACGGTCGAGCCATCCGTGGACTCCACCGTAACAGGCCGGAAATGCAGCACATCCTTGTCGTCCGGGACTGCGACAAACTGACGATTTTCGCGCAACACGAGCGCGTTTAGCGGCACTTCCGGAGTCGGCGCGACCTTCAGATGCAGCGTGACATAGGCGAAACTTCCGCCAATGAAAAAGTCCCCGCGATTCGGTATGTCGATCTCCACCAGCAGGGTCCGCGACTTTGCATCGAGTTCTCCTGAGGTGCGGCTGACGCGTGCGGAGATTTTTCGCGCCGGATTGGCGGCATCTTCAATGTCCACCGCATCTCCGACATGCACGAAGGGCGCGTCCTGCTGTTGAACATAGGCATCGACGCGCAAATGGCTGGTGTCGGAAACCGTCACGACGGGTAACGCACTTGTCTGGCTGCTCGTCGCGTTTTGCACCAATGCGCCGGGATCTGCGTATCGCGCCGTGACCCGGCCGTCGAACGGCGCGATCAGCCTTTCATAGGAGCGTAGCGTCTCGAGCTGGGCCAGCGCAGCCTGGGCAACGCTGTAATTGGTATCGGACTGTTCCATCGCCTCGCGCGAGACCGCGCCGATCTGGAACAGCCGGTCGTTGCGTTCGGCGAGAACCTTCTTGTTCGCGAGGTCCGCCACTGCGCTGTTGTATTGCGCATCGGTTTCGGGTGAAGCGATTTCGGCGATCAACTGATCTTTGCGGACCATGTCGCCCTTGTCCACCGGCAGCGCCTTTATGTAGCCGCTGACCTTTCCGTACAGTGTCACCTCCGCATACGGACGCACATCGGAGAACAACCGGATTTCCCGAATGGCCGGCCCCGGCACTGCGGTCGTGATTTCAACCCGTGGACCACGCGCTTGCTGTACTTCCAAAGCGCCGCGTTCGGCCGCGACATTGCTGCGCTGGGTGACGATGAGTTCGGCCACACCCGCTGCTGCGCCGATCAGGAGGAGAATCGCCAACGCCTTGAACCGCCAGGCGGTGTGACGTGGTTGTAAAACCATATCAAGCATGCGCCGCTCCACTGGTCTCTTCATGGAAGCGCCGGTCGAGCAAATGCATCACCGGCGGTTTGCGGCGCAACAGGGTGTAGATGATCGGCACCAGAAATAATGTCGTTGCGGTGGCGACGATCAGGCCGCCAATGACGGCCCGGCCGAGCGGGGCATTTTGCTCGCCAGCTTCGCCAAGCCCCAGAGCCATGGGAAGCATACCCATGATCATGGCAAGCGCCGTCATCAGAATCGGCCGCAATCGCGTGCGTCCCGCCGCAATCACCGCCTCCAGCGGCGAAAGATTTTCGCGCCCGCGAATATCGTTGGCGAAACTCACGACGAGAATTGAATTCGAGACCGATATGCCGACCGACATGATCGCGCCCATGAGGGATTCGACATTGATGGTGGTTCCCGTGAGCGCCAGCATCCAGACTATCCCAATGAGCGCCCCGGGCACGGCCATAATGATAATCAGCGGATCGACCCACGACTGAAACAGGATCACCAGCAGCGCGTAAACCAGGAAGATTGCCAGGACCAGACCTTCGGCCAAAAGGAGGAAAGAGTTGTCCATCGTCTCGGCCTGCCCGCGCAGATCGATGCCGGTTGTGTCGGGCAGGTTTTTCTTCAGATCGCCGATCGTGCTGCGGATTTCTCCGGCGATGCTGCCGAGATCGCGGCCATCGATATTCGCCGCAACATCGACGACGCGCTGAATCGTGTAATGGTTCAACGACTGCACATTCATCACCGGTTTGACGTCCGCCACATCGGCGAGACGTGTTGCGGGCGCCGCGGGCGGAGCAGCAATCGATTGCGGCCCGGCGCTGCCGAGTGGCCGCAGCGGTCCGGAACTGACCGGAATGTTCATCAGATCGGCCACACTGGTCAGCTTCTGAACTGGCACCTGCACGGCGACCGTGTAATTGACGTTGTTGACCGGGTTTAGAAAGAACGACGGCGATGTCCCGGAGCTGGACACCAGCGCGGTCAGCAGATTGCTGGAGATATCCTTTTGCGTCACGCCGACTTCGGCGGCGCGGAGCCGGTCCACATCGACCTGCAAACCGGGAAAATTGAACGCCTCAACGACATGGGCATCAACCACACCGGGGATCGTCTTGATGGTGCGCAGCAGCTTTTGCGCGACGACATAGGATCGAGCGAAGTTGGAATCCTGGATCTGGATGTCGATCGGCGCGGACACCCCGAAATTCAGGACCTGATTCACAATGTCGGCGTTCTGGAAATAAAACGACGCGTCTGGAAAATCCCGGGCGAGTTCGACCCGCATGCGCCTCACATATTCCAATGATGGCCGATGCGGTGTGTTGAGGTTGATGAGAATTTCAGCATCGGAACTGCTGACGTTTTCGGACGGGACGAAGGATTGGGCAAAGGCGGTCGGAGCCCCGATCAGATCGTCGATGGTGCGCAATTCGGACGCCGGGATAAGCGTGCGGATGCGCTTCTCGACCTGAAGGACCTCCTGCTCCGTGGTTTCGATGCGATCGCCCGGCGGGACACGCATGTGCAGTTTGATGATGCCGACATCGGCGGTGGGAAAGAAGTCGCGCCCCACAGCAATCGCAAGAACGCCGCTGACCGCAATTGCAGCGGCAAAACAAGTCAGAATGAATCCGCGCTGCCGCAGCGCGGCCGACAAGGCCCGGCCATAGGAATTGCGCAGACCGGCAAATGCGCGTTCGAAGAACACCACCAAACCGCTGCCTTCACCCTCAGCCGACTCATGTTCGGCCAGCATGTAGCGGGCGAAAGCCGGCAGCATCGCAAACGACAGCACATACGACGCCAGCATCGCCAGAACGACGGTGATGGCGAGCGGAATGAACAAATAACGCGCCGGTCCCGTCAACAACACGACCGGGAAAAACACAATACAGATCGCCAATGTCGCCACGGTCAGCGGCCGGATGACCTCCGCCGCGCCATCAATGATCGCGACCGTCAGCCGTTTGCCCAGCATCTGATTGCGGTGAATGTTTTCCACCAGCACGGTTGCATTATCGACCAGGAGCCCAATGGCGAGCGCCAGACCGCCGAGCGTCATCAGGTTGATTGTCTGTCCGGCCAGAAACAGGCCGACAAGGCTGGCCGCGATTGAAAGGGGTATCGTCAGCGACACCAGAACGGTGCTCCGCCAACTACCAAGGAACACCAGGATCATCAGTGAAACCAGAACGGAAGAGACGCTCACCTCTCGCAGCACATTGTTGACCGCAGCACGGACGAATACGGACTGGTCGAAGTCCAGACTGAGGCGGAGTCCCTTCGGCGATTCCTCCTGGAGCCGCGGCAGCATGGCGCGGGTCGCGTCGACTACGGCAAGGGTCGATGCGTCCGAATGCTTCAGGATCGGCAGATAGGCCGCGCGCTGCCCGTCGACATGGACGATATTGGTCTGAACCGCAAAGCTGTCGCTGACTTTGGCGACGTCGCGCACCAGCACCGGCACGCCGTTGCGGATTCCAACCGGCAGATCGTTGAAACGCTCAACGTCGGTGGGGCTGGAATTCAATGCCACATTGTATTCCCGGTCGCCGATGCGGGCGAGCCCCGCCGGAACGATCACGTTGGACGTCAGCAGGGTGTTGAGAAGATCGGACGTTGTCAGCCCCTGTGCCGAAAGTCGCGCCGGGTCAGCTTCGATGATGATCTGCCGGTTCTTGCCGCCAAACGGCGACGGAATTGTCATACCGGGAATGGTAAAGAGTTTCAGGCGCAGAAAATTCACGCCGTAGTCATAAATCTCCTGCTCCGACAGAACCGTACTTGCGAGCGTCAGCTGCACGACCGGCAGGTTGGAAGCATCAAACTGCACGATGAATGGATTGTTGGCGCCGGGGGGCAGGAATCGCAGCATGTTGTCGTCGGCCGCGGTGATCTGCGCGATTGCGCCGCCGACATCCGCGCCCGGCTGGAAATAGATTTTGATCAGTGCTCCGCCAGGGAACGATTGCGATTCAATGTGATCGATGCCGTTGACCGTGCTGGAGTAGTTACGCTCGGCCACCAGCACGATGCGCCGTTCCATGTCCTCGGCGGAAAGTCCATTAAAGCCCCAGGCGATCTCGACCACGGGAATGTTGATGGCAGGGAAAATGTCCACCAGCATGCGCGTGACCGACAGCACGCCCATGAGCACGATCAGCACGGCGCCGATGGCTGCCGTGTATGGCCGGCGCAGCGCGAGCCGCACCAAATTCAACATGTCAGTTGTCCCTCCGGCGTGACATTAGAGGCCGGGGCCGGTCATGCCAATAAAAAAGGCAGATTCCCCCCACAGCCGGCCGATAGACAGAAGCGTGGGCGAAGCCTCAGTTGGCGAAGGTTTCGTCGAAGGAATAGCCGGTGGACCGCACGGTACGGATAGGATCGCGTTCGCCCGGCTCATTCAGGGATTTCCGCAGCCGGCCGATATGGACATCCACAGTGCGGGCTTCGACATAAACCTCGGTGCCCCATACCGTGTCGAGCAGCTGTTCGCGCGAAAATACGCGCCCGGGATTCTGCATCAGCCGCTCCAGAATCCGGTACTCGGTGGGCCCGAGGTGCAATTCACGCGTTCCCCTGTGGACGCGATGATTGACCCGATCCAGGCTGATATCGCCCAGCGCGATAACGTCCTCCATCAGCCCCGGACGGACGCGGCGCATGACCGCACGCGACCTGGCGAGAAATTCCGACATCGAGAAGGGCTTGACGATGTAATCGTCGGCGCCGGTATCGAGACCACGGATGCGGTCGGTTTCTTCGCCGCGTGCGGTCAGCATGATGATGGGCACATTGCGTGATTCGCCACGCGCCCGCAGGCGGCGGCAAACCTCAATCCCCGATAACTCGGGGAGCATCCAGTCGAGCACAATGAGATCGGGCGAGCTCTCCGCGGCCACGACAAGCGCTTCATCGCCGTTCCGCGCTTCGAATACGCGGTAACCCTCGCGCTCGAGATTGTACCGGAGCAGCGTGCAGAGCGCAGTTTCGTCTTCGACGATCAGGACCGAGGGCTTGCCGGGCTCACTCATATCTTATTTCGCCGCCCCCGGCAGCTGGGCCGTGGCCGTCATGTCGGCCTTGGGGCGGTCCACATTCAGGTAATGTCCGGTCACCATGTAATGCACGGTTTCGGCAATGTTGGTGGCGTGATCGCCGGCGCGCTCGATGTTCTTGGCGACAAACAGCAAATGGGTGCACAAACCGATCGTGCGCGGATCTTCCATCATATAGGTCAGCAGCTCGCGAAAGAGGCTATTGTAAAGTTCGTCGATCTCCTCGTCGCTGCGCCAGACGCCCTTTGCCGCCTCGGCATCCCGGTCGGAATAGGCGTCCAGCACGCCCTTGAGCTGGCGCAGGGCTTGCCGGCCCATCCGGCCAAGGCTTTGGGCCAGCTTGATCGGCGGCTCGCGGTTCAGAACCATGGCGCGCTTGCCGATGTTTTTGGCCAGATCGCCAATCCGTTCCAGTTCGTTGGCAATCTTGATCGCCGCCAGCGTGTTGCGCAGATCCACCGCCATTGGCTGACGGAGAGCGAGCAGCTTCAGTGCCTGATCCTCCACCGCGTGCTGGAGGCGATCGACCCGTTCATCGCTGGCAACGGCCGATTCGGCAAGTTTGCCGTCCCTCCTGGCGATCGCCTCGATCGCGTTTGCAAGCTGCGTCTCGGTGATCCCGCCCATTTGGGCCACCAAATTCGCCAGCGCCTCCAACTGTTCGGAAAATGCTTTCACCGTGTGCTCATTCATGATGCACGACCTCACGCGACCGGGACGCAGGGCTCGCCGGTGACGCACCGAATCATCCACATTACTGCAGTGCCAATATAACAGATTGATGACGGGATTCAGGCCGCGGGGAGCCAGGCTGTAAATGTGCTTCCGCTTCCGGGCACACTGTGGATTTCCAGCCGGCCGCGGTGGCGGTTGAGGATGTGCTTGACGATGGCCAGGCCAAGACCCGTGCCGCCGCGTTCCCGGCTTCGCTTCACATCGACACGGTAGAAGCGTTCGGTCAGGCGCGGAATCGCCTCCCGCGGGATACCCTCGCCTTCGTCCTCGACCGCGACATAAACCTGGACCCGTTCGCGCTCTGTGCCGCCGGGCCGGGAGATTCCGAAACGTACCCGCACATGACCGCCAGCCCGGCCGTATTTGATCGCATTGTGAATCAGGTTCTGGAACACCTGGGTGAGCTCATCGCGGTCCCCTACGGCGCGAAGGGGCTGGCGATCTTCGATGTCGATCTGCATGTTCTCGGTATCCGCCAGCGGCTTGAGAACATCGGCGGCGTCGCGCACGAGTGTCACAACGTCCGCCTCGCCAGACGGCGGAATGTGCTCATTCATTTCGATCCGGTTGAGCGACAGCAGGTCTTCGATGAGGCGCCGCATTCGGTTTGCTTCGGTGCTCATGATTTCGAGGAAGCGTTCCCGCGCTACGGGATCGTCTTTCGCGTGCCCCCGCAGCGTGTCGATAAAGCCACTCAGTGAGGCTAGCGGAGTTCGCAATTCATGGCTGGCATTGGCGACAAAATCAGCCCGCAGCTCTTCGGAACGGCGAATCTTGCTGACGTCGCGGATGCGCACCATCAGGATCTGGCCCGATGCACGGCTCACATGCGCTTCGAAATGCCGCTCGACCGGAACCGGAATGGTGAAAGCGACTGTCTCGGCCGCACCACCGCTCTGCACGCGGCCAATACTTTCCAGCAATTCCGGCGTGCGCAGCACAGCGGAAAGCCGTTTTCCAGCCGCGTCAGAGCGAATGAGCGAATGCGACGCGGCGTTGGCAAACACCACACGATCTACGCTGTCCAGGAGCAGCAGTGGTTCGTCGATCGAGTCGAGGATGTCGCGTGCAGTATCCGGAATCAGGTTTTGCATGTTCGGACGCGGCCCCGCCGTTTCGCTCGCAGCACTCTGCCCCGCGCCGATCGCCAGATAAATGACAATCGCGTCATAGCTGCCGCTATGAACGCAGTGAGGGGAACCATCCAACTTTCTGGAGGGCCAAATCAAAGCGCAGCCACAGACGCCAAACCGAAGAGGAGGGGAGACACCGGATGCGGGGGATTAATCGCGGGCACGATCGATGATGCTTTCCCAGTGAATTTCACTGCGCTTAAATGGGCCCCGTTGCCAGCGCAGTGGTGGCTACAGTTGCAGCGGATTTTGACCAGGCCATGACAGCGGAGCCCGATGTGCAGTTTGCATGTCCTGCGAGCGATCCCCCGATGGGCGATGCGGCTGAGCCGGAATCACACGAGCAAGGCTCACCGCAGATCCCGAAATCCGGCGGTTACGCCGGCTTGCTTGCGGTGAGTGCCATGGCATCGGGATTGCTCATGGGGTTTCTTCTGGCCGCGTCGTTTGGGGTTGGCAGCGACATCCGCGCCGGTAATGGACTGCTGTTTGCGCAAGGCGCCCTGGCCGACTCCTTGTCGAACGAAATGTCAGGAAGTCACGGCATCGGGCCCAGCTTCTGGAGCAGGGACGGATATTTCTGCCGAGCCTTCGATACCACAAATGGCACACACCCGGGGCTTGACGGCATCGCCTGCCGTGAAGGCACAGGTTGGCAGATCAGCGTCGTGACAACGTCGGCGGGGCAGGGCAGCATGCCCACGGCGAGGGTGCGAGGCGTGATGGAGGATATGATCGTCGGAACGCCGTTGGATGCGACTGCCGAACGTCAGGCGCGCCGCCAGGGGTGGCGCCCGGAGTGACGCGCGAACGATTCCGCGGTTCCAGAATGCTCGCTCAAAGTTAATTGAGGTTCCCGAAGGCGCAACAATGTGTCGACGCCCGTTTTCAGTCAGGACGTCGTTCTGGGCACGAGCAAAAAAGGAAAACGGGACATGATCTTACGAGGTTTTGCGGCGCTTGTTGGTGCGACTGCAATCTTGTCTTTGGCCGTTGCGCCGGGAACGGCGGCGACGGGTCAAAACACTGCGACACATCACCCGCACCGGGTCGCGACGGTTTCGAACGGGGGCCAGCCGGTTCAGACCCAGGAAAAGACCTCGCAGCCCGGCGCCAACAGCGCGCCGAAACGCATCACCATTGTATCGGTGGGACCGCAAGCGATGGCCGTTCAGCGTTACCGCGACCTGGCGATGCAAGAAACAGGATAAACCCCAATCCCAGTCTGGTCCGGCCGCAGGCGTAAAATAGAACATTGCGTGCCGGATCACTCGGCCGGACCAGGACGATTAGCCCCGCTCCTGTCCGGCCATTTTGTTGTGGCCGGCGAACAGTGAAGCAGGACGGCCGGTGCGCGGCGGAAAATCGCGCTCCCGCCCCACACGCCAATATCGACAGCAAATCCAGAAATCTTTAGTTTTAGTGCAGCGGCTGACCGGCGCGTGACCGCGCCGGCGGAAAAAATCTCCGGATGACGATTTGCACACCGGATTCCGTAGCCGATATCGGCTATAGAGCCGCTGCAATTCGGGGGCAGTCCGCGTGCTTCGACATGTTCGTTCGCTGTTTGTTGCCGGATCCGCGGCGGCCATTTTGACAGGCTGTGCGCTTGGGCCGGATTTCGTTCGTCCCGCAGCTCCGGCAGTGCCGCAATATACTCCCGACGCACTGCCTGCACAGACTGCTTCGGCTGATACCATTGCCGGTGATGCGCAGCGGTTTCTGACCGATGCAGACGTGCCGGGGCAATGGTGGATGCTGTTCGGTTCGCCCGCCCTCAACCAGTTGGAACAAGAAGCATTGCGCGCAAACCCGGACGTCGAAACGGCGCAAGCAACGCTGCGCCAGGCGCATGAGGAATATCTCGCCCAGGCAGGTGCCCTATTTCCGCAGGTCGGCGTCTCGGCGGGCGTGACTCATGAGGCGACCAGCGCCGGCGGGAGAGCGTCCAGTCCGCCATTTGATCTGTTTACGGCCGGACCGTCCGTGTCCTACACGCCCGATGTGTTTGGGGGGATCGCCCGTTCGATCGAAGCGCAAGCCGCGGCGGAACAGAACAGCCGGTTTCAGCTCGAAGCCACCTACCTCACGCTGACGTCTAATGTGATCGTAACCGTGATTCAGGCGGCGTCCCTGTCGGCCCAGATTGCCGCAACTCAGGACATCATCGCAGACGAACAACAGTTGCTGGATTTGCTGAACCAGCAGTTCGAGCTTGGCGCTGTGGCACGTGGCGATGTTCTGACGCAGCAGTCGCAGTTGGCGCAGGTACAGGCAACTCTGGGGCCATTGCAAAAGCAGCTGGAACAAGCGCGGTTCACATTGTCGACGCTGGTGGGGCGGTTTCCCTCCCAAAACCAGATTCCCGACATCCAGCTCGCGGATCTTCAATTGCCGCGCGACCTGCCGCTGAGTGTGCCCTCAAAACTCGTCGAGCAGCGGCCGGACATTCGCGCCTCGGAAGCGCTAATGCATGAGGCGAGCGCCCAAATCGGCGTTGCCGACGCGAATATGTTTCCGCAGTTCACCGTTTCGGGGAATGTCACAAACGAAGCGAACGTCCTGAATCAGTTTTTTCAGGGCAATCCTGTGTGGTCGATCGGTGCGAGTGTAACGGCGCCAATCTTTCGTGGCGGCACGTTGAGAGCACAGGAACGCGCGGCCCATGACCTGTTCGATCGCACTGCGGCGCAATACAAGACCACTGTGCTGAACGCTTTTTCCAACGTTGCCGGCACACTGTCTGCGCTCACTCTCGATGCCGAGACCCTGAAAACCCAACTTTACGCCGAACAAACCGCACAGCAGAGTCTGGAAATCATCCAGCAGCAATTCCAGGCCGGAGCGATTGCCTACCTCTCATTGCTGGATGCACAGCGCACTTATGAGCAGGCCCGCATTGGGCTGGTGATCGCACAGTCCAACCGGTTTGCCGACACGGTGGCACTGTTTCAGTCACTTGGCGGCGGCTGGTGGAATCGCGAAGACGCGCCGGACATCAGGAACCCGGCGGGAATTGCGAGTAACCAATGAATAAACCTGAGCGTCCGCCGTTGGCACTGCAGCCCGGGCGCAAGCGGCGTCTGTGGCTGGTTCTGACCGTGGTGACACTGACGTCGGCCGCGGCGTTCGCGGCGATATTTGCGTTTCCGATTTTCGCCTTCATCAAAACGGGGTTTCCGCAGCAGGCGCCTGTGAGCGTGTCCACCATATCTGCGCGTTATCAGGACTGGCTACCGGAAATCCGTGTCGTTGGTTCGCTGAAACCGGTTCGCGGCGCCGACCTTTCGGTCGAAGTCC
The DNA here is from genome assembly GCA_036273455.1 of Micropepsaceae bacterium. Taxonomy (GTDB): domain Bacteria; phylum Pseudomonadota; class Alphaproteobacteria; order Micropepsales; family Micropepsaceae; genus CAIYRG01. Next base: position 40,684 of record DASUHP010000157.1, on the reverse strand, counting down.
CCGGCATTGTCGATGAGGTGAATTTCGATTCGGGCGGCGATGTCGCGCAGGGCGCGCGCATCCTGCACTTGCGCGATGGCGATATCACCGCGAAGCTGCGCACGTTGCAAGCCGCCGTGGATCTCGCCCAGGCCAATTACAATCGCGACAAGGAATTGCTGCCGTTTCAACTGGTCAGCCAGGCACAGTTCGATATGGACCAGGCCAATCTCGATTCCGCGAAGGCGCAAGTGGCGGAGCAGTCGGCCGTCCTGGAGAAATATACTTTGCGTGCGCCATTCGCGGGCCATCTTGGGGTTCGCTCGATCAATGCCGGGCAATATCTCGCGCCGGGAACATCGGTGGTGACGCTACAAGCGCTCGATCCGATATTCTTCGATTTCTTCGTCCCTCAACAGCAGTTGAGTGATGTCAAAGTCGGACAGAACATTGCGGTCAGCGTGGACGCATATCCGGGCACGGCATTCGCCGGCAAAGTCACAATCATCGATCCGAAGGTCGATGCTGTGACGCGCAACGTCGCCGTGCGCGCAACATTGCCGAATCCGCAGCGCAAGCTGTTGCCCGGCATGTATGCGACGGCGCAGATTTCGACCGGCGCGTCGCAGCGGTTCATCACGGTCCCGCAGACCGCCATCATCTTCAATCCATACGGAAACATGGTGTTTCAGGTACAGCAGGGCACGGGAAAAGACGGCAAGAAACTGCTCACGGTGAAACAGACGGTCGTCACTACAGGCCAAACCCGTGGCGATCAGATCGCAGTGACGAGCGGATTGAAGGAGGGGGACACGATCGTTACGGCCGGACAGCTGAAACTGTTGAACGGCAGCACAATCAATGTCGACAACTCAATCCAGCCGGCGGACGATGCCAATCCGCATCCGCTCGAGCGCTGAGCCCAGATGAAATTCACGGACATCTTCATCCGGAAGCCGGTGCTCGCGACGGTCGTGAGTCTGGTCATTCTGGTGATCGGCATTCGCGCCGGGCTCTCGCTCCCGATTCGCCAATACCCGCGTACCGAAAACGCGGTGGTGACTGTGACCACCGCCTATTACGGCGCCGATCCCGATGTGGTTGCAGGCTTCATCACCCAGCCGCTGGAAAATGCGATCGCGCAGGCGAATGGCATCGACTACATCACGTCAAGCAGCACCAACAGCCTTTCGACGATCAGCGTCAATCTGCGGCTCAATTATGATTACAACCGCGCCGTCACGGAGATCACCAGCAAGATCAGCTCCGTCCTGAACCGTCTGCCGCCGCAATCGCAGCAGCCGGTGCTGCAGGTTCAGGTCGGACAGGCCGTGTCGGCGATGTATCTCGGATTCCGGTCGACTGTACTCAAGGAAAATCAGATCACCGATTATCTCACGCGCGTGGTGCAGCCGAAATTGCAGGCCGTGCCAGGCGTGCAGACGGTGAACCTCCTTGGCGCGCGCAATTTCGCGCTGCGGGCCTGGCTCGACCCGGCGAAGCTCGCCGCCTTCGGTCTCACTGCAGCCGATGTCGATGTGGCGCTTGCCGCGAACGACTACATCTCCGGTCTGGGAAATACCAAAGGGCAGATGGTGCAGGTGAATCTCACCGCCTCGACCGGTCTCCACTCGCTGGATGAATTCCGCAACCTCGTGGTCAAGCAATCCAATGGGGCGGTGGTGCGCCTATCCGACGTCGCCAATGTCATGCTGGGGTCGGAAGACTACAACAGCAATATCACCTATAACGGGCAGAACTCGATCGCCATGTCGGTCGATATCGCCCCCGACGCCAATTTGCTCGACGTGCTTAAGCGTGTGCAGCAGGTGTTTCCGCAGATCCGCTCCCAACTTCCCCAGGGTCTCGAGGGCGCAATCCTCTACGACGCGTCGGATTTCGTTTCTGCGGCGATTTCCGAAGTGGAGATGACAATCATTAAAACGCTGCTGATTGTCATGCTGGTGATATTCCTGTTTCTCGGCTCGGTCCGGTCGGTGGTCATCCCGGTCATAGCGATTCCGCTGTCCCTGGTGGGCGCCTTCATCATCATGCTGCCGCTGGGATTTTCGATAAATCTCCTGTCGCTGCTGGCCATGGTGCTGGCCATCGGACTGGTGGTGGACGACGCGATTATCGTGGTTGAAAACGTACACCGGCATATCAATGAGGGTGCGAAGCCGTTTGATGCGGCGATTCAGGCGGCGCGTGAATTGGCTGGCCCAATCATCGCGATGATGATCGTGCTGATCGCGGTGTATGTCCCGATCGCCTTCCAGGGCGGATTGACTGGCGCGCTGTTCATCGAATTCGCATTCACACTGGTCGCGACCATTTCGATATCCACGGTGATCGCGCTAACCCTGTCGCCAATGATGTGTTCGCGGCTGCTCCGCCCGCATGGCGAGGGCGCAACCAGCCTGGACGCCCGGATTGCCCATTTCATCGACGCGCGCTTCGAGCGCCTGCATGCGTTTTATGGCCGTCGGTTGCGCAGCGTACTCGATTACCTGCCGGTCACCATCGTCTTTGCCGTTATCGTCGTTGTCGGCACCGCCAGCCTCTGGATGACTACACAACAGGAACTGGCCCCTCAGGAAGACCAGGGGTTCATTTTCGCCTTCGGAGCGCCCTCGCCGACGGCAACGGTCAATCAATATGGCCAGTACTCGGCGGCGGTGTACAACAACCTCAGGTCCGATCCGAATATCGATTTCGTCTTCCAACTCGATTCTCCGGCGCAGCTGTTCAAGTTCTTTGCCCTGAAGCCGTGGGATGTGCGGGCGAAGAACTCTGTCCAGGTGCAGAATGCGGTTCAGCGCGAAGTCACCAAATTTCCGGTGTTCAACAACTTCTTCGTGGCACAGCCGCCCCCCTTGCCGAGCAATTTTGGCGCGCCGGTACAGTTTGTCATCAGCACCACGGAATCGTTCGACCGGCTGAACACTGTCGTGCAAAGCTTCATGGATGAGGTGCGCAAGACCGGTAAGTTCCCGTTCTTCCTCGATACCAATCTCAAACTCGACCGGCCGGAAGTTACGGTCGATATCGATCGCGACAAAACCGCGCTGATGGGTTTATCGATGGGCGATATCGGCAATGCACTGTCGGCGATGCTGGGCGGCGGCTACGTCAATTATTTCAGCATGGAGGGCCGTTCCTATCGCGTTATGGCCCAGGCGGACCAGCCATACCGGCTGAACCCATCCCAACTGCTGGATTATTATATCCGGGCGCCCAACGGCAGCCTGGTGCCGCTATCGACAGTTGCCCATATCACCAGCAGCACGACGCCGGAATCGCTGAATCATTTCCAGCAGCTCAATGCCGCCACGATCAATGCGATGGTCGGAATGGGCATGACGCAAGGCAGTACGCTGGAACTGTTGCGCGGAATTGCGGCGCGTACGCTGCCGCAAGGATATGTCATCGATTATGCCGGCACATCGCGGCAATATGTTCAGGAGTCGAGCGGCTTCATAACGCTGTTGGGATTTGCCGCGGTTATCATCTTCCTCGCCTTGGCCGCGCTGTTCGAGAGCTTCCGCGCGCCATTGATCATCCTGATCGCGGTGCCGATGTCGATCGCCGGCGCCATGGCCGCGTTACACATCGTTTTTGGTCTGCATGTCTTCTATCCGGAAGTCATGCAATTCGGCGGCGGGACGATGAATATCTACACCCTGGTGGGTATCGTCACGCTGATGGGACTGATCAGCAAGCACGGCATCCTGATCGTCGACGTCGCCAACCGGCTACAGCGCGAAGGACATCCGAAGCGCGAAGCAGTTCAGATCGCCGCCGGCATCCGTCTGCGCCCGATTCTGATGACCACGGCGGCGATGGTGCTGGGCGTCGTGCCGCTGTTGCTCTCTACCGGCGCCGGCGCAGTCGCGCGCTTTGCCATGGGACTCGTGATCTTCAGCGGGATTTCGGTGGGCACGCTGTTCACGCTGTTCGTGGTGCCGTCATTCTACATCCTGCTGGCCGCCGATTACTCGCGTATCCGTGCGCGCAATCGCGTCATGGAGGCGTACCCGGCGCCAGGCGAATGAATCCCTAAGCCCTGACCGGCTCGACGGCCCGATATTTTTCCTGGATATCGATCACGTCTTCCGGACGCGGCAGCCTGGCTTCATTTCCGAGAAAGCGGATCGCATAAGCCGACGCCGCGCGGGCAAAGTGGAAATGAGTTTCCCAGCGCGCCTGCGGATTGGTCAGCCAGGAATAGACATAGGAGCCGTGGAACACATCGCCGGCGCCATTGGTGTCGACGATTTCATCACCCGGCACATACAAAGCCGGCATTGTCGAGATGTTGCCGGTCTCGTCGTACCAGAGCATGCCGCGTTCGCCCATGGTGACACCGCCGACCTTGCAGCCCTTCCGCTTCAGCATGTCGAGCGCATCCAGCGACGACAGGCGCAATTGCTCGCAGAAGCGTTCTGAAACCACGGCGATGTCGATGAATTCGAGCAGCTCGAGCGTGTTCACGCGCACTCCGCCGCCATCGAGCGAGGTCAGAATCCCGGCTTCGCGGCATTGGCGCGCATAATGCAGCGCCGCGTCTGCCTGATGGCCGTCGAGGTGAAGCACCCGGCAGCCTTTGAGATTGAGCGGAGTGAAAGGATGCAGATAGTCATCATCGCGGCAGCGCACGATGGCGCGCTTACCGCCTTTCGGCATTACGAAAGACAGCGATGAACGGCGGACCTTGCGCGGATGGACAGAGACCCCATAGCGCGCCGCCATGTCGAGGAACATGCGTCCCAGCCAATCGTCGGCCACCGAGGTCAGCAGGTCCGGCGCGATTCCGAGCCGGGCGCAACAAAAGGCTGCCGTTACGGCATTTCCACCGAACGAAACCGCGTAATCGCGCGCCACGTCCTTGTCGTCGCCGGTCGGAATACGGTCGGCCAGGAAGGTGACGTCGATATAGGTTTGGCCGACAAACAGGGCTTGCATGGATGGACCGCGAGATGGAACGGGTGGGGCGTTCCGTCCTAAATAGCCATCGGGCCGCCTATCCTCAAGCCAGCCGGAGCGGGTCACGACTTTGACCTTGCGGGAAATGCCTGCGGGTCATAGTTAGCCGATATGGCTGACCTGGACCCGGTTGCCCGATGCGCGCAGCTTTTGCGCGACCGGGTTGCGCAATTTGTCTCGCAGAACCGCCGTGCCGCGGTGCTTGGTTTTCCGGAAAATCAGAACTGCGGGGAACACGCCAACTGGCTCGGCACGCTCAAGCTCCTGTCGGGATTGGGACTTGAGTGTGTCTACACGAATTCGTGGACCGGGTACCGTCGCGACGCGAATCCTGCGGCACTCGGCAACGCGACCATATTCCTGACCCGCGCGCTTTTTGCCCGTGAAGACGGCGTGGCGGCTTTTCTCGGCTCGCTTCCGAACCGGATTGTCATCTTGCCGGAGGCGCCACCGGCAAGCGACTCCATTCGTCCCGATGTCGCCACAGCTGTCGCAGCGCATAAGGGTGTTCTGGTCTTTGCCGGTGACGAGGTCACCCGAAAGGTCATCGAACAGACCATCGGCGGAAAGCAGGCAGTAGAACTGGCGCCACCTCCGGCATTTGCATTGGGCGTTCAACAATCCGATGCCGAACCGCCTTACGATATCGTCTGGCTGGCGCGCACCGACAGCAAGGACCACAGCGCCGAGGCCGCCTCTCGTCTGTCCTCACAATCGGCCGAAAAACTCGATTTGCCGCGATTTTCGGACGGACTCGATATCGACGTGGTGGTGAAGAGCCGCCCGCCGACCGTAATGCTGACCGACTGGTCGTCGCTCGTTTTCCGCAGCCAGGAAGCGCGCCTGACCTGCAATGGGCTTGATTTGACCGTTCGCGCGCAGGCCTATGTCGAGCGCGGACTACATGTGCTTTCGCTCGGCCGTGTCGCCATCACCGATCGTGCGGGCACGCACGTCCTCTCCCTCTTGTTGAAGCAACCGCATTTTATGACCGGCGACGCAACAGGGGCGAACCGGAGCTTTTTTGAATGCTGGTCGCGTGGAGCGGGTGCTGCTCACTTGTCCGATACGCCTGCGATCGCGTGGTCGCAGGCGCGCAGTCTGCTCCACGAAACCAGAGGCGAATGAAAAAGGCCGGCGAAGGGATCGCCGGCCTTTCAACTTCAAATGCGGTGAGCGATCAGACCGCCTTAAGGTTGGTCGCCTTGACGCCACGCGCATCGGGCTGGACATCGAAGGAGACGCGCTGACCTTCCGTCAAAGTGCGCATGCCTGCCGCTTCCACAGCGGTTGCGTGCACAAACACGTCCTTGCCACCGCCTTCCGGAGCGATAAAGCCGTAGCCCTTGGCGGAGTTAAAGAACTTCACTGTACCGATTGCCATTGACACTTCCTGACACATTGTTCCCCCGCGGCGACATGCCACCGGAGGTGCAGAAGGCATATTTGTCGGAAGTTTCGGCTGTCTCAGGCGCGCACGAAAGGCGAGTCCAGGTCAACAGTGCGCACATCCGACGAGACGCCGTCGCACGAATTAGATACGCGCCACTGCGGCATATTGCAACAGGACGAGTCGCCAGTTGATCTTGACTTGAAGCTTCAGCGAAGCCGGATCCACTTGGGCTGGGTTATGCGGACTTGGCGGTAAGCGGCGGCGCATACAGCGCTGGTTCCATGCGCGATTTCACCCCGGCCTTCGCCAAAGTCGCCTCATACTCCCCGCGCAGGAAGGGATCTTCGAGGTAGTAGGGGATCGCGGTGCCGCCCTCGGTGACGTCGATGGCCCCTTCGTCGGTATCCTTTTCGCCCGGCACGCCGGCGCGGTCCTTGCGGTGATTTAGCGGCCCATACCATCCAATCAGACGCAACGGTTCCTTGCTGATTCCAAAATGGGCATGAAACCAGTCGCCACCATACGGCGCCGCTGTCACCATTCCCATGTGTTCGTAATCCTGCCGGAATACCTGATCGGCTTTCCCATCCTTCCACGGAGTCATGCCGATCGTGCGCGGCCAGGTGTAAGTGTAACCTTTGCCTTTCAGGCAGACGAGAACCGCCGACGAGAGATGAGCGTGTGCCTTCGAATAGCGCCCCGTCTCGTGTTCGCCGACGAATCCGTAGAAGACATTACCGGCCATCGCAGGTTCGACACGCAGATAACCGGGCGACCGCCGATTATCGAGATAAAGCTGGCCATTCACGATGTCCGGGATGAGATTGGATTTGCGCATTGCCAACCCGCGCAGCGGATCTGGTGCGATATCGTCCTTCGGCTTGAAGAAATCGGCGCTGCCATCGAACCGGGACGGGAATGTCGCCGGACAGTTGAAAATCCAGTCGGTGTCGCGGAACAGATTCATCACATTTGGCGCGCTGGTGGCGACCAGGATCAGTGCCGGTGTCGAGGCGGCGTTGACAATCCGATGCCACGTATTCAGCGGCACCGAGAACATCGAGCCGGGCTGCCACTCGAATGTGTGCGGCCTGACCTGACCGTCGATCCAGATTTCTGTCGTACCGCGGCCTTCGGCAACCACCATGATTTCTTCATACATGTGGCGTTCGGGTTTCAGCGCCCCGGCGCCCGGGACTTCGACGACATAGGAGCCCCATTTTCCTTCGGTGCCGTAGAGCTGAATAAATGTGCCGCGTCCGCCCATTCGCGCCCACGGTTGCAGCGGCAGATCCTGGATCCGGCGCACACCGATGCCGCGATAGATCGGCACGCCCTGGGCTTCCATGAAATTATCGTACGGCGTGTTCGGCCGTTTCCATGCGCCATAGCCGGCATTCTTGCGGCCTTGCGGTTCGTGCCAATGCTCGCTGGAAGGGACGTCGTGCATAAAGCGGGTTCCTTCGATCGTGGACGGTTCCGGCGGCTCATCATGTCATTGCCGCCGGAATCCGCAATGCCCGCCTAGAGCCGGATCAGCTCCTCGGCGTTGCGGCCGAGGATCATTTCCTTGCGTTTCTCCGAAAGATCGCTTCGCGCGCGAATGCTGCGGACCGTGTCGGGGAATTCGGAATCATAGTGCGGATAATCCGACGCCATCAGGACGTGGGAATCTGGAAATTCCTCGAAGACACGGTCCATCCCGCCTTCATCTGCCTCGCAGGTGACCCAGACATTGCGCCGGATGAGATCGGAAGGCTGCGTCTTCAGATCCGAGAACCCGTGCTTCATGAACTCGAAATCGTCGTCCATGCGATGCATCCAATACAGGATCCATTCCGCCGAGCATTCGAAGAAGCAGACGCGGAGTTTCGGGAATTTCTCGAACACGCCGCCGCAGACGAGCCCTGCGAGTCCCATTGTGCAGTTGAACGGCCGCCCAAGAACATGATTGGGAAAATGCGCCGGTGGCTTTCCCTTCTTGTGGAACATGTTCTGCATCGGACCACCGGAATTTGGATGGCACATCAAAGCGACGTCGAGCTCCTCGGCCGCGGCAAAAAACGGAAAGAACGCCTCCTCATCGAGGGTGTGCGTGCGCGTGTAAGGCGTTAGATGTGCCACCTTGAACCCCAGGTCCTTGACGCAGCGGCGCAACTCGTCGGCCATGGCTGCGGGCTTGCCCGCCGGCATGATCGCGCAGGGCAGCAGCCGGTTCTCGCGTCCGTGCACCAGTTTGTGGACCCAATTGTTATAGCAGCGCGCCAGCTCAACCCCGAGGTCGCCCGGCTCGAGCGCAGGAATGGAAATCTTGGTCGGGAAAACGATCTGCTTATCGATGCCTTCCTTATCGTTATCGGCGACGCGCCGCTTCATATCAAAGCCGCCTTCCTGGCGCTCCGCGATCTCGCCACCGAGCCACTTGGTCTTCGTGAAATAAATCCAGTCATGCGCGGCGGACGAACCGCTGAACGGGTGCTCGAACTCGATCTCGCGGATATCGTCGGGATTGTTCAGCCTTTTGGGTTTGCTCGGTGCGAAGGCTCCCTTCAGGTCGTAGATTTCGTCGAGGAAATAGCTGTCGCGCAGGTGGGAATCCATGTCGATGACAAGAGTCATTTCGGTCCAATCCGTAATTTCAGCGTGGCAGTTATAGCGCGCATGGGCCCGAACGCCACATGCGCGTCACTGGCTTGGGCGCCGCAATGGTTCGCAGCCCGTAGCCGGCGTGATTACCTGACCCCCGCCTCTTTGGCGTAGCTCAGATCGACCATGTCGCTCGCTTGCGGCAGTGGAGGTTTCACGAATCCATATTTCGCGAGCAACTGAATCGTCGCGGTCAGCCCGTTCATGTCGATCTCGGCATCTTGCGGCAGTACGTGGTATTTGGGATCCCAATAGTATTCGAGCATTTGGCGCGCCTGCTTTTCGGGCTGCGCCGTCACCGCCATCACGACCTTCACCACTTCGTTCCGGTTTTTAGGGTCGTGGATATAGCGCATCGCATTCGCACTGGCGCGCAGATACTTCACGACAATATCGCGATTGCGTGCAGCCCAGTCACGATCGACGATGTCCACCACATCGACAAGCGCGCCCGCTTCGCTGTGCAGCGCAAGCGTGTGGAATCCGGCCTCGAACAATTTATAAACTGCGGGCTGGTCGATGGTGCCGGCATCGCATTTTCCGCTCAGCAAGCAGTCGACGCGCGGACCCGATCCGGCAATTTCCCTGATGGTCACCTCGCGCGGGCTTAATCCGTGCTGGGCAAGAAGTTCGCGGGCCGTCAGGCTCAGGATGTCTCCCAGCCGTGGCTCAGTGATGACCTTCGCTTTGAGGTCGGCAAAGTTTTTGATGTTCGGACCGGCGACGAGGAAATAAACCGGGTTATCGACGACGCCGGAGATGCCCACAATGCCGGTTTTTTTGGCCGCCCCTTCGATCAGGAATGGCGTCTGAACCCGGGTGAAGTTGATATCCCCCTTCTTCAAGGCGGCGAGCAGCGCATCGCGGTTGCGGTCGCGGTCTTTTGTGGCGAGGAATTCCGTTTGCTGAAGCTTCAGTCCTTCGCGGGCGAGAAATCCTTCCTGGTCGGCGACGGCCAATGTGAGGCCGTTGATGTTGTGTTCGGTATCGAGGCCGAACCGCAGCGTCGTGGGCTCCGCGGCCACCGCACTGTTTCCAGGCCCCGAGACTGTCGCCGCGACCATAGCCGCTGCAGCCAATCGGGAAAAAATTCGGCGCACGATGAATCCTCCGGCAATATCGGAACGGATGCTATTCCCGGCGACAGCATTTCCGAAAAAAAACCGCCTGCATAGGGCAAGGGAAGTTCAAGCGCGCCTAAAACGCCAATTCCGTGGGGGCTGGCGGCTTTGAATGCGGCAGCGCTCGTCGGCACCGTACAGATACTCACGCCGGAAATGGCATAGCTTTTCCAGCGCGGTGGCATCCATGATCCTGATCTGGCCCCTGCTGAAGATCCCGATTCCCAGCGGGCGAAATCGCCGCAATATCCGATTCACGTGGATCGTACTGAGCCCGCAGGCATCGGCGATTTGCGCCTGCGTCAGCGGCAGCAAGAAATCCGGCCCTTGGGCATTACTCTTATATCGCTCCAGAAACTCACAAAGCAGGTGTGCGACGCGCGTGGACGCGCTGTGCTGACCGGAGAACCAAACCCACTCCTTCAGAATTGACGTTTCGAGAATCGCTGCGCGCCAGAGCACGCGGCAAAACTCCGGATGCGCGCCGACAACTGCGTCCAGCTCTGCCGGGCAAATCTGGCTTACCTTGCAGTCGATCAGGGCTGATATCCCGTAGGTGACCGGGCCGAGATCGCATTGCAGGTTCGCGATATCGCCGGGAAAGTGGAAGGAGATGATCCGCCGCCTGCCGTCGGGCGATGATTGATACGTCGCTGCGACCCCCTCGACCAATACCAATATCTCAGAGACGGCCGCGTTCTCACGCACGATGCTCTGGCCGGCAGGAAAATTCCGCGGGCGATACAAATCGGCGACGCTGTTCAGGAAATCGGCGTCCAGATCGCCGCAATCCTTCCTTGGCCGGTACGGGACGACGCCCTGACTTTCGTCGCTCTCCTGTTCGGGAAAATGCAAGACAAAGGTGCAGCCGCCTTGCGCCGTTGGGCCAAAGGCAATTTTGCCCTGAAGCTGTTTCGCGAGGCCCTGGATCAATTGCGTGCCCATGCCTTTGGCTGCGCCCTCCGGCAGCCCACGCCCATCGTCCTGCACCAGAAGAAGCAACTGTTTGCCCGGTTCGCGCTTCAATACCAGCCGTATGCGTCCTTCCTCGGCTCCTGAGAAAGCATGCCGGAGCGCGTTGGTGATCGCTTCAGAGGCGATCAGCCCGACCGGAATCGCGCGTTTCGGCAGCAATCGAATTGGTTCGACAGACAGGTCGAATGAAATGCGGCCTCCGGCGCCGATGCTGCTGCAAATCCGGGCAAGATATTGGTCGACAGCGATCTCGCTCCCCCTCGACTCGTCACCCACATCATGCGCGGCGGCGATGGCTGTCAGCCGGCGGCTCGCCTCCTCAAGATGTTGCGCGGCGGTACCATTTCCCGCCTGTCTTGCTTGAAGCTGCAGGATGCTGACCGCGAGCTGTATGCTGTTTTTCGCCCGATGATCGGCTTCCCGATAGGCAATTTCGGAGAGCGCGTCGGGATTCGGTATCGATGGGGCGAAGAGCTGCATGACACCTGGCCTGCGGTGATGAACCCGTCCCCCGGGCGAGTATTAGCAGCGTATCACCGCCCGTCCCCGGTGTATATTAACCTAGGTTAACGCCATGATATTTGAACGGAGAGACAACAGGTTGCAGCAAGAATATTGCAGGAACTTGTAATGATAACCAGTGCGTTACGACTGAATTGGGCTGTCGTCTAAATCGCATGCACGCCCGGTGGATGCCCCCTGGTGCGATGGCAGACTGTGGATAACCGTGAATCGGCGCGAAGTGTCACCCCCACGTGCGTAGCGAGCCCCTTCACCCTCTGGGCCACGGCGCGGCAGCCTTCGCTGGTTGCGAAGGTGTTTAACCGAGCCGAAGCTCGCCGCCGCAGCCCCGGACGCGCCACGCGCGGTCCGGGGGAAGGCTGGTGCCCCCGGCCGGACTTGAACCAGCACGCCCTCGCGGGCAACAGATTTTGAGTCTGCCGCGTCTACCGATTCCGCCACGGGGGCATTGTCGTGTTTCGAACCGGAGGGCGCGGATCATAGCGACGGTCATTCCCTCGTCAACAAATGATGCGATCCGCGGGGGGCGCTGATCCGCCGGATGACTCCATGCGTCTGCTGATGTTCCCTCCCGGAAATCACGAACTGCTATAGATTGGCCGCAAAACACATATGGGCGGAACCGGTCGGGCTGTATGGATTTGGCAACTCTGTTCTGGATCGTCATTTTTGTTTTCGCGATGCAGCCGCTGATCGCAAGTCGCATGTTGCGCGCGAGGCGTGCGTCGAAGATCGCGGCGATCCAGAAATCGCGCGGTTCACGCATAATCGCTGTCATCCACCGCCAGGAATCGATGCGCTTTTTCGGATTTCCGCTGGCGCGCTACATCGATATGGACGATGCCGAAAAAGTCCTGAACGCCATCCGTACCACTCCTGTCGAACAGCCAATCGATGTCATTCTCCATACTCCGGGCGGTCTTGCGATCGCGGCCCTGCAAATCGCCCGCGCATTACGCGCTCATCCCGGCCGGGTCACGGTATTCATCCCGCATTTCGCGATGTCGGGAGGAACGCTGGTGGCACTTGGCGCCGATGAGATCGTGATGACGCCACATGCCATGCTCGGGCCGATCGACCCGCAGATCAACGGCATGCCGGCGGCCTCCATCATCAAGGTGGCGAGCGAAAAACCGCTGTCCGATGTCGATGACCAGACTTTGATCCTTGCCGATCTCGGGCAAAAGGCCATCGATCAACTCAGGCGGCAGGCGACCGAATTGCTGCGGATGCCGATGCCACCGGAAGCGGCGATGAATCTCGCCGAAAAGCTCACCAGTGGGCGCTGGACCCATGATTACCCGATCACGGTGGGCGAAGCACGCGAGCTCGGGCTTCCGGTCAATACCCAGATGCCGCAGGACGTACTCGACCTCATGGCCTTGTTTCCCCAGCCCGTCCGGACGACACAAAGCGTCGAATTCGGACCGCGCCCAAGTGGCCGTTGATGCTCGCCGGCGCTGAGGCAGAACTCGAAGAATCGCGGCTGCGGGGGCTGTACCGGACTCTGGTCCCCGCCACCGGCATTGATTTTGCGTCAAATGATTATCTCGGCCTCGCACGTCATCCGGCACTGGGTGCAGCCGTCATGCAGGCGCTGCGATCGGCACCGGTTGGGGCCTCTGCATCGCGCCTGTTGCGGGGCCATTCCGATGCCCATGCCGCACTTGAGCAGAAGGCAGCGGAATTCTTCGGCACGGCGAAAGCGCTGTTCTTCGGCAGTGGCTTTGCCGCGAATTTCGCGCTGTTCAGCACTCTCCTCACACGTCACGACGGCGTCGTCTTCGATGAGAACATCCATGCCAGTGTGAAGGAAGGCATTCACGCCTCGGCCGTGAAACGTCTTCGCGCCCGGCACAATGATGTTCAATCTTTCGACGATGCCGTGCGAAAGGCGCGTGACTCAGGCGTGCGGCGTCTGCTGATTGCGGTCGAATCCCTTTACAGTATGGACGGCGATATTGCGCCGCTCAGTGAGCTCGAACAGCTGGCGCGCGCGCATGAGGCGGTGCTGGTCATCGACGAAGCGCATGCGACAGGTGTATTCGGCCCCCGCGGCCGCGGACTGGGAGAAGGGCTGAGAACCGAACATATCATTTCGGTCCACACCTGCGGGAAGGCGCTGGGAGTATCGGGAGCGCTGGTCTGCGGTTCAACTGTGGCCGTCGAGTACCTCGTAAACAAGGCACGTCCCTTCATCTACAGCACGGCGCCTTCGCCGCTGCTTGCAGCGGCAGTGAAGCGCGCGCTGGAACTGGTGGACGAGGAGCCCTGGCGGCGCAGGCGTGTGCTCAATCTCGCGCGCATTGCTCATGACGCGCTCTGCCCCAATGCGATATTTCGCGGTAGCCAGATCATCCCGATCGTTGTCGGTGACGCCGAACGCACGCTCATTGCCGCGGCCAGCCTGCAGCGGGCCGGTTTCGATGTCCGCGCCGTGCGACCGCCAACGGTTCCGGAAGGGACATCGCGGTTGCGGATTTCAATTCACGCCGATCATAGCGAAAACGACATTGCCGCTCTTGCCGCAGCACAGGGCGCGACGTGAAAACACTGATCGTTACCGGGACCGATACGGGTGTAGGCAAAACAGTCGTTGCGGCCATGCTGGTGCTCGCACTTGACGCATTTTACTGGAAGCCGGTTCAGTCGGGGCTGACGGACGGAACGGATACTGACACCGTCGCCGCGCTGACAGGCATTTCCGGCACACGCCTGTTGCCCGAAGCCTACCGCCTGCGTGAACCGCTGTCGCCGCACCGCGCTGCCGAACTGGATGGAGTGACAATCGATCCCGCACGTCTTGTACTGCCGGAGACACCGCCACGGCGTTTCCTTGTCGTCGAGGGTGCGGGCGGTGTTCTCGTCCCGATGACGAGATCGCTATTGCAGATCGAGCTGTTCGCACGATGGCAGGCGCCAGTTGTCGTGGTCGCGCGCACCGCGCTGGGGACGATCAACCATACATTGCTGACCCTTGAGGCTCTGCAGCGGCGCGGAATTTCAGTGCAGGGGATTGTTTTCGCCGGCGACGAAAATTCCGATACGCAACGCACGATAGGCGAATTCAGTGGCGCAAGAATTCTGGGGCGATTGCCGGTAATGAAGCACTTGAATGCAGAAAATTTGCGCCATGCATTCGCGCAAAATTTCCAACGGGAGTCCTTCCTCGCGCCGTGACCAGGTCGCACATCTGGCATCCGTTTACCCAGCACGGCGCTGCGCCGGAAGAAATTTCCATCGCGCGGGCGCAAGGCGCGCGTCTGATCACCCAAAGCGGGCGCAGCATCATTGACGCGATTTCCTCATGGTGGGTGATCACCCACGGCCATGGCCATCCGCGCATCGCTAAGGCGATTTGCGAACAGGCGCAGCAGCTGGAACAGGTCATTTTTGCCGGATTCACCCATGATCCGGCGGAACGACTGGCACAAAAGCTACTCTCCCGGGCGCCAACCTCGCTCAGCCACGCGTTTTTTTCCGACAGCGGTTCGACCGCGGTGGAAGTCGCGGTCAAAATGGCGGTCGGTGCCTGGCACAATCGAGGCAAGCCGCGCCACCGCATCATCGCGATGGAGCATGCCTATCACGGCGACATGTTCGGCGCGATGTCGGTCGGGCATCGCGGAGTGTTCAATGCCGCCTGGGATTCGATGCTGTTCGAAGTCGACTTCATTCCCTTCCCGGAATCCGGCGCCGAACAGCGAACCCTGGATGCTTTGGAATCGCTGCTGCGGCGGGAGGCGGACAGCTTCGCCGCGGCGATTCTCGAACCGCTGGTCCTCGGCGCGGGCGGTATGAAGATGTACGCGCCGGCAGTGTTGACGCGGATCGCCGAAATCTGCCGCCATTATGGCGTCTGGCTGATCCTTGATGAGGTGATGACCGGCTTTGGCAGGACCGGCAGTTTGTTCGCCTGCGAACAGGCCAATGTGGCGCCCGATGTTATGTGCCTGTCAAAAGGACTAACCGGCGGGTTTCTGCCGATGGGAGTGACGCTGGTATCGGCGGAAATTTACGACGCGTTCTATTCACCTGATCGCGCGCGAACTTTTTTTCACAGCTCATCCTATACCGGAAATGCAATTGCCTGCGCAGCGGCTGTGGCGAATCTCGAAGTTTGGGATTCCGAACCGGTCATGGAGCGCATCCGTTCCATCGCGGGTCGTCACGCGACGGCGCTCAAAAAACTCCAGGGGCGGCGGAAGATTGCCCAGGTGCGGCAAGCGGGAACGATCGCGGCGGTGGAACTGAAAGCCGGAGATTCCGGCTATCTGGCGCAGTCTGGACCGAAGCTAAGCGCATTTTACCTTGAACATGACGTACTTCTTCGGCCACTAGGCAATGTCATTTATGTCCTGCCGCCCTATTGCGTGGGCGCCGCAGAACTCGACCGCGTTTATGGTGTGATTGATGAATCCCTTGCTCTTGCCGGATGACGATCGGCGCGTGGTTGGTTCGCGCCTCGAGCAAATTTGCGCCGATCAGGATTTGCATGTCCGCTTCCTGAATACGCTGTCCTTGATGGAACATATCGGCAGCCGCAAAATCATGCTGGCGCAGCCACGCGTTCCCGACGGCGCAATGCTGAAGCACCTCGCCGAAGAAACCCGCCACGCGTGGTTTTTCAAGCGCGCCGCCGAGAAACTCGCGGGCCGGGTCCTGGATTATGACGATGACGCTTTGCTCGCAGGCGCCGCTGCGCGCTTGTATATGGACCGGCTCGATGCCGGCATCTTCGCGGCGATTGCGCCGGGCGAAGGTCCACTGCCCTATCTCTATATGTCGCTCATCATCGAACGGCGGGCGATCTGGACCTACCGCATCTATCAGTCGGTGCTCGCGGAACGCAATTGCGGCATCTCCCTCACCGGCGTGCTGGCCGAAGAGGACTTGCATTACGACAAAATGCTCGCGGCGCTCGACGCCCGTGATCCGGGATTTCAGCAGCGCATGCCGGTATTCTGCACGTTGGAACAGGACAATTTCCGCAGGTTCTGGAGTGCGGTCGAGAATCGATGCGCACGCTGTTGATTGCTGCCGGCATCATTCTTGTCGCCATCGGCATTGCCTGGCCGGTGCTTGGCCGGATTGGGTTGGGGCGTCTGCCCGGCGACGTGGTGATTGCACGCGGAAATTTCCGCTTCTATTTCCCGATTGTCACCTCGCTTCTGATCAGCGCAATCCTGACGCTTGCCGTGTGGCTGTTCCGCAGATAGCCATCAACTCCCGGAGTATGCATGACGAGACGGATCATCAAACGCGCATTGATTTCGGTTTCGGACAAAACCGGGATCGAGGAGTTTGCTCGGGCGCTGGCCGGACACGGAATTGAATTGATTTCCACCGGCGGCACGGCGGCTGCATTGCGCAAGTCCGGGCTCACAGTACGGGATGTTTCAGAGGTCACGGGTTTTCCCGAAATCATGGATGGCCGGGTCAAGACCCTGCATCCGAAAATACATGGTGGGTTGCTTGGGCAGCGCGACAAGCATGACGCGGTGATGCGTGAACATGCCATCGCCGGGATCGATTTACTGGTCTGTAATCTTTATCCGTTCGAAGCCGTCATTGCCAAAGGGGCGGCGTTCGGCGAAGCGGTGGAAAATATCGATATCGGCGGACCGGCGATGATACGCGCCGCGTCGAAAAACCATGATTGGGTCACGGTTGTTGTCGATCCCGAGGATTATCCGATCGTGCTCGGTGAGGTCGCGCGAGGCGGCGTCGATGCGGCGACGCGAAAGAAGTTGGCGCAGATCGCATTCGCCCGGACGGCCGCGTATGACTCCGCGGTTTCGGAATGGCTGGCGGCGCAACTTGCACCCGCGGATCATCACGAACCGCCGCGCCGCCGGAGTTTCGCGGGGCGCCTGCGTCAGAAACTTCGCTATGGCGAAAATCCGCATCAACAGGCGGCGTTCTACGTCACCGGAGAGAAACGGTTTGGCGTTGCGACAGCACAGCAGCTGCAGGGCAAGGAACTGTCTTACAACAATATCAACGATACCGATGCGGCCTATGAACTGGCCGCGGAATTCCCACCCGGTAAGCCAACCTGCGTCATTGTCAAGCATGCCAATCCCTGCGGCGTGGCGACCGCAGCAACCCTTGCCGATGCTTATCGCAATGCGCTTGCCTGCGATCCGGTCAGCGCCTTTGGCGGCGTGCTCGCCTTCAACCGCGGCCTCGATGCGGAAACCGCCGAACTCGTCGCAAATCTCTTCACCGAAGTCATTATCGCACCTGAAGTTGACTCAAGCGCCGTCCGCATTCTGTCGGCCAGGAAAAATCTTCGGTTGCTGATCGCAGGTGGATTGCCGAACCCGCGCGCGGGAAGCTGGCTGGTGCGATCGGTTGCCGGCGGACTGCTGGTGCAGAATCGCGATAACGGCGCCGTGTCGCAGGAATCCGTTCGTGTCGTCACCCGGCGCGCGCCCACAGGGCAGGAGTTGGCCGACATGCTGTTTGCATTCACGGTGGTGAAGCATGTGAAATCGAATGCCATTGTCTTTGCAAAAGACGGCTCGACCGCGGGCATCGGTGCGGGACAGATGAGCCGGGTCGACTCGGCACGCATGGCGGCGATCAAGGCGCGGGAGGCTGCATCTGCGGCGCGTTGGGCTCAGCCTCGCACCATCGGTTCGGCCGCGGCTTCAGACGCGTTCTTCCCGTTCCCGGACGGTCTTATTGCGATCGCCGAAGCCGGGGCCACTGCGGTGATCCAACCCGGCGGATCGGTCCGAGATGAAGAGGTCATCAACGAAGCCGACGCGCGGAATCTTGCGATGGTCTTTACCGGGATCCGGCACTTTCGACATTAAGTCGCTGGCCGCTTCCCCAAGCGCGCCCGCGGCCGTTTCGCGGCGCTCCTAAGTCTGCCACGGCGTTTCTCGCGCCTCTGCGGGTAGCTTCGCTGATTCTGATTGGCCGCGGACCCTAAGCGGGGCTCCTGGTTTCGCCAAGCTGAGGCGTGGCAGCGAACAGGAATACTAGAGTCAGTAAACTTCGGTGTGGACGGGGCGGTCTCCGTCCCAAATGCAGTAACCCTTGCCGATACGGGTCTTCAGCCGCTTCGCCTGCGCGCGGGCGTCCTCGTCGTCGCGGGCCCGGATTTCGGTTGAGTGGTACACTCGGTCTGCGTGCGTGAGGAAATCGAGCCGGTAGCTGCGCATACGGACTTCGTAACGCCTGCCCGCGCCGGACACATTGATGTGGATCAGTTGACCCAATGAAGCCTCCTTGCGCCGCGCCATGCACGACGCTCACTGGCATGCGTTGGAGGAAAGGTAATTTTGGTTACGACGCTCGCCGCGTCTTCACCTGCTGCGGCTGATAGGCCTTGCGCGCATGTGCTTCGCAGTAAGGTGAACCGGACTTGGGGTTGCGGCCGCAAAAATGAAATTCATTTTCAGATGGATCGCCGATCGGCCAGCGGCACATGCGGTCGTTGATCGTGAGAACGGTGACGAAATTGCCGTCATCCAGCTTGATTGGATCTTCTTCGATGATTTCCGGCATCGGAGGAGCGGCATGGATCGCGGTGCGCCGCTGGGTGCGCGGCCGTTCGGACCGTGCCGGCACCGCACGTCCGGCAAGCCCGAGCCGATGAACTTTCCCGATCACCGCATTGCGGCTCACACCGCCCAGCGCAACCGCTATCTGGCTGGCCGTCAAACCTTCGTTCCAGAGTCCCTTCAGTTGCTCAACCCGTTCGTCCGTCCAGCCCATGGCGATCTCCCGTGTACCACAACATGTTGTACCATGGCAGACCATAATCACAATGATTAAGCAGCCACCACCAAGTTTTGTCCACAGATGCCGGGGGGCTACACGAGTTCGGAATTTTCATACCGCTTCAGTTCCGGCTTCTGATTCCGACTCTGCGCGCTTATAAGACGCGCTTTCATTTTTCTCGAAGGAGAGATTTTCGTGATTCCGCCGGTTCTTCCGACCTATGCCAGGGCGGATGTCGCGTTCACCAGAGGCGAGGGACCATATCTCTTTGACGAGAAAAACCGGCGATATCTTGATTTCGGATCGGGCATTGCAGTTTCAGCCCTGGGCCACTGTCATGCACATCTTGTTTCGGCGCTGCAGGATCAGGCGGCGCGTCTGTGGCACACCTCAAATCTCTACCGCATTCCCGGACAACAGAAGCTCGCTGAGCGTTTGGTCGCCCAGACTTTTGCCGACACGGTATTTTTCACCAATTCCGGTGCGGAGGCGGTGGAATGTGCGATCAAGATTGCCCGGCGTTACCAACACGCGTCCGGAGCGCCAGAACGCTTTCGCCTGATCACTTTCCAGGGTGCGTTTCACGGCCGTACGCTCGCAACCATCGCTGCGGGTGGGAGCCCGAAATATCTGGAGGGTTTCGGGCCTCCGGTCGACGGATTCGATCAGGTTGCGGTTGGCGATATGGATGCCGTGATGCAGGCCGCCGGCCCCCAAACAGCTGGCATCCTGATTGAACCGGTTCAGGGCGAAGTTGGCGTGCGTGTGCCGCCGCCCGGATTTTTGCGGCGCTTGCGCGAATTCTGCGACGCGAAGGGCTTGCTGCTGATTTTTGACGAAGTGCAGACCGGAGTTGGACGTCTCGGACGTTTATTTGCCTATGAGGAAACCGGAATTGCACCCGACATCATGTCGATTGGAAAGGGAATAGGCGGCGGTTTTCCGCTGGGTGCGTGTCTTGCCAGCGAACGCGCCGCCAAGGGTATGACGGCTGGTTCGCATGGTTCGACTTACGGCGGCAACCCCCTGGCAATGGCCGCCGGCAATGCGGTTCTGGACATCGTGCTCGCACCTGGCTTTCTCGACAGCGTGCGGCGGACCGCGGGACATTTTCAGCAATCGCTGGCCGGACTTGCGGCGGAATATCCGGGTATTGTCGAAGAGGTGCGCGGCCGTGGATTGCTGCTGGGATTGAAACTCCGCATTCCGGCGGCGCAGTTCATCACAAGGTTGCGCGAACACGACTTCCTCGCGGTCGGGGCAACGGACAATGTCGTCCGGTTGCTGCCGCCTTTGAACATCGAAGAAAAACACATCCGCGAAGCGATGCAGGCGCTCGCCGCCACCTGCGCAAGCTTTGCCAAGGAAGGCGCGGAGGCATGAGTGCTCGCATGGCGGTCCGGCAGCGCAAAACTTCCGAAAGCGGTCCTCGGCATTTCCTGGACCTCTCGGATCTTGATCGGGCCACGCTCAGGGGGATTATCGCCGAGGCGAGGCGCCGGAAGAATGCGCGGTCCGGATCGCCGCGCGGAACAGCGGATCGCGATGCACCGGCGAAGGGCCGCATGCTGGCGCTGATCTTTGACCGTCCGTCGACGCGCACGCGAATCTCATTCGATCTTGGAATGCAGCAATTGGGCGGACACTCGATCACGCTCACGGGGGCCGAAATGCAACTCGGGCGCGGGGAGACGATCGGCGACACTGCGCGGGTCCTGTCCCGTTATGTGGATGCCATTATGATCCGGACCCTGGGCCACGCGACCCTGCAGGAGTTGGCCGACAATTCCGACGTCCCTGTGATCAACGGGCTGACAAAATCCTCGCATCCGTGCCAGGTGATGGCCGACGTCATGACGTTCGAGGAAAAAAAGGGTCCAATCCGCGGCTGTACCGTGGCATGGAGCGGTGACTGGAATAATGTCTGCACGTCGTGGATTCATGCTGCTGCGCGGTTTGATTTTACCCTGCGCATCGCCACACCTGCAGAACTGGCGCCGCCGCCAAACCTGCGCAAATGGGCCCGGGAGTCGGGGGCCGATATCGAATTCACCCACGACCCTGCACGTGCCGTCACCGGCGCGGATTGCGTCGTCACTGATACCTGGATTTCCATGGGCGACAAGAATGCATCGCGCCGGAGGACACTTTTGAAGCCTTATCGCGTTGACGCCAACTTGCTGTCAAAAGCCGACCCGAGCGCCATCTTCATGCACTGCCTGCCCGCACATCGTGGCGAGGAAGTCACGGATGACGTGATCGATGGACCGCAATCGGTTGTCTATGACGAAGCTGAGAATCGCCTCCATGCGCAAAAGGCGATCCTGTTATGGTGTCTTGAATAGAAGCGAGGAACGAGAACCGTGCGGCTTCGCCAAAATCTCGCTCCTCTCTCCTCGCTTCCTGGGCGATTAGCTCTTGTAGCGCGCGCGATCTGAACCCAGATTCGCCTGATGGCCGAATCCCAATACACGCCCGCGCCCTCGGCGGATTTTGTGCTTCCGTTCGAGCTGCCGGACGCCGGCTTACGCGGACGTTTTCTGCGGCTGGAGACGTCTTCCACGCGTGCACTGGCGGCCCATCCCTTGCCCGAAGCTGGACAGCGTATCCTCGCTGAAGCTCTGGCCTTGTCGGCTCTTCTCGGCTCGGCGCTGAAAATGGAAGGCCGGCTGAGTGTTCAGATCAAGGGCGATGGCCCGCTGAACCTGCTGGTCACGGATTATTTTGCCGGAGGCGGCCTCAGGGGTTACGCGCGTGTGCGCGAAAATGACTTTGCGGAGGCCGGCAGGCCGGCCGATTTCGCCAGTCTGGCGGGAGCGGGTGCGCTCGCGATCACCATCGAACCAAAAAAAGGCGCCCAGCCCTATCAGGGGCTGGTGCCGCTTTCCCCCGGCGGAATTGCGGCTTGCGCCGAAAACTATTTTGCCCAAAGCGAACAGCTCGCCACCGTCTTAAAGGTCGCCGCCGCTCCGATTTACCGTTCCGACTCGGGTCATGGCTGGCGCGCCGGCGCCATGATGGTCCAGGCCGTGCCGGGACCGTACGCCGAAGACATCCGCAACAGCGACCGTTGGCAAAAAGTGTTGCTGTTCATGCAGACGCTCTCCGATATTGAATTGCTCGACACGGAAATCGCTGCTGAATCCGTTCTCTGGCGCCTCTTCCACGATGAAGAAGTGCGTCTGCGTTCGAGTTTGCCGCTGCACTTCCAGTGCTCATGCCAGCGGGAAAGAATCTCCTCGGTTCTGAAATCCTACCCGGCGGCTGAACTGCGGGATCTTCCCGATCCGGATGGTGTCATTCGGACGCGCTGCGAGTTCTGCGGCTCGGTGTACGAATTTCCACTTGCCTCACTGTAGTAGATTTTGGCCGGCTTCCCGCCGCGTCCCCCGCGCGGAAATTGCCTGCACGCGGCGCCCCCCACGGGTGCGGCTTCGCCGCACCCTCGAAATCACTAAAAAAAGCGCGCAACGCGCGCGGTGCGCGCCCGCGGCAGAATCAAAACAGATGTCGCGCAAGGCGCGACAGGGGCAATTTCTGATTCGCGCGCGGTGCCCGGAAGCGGCGCTGAGGTTTCTCCGCGGCTCTGCGGCTCCGCGTGAGATGATTTTTTTGGTTATCGCCAATTCCTGCTTCAGGCGTTCCAGCGGGCGATCAGACGCTCGAGAAATGCGGCGCATTGCTCGAGTTGCTGAAGCGAAATGAATTCGTCTGCCTTGTGCGCCTGTGCAATGGATCCCGGGCCGCAAATGACGGCGGGGATTCCGGCCCGCTGGAACAGCCCGGCTTCGGTGCCATAGGATACCGCGTGTGTCCGGTTACTGCCGGTGATCGTGCAGGCAAACTTCACAGCCGGTGATTCGGCGTTGTGGGCCAGTCCGGGATAGGCGGCGAGAACTTCCGTCCTGAATGCCGCGTCCGGCGCTCCTGCACGGTAGCGCGGAACAATCGCAGCATTTGCCTCCTGTTCGATGGCCGACAGAATTGCTGCGGGATCGCGATCCGGCAGCGCCCGATATTCCCAGGTTACGCGCGCATCACTGGCAAGCACATTGACGGCCGTTCCGCCGGAAATCACATTCGCCTGTAGCGTGGTGTACGGAGGATCGAAAAAATCGTCCCGCAGCGACGCCAATGCTTCCTGATGTTTCACCAGGAGTGCAACGAATTCACCGGCCATCATCACCGCGCTGGCGCCCTGCTCCGGTGCACTGGAATGACCTTCGCGGCCGCGTACCATGGTCTCGATGACAGCACCCGCCTTGTGCGCGCTGACGACGCGCATCTCCGTCGGTTCTCCGATGATCGCAACGGCAGGGCGGATATCGGCGCTTTGCAGGTCGCCCAACAGGTGACGCACACCTGTGCAGCCGACTTCTTCATCGAAGGAGAACGCAAAATGCACTGGCCGCCGCAGATCGAGCCTGGCAATTTGCGGGGCGAGCGCAAGAAGCACGCCGAGAAAGCCCTTCATGTCTGCTGCGCCACGGCCATACAGACGGGCGGCCTTCACTTCGGCGCTGAACGGATCACTGGTCCATTCCTGACCGTCGACCGGGACAACGTCGGTGTGGCCCGACAGGACCAGGCCGCCGCCGGTTTGCGGCCCGAAAGTTGCGAACAGGTTGGCTTTGGAACCCGTGGGATCGTAGGTGAAACGCAGGTTTGCGCCTGCCGCCAACAAAATCTCGCGCGCGGCAGCTATCAGTTGGAGATTGGAATTGCGGCTCACCGTGTCGAAGGCAATCAGCCTTTCGACCATCGCGATGATATCAGCCGCTGTCACATCAGCTCCCGAGTCCGTTCGGAGCGTGGATCATGGCGAGAAATTCGCGCCGTGTGCGGGAGTCTTCGCGAAATGCTCCCAGCATCATAGACGTCACCATCGTCACGCCGGACTTATGCACGCCCCGAGTCGTCATGCATTGGTGGGCCGCCTCGATGACGACTGCGACGCCCTTTGGCTCCAATACCTGCTGGATGCAATGGGCAATCTGCGCGCTCAGTTTTTCCTGCACCTGCAGCCGTTTGGCATAGGCATCGACCACGCGCGCCAGCTTGGAAATCCCGACCACCTTGCGCGTCGGCAGATAGCCGACATGGGCCCGTCCGATAATCGGCGCGAGGTGATGTTCGCAGTGGGATTCAAAACGTATATCCCGCAACACGACCATTTCATCGTAGCCGTCGACTTCTTCGAAGGTCCGCGACAGATATTTCACCGGATCGTCGGCGTAGCCGGAAAACCACTCTTCAAAAGCGCGTGCCACTCGTGCCGGGGTGTCGCGCAAACCTTCCCGCGCCGGATCGTCACCGGCCCACTGCAGCAACGTGCGAATCGCGGCTTCCGCGTCTTCGCGGGTAGGCTTTTTTGTCACTGGACGCTCTGCCTTTCGTACGGGCTTTCGAGCGCGAACATGGGAATGTTCACGTCGAACAGTTTCCCCGCCGCGTCGCGCATCTGATAGGTGCCCGTCATGAAGCCGCAGGCGGTCTCGAGCGGCGCTCCGCTGGTGTATTGGAAACTGCCGCCGGGACCGATGACCGGCTGTTCCCCCACCACGCCGTCGCCGCGGACTTCCCGCACTTTGCCGCGGCCGTCGGTAATCCGCCAATGGCGGGAGAGCAGCTGGACAGCTGCGCTGCCGCGATTTTCGATGGTCACGCGATAGGTCCAGAGATAGCGGCATTCGTCCGGCTGGGATTGGTCGTCGAGAAAATCCGGTTCGACCGCAATGCGGATGTCCCCGGTAATTTCCTCGTAGCGGTGGCGGCTCATCCGGCCGGCTCCACCCGGACATCGGTGGTCACGGAATTGGCGATGAAGCAGCCCTCATGGGCCTTGTGGTGCAATTCGTCCAAATCGGCCTGTGAAACAGAGGTGCCTGGCGCCCACGCGATGCTTGGCCGCAGGACCACACGAGTGATTGCCATCCGGCCGGAGCTGTTCTTTTCAAGATAGCCAACCGCATCATCCGTATACGAATCAGGTGCAAACTTTTTCTTCGCCGCGAGCGCAAGGAATGTCAGCATGTGACACGAGGAAAGCGCAGCAACGAAAGCTTCCTCCGGATTGACCCGGTCAGGCTCGCCCCGGAAGTCCGGCGCGGCGGATGCGGGAATGACGTGCTGATGGATTTGCCAGTCATGCGCGCGGTTATAGCTGTTGTAGGTGAAATCCGCGCTGCTGCGCCGCCAGCTGATCTTCGCGTGGTGTTCCATGGCTTTTACCCTAGATAGACGAGAGCGCCTGGTCGAGGTCGTCGCACAGATCGGCGGCATCTTCCAGACCGACCGCAATTCGCAGCATGCCATCCACGACACCGGCGGCCTCGCGCGCTTGCGGCGTCAATCGCTGATGGGTGGTGGTGGCGGGGTGCGTCAACAGCGATTTGGTGTCCCCCAGATTGTTTGAAACGTCGATCAATTTCAGGGCGTTGGCGACCTGGAAAGCCTGTTTTTTGGCCCCCGCAACGACGAATGTCACGACGCCGCCTCCGCCCGACATCTGCTTGCGCGCCAGCGCCTGTTGCGGGTGCGATTCCAGGAACGGATAGATGACGCGGCGCACGTTGCGGTGTCCGGCGAGAAAACTCGCGATCGCTTCGGCATTCCGGCAATGCTCTCGCATGCGCAGTTGAAGCGTCTCGAGGCTTTTCAGGTGCAGCCATGCATTGAACGGGCTGATCGCAGGCCCCGTATTGCGCAGAAAAATCTGCAGATGGTTCTTGAGGAAATCGTCACCGCACAGGATGACGCCGCCAAGCGCACGTCCCTGGCCGTCGATATATTTGGTCGAGGAATGCACAACCACGTCCGCGCCAAACTGCATGGGCCGTTGCAGCACCGGCGATGCGAATGCGTTGTCCACAATGACAAGCGCGCCCGCGGCATGTGCGATCTCGCTGACGCCGGCAATATCGACAATCTCGAGCGTCGGGTTGGAAGGGGTTTCGAAGAACAGAATGCGCGTGTTGGATCTGATCGCCGCCCGCCACGCGTTAAGGTCACTGCCATCCACGATGGTATTGGAGACGCCGAAGCCTGCCAGTACTTCCTCGACCACATAACGAATGGCGCCGAACACTGCGCGGGCCACCACGATGTGATCACCCGCCTTCAGACGGCAGAGAAGTGACGCCGTGACGGCCGCCATTCCCGATGATGTTGCACGACCGACCGCCGCGCCTTCGAGCAGCGCCATGCGCTCCTCGAAAATCGAAGTCGTGGGATTACCGTATCGCGTATAGGTGTAGCCTTGCGCGCCCTTGAAGCGCGCCTCAGCTTCTTCAGGTCCTTCGTAAGCATAGCCGGATGTCAGGTAGAGAGCTTCGGCAGTTTCCTGAAATTCGCTGCGCTTTTGGCCGCCTCTGATCGCAAGCGTTTGCGGTCTCCACCGGCTCCAGTTTTTGTGTGTCGCCATCTCAAATCCATGTGCCCAGGGAACTCGCAAACGGGCGGAAAAGCGATAGGGGCCATGGCAGGGCTCCGTCAAGGGAAAGCCCAAGCCAGGGAACTCGGCCATCAGGCACCCGTTTTCTATTGGTGCGCAGAAAACAAAACAGGAGCGCAACAATGGATAAGGATCGGGTCAAGGGAATGGCCGAACAGGGTAAAGGCTCGGTGAAAGAGACTGCCGGTAAGGTCATGGGCGACAAAAAGCTCGAAACTGAAGGCAAAGTGGATCGCGCTGAAGGCAAAGTCCGCAATACCGTGGGCGGGATCAAGGATGAGATCCGCCAATCCGGAAACCACTAAAGCCTGCTAATCTGTTCCTGAACCGGCCCCCTTGTGGGGCCGGTTTTTTTATCTCCACGATTTCGCGAAGCTTGCCAAGCCGCTGTGCGGGCCACACTATTTCGCCAATGCGACTACTGATTTTTCGGCATGCAAAATCCGGCCATCCGGCTTCGGTCGATGATTTCGATCGTCCCCTGTGCGAGGAAGGCAATGCCGCAGCGCCCTTGATCGGAGCGTGGATTCGAGAACACCGGCTGGAGCCCGCAGCGGTTCTGTGCTCGTCATCGCGCAGAACCAAAGAAACACTGGCTCTGGTACTTCCGCATTTTCGTAGCCCTCCGAAAATCGAATATGACCGCGCGCTCTATCTTTCCGGGGTGCCGGCGCTGCTCGGAAAGTTACGGACGGCTCCGGCAGTGTCGCCAGTGATGGTCGTCGGGCATAATCCGGGCCTGCATGAAATGGCTTTGTCGCTGTTGGCGCGTGAACAGCACGGCGAGGCGCGAATTCGCGCCGAAGAACTGGCCCGCAAATTTCCGCCGGCGGGTCTTGCAGTGCTTGAATTCAAGCAGCGGGATTGGGCAGCATTGACGCCCGCGACCGCGCAACTCTCACACTTTATGCGCCCCAAAGCTCTCTCAAAATGAACGATAAATTATGACTCCCAGTCGAGAGGGGGCAGGAAAGACGGCATTGGTCACAGGCGCGTCGGCCGGTATCGGCGCGGCTTTCGCGCGCTTTCTCGCGGAACGCGGATTCAATCTTGTGATCACCGCGCGGCGCGCCGAACGGCTCGAACATGCCGCGCGTGAATTGGAGTTGCAGGCCGGAGTCCGGGTGCGCGTTTTGCCGGCCGATCTTGCCCGACGCGACGCGGGACGGCAGTTGGTCGACACCCTTGAGCAGGATCAGATCGCGGTCGACATGCTGATCAACAATGCCGGTTTCGGCATTGCCGGGCGCTATCGCGATATATCCTGGGAGAAGCACAGAGAACTCATCCAGCTGATGGTGACCGCTCCATGTGAACTGGCCCGCCATCTGCTGCCCGGAATGACGCAGCGCGGGTATGGCCGGATCGTCAATGTCGCGTCGGTGGCGGGCCTGATCCCCGGAGCTGCAAGCAGCACGCTTTACGGAGCATCCAAGGCCTTCATGATCAACTTCACTCAGGCCCTCCACAGCGAACACCGCGGAACAGGCGTGCATCTGTGCGCGCTGTGTCCAGGTTACACCTACACCGAGTTTCATGATGTATCGGGCACGCGCGAGCGGATGAATCGCCTGCCCA
Source organism: Micropepsaceae bacterium (assembly GCA_036273455.1). GTDB lineage: Bacteria > Pseudomonadota > Alphaproteobacteria > Micropepsales > Micropepsaceae > CAIYRG01. Next base: position 12,294 of record DASUHP010000157.1, on the reverse strand, counting down.
AATTCATGTGGCTGGATGCCGCGCGGGTGGTTGAGGAAGGTTACGGGGCTGTCATGCGCAATACGCCAATTTGCGTCCCCGGCCTTCAGTATAAGGCAATTGTCACTCTGACGCGGCTATTGCCCATGGGAGTTGCCCACCGGCTCGTATCCGGACGATGATCCTTCATAAATGGCGGAACTATGGTTTCTGCGTGCCGATCTCGGACTTGCGGTTGCGCTCGGTCAGGGCCAGTCTCGGCCATCCGAAGGCAACCTCCGGCACGGTGACGCCCATCATGGACGTGGTGCGTTCGGCAACGATCTTGCCGCCCATGGCTTCATAGAAGTATCGCGCCGGGTTTCCGGCATGCGCCCAGATCACGCATCGGGTGTGGCCGCGCTCGGCGAGCGCTGCGAAGGCCCCGGCGAGAAGCGCACGCCCCACGCCATGCCCGGTCATCAGGGGATCGACATAAAGCGTGTAAATCTCCGCATCATACCCGACGCCGGAATCCCGGGCACGGCCCATGCTGGTCATGCCGAGGACCCGCCCCTTGTCATCCTCGGCGACATAGACGGCCTCGCGAACGGCCAATGCGATGGCATTGCGCCAGCGCGCGCTCTGCCCATCAACCGTCATGGCGCGCAAGACGCGGGCGGGCAGGACCAGCGGATAGGTATCACGCCAGGATGTAACGTAAATGCGGGCAATGGCATCGGCATCGCCGGGGCGCGCTTTGCGGATAATCGGAAATGTGCCCATACCGGCAAGCTTGACCCCATGCCGACCACCTATCAAGAGGAATCGTTGGGTACCTCCGTCGCAGGCCAGGGGCTATGCCGGCGGGAACCGTGCGGAACGGGCCTCGTAGTTTGTGCGTTATCGACCGGCGTGCCTTGAGAAGTTCCTGTGTATCCATTCTCCGCGGCGAGGTGTTCGCGAATCCGGCACTATAATGGGCCGGCAAATTGATTCGCTGTTTCCATCCGCAGTGAGCACCCTTGGAAAAACCGGCCCAGGATCATGTGGACAAAATGGTGCACCCCGGGGGCGCGTGCTTTGCCGGGACTGACAAGCGGCTGGCCAAAAAATTAAAAATTACTCGGGCGAGCTTGGATACGCGCCACAAGCGTTACCGTTAGTGCCATGCAAACGACACTTTCTCGTTTAGTGATTACGGTAGACCCGGCTGAAGGAGCGGGGATCAATGGGTAACATGCTCGACGTATTCGATCTCTTCAATCGCGACTATTCGCGCGAGCAGTCGGAGACCATGAGCTTGCGTGATTGGCTATTGGCCGCGCGCGACGACAAAATGCTCTATGCCTCTCCGGCCGAGCGCATGATCTCCGCCATTGGCGAGCAGGAGCTCATCGACACCGCGCAGGATGCGCGCCTTGGACGGATTTTCTTCAACCGGACGATCAAGCGCTACAAGGCGTTCGACGGGTTCTTCGGGATGGAAGACACGATCGAGCGGATCGTCGGCTATTTCAAGCATGCCGCGCAGGGCCTCGAAGAGAAACGTCAGATCATCTATCTGCTCGGTCCCGTCGGCGGCGGCAAGTCTTCGCTCGCCGAACGCCTGAAAGAGCTGATGGAGAAGCGGCCTATCTACGTTCTCAAGGCCGGCAATCAGATCAGCCCGGTGTTCGAGAGTCCGTTGGGTCTCTTCCGCTCGACCGACCTCGCCGATCTGCTGGAAGACAAATATGGCATCGAACGCCATCGTCTGAACGGCGTGATGAGTCCGTGGGCGGTCAAACGGCTTGACGAGTTCGGCGGCGATATCTCGAAATTCGAGGTCGCGCGCCTGTATCCGTCCAAGCTGCGTCAGATCGCAATCGCGAAAACCGAACCTGGTGACGACAACAATCAGGATATCTCGGCGCTGGTTGGCAAGGTCGACATCCGCAAGCTCGAACATTTCAGCCAGAACGATCCGGACGCCTATGCTTTCTCCGGCGGGCTGTGCCGCGCCAACCAGGGGCTGCTCGAATTCGTCGAGATGTTCAAGGCGCCGATCAAGGTGCTGCACCCGCTGCTGACCGCGACCCAGGAAGGCAATTACATCGGGACCGAGACGCTGGGACCGATTCCGTTCAACGGGACCATTTTGGCGCATTCCAACGAGGCCGAGTGGCAGGTTTTCAAGGCCAACAAGAATAACGAAGCGTTCCTCGACCGCATCTGTGTGATCACCGTACCCTATTGCCTGCGGGTCAGCGAGGAAGTGCAGATCTACAAGAAGCTGCTGCGGGAAAGTCAGCTGGACCGGGCCTCCTGCGCGCCGGAAACGCTCGAGATGCTGTCGCGTTTTTGCGTGCTGACGCGCCTCAAGGAGCATGAGAATTCCAATTTGTATTCCAAGATGCGCGTGTATGACGGCGAGAAGCTGCGCGATACCGATCCCAAGGCGAAGACGCTGCAGGAATACAAGGACACAGCCGGCGTAGATGAAGGCATGAACGGCCTGTCCACGCGCTTCGCGTATAAGACGCTGTCGGAAACCTTCAACTACGATCATTCCGAAATCGCTGCCGACCCCGTGCACCTGATGTACATTGTCGAGCAGTCGATCCGGCGTGAGCAGTTTCCGGACGAAACCGAGAAGAAATATCTCGAACTCATCAAGGCGGAGCTCGCTCCGCGCTACGCCGAATTCATCGGTAAGGAAATTCAGAAGGCGTATCTCGAATCATACGGCGAATACGGACAAAATCTGTTCGACCGCTATATCGCCTATGCCGATGCCTGGATCGAAGACCAGGACTTCAAGGATGCCGATACCGGACAACTGCTCGACCGCAATGCGCTGGATGCCGAATTGTCCAAAGTCGAAAAGCCCGCCGGTATTGCCAATCCGAAGGACTTCCGCAACGAGGTGGTGAAATTCGCGCTGCGCTACCGCGCGCAGCACGACGGCAAGAATCCGCAATGGACCGCCTACGAGAAGATCCGCAACGTCATCGAAAAGCGGATGTTCACCCAGGTCGAGGATCTGCTGCCGGTGATCTCGTTCGAATCCAAGAAGGACAGCGACACCGAGACCAAGCACAACGAGTTCGTGAAGCGGATGCTCGCGCGCGGCTACACGCAGCGCCAGGTGCGCCGGCTCGTTGAGTGGTACATGCGGGTGAACAAGGCGGGCTGACGCCCGGCAAAGGGCCATGACCGCGTATTTCATCGACCGACGGTTGAACCCAAAAGGCAAGAGCCTCGCCAACCGGCAGCGGTTCTTGCGCCGCGCACGCGCGCAAATCCGCGAAGCGGTGCAGAAAAGCCTTAAAGATTCCCAAGTCGCCGACGCCGGCAAGGACCGGAAAGTCCGGATCTCGAATCAGGGGACCAAGGAGCCGCGATTCCGTCTCGACCCGTCAAAGGGCGGCGAGCGCGATTTCGTGCTGCCCGGAAACAAGCATTTCGTCGCCGGTGACCAGATCAAGAAACCGCAGCAGGGCCAGGGCGGAGGCGGGGGAAAAGATGCCGCCACCTCGGGCGACATGGAGGACGATTTCGAGTTCACCATGCGCGAAGACGAGATCCTCGACATATTCTTTGAGGATCTGGAATTGCCGAATCTGGTGCGCACAACCCTGAACGACGTTCCGCTGTCGAGCTGGAAGCGGGCAGGGATCACGACGGCCGGCGCTCCGAACCAGATCAATCTGCTTCGCACAATGCGCAATTCCTTCGGCCGGCGGCTCGCGATGCGGCGTCCGTCATTGCGCGATGTCAAGGCGCTCGAGGAACAAATTGCAATTCTGGAGGCCGCCGAGCCGCCGGTGCGCGACGATGCGCGCCTCGAATTGCTGAAAGCCGAACTCGAACGCGCCAATGCACGCCGCAAATGGGTTGCCTATATCGACCCGCTGGACGTGCGGTTCAATGCTTTCACCGAGCAGCCGCAGCCGAGCAGCCAGGCGGTGATGTTCTGCCTGATGGACGTGTCGGGTTCTATGGGAGAACGCGAGAAGGATCTGGCAAAGCGCTTTTTCGTGCTGCTGCACCTGTTCCTCCGCCGGCGCTACGAGAAGGTGGATATCGTTTTCATCCGTCATACCCATGACGCGCAGGAAGTCGACGAGCAGACCTTCTTTTATTCGCGGCAGTCGGGTGGAACCATTGTGTCTACGGCACTCGAAAAGATGCTGGAAATCCAGAAGCAGCGTTACACGACTTCGGACTGGAACATCTACGCCGCCCAGGCTTCGGACGGCTACACCCAGTCGGGCGATGCAAAGCGCTGCGTCGAGTTGCTCGAAACCATGTTGATGCCGATCTGCCAATACTACGCCTATATCGAAATTCTCGACGAGCGCGAAATGGAAGTGTTCTCCAGCGAGGAAGCGGGCGCCGAATTGTGGCGCGCCTACCGTACGGTCGCCGAACAGTGGAAGAACTTTGCCACCAAGCGCATCGCCAAGCCGTCAGATATTTTCCCGGTGTTCCACGATTTGTTCAAGAAACAGGAAGTGGGCTGAGGACCGTGGCAGCGCCGCTGTTCACCGAACCGGAATGGAATTTCCAGACACTCGACCGCGTGCTCAAGGCAGTCGAAGAGGTCGGGCTGAACGATCTCATGCTCGATCCCTATCCCAACCAGATTGAGATCATTTCCACCGAGCAGATGCTGGATGCCTATTCGGCGATGGGCATGCCGCAGATGTATCACCACTGGTCATTCGGCAAATTATTTGCGCGCGAAGAAGGACTCTATCGCGCCGGCCATATCGGCCTTGCCTATGAGATGGTGATCAATTCCAACCCGTGCATTTCCTATCTGCTGGAAGAAAATTCGATGACGATGCAGACCATCGTCCTCGCCCATGCAGCGTTTGGGCACAACCATTTCTTCAAGAACAATTACCTGTTCCAGCAATGGACCAGCGCCGAAAGCATTCTCGAATACCTGTCCTTCGCGAAAGGCTATGTTTCCGCCTGCGAGGAGCGATACGGTCAGACAGACGTCGAGGCCATCCTGGACTCGGCCCACTCGCTGATGGATCAGGGCGTCTTTCGTTATCGCCGCCCACCTCGTCCGTCACGCGAGCGCCTGATCGAGAAGCATCGCCGCCGCGCCGAATTCGCGGAAGAGGATTACAGCGAGTTGTGGCGCACGCTTCCGCAGGGCCCCGAACCTCCGCCACCACCGCCGGACCTGTGGGATGGCGACGGCGAAGGCCTCCGCGGCGGCCTCAAGCTGCCGGAAGAGAATATCCTGTATTTCCTGGAAAAATACTCGCCATCGCTGAAGTCCTGGCAGCGTGAAATCCTGCGCATCGTTCGCCACCTTGCGCAGTATTTCTATCCCCAGCGGCAGACCAAGATGATGAACGAAGGCTGCGCGACCTTCGTGCACTACACCATCCTCAACGCTCTCTACGACAAGGGTTTGCTGACCGAGGGCAGCATGATGGAATTTCTGGCGAGTCATACCGCCGTGGCGTTCCAGCCGGAATTTGACGATCCGCGCTATTCGGGGATCAATCCTTACGCCCTTGGCTTCGGCATGATGTCGGACATCCGGCGGATTTCGGAGCAGCCGACGGACGAGGATAAGGACTGGTTTCCGGAATTTGCCGGCAAGGGTAATTGGCGCGACGTGCTCAAGGACGCCTGGGCCAATTACCGCGACGAAAGCTTTATCGAGCAGTTCCTGTCGCCAAAACTGATGCGCGATTTCCGGCTCTTCGCCCTTTCCGACAGCGCCGATGCACCGGCCGTGACGGTGTCCGCCATTCATGATGAAAGCGGTTATCGACGGCTGCGGTCTGTCCTGGCCCGCCAATATGATATCGGCGTGTCGGATGCGAACATTCAGGTCACGGGCGCCAATCTCAAAGGCAACCGCAAACTGTTCCTCGAACACCGGATGCATCGCGGTGTGCCGCTGAACGCGTCTCTCAAGACGCAGGTGCTTCCGCACATCGAGCGGTTGTGGGGTTACGAAGTTTCCCTCGAAGAAGTCCCCGCGGAATAGCGGCCGTCATTTGCCCGGCGGACAGCTGCAGATTCGGTTAACATCGTGTTGCCGAATTCTGGAGCCGACAAATGGCTTTGACCGTCCGGGAAATGAGATTGGACGAGGTTCATCTCATCATCGATTATTTCTATGCCGCGACGCCCGAATATCTCGAGATGATGGGCGTAGATCCGTCGCGTTTGCAGCCGCCACAAGCCTGGTATGCCAGACTGGAAAGCGAATTCGCGCTTCCGGTCGAGCAACGGCAATACTATAGCGTGATCTGGCTGATGGACGATCGCGCCATTGGTTATTCAAGCTGCGACAGAATCATTTTCGGCGAACGTGCCAACATGCATCTGCACGTCATTCCGCCGGAACTCCGGGGTCGTGGATTAGGCACCGGTTGTGTGCGCAAAAGCGTAGCGATCTATTTCCGTCAGTTCCGGCTGAAAGAATTGTTTTGTCAGCCCTATGCGCTGAATGTCCCGCCGCATCGGACGCTGCAGGCCGCGGGATTCAAATATGTGAAGACCTACATGACAGTACCGGGCCCAATTAATTTCCATCAGCCTGTCACGCAATGGGTAATTCGGCGGGAATAAATATGCGGCGTTAAATGCAGCCTATGTTTTATGCCCGCGCGATAAATATCGGAGTGTTTGAAAAGCCGATTCGCTTCCTTAACGCGGGCGTCATATTGCGCGGCTACACTGCATTTCCCGGTTAGCGTTGCGTTACATTCCGGGGCAGGCAATTGATTCGGCCGCTTTAAGCGGCTTGTGTCGCGCAGGAGGGGACATCATGGCGAAAGCGAGCGCGCTTCTCGGTCAGCAAGTCACATATGGTGACAACCAGTCGATACGGTCGGCATTTTCGGACGGCGGGTCGCAGTCAGGTGGTGCGGCTGGTGCAGCTGCTGCGGCGCTGTCACACACTCTTGTCGGCCCAAGGAGCGGATTGCAGTTCGATCTGATCTGGGATCCCTCCGTCGCCAGCGCACCGCCCGGCTTCAAGGCCGATGTGATCCGCACGGCCGAACTGTATTCGTCGCTCTATTCAGGCACGAAAGAGATCGTCGCGATTAATGTCGGATATGGTGAGGTTGGGGGTATTCCGCTGGCCGCGGGCGACCTCGGCGAGAGCCTGACGGCCGGCTATCTCACCGACTACCCGACGGTTACCAGCGCGCTTGGTGCACAGGGCTTCAGCTTCAACGCCTCGAATGAGCCGGTAGACGGCGCGTTCTTCGTCCCCAGCGCGCAGGCGAAATCCTGGGGTCTGGCTGATCCGTACACGACCACTCCCGACGGGTATATCGGTTTCGGCACTCTCGCCGGAACGGGTTATTCGTGGAACACTCATGCGACTGCGACAGGGGCGGGCAGCGGTACGGGACCGAATCAGGTCGACCTCCAGTCGGTAATTCAGCACGAGATGAGCGAAGTCATGGGGCGGATCGGCATCGAAGGAGCGGACGTTTTTGGCCCCAGTCTTCCGACATACACGGCTCTGGACCTGTTCAACTACAGCAGCCCGGGCACCCTCGAGCTGTCAGGGGATGGCGGCGACATTGCCGACTGGGCGTCGTATTCATCGATCGCCGATTCGCACACGCTTGGCCTGGCTCCGGGCGACCAGGATTCCTACGACGCGTTCGGCCGTGCCGGCACCAATGGCGCACTCTCCGCGAGCGATCTGCTGGTGGACCGCTCGCTGGGATATTCCTTTACCCCCGCCGGTCATTTGATGGCGTAACAGGAGGTTCAACTGCTGGAAACCACATCTTCCAGCAGCTCAAATGCTGTCCTGATCGTGGCTGCGCAAAGCGTGTCGTGATCGCGCTTGACGAATTTCCGGCGCAACGCGCGCGGTTTATGCCCGCGCCGGACGCAGGCAAAATACACCAGCCCAACCGGATTGCCGTCCTCATCCGGAGCCGGACCGAGCACACCGGTGACCGCAAGCGCAATATCAGCAGGCGAGCGGCGGAGCGCGCCTGAGGCCATCTCGCTCGCGACTTTCGCGGTCACACTGCCGTCGCGCTTGAGCAGCGCAGCCAGCACACCAAGCACGCGGGATTTTTGCACCTTGCTGTAGGTGACGAATCCGCCGTGCAGCACATCCGAAGCGCCTTCCGGTTTCGAAAGCAGCGCTGCGATCAATCCGGCTGTACACGATTCCGCCGTCACAACGGTCAGACTGTGCTCGCGCAAGAGCTTCACGATGCGATTCGCCTGGGCGCTCAGGCCGGGAGGAAAACAGGGAAGAGCTTTGCTGGGCACGACCGAATGGGAAAGCGGGGGACATTGGAGCGGGCGAAGGGAATCGAACCCTCGTATGCAGCTTGGGAAGCTGCCGTTCTACCATTGAACTACGCCCGCCCGTCATCCTCATTAGCATGGCCGCGGAATGCGCGAAACGCCGCAGACCGCTTTGGCTGAACAGGTGAGCCACGAATTGCCCGCGTTACCAGAATCCACTCCGATTTTGCATCTGGCGAACGCAGATTTGGGCGCGATGGCCGTTGGAAAGAAATCCTGTGGATACACAGAGCGGCGCGATGGTTTTGAGCAGCGGGAATCACAGAAGCTCCGAATTGTGCGACCGGGGTTGGAAGCCCATCCGCATTATTGATTGCCGCTCCTGCAGCTTTCGTTGGAAACGCGTCATAAGGAGGTGCAGCGTGGTATACAGCGAGCACTCAGATGTTAACCCGAACGAAGACGGAATGGTATTGAGATTCCTGTTCCGGTCGCGCCGGCTGATTTCGGTGGTTGCATCCAGCTTGCTCATTGTGGCGATCGTCAATTTCGTGTGGGCGCACTGGCAAGCACCTTCAAAAATTGCCCGACCGCAAGGTGTGTGGGCAAGCATGGACCGTTCCAGGTACTTACTTCGCTTGTCCGGTTCAAAGGCAATCGGATCGGTGCTCGCGCCGCAGCTTGTGACCGCCTGGTTGAGCTCGATCGGAGCCTCGGATGTTGAAGAGACACAGCGCGTTGGAGCGAGCGGTATTAAGCTTGGCGAAACCGTCGTAACGGCCAAACTCAACGGAAATCCGATCAGGGTGGAGGTGAAAGCACTTGGCTCCGCCGATGCATTTAGAGACCTGGCTAACGGCGATGCCGATATTGGAATGGCTTCGCGTGAAATCGATTCGTCCGAAGTAACCCGGCTGATGCCACTCGGTTATATGCGCTCGGCGGCTTCCGAACATATCCTGGGCGTCGAAAGCATTGCCGTTATTGTTCCGCAATCAAATACCGTGCCGTCGGTTACCCTGCCGGTCCTAAAGAAAATATTCAGCGGCGAAATCAGGAATTGGTCAGCGGCCGGAATGAAGAGCCAACCCATTCATCTTTACGCGCGCGACAACAACTCGGGGATTTACGACAAATTTGCTTCTCTCGTCCTTGCGGGCGTACCGCTCGCGAGCGCAAGCCGGTATGAGGACAGCGAGAAACTCGAAACTGATGTTGCTGGCGATCCCGGTGGAATAGGTTTCGTCGGCATGTCTCACGTGAGGGATACCCGTCGACTCCCGGTCACCGATGGAAATGATGTCCGGCACGCACTGCCCCCGATTTCTGGAAGGTATGCGTTTAGCCGGCGCCTGTATCTCTACACGGCTGCGTTGCCCGAGAACACAGCGGCCATGGACTTCGTGCGCTTTGCAGAATCACCCCAAGGTCAGAATATTGTCAGGAAAGACGGCTTCGGTCTTAACTTCGAAGAGGACATAGACTCACCGGACGAGTTGGTTTCTACCGCGCCGCAGCGCGAGGTCATCAAAGTTTCGGCGACTGAAGAGAACGTCAAGCCGAGTCTGCCGGCTCCCGCTCCAGCGGTTGTACCTCCACCCCAACCGCTCGCTACAATACTGGAAATCGCCCCAGTGCTTCCGGTGCCTGTCACGCCGTCACGCCCGCAGCCGTCACCTGTGCCCATCCCATTATTGAAGGTCGCATTGCCGCCGCCCTCCGCGGAGACCATCACTCCGGTACCGCCGCCTGCACTGAAGATAGCGCAGCCGCCACAACCTCCGCCGCCGGTGGCGCCAGTGGCGATCACTAGCCATGCTGTTACGGCTGCGGATTACCCGATGACTTCGATACATCTGAAGGAGCAAGGGAAGGTTCTGATCAAATACCTGGTCACGCAAGATGGCTCGGTTGGAGACTGCAATGTGACCACATCAAGTGGAAAGTCGCTGCTCGACGAGGCGGCATGCGCGATTGTCAAGCGCCATTGGAAGTTTAAGCCAGCGATGCAGGCGGGAAAACCGGTCAGCGAATTTCTGACTGCCGAGGTCATTTTCCAGCTGAATGAGCAGGTGGTCAAAGATTCAAAAACTCCTCTGAGTGGGCTCACATCCCTCATAACAGGACTACTGTAGCGCAAATCGCTTGTCCGCTTCGTCGGGTTGTCATTCTGATCGCATCGCCGCAGAATGCGCAAAACGCCCTGCCAGCTGTGGCTGGGCAGGTGAGCCGCGAACTCTGTTGCCGAAACCTTCCCAAATGTGGAAGATCACGACGGGCAGGAATTCAAACGGGAGAAGGTCGTGGCACAAACGGAAGTCGCGCCGGCCGGCAGGGCATTCGGGGTGTCGTCAATTCTCGGCGCGATTCAGTCGGCGAGCAACATGCAGCTCGGTTATGCGGCTCTTCGGTTCACGCTTGGCATGAACATCTTCTTCCACGGTGCCATGCGCCTCATCACCGGGCTCGATGCCTGGGCGGTGAAGGAAGAGGCGCTGTTCACGACACAGCCGATTTTGCCGATGTGGTCGGTGAGCGCCTTCCTCCATGTACTGCCCTTCGTCGAAGTGCTGCTCGGCATCCTCACCTTTATCGGCCTCTACACACGTTGGGCGCTGATCGCCGGCAGCGTGATGATTCTGTTGCTCGTCTTCGGCAATGACGTACGCCAGGACTGGAACACCGTCGGCAACAATATGCATTACGTCGTGTATTACGCCGTTCTGCTTGCGGCATTTCAGTTCAATGCGTTTGCGCTTGATAACCGGAAGATGGGGCACAAGTAGATCTGGGCTGCCTGTTCGTGGAACACACGCATGAGCGCTTGGAAACACTGGCTGGCGAGCACACCGCATCGAAGTTTTGTGCTTTATCCCATTCTGCTCTGCCTCTTTGAACTCGCGATCCAACGCGGGCATCTCGCGGTCAACTGGTGGGGCGCTCCCTTACTCATCTGGGGTTATCTTCAATACCGCCTGACTGGCCGCTATCGCAGGCGATTGGGAGGAGGCGGTCCCGGCACAGCCATACCGCCGGTTCGCCTGGTCGTCTCCGGGCCATACCGCTACACACGCAATCCGATGTATCTGGGTCATCTGATATTCCTGCTGGGACTGGCGCTGACACTTCGTTCCTGGGCCGGACTCGCGCTGTTCTGTATTCAGGCGATCTGGTTTCATCGCCGGGTGGTGCAGGACGAAAACCGGCTGATCGATCGATTCGGGCCCGACTATTCCGATTATCGGCGCCGCGTCCGCCGCTGGATTCCTGCGATTATCTGATTTCGATTTGTGCTATGCTTGGCGCGATCGAAATCTGGGCATGACCATGGTCGCCAACAGTTTCACTCCCACGGTCGAAGAACATCTTCAGTTGCCGGACAATGTCTCCGCTCAGGGGCGTGTTCGTGCGACGGCGGGTGTGCGCCACAGCGCCCTCGTGCGGATCGCGCACTGGACTATGGTGATCGGCGTTCTGGGGCTACTGGTGAGTGGCGTCGGCATCCTCATTTCCCATCCGCGGCTGTATTGGGGCGAGACCGGCGCGATTGGAACGCCGTCGCTGATTGATCTGCCGCTGCCGATGATCATTGGGCCATCAGTCTGGAATCGGCCGATCCATTTCGAGTTCGCCTGGGTTCTGGTTTTTGCCGGCGTCATCTATCTCATCGCCGGTCTGGCCACCGGCCATTTCCGCCGTCAGCTGATTCCGGCACGCAGCGAATTCAACATCTCCAGCATCTGGACTGTGCTCAGCAGCCACTTGCGCTGGCGGCGAATACCGGCCGACGATGTCTGGAGATACAATGTCGTCCAGCGCCTCGCCTATCTCGCCGTGGTTTTCGTGATCTTTCCGGGCATTATCTGGACCGGGCTTGCGATGTCGTTCACCGTGGACTCGGTATTCCCGTCTCTGGTGACGATCCTCGGCGGACATCAATCGGCGCGCACGCTGCACTTTGTCTTTGTCAGCCTGCTCGTCATTTTCCTGATCATTCATATCGCGATGCTGCTGCTGGTCGGATTTCTTCACCATGTGCAGGCCATGATCACGGGCCGCATTCCGCGAAAAAACCCGTCCTAG
>DASUHP010000156.1:0-25917 GCA_036273455.1 Micropepsaceae bacterium | reverse complement strand
CCGAAAACGTCCTGGTCGAACTCAAGATCGCCGAAGAATGCAACTATGTCGGCGGATAACCCGGAAGTTCCCCCCTCCGTCCGGCGTCGCGCAAGCGCAACGCCGGCCACTGTCGGGCTGCAAATCGCCTCTGGCGCTTTGCGACGCCCTCCACCCGCAAACGGGGGAAGAAAATTGCAAACGCGATCACTGCCCTCCGTTTCCTCCCCCGCCTGCGGGGGAGGTGGATCGCGCTGCCTTGCAGCGCGAGACGGAGGGGGGAACTTGGCCCCTCGCACTTAGATGCCTGACTCCGCCCCCAACCAACTCGACCTGCTGCTGCACAATATCGGCTGGCTGATCACCGTCGATCCAGCCCGCCGCATCATCCGCGATGGTTCCATCGGCGTGAAAAACGGCCGCATCGCATTTGTCGGGAAAACAGCCAACGTAGCACCGGCCAAAACCACCATCGACTGCACCGGCATGGTGGCGACGCCAGGATTCATCGACGCCCACCTGCATTCTTCATTCCATCTTTCGCGAGGGTTGGCCGACGAAGCCAATGCGCAGACGTTCCTGTTCGACCGCATGTATCCTTACGAAGCGGCACTGGAAGCCGATGATGTGCGGGTCTCGGCGCAGTTCGCGGCATCCGAATTGCTGCGCCATGGCGTGACCTGCTTCATCGATCCCGGCAATTACCACCCGCAATCCTCGGTCGATGGCGCGCTCTCCACCGGAATCCGGATGCTGGTGTCGCGCTCGTCCTTCGACCTGACCAGATCCGTGCTCGGCATTCTGCCGGAACGGATGATCGAAACCACGGATGTTGCGCTCGCGCGCGCCGAAGAGGTTCTCGCGCGCCATGGCAATACCGGCAATCCGCGGCTTGGGGCGACGGCATCATTCCGTGGACTGAACAATGCCTCGGACAAGCTCATCCTCGGCCTTAAAGAACTCGCGGTGAAATACCAAACCCTGCTTCAGACCCATGCCTGTTTCAGCTATTCGACGCATGATTCCAGCGTGTCGCGTTTTGGCATGGGCGAAATCGAACGCCTGGAAAAACTCGGCGTCATCGACGAGAAGATGCTGATCGTGCATTCCGGCTGGCTCGAACCGCAGGAAGTCGCCATTCTCGCCCGCCGCAAACCCTCACTGGTCTGCGCACCGAGTTCCAGCCTGCACAATGGTTATGGCAATTTCATCATGGGCAAGCTGCCGGAACTGATGGCGCTCGGTGTCAATGTCGCGCTCGCCTCCGACCATGCCAGCTCCGGGATTGTCGATATCGTGCAGGAAATGCGCCTCGCCTGCTGCGGCTATAAAGAGGCGCGCGCCAATCCGCGCGTTATGCCGCCGGAAAACTCCATCGAAATGGCCACCATCAATGGCGCGAAAACCACGCCCTGGCGCGACCGCATCGGCAGCATCGAACCCGGCAAGGACGCGGATATCGTGCTGTTCGATACCAATCGCCCGGAATGGCAACCGCTGATCAATCCGGTGGCCAATCTGGTCTATGCCGCGACCGGTGATTCCGTCCGGCATGTGTTTGTCGCCGGCGAACAGGTGGTGAAAGATGGCCGCTGCACACGCATTGACGAACGTGAGCTCTATCAGCAGATCCCGCTCACCGTCGCCCGCTTCTCACAACACCTGCGCATGAACGACATCGTCCAACTCCGCTGGCCAGTAGAATGAAGCCCTCCAAAAAATCACTGTCATCCCCGGCGAGCCGCAGCGAAGCTGCGGTGGGGGAAGGGGACCCATCAGCCGCGCGTCTGCGCGGCAAGAGATCTTTTCGCGCGGCAGACGCCGCGCCGATGGGTTCCCTTCCCCTCGCGCTTCGCGCTCGGCCGGGAATGACACAGATTTTTACGCGGCAACGGCGGTGTGCGGCATGACCACCGCACCGACCGATCTGTTCCACGCCACGATGACGGACGGCGCGACAATTCTAATCCGCCGGGGCGGCAACCCCGACGGCATCCGCCTGTTCCTCAGCCACGGCAACGGCTTTGCGATCGATGGCTATCGGGTGTTCTGGGACCCGCTGCTGGAGCAATTCGATGTCATTCTGTTCGACATGCGCAACCACGGCCGCAACCAACTGGCCGGCGGCGACGGTCACAATTACCTGCAATTCGCCAAAGACATCGGCTCGGTGTTTGACGTCGTGGACCGCCGCCTCGGACACCGGCAGAGCGTTGGCATTTTCCATTCCATGTCCGGCCGTTCCGCAATGAAGCACGCGGTGCAGATGGAATGGGTGTGGGATGCGCTGGTGCTGTTCGATCCGCCGGATGTTCCGCCGCTGCACCACGAACAATATGAATCCATGCGCGCTTTCGAACTGCGCCTGATGGCATGGGCGCTCGAGCGCCAGGAAAGGTTCACCTCGCCCACCGAGCTGCGACAAAGTTTCGACAACAATCGCGCGCAGGTCCGCTGGCAGGAGCAGTCACGCGCCGACATGGCCAACGCGATCCTGCGCGAGAGCGGCGATGGCGGTTACGTCCTGAGCTGCCGCCGGGAGTTTGAAGCCTCGATCTATCTCGCGGCGCTGACGCTCGATCTGTGGCCGCGCGCGTCGGAATATGGCGGCCCGGTAAAGCTGATCGGCGCCGATCCCAACCTCAACTATGCGCCCGCCACAGCCGCGGCCAACCGCGCGCTGGCGGCGGACGGTGGTTACGATTACGACTTCGTGCCAGACACCGGCCATCTGCTCCAGGTCGAAAAGCCGGATGCGTGCCGGGAAGTGGTGCTCAACTTCCTCCGCAAACACTCGCTGGCGTAACAGGCCGTGTTCACAGTTCTCGACGAGCAACGATTCAAAACCTTCCACTGGCGCACCACGCTTACCACCGGGCTTGGCGTCTTCTGCGATGGGTACGATCTCTCCGCCCTCGGCATCGTGCTGCCGCTGGTGCTGGCATCCTTCGGCCACGCGGCGCTCAGCAGCGTCGAAAGCGCGACATTGGCCGCATCGGTGCTGGTCGGCGCGGCGGTCGGCGCGCTGCTGTTCGGCGTGCTCGGACAAACTGGACGCAAGCGCTTTTACGGCTTTGATGTCCTCATCCTCGCCGCCGCCGCCATCGCCCAGGTTTTCGCGCCCGATCTCAACTGGCTGATCGCCATTCGTTTCGTGCTCGGGCTCGGAGTCGGGGCGGATTATGTCTTGTCGCCCATGATCATGGCCGAGCACGCCAACCGCGCCAATCGCGGGCTCGCGCTCGGCATCGGCTTCGGCAGCATGTGGCCGCTCGGTTCGCTGGCGGCGGGCCTTCTCGCGCTCATCCTCCAGAGCGCCGGCGTCGACCCGGATCTCCGCTGGCGGCTGGTGCTCGGCGCCGGCGCTATCCCTGCGCTATCGGTGCTCTATCTGCGCCGGCGCATGCCGGAAACCGCGCGCTTCCTCGCCCGCGTTGCCGGCGACACCGAACACGCATCGCGTGTCATCGAAGAGATCAGCGGCGCGCGGGTTGCCGCCCCCGCCTCCGACGGGCGGAAATTCCGCGACGTCTTCGCCCGCCATGCGCATGCGATCTATGCCGCCGCGCTGCTTTGGATGATCTACGACCTCGTCATCTATGGCAGCTTCCTGTTCGGCCCGTCGCTGATCGCCGGCAGCCTGAACATGCAGGCGGTGACATTCGCGCTGCTGATGGATGCCATTTTCGTCCTTCCGCCATCGGTGCTGCTGTCGGTCTTCGTCATTGACAGCTTCGGGCGCAAGCCGCTTCAGGTCTGGGGCTTTGTCGGCAGCGCGATTGTTGTCGGTATTTTCGCACTGATGCAAAGCCGGCTGCTCGCGATGCCGGTGCTCGCCTTCGTGGTATACGGACTTTTCGGCACCGCCCAGACCGGTCCGGCGCTGGTCTCCGGCGGCGGAGTGCTCGGCGTCGAACTCGCGCCCACGCGCATCAGGAGCGTCGCACAGAGCATCACCGTCGCTGCTGGTCGCACGGGCGCTGCGATCAGCGCCTTTGGTTTTCCGCTGCTGTTCGCCGGCATCGGGCAGGCGGCCGCCTATTGGGTGATTGCAGCGTTGGCCGTTCTCGGCGCCGTGCTGACGCAGATGCTCGTCCCCGAGACCCGCCGCAAAACCCTGGAAGCGATCACAGAGACAGGGTAACCCAAACTGTCATCCCCGGCGAGGATCGCGAAGCGATCCGAGGTAAGGGGACCCATTCGCGCCGCGTCTGCGGCGCGAATAAATAATGCCAGCGGGAAACAAAAACAGCGAGGAGCTCGCTCCTCGCGCTCCACAAACTTACTCCCGAGACCAATCTTTCCTCCCCCGTAAATGTGGCAGAAAATTGCAAATCTCACGTACTTCTTCTTCCGTTTACAATGCAGGACAAATTGCTCCGCGCCAGACGTTTCCTCCCCCGTTTACGGGGGAGGTGGCGCGCTGCTCTGCAGCGCGCCGGAGGGGGGAACTTCCGCGAAGCCTACTTCCCCTCCGCATACTTCTTCACCACCGCGTAGAGAAATTCCCGGCCCTCATAGACCGACCGTACACGGATATGTTCATTCAGCCCGTGCGAGCCATCGCCACCGGCATCCCGGAACAACCCGGACAATCCATAGGTCGGAATCCCTGCCGGCGTGAGAAACCGCCCGTCATCTGCGCCATTCACCTGATAGGGAATCAGCGGCACGCCCGGCCACAATTTCGCCGCCACCTCGCGCGCGGGTCCAAGGATCTTCTCGCTTACCGGAGGCGGTGGTGACGGCAATCCCGGATCGCCCACTGCTTCGATACTGACCTTGGGATCGTTAATGACTTTCGCCAGCGTGTCCTGCGTCTGTTTCACGCTCTCGCCCGGCGCCATATGGCAATCGAGAATCGCATCCGCGCGGCGCGGCAATGCGCTTTCCGCTTCGCCGGCATTCAGCTCGACCGCGGCGCAGGTGGTGCGCAGCATCGAATTGGTGCGCGGATTCTCCTTCACCATGCGCGCGGCGGCCGCCTCATCCGGCGGGTTCTTCAGCAGCGCGCGCATGTCGTCGGCCTCCTCGCCCTTTTCCAGTTTCGCCATGCCGGCGAGATAGGCTTTGGTGCTGGCGCTGATATGCAGCGGGAAATCGAAATCACTGACCCGCTGCACCGCGCGCAGCATTTCGGTGATCGCTGTGGCCTTCGGCGGCCCCGAGCTGATGCCGCCGGGCGCCGTCACCTCCAGTTTGAAATGCTGCTGCACCTTCTGGCCCGCCTGCATGGTGATCGCGACATATTTTCCGGCCTTGTCGAGAATCCCGCTGCCGTTTTCGTTGATCGCAAATTCCGCATCAATCAGCGGCTTGTCATGTTCGACCAGATAACGCGCACCGTCATAATCCTCCGGCGTCTCCTCGCCGCAGGTCAGGGCCAGCTTGATCGCGGCCCGCGGCCGGTAGCCCTCGCGTTTGTAGCGCACCATCATGTCGGTGAAGATCGCCGCCATGGCCTTGTCGTCGGCAACGCCGCGCGCATAGAAATAGCCGTTCTCCTCGACCATTTTGAACGGATCGCGGTCCCAGTCCTGCCGGCGCGCTTCCACCACATCGATATGGGCGAGCAGCAGAATGGCTTTTGCGCCTGCATCCGTGCCGTGCAGCACCGCGACCAGATTGCCGCGCCTGGGATGGCCCGGCGGCACTACGATGTGGATGTCGGTGTCCGGATATCCGGCGGCTTTCAAATGCGCCGCCATCGCATTGGCGGCAACGGTGCAATCGCCCACCGATTGCGTGGTGTTGATTTCAACCAGTTCCTTGTACAGCGCCCGGAACGCCGCAAGATCGGGCGTCATCTCCGCCGCACTTGCGCTATTCGCCGCTAACGCCGCGGCGCCTGCCATCACCCACGCCAGAATTTTCAACTCGATTACTCCACTGAACGCTCTCCCGATTTGCCCCGTTTCCGCGCATAGGATCAATAGTGATCGCCCACCGGCAGGATTAAAACTCCGTGTCATCCCCGGCGTGCCCTGCGTAGCGCGTAGCGCGAAGCATGGGCGAGGTAAGGGGACCCATCCGCCTTCGCTGTTCCGCAACTACTGCGGACGCGTCCGCGCGCGCTGCGCCACTTGCCCCGGGTTACTCCCCGGCGTGTTTGGATTCCTCCCGTTGTCATGGTCGGGCTTGACCCGACCACCCAGCGCGCCCCCGTCTGCGGGCGCAAAAATGCTTTTGATACGCGGCTGCGGATCACTCACCCGCAAATGCGCGGATAGAGATCAAGCCATTCCGGATTGGTTTTTTCGATCAGATCCAGCTTCCACTGGCGCTTCCAGCGCTTGAGCGAGGTCTTGCGCTGAATCGCATATCCAATCTCGCCATGCTCCTCGAAATACACCAGCGTTTTCACAGCATATTTTTTCGTAAATCCCGCCACTAAATCCTCACGGTGTTCCCACACGCGCCGGACCAGATCGTTCGTGACACCGACATACAGCGTGCCGTTACGGGTGCTGGCGAGAATGTACACATAATACGTGTTCGACATCGCGCGAGTGTCGTTTGAACGGACGTTGAAATCCATCGGCGCGCCGACGCGCGCCTACTGGATGGCAGGGTCGTTGCCCTGCCATGACAAGAAAGGATGCGCTCCCCACCCCTGCCTGTCATAGTCGGGCGCGCCGAAGCGCTATCCGGGGGACCCGACCACCCCAGCGCGCCCCCCACCAGTGCGGCATCGCCGCACTGGTGGAATCAGAAAGTCTCGCGCGCAAAGCGCGCGGGGGTCCGCGGGCGCAAGAGAAGATCAGCCCTCGATTCAACACGCGCTAAGCGCTAGCTTTCGCAGCATCGCGTGACAGCGGAGGCGAAGATGCACATCACACCACTGGCAGCGGCGCTGCTAATCACAACAGCCCTCACCACACCCGCGCCCGCCGCGGACACCACCTTCATCCCCGTCACCGATGCAACTCTCGCCAATCCCGACGCGTCCGACTGGCTGATGGTCAGCCGCACCTATGACGAACAGCGCTTCTCGCCGCTGACCCAGATCAACAAATCCAACGTTCAGAATCTCCGCATGGCGTGGTCGCGCGGCCTGCCCAACGGCACCCAGGAATCCACCCCCATCGTCTATCGCGGCGTGATGTATCTCTACGCGCCCGGCGCCAGCATCCAGGCGGTCGACGCCACCAATGGCGACCTGATCTGGGAATACAAACGCAGCTACCCGCGCGGCGTCTCCGGCAGCGTGGCGCGCGAGAAAAGCCTCGCGATCTATGACGACATGATCTATTTCGCCGCGCCCGACGGCTACATGGTGGCGATCGACGCGCGCACCGGCAAAGAACGCTGGGCGGTGAAAACCGACAATGGCGGTCAGCAGGCGGGCGGGATTCTCGCCGCCGACGGCAAGATCATCGCCAACCGCACCTGCGAGCAGGCGAAGCGCGACAACTGCTTCATCGCCGCCAATGACGCCATGACCGGCAAGGTGCTGTGGAAATTCTACACCACCGCGGCGCCGGGCGAGCCCGGCGGCGACACCTGGGGCAACCTGCCGGTGGACATGCGCGCGGCCGGTCCGTGGGGCCAGGTCGGCTCATACGATCCGAAGCGCAAAACGCTCTATTGGAGCGTCGCCAATCCCAATCCCTATACGCGCCTCACACGCCACGGCGCCGCCGATGCGGTGTCGATCACGGCACCCGCCGATCTGTTCAGCAATTCCACCGTCGCGCTCGACGTGAATAGCGGAAAGCTCAACTGGTATTACCAGGAACTGCCCGGCGACGACTGGGACGCCGACCACAATCACGAACGGGTCCTGATCCACACGCGCGTCAGTCCCGATCCGAAATATGTCCGCTGGATCAATCCCGCCATCAAACCCGGCAGCGAGCACGACATCGTGCTGACCACCGCCGAAGGCGGCGGCATGTTCGCGGTCGAACAGGCGACCGGCCAATTCCTGTGGTCGCGCCCGTTCCCGTTCGACGATCCCAATATCAACATGAATTATATCGACGTGAAGACCGGCATCACGCGCGCCAATCCGGACAAAATTTTCAAAAAGGATGGCGACCACATCATCGGCTGCTATCACAACACCCGCGCGATCATGCAGACGTCATATGATCCGCAAACGAACTCGCTTTACGTGCCGTTCCACGATCAGTGCCTGTCGATGACCGCCGATGTCGAAAGCCCGACCGGCTGGGCGCCGGGGCGCGAAGGCATCCTGCGCCCCGGCGCCGATCCGATGAAATACATGAATATCGGCAAGATCGACGTGTCGACCGGCGAGATGAAGATCATATGGTCGCAAGGAGCGCCGACCAATGGCTCGGCACTGACCACCGCCGGCGGACTCCTGTTTTTCGGCGATCTCAACCGCCGCTTCCGCGCCCTCGATGCCGAGACCGGCAAGCTGCTGTGGGAGCAGGTGGTCGGCGGCATGGTGATGACCAGCACCATCACCTATGCGGTCAACGGCAAGCAATATGTGATGATCTTCACCGGCCAGGGCCAATCCCTCACCACCGGCCCCCTACGCGTGGCCAAGGACAGGATGCCACCCCCCGACCGCACCGATAGCGCTGTGTACGTGTTTGCATTGCCGTAGCCGAGGCACATCTAACCCGAAACGTAAGGCAAACACGTGCGAACCGCTTGATGCTGAATAGGCCGGAGCAGCAATAAACAACCGAAATACTCTGTCAGTTAATACGCATAAGCTTGCTTCGGAACCGCCGTATACGCAAAATTCTTACGATTCGTTTGCATCATACGATTTGGGTGTTTGCAATGAACGAAGATGAAAACCACTGGCTAGCCATCATTGGTCGCTCACTCGCATATCTGTGCATGCACTCAGTGGCCGCCGAACACAGGAGCCTACAGCAGAGAGCTCAGTTCCTCGAAGGACTAGGCCTGGCGCGGGCTGACGCAGCAGCAATGCTCGGAACTAGCCCCGCTTCAATAGCTGAGCTTCACAGGCAAGCTCGCAATAAAGGAAAGCGCCGTGGCAGCTCGAAAACTAATAGAAAAAAGTCCGACCGGTGAGGATTCCGTTGAAGCCACTGCCTTCGACAAAATCGCGATGGCGTTGGCTGTAATTGCTGTGAAAGATACCGACACGGACGAAGCAGCTCTTCGACTCCATAACATTGGCTTTACCGCGCGCGAGATTTCCGCGATTTTGAACGTCGGATTGAATTACGTTAACGTGGCCCGACACCGCAAACAGCACGACCAAAAGAAAAGACGAAAGCGCGCCACTTGAGTGCTTAATGGCGAAGATTAACCAAGACCTTTTGGATCGGCTAGCCAAGAGAATTGGAGTGGGTAAGCCACGTGTGTACTCACTCATCCAAGACATTTCTGCAAAGAATCGAGTGCCCAGACATCTCGGTGCCCTTCTTCTCGCGGGCGATAACGGCATTAGCATTCAGAAATATGCTACCGATCAAGACCTATCGGATTTGCGCGGCATACCGCGCCACGCGTCTGTTGAGACCCACCAGCTAATCCCAACG
This sequence comes from Micropepsaceae bacterium, assembly GCA_036273455.1. Lineage (GTDB taxonomy): Bacteria > Pseudomonadota > Alphaproteobacteria > Micropepsales > Micropepsaceae > CAIYRG01. The sequence goes on along the minus strand of DASUHP010000156.1, from coordinate 16,444 downwards.
TCTGCCATCACTAGGAGGCGCGAAGGAAAAGCTCGTCCGGCGAATGCGTCCAAAACCAAAGAAAACACGGTATTCGTAGTGCATGGTCGCGACAGCAAGTTGCGCGACGCCATGTATGAGTTCCTTGGCGCAATCGGACTCAAGCCCCGGGAGTGGGGTCACGCAATAAGAGCAGCCCGCGGCCGGGGCGGCAATCCTTATGTAAATGATGCTGTTAGTAAAATTATGGAGCAGGCACAGGCGATTGTTGTAATGTTGTCCCCCGACGACGACGTGCACCTTAAACCGCAGTTCGTCGGCCCAACTGAGAAGGCAACTGAGGGCAGACCGCGGGGCCAGGCTCGGCCAAACGTCATCTTCGAGACCGGTCTCGCGATCGGTACGCACCATCGTAAGACGGTCATAGTGCAGGTCGGAGACGTGAAGCCTTTCACCGATATCGGCGGAATGCACATTCTTAGGCTGTCTGGTACAGACGCGTCTCGGCATGAGCTTGCGAACCGTCTGGAAGACCTAGGTTGCAAAATCGATCGCGGAGGCGACCACTGGCTGCGCGCTGGGGACTTCACCGCAACCCCAGCTAACGGCAAACGGGTTAATCGCAAAAAGACAAAGACCCGCTGAACGGGGTACAAATAGGTGCGAGCGATCTCTGCCCTAAGCCCAGGCGCCACCCAAAGCCACTAACCCGCAATTAATCATTACGCGTCGAGTCGGCCGACGCGTTATTCTGGCCATCTCGGATAACCTCACGCCACGCCCGCGCGTGTTCATGGCTGAAATATATCCGAAGTGGCCTAGCACCATTGTCGAGCTGAAGCTCAGTTAGCAGCCCCGGTTGGGCAGCGAACTCTGTGGCGTCAGTATTAATTGGGAACTGACGAATAGCTGTCTTTGCACCCTCCAGTGCGACCCTGACAAGCTCACCGGAAAGGCGGTCGCCGAGATAGTCGTGATGAAATTTGCAGAGAATCAGAAGATTTCCGGCACCGATGCGGCCCTTGTTTTGAAGATGCTCGACGTGATGGGCTTCTATTAAGCCCTTGCGAAAATGTGGAAGATAAATATAGGAGTTTGGTGGCGTAACGTCATTTGCATCGTACTGCCCTAGGCATGCTTGGCAGTGCCAGCCGTAATGGTCTCGTTTCAACTGGAGTTTCTGCTCTTCTTCCTCAACTGTATGTCTGAGCACGTCAGTTGACGAAGGGCGGGTGCGGACCACCGCGCGATTGTGCCTTACTATCAGACTTGTCGGGTTATTAATGGCTCCCAGCTGAGTCGGATTCGGTACGGCTGGCTCGAACGCCCGCGTCGCAACACCATGCGCCTTCTTTGGCGCTGGCTGCTCAGTTTGCAGCGTCTGTGCTGGAATTTCAGTTTCGCTCGGAGTCTCGCTGTCCTCCTCCTCGCCTTCTTGCTCGATTTCATCGCCTCTGAAGTCGAACAGTGTCACGTCTTGCTGACTTTCCACAGCCCGGAGCAAACCGTAAGCCCAGAGCTGACTCGCACCGTCGCGAAAAAGATGTTTGGCAAGTGTGTCGTAAAAAGCCAACCTGCGATCAGCGCGTGTGTCGACGCAGATCAATCCGGTACTAAGATCAATCCCGCTCGCAACCGGTATTGAATAACTGCCGCTCAGAAGCTCATATTGGGCAGTTAAGCCTTCCGCTACACGAGCACCTTTGAGTGATCTGAGCTGTTGCTTCCAAGTGTGCTTCAGCCACGACCGTTGTATTTCGAATCGGGGCAGGCGATGTGGAAGGGTCTTGAGTACTCTTGTTGACGTGAGGGTTGCAAATAAACCGTCCAGTTCAGAATCTCTCTCCAGCTCACCGTCAGTAAGAATTCGAACCGGCTCTCCGGCGGCTTTACGTAGGGAGCGGACCCCGATTTCGCTCATAACGTCCATGACGGAGTCGTTCACCCCTTTTGCATCTGTAATCGCCAAACGCACCCGAGGAACGGCGCGCGACACTTCGTCCTGAATTTCGTAAAAGTCTGGCAGAAAAATCGCTCGTCTTGGATTCTGGGCTTGTCGGAGCGACACTAACTCAAAGTCAGCATCCCGCCCCCGGACTGGAATACAGTTCACATCAGGGTTCTCGTGCACCCAACCCAAAACGCCGTGCCGCCGGTCGCGCCAGTGCCGCAGTATTTGCTGGAGATGGACTCTCTGCATCGCTGCACTGCTTGCTCCAAGCCATTGAAAAAACTGCGATGAAAGGTCCTCTCGTAGCGATTGGCGTACGACACCAGCCTTTTCGAGGAGAAAAGCGCGCTCTGGCGTCAAAGTGAGATTTCGAATTGGAGTTTTCCACTGGCCCCAATAATCGACCGCGCCGGGAAAAGTCAGTCGGTCCGGGGCGCGCCAGTTATCATGGACCATAATCATAGGCTCGCCGGAGAGTTCAGAAAGATCGGAGCCTGTTGCTCGGAATGCCTCTAGCCGGGAGAATAGCACATCGTGAGCCGGGTCGGCGCGGAGTGCGCGAATGACTGCCGATGCTGTCGGCGCTAAATGGGCACCGAGGGATCGATAGAGGGACTCGAAATCACCCGCGATCAAATCATCTGAAATTAGCCTACAGGCTTGCACCTCTCGGGTGTTAGCGTGTAGCAGCACGACAGCTTCCAAGACATTGGCCCGCGAGAATGTTCGGTGCTCGTGCGCAAACACTTTCATCGAAACGTCCTCGTTCTTCCGAAGTCGGTCCAGCGCGTCCTCAGTGTCCCGCACTAGCTCTATGGCATCGTCCGAGCGTCCCTCCGAAAGCACTTTCTTGATCTTTTCCATGCGCGAGCGGTGCCATTGCTGTAGCTCCCCTACTGTCGGTTCGCTCCGTAACGAGATCCCTCCGCGCCCACTTTTCCTGAACCCAGAAAACGAAATTACGCTCTCGGCGGGCTCCGGTAGGACCTCAGGTAAAATTGCCCGCAGCAGGTGCGACCTGGGAAAGCAATAGTCGCCCAAGCTGCGATAGACACCGTCCCGGCCAGGCCAAATAGGATAGCCTGCAATGGTTGAGAGCGTTCTGCCCTTCAGCATCCGGTAATTGCTTCGAAGCCACGAGAAAAAGCGCTCACGACCAGCGGATACGACGTTCGAAGAATTTTTCGTGGAGACGAACTCGTCAATGTCAAATGCTGGAAGCCTGAGTGCTCCTGCACTGATCAGCGGCAATTTCGCCAACTTGGTATGAATAATCGGCGGTGGCATAATGCCTGGGATTTCAGGCACTGCGCTCCGGCTACGCCGAACGTGGCCCCATTCAGCCGGTCCGTTCTGCGTAGGCAAACGGCCTTCCTTCTTTAACCGCTTCGTGAGATCTGAAGGCAGCGACCCATTTTGCCGCGCACGCTCTAACGCGCTTAGCACAATTCCACATCGTTGGACCCATTGTTCAAAATCGCCCGCCTCCGCAATGGACGGCGCTTCGATGAGAATGCGCTCCGCAGCTGTGCATTCAGTAAAGAAGGAGATTGACGCCTGGCCGCCGGTCTCATTCCGTATACGGTCAATAAGTGATTGAGGGCCTCCTTCAGAATGAGCACGCAGGAGCGCGGCAACGAGCGCGGGAGGCGACTCTGGGTGCAGAGCTTCCCCTTTGCATAAGCCAGTTAGTTCTCGATCAATCCTGGTTGGATCGTAACTTGGCGTTGCCAGTACGATCGTGTTGCTGGTTTGCGCCCATAGCTGAACGGCGTGTGCACCAGACCGTTTTCGAATGCTGCTAACCGGGAGGGAACGGGCCCGAAGGAGCTCCTGTAAAAGGGCATCTTCTCGCGAAAGATCGGGCAGTTTGCTGGCAAACAAGCGCCAAATGTTTAGCCCAAACAAGGAGGCTAGCTTGCTCCGTACTAAATCGGCGAATGCCCTCGTAGCATTTTGAATAATTCGCTGGTTACGCTCATCTTCGCTTATCCCGTGCCGCGACTGCGATGAGATAAAGGGACCAGATATATCAAACCCATGACCGGTGCTGACATGTTCGACAGGATATTGAATAGGATATGCGAGCGCGCCTGCTCTAGAAACGGGGCGGTCTTCCTTGTCGACGCGCCAATTCAATTCGCCGACGACCGTATGACCGCGTCGAAATACTTTCGGCACCCTGCCATGATCTGTTTCGGATAGAGGTGTCTCGAACGCGGCTCCAATACGCCTCTCGATCACTTTGGCGGAGCCACCGCCCTGTCTCATGGTGCAAGTGCGACGAAAAAGTCCCGAGAACCTTCCACGGAGTGGCTCGCAGCGAAACGTGTACACTGTATTTGGTGCGAAGTCCGATTGGATCGCCAATCGGTACTGCCATTTTCTGCCGGGCGCCGACGCTGCTACAAATCGCGACGGAATTTGTGCTGCAGCGACGACAGCAAGATCACGAATGTCGGCCTCCGTCGGAGCTGGCAAAACGAATCGTTCACCGCTCGGAATTTCAATGGGTCGCTTTCTGTATGGGATGATCACTCTCGTTCCATGACTGGGAGCGGAAGGATCTCGTTCTTTCGGCCAAACAGCAGGATAAAAGTTGTCGGGGTTTTCCTCATCTCCTCTCGCTGTCAAATCGATGCGATGCCCAGCTGATTGGACGGTAATCAAATCCGCAAATCGGAATGCTGCTCGTAATCCATGATTTTTCGCCCCGATCCCGTCTAGCTTCGCGGCAACATCGCCCCCTGCCCCCAAAATGTGTGTGAGGCGGTTCCAACCTGCGCGGTCGATGGGCGCTCCGTCCCCTTCGCATATAAGAGCGTCTCTCCCGAAAGAGATCGTGGTGTTACTGGATTGTGCATCCAATTCGTTCTGAAGCAATTCGACGATGATATCGACGTTGCGGAGATCATTTAGAAATTGTCCGACAAGCGCCGGCACATCGACCAATACTTTAGGCGCGCCTTTCCTTGTTGGCAGATTCACAGCTGTTGATACGGTCATACTTGTATCAGTACCAATTGCGCACGGATGTTAATCCGGGACGACACGGTAACTCTAGACGATTCAGAGGTTAATGGCGCCGGCGGCCCCCGAGTCCAATTTCGGCTCCCGTCCGCCCGACCATGGCGCCGCACGCGCAACGCGTTGGGCGGCAGCAAAATCCGGTTGGGCGGAAGCCGGTCCGGCAGCCTGCACCTGCAAGCGTGGAACGAGTTTGTTGATTACGGATTGCGTGGTGATCGGGCCCAGAATGCGGTGCGTGCGCGCGCCAATGAATCTCTTGCGCCCGCAGACGCGGGCTTACTGGCTGGCCGGGTCGCTTTGCGCCCGGCCATGACAAGCGGAGATCTGCGCGCAGTGATTATTTCGGTTCGTCGATGGTGCTGACATGGGCGGCGACGACATGCCAGCCGTCGGGGAAGCGAACCCAGGTCTGCATTTGACGGCCGACTTTGCCCGGCTGATTGGCGCGATAGCTCAGCGTCGAAGCCACCGCGAAATCGCGCCCATAAGTCGAGTAAAATTGGGGTCAGACTGGAATTTCCTGATCATGTAGGCGGCCGGCTACCGGCGTATGTGACTCACACGGTTATGGCCGAAACAGTCGCGGGTCGAGGGCAGACGGGATCATCTGCGCAGTTCTGATCGCATCAGCGCCCGCCGCGCGGTGGTTGATCAGCACGTTCTGATCGGGAATAGCGGGCAATGCAACGACCACCGAAGGGACGAACAACAGCACCTCACGGCCTGAGTCCAGCCATAGGTCTCCGATTTCCTGGGTATATGCCTCGCGCAGGTTCCAGTCCGCAGCGAGATCGCCGGTCGTGACCACGCGACGGCTTATGCTGTCCGGCAAATCATAGGCCACCATGACCTGCGGCGGCAGAAGCGCTGGCGATGTCACATGCACGCGCTTTTCGAGCGCGGCGAGCGACGGCACGGTGGAACAATAGGTCACCGCCCGGCCGCGCGTATTCCAGCGCCCATGATTTGCCAGTCCGTATCCGCCGTCGAAATCGCGTGCGCGCCGCGCGCTGGACAGCCGCCACAGGCGCATGAAGTCACGCCGCAGCGCCCCAGTCGATTTTTGCCAGCAACTCTTCGATCAGACGGGCGCCTGCCTCGGTCGCGGCAACTTCCAGCGGCGAATGGCCGTCGAGAATGCCCAATGGATCGCGCAGCCATCGGCTGGCATTTTCGGTTTCCCCAAATACATCCTCTGCGAGAGCCTGAATCCGGGTCATCCGCACCACCCGGTCTGATTCTTCCGTGGAAAGCGGTTTTCGCCGGGCGCGCCGGTGTCGAAGCGTGCGCGAAGGAATGATGTATTGCTCGATTTCCCTTTGCGAAAAGCCGGCCCTGCGGACATGCGCCAGAACCGACGGCTTCATGCCCCGGCGCACAACGCGCGCCAGATCGGCCTCGGAATGCACGTCAGTGCCAAGACTCTGATGGCCGCCGAGTTTGCGGAAGATGCGCTCGATAACCGGTTGCGGCGTAGCCACGGTACGCTCCTCAAGTGGCGGCAATCTGCCTTATATATAAGCGGCAGCTTGCCGCACCGCAAGCTCCGCAGCGAGCCGGCACCGGCGACAATCCAGGGCCGGTGCAATTCCGCGCTTGACGGCAGGCGGAGAATCTTCCGGCGCAAGAGTTTTGGCCCAGAGTCCAAATCGCCGGCGCGTTCCGGTTCGCGGCAATGGCGAAGATGACGCGTCGCCCGCCCGGCACTCTCTTGAATCGGCTTTTCCCGCCGAGTATATACAGAGATATACTTCGGCAATGTACCACAGCAATCCGCGGGCCCGCGAGCAACTCATGCCACGTACACGTGTTTTCAAATCGGGTAACAGCCAGGCCGTCCGAATTCCGGCGGAGATGGCTTACGCCGATACGAATGTCGATCTCGAAATCACGCGGCATGGCGATGTGATCACGCTGTACCCCGTCCGCAGCACACTGACGGACGTCGTGAAGGAGTTGCGCCGCATGCCCAAACCGCCGCGCGTCGAGAAGCGGCAGGCAATCCAGATGCCGCCGCGGCGCCGGAACGGGTGATCCCTGCATTGGCTTACCTCATCGATACGAACATCGCCATTCATGCGCGCGACGGAACGGAAGCGGTTCTCGACAGCCTGGAGCGGCATAGTGGTGAAATCCTGATGTCCGCACTCAGCCTCGCCGAATTGCAGCGCGGGCTGTACCGGCATCCGGCATTTACCGCCATTCGCGAGGCGCGCCTGGAGGTGTTGCTGCGCGGGCTGCCCGTCGTGCCATTCGATGCCAATGCGGCAATTGCCTATGGGCGGATCATCGCACGATGCGGGTGGGCCAAAGGGCGCGATTACGACCGGATGATTGCGGCGCACGCAATCAGCACAAACTCAATCCTGGTCACGGCCAATGAGTCCGATTTCCGCGACATTCCCGGTCTTTCGCTGGAAAACTGGACGATTTGAATTACGAAGGAATTGGGACAGACTTGCAATTCGATTTTCTGGCCTTTACCGGCCGCGAATTCCCCTTCTGACCGGCAGGCCGAGAATTTTTCCGGCTGACAGCAGGCCCTTATCGAGGGTTTAAATCGCCGATGCACTCCGGTTCGCGGCAATGGCCAGATGTAGGGCGTCGCGGGCGCGCAAGCCGGTGTCGAATCTGGACAAAAACCGGGCGCACGGGCTGAAATCGGATTTGCTGGCAGTACGATGTCGAATGAGCCCGCGAGCAATATCTCAAAGCGCGAGCAGGCGTCTAAAGCCTCGGGCGCGTCCAGCGATTGCATCCGCACCTCCCGCGCGAGAACAGAGTAAAATTCCACGCGAGTCCATTCGCTGGCCGTGAGTTCGGCGGGATCGGTTTCGCGCAAGACGGCTATTGCGCCCGCGCTGGTCGCCTCCGGAATAACCGCGGGCGCAAGGAAACTGTGTCAAAATAGATCAGGAGGCCCTCGCTCTAACGGCCTTCATCCCGCATCTGACGGATCAGTTTGGCTGATGACGTGCGAAGCCGGGGCATTTTCGCGCGGAACCTGGCGAGTTCGTCAAACGGGATCGGCTTTTTCGCTTGAACAACGCCGCCAATGCGAGCGACCTCGCGCCCATGGCGGGTGATGATCACCTCTTCGCCGGCCTCAACCTTGTCCAGCAATTCACTCAGACGCGCCTTGGCTTGGGCAAGATTGACGCGCAGCATGGCCGCTTCACCTCATGACCAGAATAATGGTCATTAGGGATTCCTGGCCCATGCGGCAAGGCAGGGCAAAACGCGCCGTCATGCGTGGGCAGCGCCCCCTCCACCACGCAGCTTTGCTGCGCGGTCCACCCTCCCCCGCTTCGCAGGGGAGGAGGAATTCAGGAGGCGCGGCAGGGTTGCCCATGCCAAATGTGGGTTAGCGCGGAGTGTTCACTTCGGTTCGTCGATGGCGCTGACGTGGGCGGCGACGACGTGCCAGCCGTCCGGGAAGCGCACCCAGCTCTGCATCTGGCGCCCGACCTTGCCGGGCTGATTGGCGCGATAAGTCAGCGTCGAGGCGACCGCGAAATCGCGCCCATAAGTCGTGATGACCGTCTTCGACAGCGTGCGCGGAGGATTGAGCGGGCGCGCCGCCGCGCGGAAGCTCTGAATGGCCCTGTAGCCATACAGATTCTCCCCTCCGCCATAGCGGATGGTGCGCGGGTCGTTCCAGAATGTCGAGTTCAGGACACCGATATTTCCCGCATTCACCGCGTCGTTGTAGCGGTCATAGGCCGCTTTCACTTCCGCAACGACATCGGGCAAGTCGACCGCCACGGCGCCGCCCGGCGCGGGTGCCGGTTGGGCCGGAAGAGCTTCGGAACCAGCAACGATGATCAGTGCGACAAGCCACGGCGCTTTCATGATGTCCTCCCCGTTAAGCGGCGCAATTTACCATGGCTCGCGCTTGCGCCGGGACTCTTCCCCCCATTTGTCATTCCCGGCGAGCCGCAGCGAAGTTGCGGTGAGTGAAGGGAACCCAGTTGCCGACGCAATCGCGATCTCAACGGAGTTACCTATCGGGTCTATGCATTCTCCATCCAATTACCGGCTGTACCTGGGTCCCCTTCCCCCCTTCCCTCGCTGGCGCCAGACGCGCCAGCTCGCCGGGGGCAGGCTCTCGGCGCTACGCGCCTCGCCGGGAATGACAACTGCGCTTCAGAAATCCGGGGTCTTTGCCGTTGGAAGTTGGACGTCTTGTTCGGTGCCGTATTTGTGCGGATTTTCGCCGCAGACATTTTCCGGCCAGTCGGCAAACCCGTTCTGCGCCGGCGATAGTTCCGGGCCGAAGGTCACCGTCGCCGACCACGGCGTGGTGAAGACATTCGGATCATCGACGGTGAACAACAGCTGCAGCCACTGGCCGCGATAGTTCAGATTCACCACCGGCGGATCGTTGAACTGTCCGATCGCATTGTTCCTGAACGCGCGGTTGATGCCATCCTGCGCCTGATCGGCATCGATCAGGCGATAGCGTTCGACCACATGCAGGTCTTTGGTTTGCGGCGTGCCGTACCAGTCCAGCATCGCAAACGGTCCCGGCTTGATCGCAATGGTGTCGATCACCAGCGTGTCGCCTTCCCAATGACCGACCGAATCGCCGTAATAGTCGGGCGTCACCTGCGCGGGGTGCTGATCATTCATGCGTATGATGCGGACCTGATGATCCATCCGGTAGATCATGGTCAGGTGATCGCCGCGGTCGAAAATCTGCAAGCCGTTGGTCGACAGAACAAACGGCACGCCGTTCGGCCAGCACTGGTTGCGCGGATTATGGAAACCAAAGCCGGCTTCCGATTGCTCGCCCAGTTTGCGCACGGTGTCCGCCGCTTTGGGCGTGAGAATCGGATTGCGCCAGTCGCCGACCAGCATTTCGACATCGCTGACGCCGTCCTTGCGCCGCACCGTATTCACCACCGCCGTCGGACCGGATGGCAGCGCTTCAAAACCCGGCAGCCAGGGATGCGCCCAGATCCCCGAAAAATCCGGATGCGCCCACGCCGGCGCTGCAAACACGGTCAACGCCGCCGCTAACAAAAAACTCGGCTTCAACTTCATCATCGCTCTTCAAATTTTCCCCGCGAGAGAGTTTACACGCCTCCCGCACAACTCCAACCCGCAAGCTGACCGACACCCCTATTTGTCATCCCCGGCCGAGCGCGAAGCGCAAGGGGAAGGGGACCGAGTTGCCCGCGCAATCCAGCGCTCAACGGAATTACGCAAGACAGAATGCGCACTCTGCATCCAGGTTGCCGGCTGTACCTGGGTCCCCTTCCGCCCTTCCCTCGCTGGCGCCAGGCGCGCCAGCTTGCCGGGGGCAGGCTCTCGGCGCGTTCCGCGCCTCGCCGGGGATGACAAGTGGGGGTAGCTACTGCAACCGGCGCAGTTCGGCGACGGCGGCGTGGTATTCGTCGAAGGAATGCGGGCATGTCCGGACCGCGGCCTGCAACGATTCTCTCGCGCCGTTTGGATCATTCCGCAACAGCCGCAGCTCGCCGATATAGAATGCCGCTTCGCAGGTTTCACCGGCGCCGCTTCTGCCGCCGGCGGCTTTGGCCGCATCGCTGACCTGCGCCGCCGTCAGCGCGCCGGCATACAGCGCGAGTATCGGGCCGGGCCATTTTGATATGTCGATCCTGCCGTTATACGGCAGCAAAATTCCCGGCTTTGCCATCCCGCTTTTCACATTTGCGATGTAGCGCCAGAGGGTGCCGTACGACCAGGCCGGATTTAACTTTGCCGAGTGCTCCGCGTCCTCAGCCGCTTGCGCAAATTGGCCCAGCGTGAAACGCGTCACAACGCGGCGCCACACGGCATCGGCATTATCCGGATCCAGTTTCAGCGACTGATCGAGATCGGCGGCGGCGCGCGCATAATCTGCTTTGCGGAAATATGCCTCGCCGCGCCCATGCCAGGCTTCCGCATACCGCGGATTGAGGCGGATCGCTTCGTCATAATCCTTCAGCGCGCGATCATAATCGCCTTTGGCGCTGTACAGATTGCCGCGATGAACAAAGGCCGGGGCGTACATCGCATCGAGCATGATCGCCTGGTCGTAATCCTGCCCTGCGCGATCCGCATCGCCGCCTCCATAATATGCCGCGCCGCGCATATCATAGACTTCCGGAATGTCGGGATTGAGCGCAATCACCTGGTCGAAATCGGCAATCGCGCGGCGATAATCCTTCTTCGCGAACCAGGCCCGGCCGCGGTCGTAAAAGCTCTGCGGCAAATTGGGGTTCAGGCGGATGGCCTGCGCGAAATCGGCAATCGCGTGGTCGGGGTCACCGCGTTCCAGATAGGCGTTGCCGCGATAATGAAAGACGACCGCCAGCGAGTCATTGGTCTCGTGGCCCGCCTGTATAATCGCGGTGCAGCCGGAAATCGCGAGTGCCGGATCGGCGCCGGCGCAGCGCGCCCGGTCCTGATCGCCATTCTGCGCCTGCACCGCCCCGGCCACCAATACCAAAGGAGCGAGAAACGAGAAGCGAAAACAGAGAAGCGAGGACCGAGAAGCGAGGAGCGAGAGCACCGCCTGGAGCGCGGCGCGGCTCGTGCTCTCGTTTCTCGATCCTCTTTTCTCGCTGCTGTTAAAAATCGGCCACCCTGGCGGTTGGGAGTTGAACATCCTCTTCGGTGCCGTATTTGTGCGGATTCTCACCGCAGACATTTTCCAGCCACTGGTCCTGCGTCATGTGCCGATAGGTCACCGTCGCTGACCACGGCGTCGTGAATACATTGGGATCGTCCACCGTGAACAACAGCTGCAACACAGGCCTCCGGTCATCGGGATCGAATGCCTGCTGGTTGCGCCCGTTCTCCCTGGCATCGCGCGCATAGCCTTCCTGCGCTTCGGCATAACTGATCATGCGATAGCGTTCGACCACATGCAGCGCGGGAGTCTGTGGCGTGCCGAACCAGTCAATCATCGCAAACGGGCCCTGCTTGATGCCGACGGTGTCGATCACCAGCGTGTCGCCTTCGTAATGCCCGACCGAATCTCCGTACCAGGACGGAGTGAGTTTCGCCGGATGCTCGGCATTCATGCGCACGCGCCGGACCTGATGGTCGACGAGATAATGGATGGTGATGTGGTCGCCCTGCTGGAACATCTCCATGCCGGCGCTGGGGAGAACGAACGGCAGTCCATTGGGCCAGCACTGGTTGCGCGGATTGTGGAAACCGAAATGGGCCAACGACTGTTCGCCTAGCTTTTTCACAGTGGCGGCGGCATCCGGCTTTAGAATCGGGTTGTGATAATCGCCGACGAGCTGCAGCTGGTTGCTGCGGCCATTGCGGCGCGACAGATTGACCAGCGAGGTCGGGCCCGAGGCCAGCGGCTCCATGCCGGGCAGTGACGGATGCGCCCACATGCCCGAGAAATCGGGCGCGGCCCATGCCGGCGCCGCAAATGCCGTCAATGCCGCTGCAATCAGCAAATGCCGCCTGAGCTTCATCACCGCCTCACGAGCAACTCGCCGAACGATGCTACACCACTTCCGCTCGTGCCTAAAAGGAGCGAGGAACGAGGAGCGCGAGCACCGCCTTGGCCGCGGCACAGTCGTACTCTCGTTGCTCGCTCCTCTTTTCTCGCTTCTCGTTCAGAAGTCCGCGACCTTGGCCGTCGGCAGTTGCACGTCTTCTTCGGTGCCGTATTTGTGCGGGTTCTCTCCGCAGACATCTTCCGGCCACGCGCTGAATCCCTTCACCGCCGGCGGACGCTGCGGGCCATAGGTCACGGTCGCCGACCACGGCGTGGTGAAAACATTCGGATCATCGACGGTGAACAACAGCTGCAGCCACTTGCCCCGGTAATCGAGATCCACCACCGGCGGATCACCATCTCCCGCGGCGATGGTGTTGTCCTTCCATGCGCGGGCAATACCCTCTTTGGCGTCATTATAATCGATCAGCCGATACCGCTCGACCACATGCAGCGCAGGACTCTGTGGCGTGCCGAACCAGTCGATCATCGCAAACGGTCCTGGCTTGATGGCAACCGTGTCGATGACCAGGGTGTCGCCTTCATAATGACCGATGGAATCGCCGTAATAGGACGGCACCGGTTTCGCCGGATGCGACGCATTCATCCGTACAACGCGCAGCTGATGATCCATGTGATAGATCATGGTCAGATGATCGCCGCGATCGAAAATCTGCAAGCCGTTGCTCGACAGCACGAAAGGCAACCCGTTCGGCCAGCACTGATTGCGCGGATTGTGGAAACCGAAATGCGATTTTGACTCCTCGCCGCGTTTGCGCACCACCTCCGCCGCTTCGGGTTTGAGAATGGGATTCCGGTAATCGCCGACAAGCTGGCGCACCTCGCTGCTGCCGTCGGGCCGCCGCGAAAGATTGACCAGCGCCGTGGGACCGGATGGCAGCGCCTCAAAACCGGGCAGCCATTGATGCGACCAGATGCCGGAAAAATCCGGCGCGGCGAATGCAGGCGCCGCAATCACCGTCAATGCGGATGCCATCAGGAAATACCGCTTGAGCTTCATGACGCACCCCACGAGCTTCCCCTCTCCCAATGCTACACCCGGTCAGTGGGAGTCTGAAAGGCGACGGAAACAAGGAAGCCGTGACCACTGAATTTCGCCTCCCCCTTGCGGGAAGCCAGCGCTGTTTTCCTCCCCCGCCTGCGGGGGAGGTGGCGCTGCGCCGCCCCATGGGCGGCGCAGTGACGGAGGGGGGACGATTCCACCGATGCATGATATTGTCGCTTTCCAGCCTTGCGGACAGGAGATCAGTGCATGAGGTCCATTCTGCCGAAGTGGAGTTTCCCCTCGGCCGTTTTCATTTCACTCACATCCGTCGCCGCCGCCGCTCAGCCGGCGAATGTGCCCGATTTCTGGGCCGGCGATGCCGGCTGGGTGCACGTGCGCGATTTTGTTTTTCCGCAGGTGCCGGGCTCACCCTCGCCGGTGGTACAGGACCCCGCCTACCCGTTCGGGCGCAACAGCTGGCGCCTTGGCGATGTCAGCAATCCCAATCTCAAGCCGTGGGTGAAAGCGGCGATGAGACAAGACAATGACGAGATCGCCCACGGCAAAATCGAGTTTCAGGCGCGGTCGTCATGCCTGCCCAGCGGCATTCCCAACCTGTACGTGCCGGGAAACTCACTGCTGATCCTGCAGACGCCGAAGGAGGTGGTGATGATCAAGGAAGGCGGCCAGGAGGTCCGGCATATCTATCTCGACGTGCCGCATTCGGAGCGTCTCAAACCATCATGGTACGGAGAAGCCGTCGGCCATTACGAGGGCGACACGCTGGTCGTCGACACCATCGGCCAGAACACAAAAACCGTCGTCGACGCGTTCCGCACGCCGCATACGGAAAAATTGCACGTGACCGAGCGCTGGCGCCTGATCGACGGCGGCAAAACTCTGGAAACGAAATTCACCGTGGAAGATCCGGATACATTCAACCAGCCGTGGTCCACCGTGATGCGCCAGCGCCGCGGCACAGAGGCGTTTTACGAAGACATCTGCCAGGAAAACAACCTGAACCTCTTCGACTACCACATGCCGGTCTCGAAAACGGCGGATTTTTAAACAATATTGTCATTCCCGGCGAGCGTTGCGCAGCAACGCGAGGGAAGGGAAACCATCCGCGCCACGCCGGCGGCGCGAAGAAATTCTTTTGGCGCGCAGACGCGCGCCTGATGGGTCCCCTTCCCCTCGCGCTACGCGCTCGGCCGGGGATGACAATCAAATTTAGAAATCCGCGGTTTTGGCCGTCGGCAGTTGCACGTCTTCTTCGGTGCCGTATTTGTTGGGGTTCTCGGCGCAGACATCTTCCGGCCAATCGGCCGCGCCTTTCACCTCGGGCTGGACCGCACGGCCGAACGTCACCGTCGCCGACCATGGAGTGGTGAACACATTCGGATCATCCACCGTGAACAACAGCTGCAGCCACTGGCCGCGGTCCCTGAGATTGAGCGCAGGCGGATTGTTGAACGCCGGAAACACATTGTCCCTGAACGCGCGCTTGAGACCGTCCTGCGCCTGGTCGGCGCTGATCAGCCGATAGCGTTCGACGACATGCAGCGCCGGGGTTTGCGGCGTGCCGAACCAGTCGACCATTGCATAGGGCCCGGGCTTGATGCCGACGGTATCGATCACCAGCGTGTCGCCGTCATAATGGCCGACGGAATCGCCGTAATAACTCGGTGTCACTTTCGCCGGATGCGACGCATTCATCCGTACCCGGCGCACCTGGTGGTCCACCCGGTAGATCATGGTCAGATGATCGCCGCGGTCGAAGATCTGCAAGCCATTCGCCGACAGCACGAAAGGCAAGCCGTTCGGCCAGCACTGATTGCGCGGATTGTGGAAGCCGAAATGCGACTTCGACTGCTCGCCCATCTCGCGCAGGTGTTCGGCGGCTTGGGGTTTCAGGATCGGATTATGGTAATCGCCGACCAGTTGGACCTGGATGCTGCGGCCGTTTTTATCGCGCGAAAGGTTGATGATCGCAGTCGGACCCGATGGCAGCGCCTCGAAACCCGGCAACCAGGGATGCGACCAAATGCCGGAGAAATCCGGGTGGGGAGCCCCACTCGCAGCCGCCGATGCCGGCGCCGCAACTGCAATCAATGCCGCCGCAAGTAACAGACTCTGTTTCATTGCCTTCCCCGCTTCGCACCACCCGATGCTACACCGCTTCCGTAATAGGAGCGAGGATCGAGTAGCGGGCAGCGAGAGCCTGTCACTTCTCGTTTCTCGCTCCTCTTTTCTCGCTTCTCGTCGGCTGTGAATTGACAGGACAGCGCTTGCTCCTAACATCACCTGTCCCGCCATCGCCCACCAGGAGCAGATCATGATCTTTCATGCTTCCATCCCCGCCGATGACCCCGAGCGCGTGGCGCGGGTGTTGGCCGAGGTTCTGTGCGGCGGCCATCATCCCTTCCATGTCGGCCGGCAAAGCTTCATGGCCTTTGGCGGAACTGAAACCGGCCCGGGCACCGGGATCGAAGTCTATCCCCGCGATGAGGTGATGGTGCCGGGCGAAGGCGAGACCGGTATGGTCGAGATGGCGCACCTCGACAACCCGCCGAAATATGGCTGCTTCCACCTCGCGATCGGAACCAGGCTGTCCAAGGACAAGATCATCGCCATCGGCAAACGCGAAGGATGGCGCACGGTCCATTGCAACCGCGGCCGCTTCGAAGTGGTCGAATTCTGGGTCGAGAACAGCCTGATGATCGAATTCCTCGATCCGCCGATGCAGGCGCAATACACCGCCCTGGTGACGGGACGGGCCAGGGGAAAACCGGCGGGGAGGACAACAGCATGACTGCGGCACGGAATCTGCTTTGCGGAGTTGTTCTGGCGGCGCTTGCGGTAACGGCCGCCCTGCCCCAACAAGCCCCGTCCATTCCGGTCTTCGACGGCGTTTGGGATCACCCCGGCCTGCCGGGTTTTGAGCCGCTGGCCAAAGGGCCGACCTCGCTGGTCAATCTGTCGCGCCGCGAAGGCGGCGTCAGCAACA
>DASUHP010000155.1:0-44967 GCA_036273455.1 Micropepsaceae bacterium | reverse complement strand
GACTGGGGAAAATCTTTCCGTGCTCCCTTCGTCCAGGAGTTGTTGTCAACGGCATCGACAGTCCATGCGACGAATATCCTGGGCGGAGACTCGAAGAATAACACGCCGGCCTGTGCGCAGGTTGGCGGAACGCCGGTTCCGGGAAGCGCGGCAGCGATTTTGAACCCGACCTGCTCGGCCGCCCTGCAGTATCAGGGAGGGATCGACTTTTCCGGCGCGCCTGTCGCCGGAATCCGCCCCGCCGATGGGTTGCCCACAAACCTTCAACCTGAAAAGGCGACAAACACGAGCTTCGGTCTCGAGTTTGCACCGACTTACGCCTTCCTGAAGGGACTTGATGTCCAGGTCACCGATTGGCGCGTCTATATTACCAACTACCTTTCATCCGGCCTCGGCGCTTCGACCGCCACGCTGCTCAACGATCCGGCTTACGCGTCCACCGTGATCACAAAATCCAATCCGAATTTTGCGCAATACGTCCAGCTCCTGGTCAACAATGTCGGCAGCAACGTGCCGCTGAGCGCGGTGAGCAACATCACATGGATCGCCGACGGTGCCTTCCTCAACAGCGGCTGGCTGAAACTGAATGGCATCGATTACCAGGCATCCTACGACTTCGACCTCGGCGATTATGGCGCGTTTAACATCGGAACCACCGGAACCTATTATCTCGCCAACCAAACCCAGACCCTTCCCGGTGGTCCGATCACGGATGCCATCAACTTCGCCGGTGTCTACAACGGGACGACCCTTCCGGTTTGGACCATGCGTTCGCGTCTCGGCTGGGCGAGCGACGCCTATTCCTTCACCTTGTTCTGGAATCACACCAGTCATTTTCAGAACGAGGATCCAGCGCCTCCGGCCCAGTACCTGGCCGCGTTCCCGAATTACACGGACAAGGCACCGGCGTTCGACAGCTTCGACCTCGTGCTCGGCTACAATACCGGCGACCGGCCCGCCAACGTGTATCTGAAGAACATCGGGATAACGCTCAACGTCAACGACTTATTGGATAAGCATGCTTCCTTCGAATACAATGTCGGAAGCCACGGCAACAGTGCTGTGGCCTTCGTCAACAGCTCACGCGAATCCTATGTTGGACGGTTCATCAGCATAGCGATCGAGAAGACATGGTAAGAATAATCAATCAGTACGTAAGGCAGGTTTTCATGTCCGTTCTAAGTTTGCCTACCGGTGGCCGCGCGAGTCTCTGCGCCGCGTTCGCCACCGGCGTGCTGTTTGCCGCAAGTTCGGATCAAGAGACATCGGCCGCCCCATCAGATCCAAGGGGGGTCGTGGCCGATCCTGTAACACCAACGGCGGCGGCGAGTGCAGCCTCCGGAATCCCCGATTTTGAAGTCGGCGAAGGACTAGGCTGGCGCGAGATTGGCGACACACTTCTGCCGCCGCCGAATGGACCGCTGCCGGTCACCCAGGACCAGCGCTATCCTTATCGTTTCGGACGCAACTACCGGGTTGCCGACACCAATAACCCAATCCTGCAGCCCTGGGCGAGGGAGCAGATGGAAAAATCCAATGCGTCCGTGCTGGCGGGAGAGATCGGCTTTCGCCCGCGCGAGCGCTGCCTGCCCGGTGGGGTTCCGGAATTCGACTTCTACGCCCGCGTCGAGGAATATTACTTCCTGCAGGGCCCGAAGGAAGTCACCCTTCTCAACTCAGGCGGTCCCGAGATACGGCATATCTTCCTGAACGTCCCGCACTCGGCCAATCCGAAAATCTCCTGGTACGGAGAATCTGTCGGCCATTACGAAGGCGGCGATACGCTGGTCGTCGATACGATCGGTCTTTCGCCGAAGAGCTACGTCGATGATTTCCGCACTCCGCATACCGACAAGTTGCATGTCATCGAGCGCTTCAAATTGAGCCCGGACCATAAGCATATCGAAACCTTGATTACGATCGACGATCCCGGCGCTTTCACCACGCAATGGACCGCGATGCAGCGCTTCAATCTTCAGCGGCGGCCCCTGACGGAAAGTCCCTGCGCCGAAAACAACGAGAATTTCTTCAATTACAAGCAGCCGGCGATGCCGACATCGGACAAACCCGACTTCTGATCGCGGACAGTTTCATCCACACGGAATAACGAACCTCAGAAGTCGGCCTTCGTCGCGGTTGGGATCGGTTCGACGCGGCTGGGATCGGTGGAGAAGACGAAATTCCCTGGCCCGGATTCGGCACATGACTGTTCGTTGAAGCCGTCCTGCGCCGCGCGGCGCCAGGTATGCGTCTCGTGCACCGGCTGTTTGAAGGTGGCGGGATCGTCGACGAAGATGTCCGCCATCAAATTCTTGCCGCCGTTGATCACATGGAAGCGCTCCACGACATGCAGTTTCTCGCTGTGCGGCGTGCGGTAATTGTCGACATAGGTCTGGGTGTTCTGTCCGATGGTATCGACGACCAATGTGTCGCCTTCATAGTGCCCCACCGATTCTCCGTACCATGACGGTTTTGGGTTCTGTGAATGCGGCACGTCCATATAAATGTGGCGGATCACATGATCGCCCTCCCACACCATCAAAACGAGTTTTGGCGTTTGGACGAAATACAAAAAGCCCTGATTGACGTCGAAAGTCGGGACCCCGGTCGGCCAGCAGCGGGCTTCGCGATTGTACACCGCCTTGCCGCTCCTGATTTCGTCGATGGTCTTCTTCAGTCCCGCTTTCGCAAAATCGGTCAGATTGGGATTGTCGAGGTTTCCCCACCAGAAGCTCGATTCCTGTCCCGGCTTGCGGTCGCGATTGCCGATATGGGGATGGGCCGGATCGTCGCTCACGGCCTGCGGTCCGCCCGGGACAAGGTCGAAAGCAGTGGCCCCTCTCCAGCCGAAATCCGCGCCGCCAAGTTTCGGGATTTCCGGTGACCGTTGTGCCGATGCAGGTTCTAAAATCGCCACGCTCGCCATTAGCGCCACAACGACGGTCAAATTCATTCGTGTCATACTCGAGACTCCTGTTCCGCATGCCGTCAGAAATCGGCTTTCGCCGCACTGGGGATTGGTTCGACGCGGTTGGGATCGGTGGAGAATTCGAAATTCCCCGGACCGGCTTCGGCGCAGGACTGTTCGTCGAGCGGACTCTGACCGCGATCACCGTGCTCATCGTTTGCCGTGCGGCGCCAGGTATGCGTCACGTGCAGCGGCTGCTTGAAGGTGGCCGGATCGTCCATGAAGATGTCGGCCTTCAGGTTCTTGCCGCCGTTGATCACGCGGAAGCGCTCTACGACATGCAGTTTTTCGCTGTGCGGCGTCCGGTAATTGTCGACGAAGGTCTGCGTGTTCTGCCCGATCGTATCGACGACCAGCGTGTCCCCTTCGTAGTGTCCGACTGACTCTCCGTACCAGGATGGTTTTGGGTTCTGCGAATGCGGCACATCCATATAAATATGGCGGACCGCGTGATCCCCATGCCAGACGATCAGCACTTCTTTTGGCGTCTGGATGAAGTAGTAATATCCCTGACTGATGTCGTAAGTGGGAACCCCGGTTGCCCAGCAGCGGGCTTCGCGCAGGTACACGGCCTTGCCGCGCAATACTTCATCATTGGTCTTCTTCAAACTCTCTTTCGCGAAATCCGTCAGGTTCGGATTGTCGAGATTGGCCATGCGAAATGTCGGTTGCCGTCCCGGGCCCCTTTCGAAATTCCCGACGCGGGGATGGGCTGGATCATCCCCCACCGGCTGCGGCCCTCCTGGTACTGCATTGAAATCGGTCCCGATCGATGACCAGCCGAAATCCGGGCCTGCAAGTTGTGGGATCGTGTCTTGTGGAGACTGTTGTCCCGACGCAGTTTGGAAGCCGGCGACTGTGGCCATGAGAGTCAAGGCGACGGTCCAATCCATTCTTCTCATACCCGCGGACTCCAATTCCGGTCAGAAGTCGGGCTTGCCGGCCACCGGCATTGGCAGCGCGCCCTTCCCGAAGAAATTCACATTGTTTTCAGCGCACACGGTTTCCCGCATCTCGCGCTTTTCCAGCCTGAACCGCTGAATCCCCGACCACGGCGTCGTAAAGGCTCCCGGATCGTCAACGGTGACGATGTCTTCCATCGCCTTGCGATCGGGGCTGATCCTGAACCGCTCGATGACGTGCAGTTTCTCGGTGTGCGGCGTGCGGAAATTGTCGACATAGCTCTTTGCCGAAAGACCTACCGTGTCGACCACCAGGGTGTCGCCGCCTTCGTAATGGCCGACCGATTCTCCGTACCACGATGGCTTCACATCCGCCGAATGGGGAACATCCATGAAGATGCGGCGGATTTCCGGCCCGTTCTGATTGAAAATCGTGACTTCTGCCGGAGTCTGAAGGAAAAAGAACGGTGAGATCCGCGCGATAAGGACAAATTCCGGAACGCCGCCGGGCATGCAGCGCTCATTCGGGCGAAAGGCCACGGCTCCCGCCAGCACCGCCTCATTGTCTTTGCGCATCTGCTCCGCCGCCCAGGGCTGCAGAATGGGATTGCTGACGTCGCCGATATGATAGGTCGGCATTTGGCCCAGCCGCACTGCGCCATTGCTCCGAAATGGATGCTCTGGATCCTCGGTGACCGGCCCTGGCCCACTCGGCGGCGGTAAAAATTCGTCGCCGATCTCGCGCCACGCCATATCGGGTCCGATTTGAAAATCCGGGATTTTCGGCGCTGCGTCTTCCGCCGCGGCCAATGTCAAACTCCCGGCGCTTCCGGCGATCAGCAGACCAGCGAGGAACGCACGGCCAAGAGCGCCGCCGCCGCCGGTTGGCCATAGTGGCGCGAACATCCAGCATCTCCCGGAAACCCGCGATTATTACCACTGTCAGTCCCTGAATCAAAAAAGGGGCAGCAACAATCAAACCATTTCCGGGCAAAGCTGTCGGGCCAAAAGAGTCTCTGATAGATTCGCGCCATTCGGGGAGGTTTGGGATGTTTGCTTCACAAAACCAGGCGGGTGGCCATCTCGCTATTTGCGCTGTGTTCGCCACCGGCATGCTGCTTGCCGCAAGTGCCGGCAGTGTGACATTGGCTGCAGCGGCAAACGCCGGTCCAGGCATTCCCGATTTGGAAGTCGCCGGCGATATGGGCTGGCATGAGGCCGGGGGCCTGTTGCTACCACCGCCGAGTGGCCCGGGGCCGGTCACAAACGATCGGCGCTATCCGTACAGGTTTGGACGTACCTACGCGATCGCCGATACCAGTAACCCCATCCTGCAACCCTGGGCGGCAGAGCAGATGGAAAAGGCCAATGCCGCCGTGCTCGCCGGACAGATCGGCTTTCGTCCGCGTGAGCGCTGCCTGCCCGGCGGGGTTCCGGGATTCGATGTCTACGCCCGGGTCGAGGAATATTATTTCCTGCAGGGCCCGACGGAAGTCACCCTCCTCAATTCAGGCGGGCCCGAGATTCGCCACATCTTCCTCAACGTCCCCCACTCGGCGAATCCGAAGATCTCCTGGTACGGAGAGTCTGTCGGTCATTACGAAGGCGGCGACACCCTCGTCGTCGACACCGTCGGTCTTTCGCCGAAGGCTTACGTGGATGATTTCCGCACGCCGCATACCGACAAATTGCACGTGGTGGAGCGCTTCAAGGTCACCCCCGACCACAAGAATCTGGAAGTTCTGATTACGGTTGACGATCCCGGCACTTTCACCCGGCAATGGTCGGCAATCCAGCGCTTCGATCTTCGCAAGCGGCCGCTCGAGGAAAGTCCCTGCGCCGAAAACAACGAGAACTTCTTCAATTACGCGCAACCGAAAATGCCGACGGCAGAGGGGCCCGACTTCTAGTCCGGATGATCACTTGACCGAGCACGCTCCGCGCGCGTCGCTTCAGGTCGAAGGGGCCCCGACATTGAGCGCATCCTTCAGCGGCTTGCCGGCCCGAAACCGCGCCGCTTTGGACGCCTTGATGGTGATGGCTTCTCCAGTCTGGGGATTGCGGCCAGTGCCACCCGCACGCGTGGACACTGTAAACACACCAAAGCCGGTCACCCGGACCTCGTCGCCGGCCTTCAGGGATTCGGTGATGAGATCGAACACACCATCAACGGCCTTTTGAGCGTCCTGTTTGGACAGACCGGATTGGTCGGACAATTTCTGAACAAGGTCGTTTTTGTTCACGGCATTCTCCTTCTCGGCGTGTGCGACTCGCCTGCGAGCGCGCAAAGATTAAGGTGATTTCCGGCCCCGTCAAAGTCAGCCCCAAAAAATACCCCCGCCGAAGCGGGGGTATGGAACCAGAAAATCCTTTAGTTTCAGTGAGTGACCACGGCGTCGGCGCCATCTTCGGTCAGCGGCGGCGCCGGGGTGTCGTCCGGCTCTTCCCAGACCACCGGGATTGGCTGCCGGACAAGGGCGATTTTCAGCACCTCCTCCATGGTGGCGACCGGCACGACTTCCAGCCCGCTTTTGACGTTGTCCGGAATGTCCGCGAGGTCTTTCTCGTTTTCCGCCGGAATGATGACCGTCTTCAAACCAGTCCTGAGCGCGGCCAGCAGCTTTTCCTTTAACCCGCCAATCGGCAGCACCCGGCCCCGCAAGGTGATCTCACCGGTCATGGCGACATCCCGTCTGACGGGAATTCCGGTCAACACCGAAATGATCGAGGTCGCCATGGCGACACCTGCCGAAGGACCATCTTTCGGCGTGGCACCTTCCGGCACGTGGACATGGATGTCCTTGCGATCGAACAGCGGCGGCTTGATGCCGAAGGTGATCGCACGTGACCGCGCATAGGAGCGCGCAGCATCGATCGATTCCTTCATCACCTCACCGAGCTTTCCGGTCGCCTGGAAGCGGCCTTTGCCCGGCACGGTGACGGCTTCGATGGTCAGCGTCTCGCCGCCGACTTCGGTCCAGGCAAGCCCGGTGACGACGCCGACCTGATCGGTCCCTTCGATCTCGCCGTAGCGGAATTTCCGCACGCCGGCATAGGTGCCGAGATTCTCCGGTGTGACATCGATGTGCTCGGCCTTTTTGGAGACGATTTCCTTCACCGCCTTACGGGAGAGATTGGCCAGTTCGCGTTCAAGATTGCGAACGCCGGCTTCGCGCGTGTGGTAGCGGATCAGGTCGCGCAGCGCGTCTTCCGAGATCGACCACTCGCTCTCCTTGAGGCCATGCGACTCGAGCTGCTTCGGCAACAGATGCCGTTTGGCGATTTCCACCTTCTCATCCTCGGTGTAACCCGGGATGCGGATGATCTCCATACGGTCCATCAGCGGCTGCGGCATGCGCAGTGTGTTGGCCGTGGTGATGAACATCACGTCCGACAGATCGAAATCCACTTCCAGATAGTGGTCGTTGAAGGAGTGGTTCTGTTCCGGATCGAGCACCTCGAGCAGCGCGGACGACGGATCGCCCCGCCAGTCGGCGCCGAGTTTGTCGATCTCGTCGAGCAGGAACAGCGGGTTTGCCGATTTGGCCTTCTTCATCGACTGAATGATCTTGCCCGGCATTGAACCGATGTAGGTCCGCCGGTGGCCGCGGATTTCCGCCTCATCGCGCACCCCGCCGAGCGACATGCGGACGAATTCGCGGCCGGTCGCCCGTGCAATCGATTTGCCAAGCGAGGTCTTGCCGACACCGGGAGGTCCGACGAGGCACAGGATTGGCCCCCGCATCTTTCCAGCACGCGACTGAACCGCCAGGTATTCGAGGATGCGCTCCTTCACCTTGTCGAGGCCGTAATGGTCCTCGTTGAGCACCGTTTCGGCGAGGCCGATGTCCTTTTTGATTTTGGACTTCTTGCCCCAGGGCAGCGACAGCATCCAGTCGAGATAGTTGCGCACGACCGTGGCTTCCGCCGACATCGGACTCATGGACCGCAGCTTCTTGACTTCGGCCTGCGCCTTTTCGCGCGCCTCCTTCGATAGCTTGGTTTTCTTGATCCGTTCTTCGAGCTCCGCAAGCTCGTCGCGCCCCTCTTCGCCTTCGCCAAGCTCCTTCTGGATCGCCTTCAGCTGCTCGTTCAAATAATACTCGCGCTGGGTCTTCTCCATCTGGCGCTTCACGCGCGAGCGGATCTTGCGCTCGACCTGCAGCACGCCGATTTCGCCTTCGATCAGAGCCAGCACCCGTTCCAGACGCTCGACCGTATTCAGCGTTTCGAGCAATTGCTGGCGATCGGGAATCTTGACCGTCAGATGCGAGGCGACCGTGTCCGCCAGTTTGGCGGGGTCTTCGATCTGGGAAACCGATGCCAGCGTCTCCGCCGGCACCTTCTTGTTCAGCTTGATATAGCTTTCGAAATTCGTCTTGACCGAGCGGACAAGCGCTTCGATCTCCTGCGGATTGCCGGGTTGTTCGGCAATCGGTTCAATCATCGCCTGGAAGAAATCGGTACGCGGAGAAAAGCCCTTGACCCCCGCGCGCGATTTTCCTTCGACCAGAACCCGCACGGTCTGGTCGGGCAATTTCAACAGCTGCAGAACGGTGGCGAGCGTGCCCACGCGGTACAGACCGTCCGGCGAGGGATCATCTTCGCCGGCATTCTTCTGGGTCAGGAGCACAATCTGCTTTTCTTCGGACATGACTTCTTCGAGCGCGCGTACCGATTTCTCGCGGCCGACGAATAACGGCACGATCATGTGCGGAAAGACGACGATATCCCTCAGCGGCAGCACCGCGGCCAATTGGCCTTCGGGCGCGGGCGCAGCAGGTTCGGTATTTTCAGGCGAGGAACTGGATTCTGACATGTCATACTCCTTGCCCGGCCCCCTTTAACATGCTCGGATGGGATCGGGCTGAATTCCCGTGCCCCGGCAAGGCACACGGCGTTTGAGCGGCGCCGACGCGGGCCACCGCCCGCGCCTAAAGGTGGCCCCCGAATCCTCGAGTTTCAAGCCTCATTCTGTACCTGCGGCCCTGGAGCACACTAATCCTGTTAGCGAATCATGGCTTTGGCATGACTTTCATGGGAACCCTTTACGCCGCAGAGGGAACCTGCGCCATTTTCATTCACCGGAAGTTAAGGACCCTGCCGTGAACAGACGAAATTTCAATGCTCTGCTGGCGAGCAGCTTTGCAGTATCGCGGAGTGCGTGGGCGCAACCCAAAGCGCCGCGTTTTGCCTTTTACGCCAGCGTCGGTCCGCAGTTCACGCATTACGATGCTGACGTTGAAGCCGCGACATTGCAGCGGCGCGTGAGCATTCGGCTGCCTGCCAATGTGCAATATGCCTGGCCGCATCCGTCGCGGCGGTTTCTCTATGTCGTATCCAGCAATGGCGAGCCGGGCGGGGGCGACGCGGCCAAAGGCGATGCCCATTTTGCGACGGCGCTGATGATTGCCGCGGATGGAACGCTCACGCCACACGGGACACCGGCGCGGCTGTCGCAACGGCCAATCCACACCAGCGTGGACGCTACCGGCAATTATCTGATGATCGCCTACAACGACCCGAGCAATTTGACGGTCAGCCGGCTGAATGCCGACGGCACGATTGGCGAATTCGTGGCCCAGCGCGTACCGCCCGATACCGGAATTTTCGCCCACCAGATCCGCACCACTCCGGGCAATCGAACAGCGGTCCTCGTGACGCGCGGCAACAATGCGACGCCGACGCATGGCGAAGATCCGGGCGCCCTGAAAGTCTTTGCATTCGCAGACGGCCAATTCACCAAATTGCAGTCGCTTGCGCCGAACAATGGCTACGGCTTCGGACCGCGTCATCTCGATTTCCACGCCACGTTGCCTTTCGTTTACGTGTCGCTCGAGCGGCAAAGCCGTCTTTACACATATCGCTTGAACGGCGATGGCACGCTTTCGTCCGATCCGCTGTTCATGAAAAGCTCGCTCCCAGACCCAGCCAATATTCGTCCCGGCCAGGCTGCAGGCACCGTGCACGTGCATCCCAATGGCCGTTTCGTGTACCAGGCAAACCGCAATTCCGGTGTGGTCGACTTTCGTGGCCAGAAGGTATTTGGCGGCGGCGAAAACAGCATTGCCGTCTGGGCGATCAACCAACAGACCGGCGAACCGAATCTGAGCCAGAATATCGATGTGCGTGGAAACCAGCCCCGCACCTTCGGTATCGATCCGTCCGGCCGGCTGCTCGTCGTCGCGAATATTCAGCCCATCGCGAGACGAAATGGCGACGCAGTCACGACTGAACCCGCGGACTTGTCGGTGTTCCGCATCGGCGCCGATGGCAAACTGACATTCGCCCGCAAATACGACGTCGACACCACACAGGGCACGCAATTCTGGAGCGGCGTCGTCCCCCTGGCCTGAACAAAATCTCACGCCCCCGCGCGCTTCGCGCGCGAGACTTTTGGATTCCGCCAGTGCGGCTGCGCCGCACTGGTCGGGGCGCGGAGATCGCAGAGATTTCGCAGCAACGACGAAATTGGATATTTCCTCCGCGTGCTCATTCCTTTTTGGCGCGCTTTGCGCGCAAAAGGTCAGCCAGAGATCGCGGAGGAACGGTCTACGGAAACGCTGATGCCTCTGCGTCCTCCGCGGCTCCGCGTGCGATGATTTGTTTTAGCGGGGGACGTTTAAGCTTAAGACGCGCTTTGCTCGCGCATCGGGGCCTTGTCGCTGTAGGTGTACAGCGGCCGCGCCCGGCCTTCGACGACGTCCGGCGTGATCACCACTTCCTGGACCGCATTCAGGCTTGGCAGCTCGAACATGGTTTCCAGCAAGATGCCTTCCAGGATCGAACGTAGTCCACGCGCGCCGGTTTTGCGCTGGATGGCCCTGCGCGAAATCGCGTTGAGCGCTTCTTCATGGAAGCGCAGCTTGACGCCTTCCATCTCGAACATGCGCTGATACTGTTTGGCCAGCGCGTTCTTCGGCCGCGTCAGGATTTCGATCAACGCCTTTTCGTCGAGATCCTCAAGCGTCGCGAGGATCGGCAGACGCCCGATGAATTCCGGAATCAGACCGAATTTCAGCAGGTCTTCGGGCTCGACATCGCGGAGGATCTGGCCGGTGCTGCGTTCATCCGCCGACCGCACATTGGCGCCGAAGCCCATCGAACTGCCCTGGGTCCGCGACGAAATGATCTTGTCCAGTCCGGCGAAAGCGCCACCACAGATGAACAGGATATTCGTGGTGTCGACCTGCAGGAATTCCTGCTGCGGATGCTTGCGGCCGCCCTGCGGTGGCACGCTCGCCACCGTGCCTTCCATGATCTTCAGCAGCGCCTGCTGCACGCCCTCGCCCGAGACATCGCGGGTGATGGACGGATTGTCCGACTTGCGGCTGATCTTGTCGACTTCGTCGATATAAACGATGCCGCGCTGGGCCCGCTCGACATTGTAATCGGCGTTCTGCAGCAGCTTCAGGATGATGTTTTCGACATCCTCGCCGACATAACCGGCTTCGGTCAGTGTCGTGGCGTCGGCCATCGTGAACGGCACATCCAGGATGCGCGCCAACGTCTGGGCCAACAGCGTCTTGCCGCAACCGGTCGGACCGATCAATAGAATATTGGACTTCGCCAATTCCACTTCGCCGGATTTGCCGGCGTGATTGATCCGCTTGTAGTGATTGTGGACGGCGACCGCGAGCACCTTCTTGGCATGGCTCTGGCCGACGACGTAATCGTCGAGCACTTTGAATATTTCAGCCGGAGAGGGCACACCCTCCCGCGACTTCATCAGGGAGGTTTTGTTCTCCTCCCGGATGATTTCCATGCAGAGTTCGACGCACTCGTCACAGATAAACACCGTCGGGCCCGCAATGAGCTTACGGACCTCGTGCTGGCTCTTTCCGCAGAAGGAACAATAGAGGGTGTTCTTGGACTCCGATCCACCCGACTTGCTCATTCGTACTCCTTCTTCCCGTGCGCGACCCCCGCCGCCCCAGGCGGAACCGTGGCCGCGGAAATCCCGAATCGATATTCGACCATGATACAACGATCAGGATCAAGCCGCTGCATCAGCCTTTGGAAAAATAAGGGCTTTTGCCGCCCAAAGTTCCCGTGCCTGCTGTTAACGCTTTTCCCCGTCAATCGCCGGCCTGCGGGAATAAACCTCATCGATCAGGCCGAAGCCCCGGGCCTCATCGGCTGTCAAGTAGGTATCCCGGTCGAGCGCTTTTTCAACGGCTTCCACGGTTTGCCCGGTATGTTTGGCATAAATTTCGTTAAGCCGGCGCTTGAGCTTAACGATTTCCTGGGCGTGACGGGCGATGTCGGTTGCCTGGCCCCGGTAGGATGCCGAGGGCTGATGCACCAGAATCCGTGAATTTGGCAGGCTATACCGCTGGCCCTTGGCGCCGGCACACAGCAACAAAGACGCCGCCGAGGCCGCCTGACCGACGCAGAGCGTCTGAATCGACGGGCGGATATATTGCATCGTGTCATAGATCGCCAACCCGGACGTCACCAATCCACCCGGCGAATTGATGTACATCGCGATTTCTTTTTTCGGGTTCTCCGCCTCCAGGAACAGCAGCTGAGCCGTGATCAGACTGGCGACCGTATCCTCGATCGGTCCGGTCACGAACACGATGCGTTCCTTCAGCAGCCGCGAATAGATGTCATAGGCCCGTTCGCCGCGCGCAGTCTGTTCCACCACCATGGGCACGAGCATGTTCATGCGCACGTCAAAATTATCGGTCATCGGTAGATGGGGTCCTCAGCCTGGGCAGATACATGTAGTAACGCGGTAGGCGAATTTCACCCTGCCGCCGGTTCTGTATTCGTTGAGCCCGATTCTGTTCCGCTTTTTCCGGCATTCAGTTTTTCTTCGGCCTCGTCCGGATCGAGATACAGGATCTCGGGATCGACCGTCTTGTCTTCCACCTGGATCAACTCGCCGAGGAAATCGATCACCTTGTCTTCAAACAGCGGCACCCGCAGTTCCGCCATCGCCTGGGGATTCTTGACGTAAAAATCGATGACCTGCTGTTCCTGACCGGGGAACTGGCGCGCGCGCGCGGCCAATGCCCGGTTGACCTCGTCCTGGCTGATCGCAATCGCATTCTGCTCGCCGACTTTCGCCAGGATCAGCCCGAGTTTGACCCGCCGTTCGGCGATGCCGCGATATTCGGCTTTCAGCTCGTCCTCCGTCTTGCCCTCGTCTTCAGGCGTTGCGCCTTCGCGCTTCAGTTCGGCTTCAACCTGTCGCCAGATCATGTCGAACTCTGCATCCACCATGCCTCCCGGCAAGGGGAAATCATGCGCCGCATCCAGTGAGTCGAGAATGCGGCGCTTTAAGTGGATGCGGCTCGCGCGGGCGTAATCGCCTTTTAACTGGTCGCGAATGCGCTCCTTCAACTGATCCAGCGATTCCAGGCCGATTTTCTTCGCCAGTTCATCGTCAATCGGCACTTCATTGGGGGCCTTGACGGCTTTTACGGTGACGTCGAACTGGGCCTCTTTGCCGGCCAGCTTTTCGCTCCCGTAGTTGTCCGGGAATTTGACCGTGATGGTCTTCTGTTCACCGGCCTTCACTCCGATCAGCTGATCTTCGAAGCCCGGAATGAAAGCGTTGCTGCCCAGCGTCAGGTCGAAATTGTCGGCCTTTCCGCCTTCAAACGGCTCGCCCCCGATGGAGCCAGTGAAATCAATGGTGATCGCATCGCCGGACTGGGCGGCTTCGCCCTCCGGCTTCGGCGTATAAGTCTGTTGCGATTCGGCGATCCGTTTCAGGCCGGTTTCCACCGCGCTGTCAGGAACATCGGAGACGAGACGCTGGGCTTTCAATTCGCTCAATGTGGCGACACTGAATTCGGGCATCAGATCGATCTTCATCGTGAATGACAGATCGGCCTTGCCGTCGATCACGCTGTCGAGCGAATTGACGAAATCGACCCGCGGCGCAGTCGCCGGACGGATCTCCTTCTCCTTCAGAAGCTGTTCACTGGTCTCGTTGATCGTCTCGTTGACGATGTCGCCCATCAG
The DNA here is from genome assembly GCA_036273455.1 of Micropepsaceae bacterium. Taxonomy (GTDB): domain Bacteria; phylum Pseudomonadota; class Alphaproteobacteria; order Micropepsales; family Micropepsaceae; genus CAIYRG01. Next base: position 31,119 of record DASUHP010000155.1, on the reverse strand, counting down.
CGACTTGCCATAGGTCTTCTTCAGGAAGGAGACCGGGGCCTTGCCCGGCCGGAATCCCTTCAGATGCACCTTCGGCTGAATTTCCGTGATCTTGCCGGTGAGCCTTTTTTCCAGATCGGCGGCACCGACGACCACGGCAAATTCCCGGTGCAGCGGCTCGGAAACAGTTTCATTGACCTGCATTTCACTTCCTCGACTTGGGCCACCTTGAGGGGCGCCGTGGTGCGGGCGGAGGGACTTGAACCCCCACGACTTTCGTCACGAGAACCTAAATCTCGCGTGTCTGCCAGTTCCACCACGCCCGCTTCCCTCACGCTACAGAAATGAGCAGGCGCAGAAGGCCGCGGTCCTATATCACAGCGCTTCCGCAAACATCCAGCGGTGTTGAGCGGCTTTCCCGCTTGCGCTAGCCTTTGGTGAACCAGCGCAACTGCCGGAGCTTCGCCATGCGAATTGGGCCCGCCCTCATCGCTCTCGCCTCCACCACCGTTCTCGTTACGGCGGCCACGGCCCAAACCACGCTGCCCAACGGAGCGGCAAAGGACATTGTGCAATCCGCCTGCTCCGCCTGTCACCAACTGAACATCGTCACCAGTGCCGGCCACACCCCCGACGAGTGGACCCGAATCGTGGGCGAAATGGTCACCAAAGGTGCCCAGGTACCGGCAAATCAGGTATCTACGCTCACGCAGTATCTCGCCTCGAATTTCCCGCCGAGAGCGCGACCCGCCTCGTCAATCTTAACCGGCGCCGTGCAGGCGAATTTCAAGGAATGGCCGCTGCCGAGCCGGGCTTTTCCGCACGACCCCTATGCCGCGGCGGACGGATCGCTCTGGTATAGCGGCCAGTTCGGCAATCTGCTCGGGCGACTCGATCCGGCAACCGGCCAGTTCCGCGAATATCCGCTGAAGACCCCCTCGTCCGGACCTCACGGCCTCGTCGGCGACCGCAGCGGGAACATCTGGTTCACCGCGAATTTCCGCGGCTATATCGGGAAGCTTGATCCCGGTACCGGACAGGTCACCGAATATAAGGTGCCGGGCGGACGCGATCCGCATACGCCAATGTTCGACCAGCGGGGCATCCTGTGGTTCACCGTCCAGGGAGGAAACCTGATCGGCCGGCTTGACCCGGCGACCGGTGAGGTCAAAACCGTGCCCGTCCCAACCCAGGGCGCGCTGCCTTATGGAATGGTGATCAGCTCGAAGGGTGTGCCGTTTTTCGCGGAATTCGGCTCGAACAAACTCGCGAGCATCGATCCGCAGACGCTGAAAATCACCGAATATGTGCTTCCGAACCGCAACGCCCAGCCTCGCCGCATCGCCATCACCAGCGATGACGTTCTCTGGTACGGCGATTATGGGCGCGGGTATCTCGGAAGCTATGATCCCAGGACCGGCAAGGCGCGAGAATGGAAATCACCGGCCGGCGCTGATGCGGAGCCTTACGGCATCGCCGCGCTAAACGACGTGATTTGGTACAGCGAATCGGGCGTCAGTCCCAACACGCTGGTGCGCTTTGATCCTAAGTCGGAGAAGTTCCAGACGTGGAAAATCCCGTCGGGCGGCGGCGTGGTTCGCAACATGATGCCGACCCGTGACGGAAAACTCGTGCTCGCCGAATCGGGCGAAAACAAAATTGCCCTCGTCGAGCTAAAATAGCTCCCGGTAAACTGCGGGAATCATTTCAGGGATGTCCTCGGCGATCAGCCCGGGGCCAAACTTCATTGCCGCCTCACCGTGAAGCCAGGCGGCGGCACAGGCGCCATCAAAAGCGTTCATTCCCTGGGCCAACACGCCGGCTATGAGCCCGGACAAAACATCGCCCGCGCCCGCTGTGGCGAGCCACGGCGGCGCATTGCTGTTGATCGCCGCCTCGCCGGAGGGCGCCGCAATCACCGTGTCGGCCCCTTTGAGCAGCACCACGCATCCGGCTTTCTTTGCGGCTTCGCGCGCCGCATCCAATCTTGTTGGGGCAGTACCGAGCCTGCCGGGGAAAATCCGTTCAAATTCCCCTTCGTGCGGCGTCAGCACGCATTTTCCGTGCAGTTGGCGGAACAGGAGACCCGGGTCTTCGGAAAATGAAGTCAGTGCGTCGGCGTCCAGCACCGCCGCAGCGCCGCTGGCCAATACGGCTGCGACGAGATCCTGGGTCTTTGCCCCCACACCCGAGCCGGGGCCGATCACCACCGCGTTCAGCCGGTGATCCGACAGTAGCGCCGTGAGGCCTTTCGGACCGTCAAATGGTTTGACCATGATCGCCGTCAGATGCGCAGCGTTGATGCCGACCGCGTCGGGCGGGCTTGCGACGCTGACGAGGCCGGCACCTGCGCGCAGTGCTCCCCGGGCGGCCAGACGCGCGGCCCCTGTCGCGTGCATCGGCCCGCTGACAATCACTGCATGGCCACGCGTGTATTTGTGCCCATCGGCACGGGGCTTGGCATACCTCTCGCGCCACAGCGCGGGTGTATTGGCGAACAGAGTGGGCCGGATGGTGGTCAATACCTGCCCGGGAATACCGATGTCCGCAACTGTCACGGGTCCGCAGAACATCCGGCCGGGCATCAGGAAATGCACCGGCTTGGGGCGGAAGAATGTCACTGTCCTTGCCGCCCGAACGCAAAGCCCATCGCGGCCATCGATTGGCCGCCCGAGATCGCCATGCAGGCCGCTGGGTACATCGACCGCGATGACTGGTTGTCCGCTGGCATTCGCGGCGCGAACAATATCTGCGGCGAGGCCGGATAGCGGACGTGAAAGACCGGCGCCAAACAGCGCATCGACAATCACTGTGCAGTCCTGAAATTCATCCACAGAGGCAGCCGACGCAGGCCCGCCCCATCTGTGCGCCATTTCCGCTGCGTCGCCCTTGAGACTGGAGGGATCCGAGATCGTCCGCACTTCCACGGGGTAATCGCGCTGCTTCAAATGGCGGGCCGCGCAAAACCCATCGCCGCCGTTGTTACCTGGCCCGCACAGCACGACCACGCGAGCAGCAGGCGTGAAAGCACACACCGCATCGGCGACCGCACGCCCGGCGTTCTCCATCAGCTCGATCGACTTCACTCCGGCAGCTTCGGCGAGACGATCGGCCTCTCCCGATTGCGCAACCGAGAGGATTTCCGCACTCACCTGACGTGGCCGGCAAACTGGCGCGCCAGACGCTGGCCAGCCTCATCGATCACCGAAGGCGTCTTGCAGAACGCAAAGCGCACCAGATCGGAAGGCGGGCCCTCACTGTAAAACACCGACAGCGGAATGGCCGCGACACGAGCTTCGCGCGTCATGTGCTTGCAAAATTCGGTATCGGGCTGATTGGCAATTTTGCGGGTCGAAGCGGTGATGAAATAGGTGCCTTCGCTTTTCAGAACCTCAAAACCCGCCGTTCCCAGCGCCTGCGCGATCTGATCGCGTTTGCCCTGCAGCACACGCGTATTGTCGAGCGCGAAGTCCATGTGATGACGCAGGCCCTCAGCGACACCCAGTTGCAGGGCCGGTGACGTGGTAAATGTGTTGAACTGATGTGCTTTGGTAACGACTTCGATCAAGGCACGCGGTCCGCAGACCCAGCCGATCTTCCAGCCGGTCAGGGAAAACATCTTGCCGGCCGAGCCCACGCGCACGCAGCGCTCGCGCATCCTGGGTAGGCTGATGAGGGGAACATGTTGGCGGCCATCAAACACCAGATGCTCATAGACCTCATCGCAAATCGCATAGGCGTCGAACCGGATCAGGAAGCTCGCCAGCAACTCGAGTTCGCTGCGATCGAGAACGCGGCCGATCGGATTGAGCGGCGAATTGACAAGGATGACCTTGGTGTTGGGCGAAAATGCCGCCGCCAGTGCAGCTTCGGTCAAACGGAAATCCGGTGGCGCGAGACGTATGGTGCGAATCTTCGCACCCATGGCCTCGAGCATCGGGCGATAGGAATCGTAACAGGGCTCGATCACAACGGCCTCGTCGCCCGGCGCGACCAGACCCATGATGCAGTCGCCGAGCGCTTCGGTCGCGCCGGAGGTCACGACAACTTGTGTCACCGGGTCGAAGTCCAGTCCGTAAAAGTGGCGGCTATGTTCGGCAATCGCGCGGCGAAGCTCCAGCACGCCCTGCATCGGCGGATATTGATTGGGACCATCGCGCAATGCTGCGGCGGCAGCTTCGCGGATGCCCTCCGGGCCGTCTTCATCGGGAAATCCCTGACCGAGATTGATCGCTTTATGTTCAACCGCCAGCGCCGACATGATGGTGAAAATCGTCGTGCCGAGGCCGCTGAAAACCGGATTGAATCGCAGTTGCCGCATCACTCACTCGCTGATCGTCTGGCCAAATTGGCAAACCTCAAACCTGCCGGCAATTGAACAATCACTGCTCATAGTTTGGGCAATTTGCCGCTAGAATGTGCAGCACGCATCATTATCGCTCGCCAATCGCGCTAAAATTCAGCAAATAATCCTTCTGTGGCCGATTGCGGCATTGGCACGGCGCCTGCTACGCGATTGCCAGCGAGACGGAACTTCGGGGCAATCGAGGACAGCCGGGAATGAAGAAAATTGAAGCCATCATCAAGCCCTTCAAACTTGACGAGGTTAAGGAGGCGCTGCATGAGATCGGAGTTCAGGGCATAACTGTCACTGAAGCAAAGGGTTTTGGACGGCAGAAGGGCCATACAGAGCTTTACCGGGGCGCGGAATATGTCGTCGATTTCCTGCCCAAGGTCAAAATCGAGATCGTGCTGATGCCCGAGCAGGTCGAACCTGCGGTGGAGGCGATCATGAAGGCCGCACGCACCGGTCGCATTGGGGACGGCAAAATTTTTGTTCTCGACATCCAGGAAGCGGTTCGTATCCGCACCGGCGAAAAAGGCGCCGACGCCATCTAGACGCAACTCATTCCATTAACGCACGACCAGAGGAAACCATTATGGCTGATGCAAAATCCGTCCTCAAACTGATCAAGGACAAGGAAGTAAAATTCGTCGATCTGCGATTCACAGACCCGCGCGGCAAGTGGCAGCACGTGACTTTCGATCTTTCGCTGATCGACGAAGATGCGTTTACGCACGGCCTGATGTTTGACGGCTCATCGATTGCCGGATGGAAAGCGATCAACGAGTCGGACATGACTTTGATGCCTGATCCCGACAGTGCGGTCATCGATCCGTTCTTCGCGCAAACCACGCTCGCCATCTTCTGTGACATTCACGAGCCGCTATCCGGTCAGCCCTATTCGCGCTGCCCGCGTTCGATTGCCAAGGCTGCCGAGAAATATCTGCAGTCCACCGGCATCGGCGACACCGCCTTTTTCGGCCCGGAAGCCGAGTTCTTCATTTTCGACTCGGTCCGCTTCGAGACCGCGATGAACAAGGCCTTCTACTTTATTGAATCGAAGGAAGGGCCCTACAGCAGCGGCATCGATTACGAAGACGGCAATGCGGCCCATCGCCCGCCGGTCAAGGGCGGTTATTTCCCGGTGCCGCCGGTGGATGGATACCAGGACATCCGTTCCGAAATGCTCGCCATCATGGGCGACATGGGGATTCATCCCGAAAAGCACCACCACGAAGTTGCGCCGTCGCAGCATGAACTCGGTTTCAAGTTCAATACGCTGACGAAATGCGGCGACAACATGCAGATCTATAAATACGTCATTCACCAGGTGGCAGCGTCATACGGCAAGACGGCGACATTCATGCCGAAGCCGATCTATGGCGATAACGGCTCGGGCATGCATGTGCACCAGTCGATCTGGAAGGAAGGCAAGCCGCTGTTCGCCGGTTCGGGATATGCCGACCTGTCGAATACCTGCCTCTATTACATCGGCGGCATCATCAAGCACGCCAAGGCGCTGAATGCTTTCACCAACCCGCTGACCAATTCCTACAAGCGGCTGATCCCGGGGTTCGAAGCGCCGGTGCTGCTGGCCTATTCGGCACGCAACCGCTCCGCATCATGCCGCATCCCGTTCGGTCAGGGACCCAAGAGCAAGCGCGTCGAGGTCCGCTTCCCCGATCCGGGCGCAAATCCATATCTCGCCTATGCCGCCATGTTGATGGCGGGCCTCGACGGAATCGAGAACAAGATCCATCCGGGTGAACCGATGGACAAGGACCTCTATGCGCTTCCGCCGGAAGAACTGAAGGATGTGCCGCAGGTCTGCGGTTCACTGCGCGATGCGTTGTCCTATCTCGAAGCCGATCGCACATTCCTCAAAAAGGGCGGCGTGTTCACCGACGACATGATCGATTCCTATATCGAGCTGAAGATGCAGGAAGTGTATGCCTTCGAGCACACGCCGCATCCGCTGGAATTCAAGATGTATTATAGCGTCTAACCGGCCGATTCGGCTTACGGAGCAAGGGGCGCGGTTTGGCGCCCCTTCTTTTTTGGACGATATGACAACACGAACGTTTCTTGATTTGCCGCACCGCCAGCCGATATGCGGTGGGTAAAGGCAAGACACATCGATGGCCAGCAAACAACGTAGCGCGAAAACCCCCGATCTCTTTGAGCAGCCGGAAGCGGCCAAAAGGCGCCCGGCAGCAAAGCCAGAACCTGATGGCAGCTATACGGCAAAAGATATCGAAGTCCTCGAAGGTCTTGAGCCGGTTCGCCGCCGCCCAGGCATGTATATCGGCGGCACCGACGAAAGAGCACTGCACCATCTCGCGGCCGAAATCCTCGACAATGCGATGGATGAAGCGGTGGCGGGACATGCCTCACGCATCGAGGTTGAACTGCAAGCTGGCGATGTTCTCAGGGTCTACGACAATGGCCGCGGCATTCCGGTCGACAAGCATCCGAAATTCACCAACAAATCGGCGCTGGAAGTGATCATGACCACGTTGCACGCCGGTGGAAAATTCGGCGGCAAGGTTTACGACACCTCCGGCGGATTGCATGGCGTCGGCGCTTCGGTGGTCAACGCGCTTTCGGAGTGGATGGAGGTCGAGATCGCGCGCGACCGCAAGGCTTACCGTCAGCGCTTCCAGCGCGGCCATGCCGTCAGCAAACTGGAGTCGCTGGGCGCGGCCAACAACCGCCGCGGCACCATCGTCAGTTTCAAGCCGGATGCGAAGATCTTTGGGACGACTCATTTCTCGCCGCGCCTGCTCTATCGCATGGCTCGCTCCAAAGCCTATCTGTTCCGCGGCGTGGAAGTGCGCTGGAAATGCGATGCTTCGCTGCTCAAACCGGAATGGGAAATTCCGGCCGAAGAGGTCCTGAAATTCCCGGGGGGCCTGACGGACTTTCTCACCACCGCATTGGGAAGCACCAAAACCGTCGCGCGGACATTTTCCGGCCGAATCGACAACAAGGACGGCAAGGGCGCCGTGGAGTGGGCGATCGCGTGGACGCCGGAAATTGACCCGTTCATCAATTCCTACTGCAACACCATTCCGACGTTACAGGGCGGCACGCATGAGCAGGGACTGCGCAACGGCCTGACGCGATCGCTGCGCGCGTTCGGCGAGCGCACCGGCAACCGCAAGACCGCGCTGATTACACCTGACGATGTGATGTCCAGCGCCTGCGCCGTGCTGTCGATCTTTATCCGCGAACCGGAATTCCAGGGTCAGACCAAGGAAAAGCTATCCACGGCCGATGCGCAGCGGCTGGTGGAAAACGGGTTGCGCGACCATTTCGACCACTTCCTCTCCGAAAATCCGCAGGAGGCAGATGCGCTGCTCGCGTTTGCGGTCGATTCGGCGGAAGACCGGTTACGCAAGCGGCAGGAAAAAGAGGTCAGCCGCAAAGCCGCGACACGGAAATTGCGGCTGCCCGGAAAACTCGCCGATTGCACGCGCGACGGCCAGAACGGCACCGAGATCTTTCTGGTCGAAGGCGATTCCGCAGGCGGCTCCGCCAAACAGGCGCGCGACCGCGCCACCCAGGCCGTGCTGCCGCTGCGTGGAAAAATCCTGAATGTCGCCAGCGCCGCCGCCGGCAAATTGCAGCAGAACCAGGAACTGTCAAACCTGGTTCAGGCGCTGGGATGCGGCACCGGCGAACGTTATCGCGATTCCGATTTGCGCTATGAGCGCGTGATCATCATGACCGACGCCGATGTCGACGGCGCCCATATCGCTTCGCTGCTGCTGACCTTCTTTTATCGCGAGATGAAGGGCCTGATCCAAAGTGGCCATCTCTTCCTCGCCATGCCGCCGCTGTACCGGCTGACCCAGGGAAGCAACACCATCTATGCCCGCGATGATGCGCACCGGGAGGAATTGCTCAAGCGCGAGTTCAAGGCGAGCGGAAAAGTCGAAGTCTCGCGCTTCAAGGGTTTGGGTGAAATGATGCCGGCCCAGCTCAAGGATACCACCATGAAGCCCGGATCACGCACCCTGCTTCAGGTGGCGCTGGAAGAGACCGATGAGACAGACACCGATTCCCTGGTCGAACGCTTAATGGGCAAAAAGCCGGAGCTTCGCTTTCAATTCATTCAGGAAAACGCCGTGTTTGCCGCCAATGACGTGGACGTCTAGTGGTAGAAAAAACTGGGCGCAATCCGCAGGCGAACAGGGAAGAAAGGGACTAATCCATTTTATGATTAACGAATATCGGGCAGCATTGCTCGCCTACTCGTCATGGGGGCCCGCATTGACTTATCAGGACTTAGCCCTATTTTCAGGCCAGCCGGTGAGGCGCCGATTCGTGATTGCGCGGTCCCTGGCCTAATATTCTTGGAGTTGTTTCACTATAAGCATCGAAAGCATTGCCGGTCTCGATACCGGCATCGGTTGCGAGGTTCCCGCGGAACCCGCTCTTGCCACCGAACCCACAGCTGAAGCCGGCTTTGATAGCCTGGGCTTAAGCCCCATCCTCCTTCGCGCGGTGTATGATTCCGGCTACACCAGGCCGACGCCGATCCAGGCACGCGGCATTCCGGAAGTGCTGAAGGGCCGCGATCTGATCGGGATTGCCCAGACCGGCACCGGCAAGACCGCCTCCTTTACCCTTCCCATGATCGAATTGCTGTCGCGCGGGCGGGCGCGCGCGCGCATGCCCCGCACGTTGATTCTCGAGCCGACACGCGAACTCGCGGCGCAGGTCGCCGAAAGCTTTGAGCGCTACGGCAAATACCACAAGCTCACCATGGCGCTGCTGATCGGTGGCGTCTCGTTCGAAGATCAGGACCGGAAACTCGATCGCGGCGTCGACGTGCTGATCGCAACTCCGGGGCGGCTGCTCGATCATTTCGAACGCGGCAAGCTGATGCTCACCGGCGTCCAGATTCTGGTGGTCGATGAAGCCGACCGGATGCTGGACATGGGCTTCATCCCCGATGTCGAACGCATCGCGAAGCTGACACCCTTTACCCGCCAGACCCTGTTCTATTCGGCGACCATGCCGCCTGAAATCCAGCGTATCACGCAGCAATTCCTCCAGGCGCCGGTTCAGATCGAAGTTGCGCGCCCCGCCACCGCCGCAGAGACCATCACCCAGATCGCGGTCACCGTTCCCGGTGGCGAATGGTCCAAGCGCGAGACGCTGCGCCGGTTGATCCGTGAAGACGGGGTGAAGAACGCCATCGTCTTCTGCAATCGCAAGCGGGATGTCGATGTCCTGGCGAAATCGCTGCAAAAGCATGGCTTCTCCGCCGCGCCGCTGCACGGCGATCTCGACCAGTCGGTCCGTACACGGACATTGGACGGTTTCCGGAATGGCGAAATTGCGATTCTGGTGGCCAGCGATGTGGCGGCGCGTGGCCTCGATATCCCGGCCGTCAGCCATATCTTCAATTTCGACGTGCCCCTTCAGCCCGACGATTACGTCCATCGCATCGGCCGCACGGGCCGCGCCGGACGGCAAGGCCACGCCTTCACCCTCGTTTCCTCCAGGGATGAGAAGTATCTGACCGGTATCGAGAAACTGACCGGCAAGAGGATCGTACGCCGGGTGATGGAAGGCCTGCCGGAAGAAATGCCGCGCAGCGAAGCCAAACGCCCGCGGCGCGGTTCCGAAAACGGGAAGCCCCGCAGGGACCGCTCACATCGACCGGCGCAAGCCGTTGAAGCCGCAAGCCCGGTACGTGAGCCCGCGCCAGTACGCGAGCCGGCACCTGCCCAAGAGACTGCAACCGCGCCGGTTTCGGGCACGCGCGACGCAAGCCAGCTTCCTGCCTTTCTCATGCGGCCCATCCCGCTTCCGCCCAAAACGGCAAGAAAACTCGACACCGTCGAAGCGGACTAGCTTCAACGCGCTCCCGGGGGCGGGTTGAATTGTCGCGATAGCAGCGCGTTCAGGGCGTTGTAATATCCCCCCTTATCCATGCTATTGCTTGGCTGTGACCGCCCGGTCATCACGAAACAATAGGATTAAGGGAGTTCCCGTGGCTCGGATTTTCGCATGCATCGCAGCAGCCGGTTTGATGCTGTCGGCCGGCGCAGCTCAGGCGGCGGCATTGCCAGCCGGAAACGCCGGTGAAGGCAAGAACGTCTTCATGGACAATTGCGCGGTGTGCCATTCCAATGAAAAAGGCCAGCCCGCCAAGATCGGCCCCAACCTGTTTGGCGTCGTCGGCCGCAAGTCCGGCACCTTCCCCGGCTACATGTATTCGCCGGCCATGATGAAGGCCAATCTCACCTGGGATGTGCCGACGCTTGAAGTTTATCTCATGGGCCCGCAGAAGAAAGTGCCAGGGACGAAAATGGGATTCCCCGGCTTTTCCGATCCCAAGGATGAAGCGGACGTCATCGCCTATCTCCGGACACTGAAATAATCTCCCGTTTGCCGCCTGCCGCCGGAAACTCCGGCGGCAGGATTCTTTGCCCCTCGTCATTAGAACGCGGGCGGAGCAATATGCCGCCTCCACTTCACGGGAGGCGCTTATGAATAAATTCCACACCACATTAATTGCAGCGGCTGCAGCAGGCGCGCTGATCGCGACTGGCGCAGTTGCCGCGTCGCTCGACAGCCTTGTCATCCATGGCGATGCTGCGAAAAAGATTCATGAGAAATATGCTCTGTCGATCGATTCGGCGAAGAAGATGGCCGAGGCCTGCGTGAATTTTGCCAGGCAGCACAATGTGGCGGTCTCGGTCGCCATCATGGAGCCGACGGGCGAAATGATTTATTTCGAACGCATGGATGGTCAGGGCAAGCTCAACACCTCGACCGCGATTCTGAAGGCGAAAACGGCGCTGGTGACCCGCGCATCGACGCATCTCGTGATGAACAACGTGCTGCAGGGCAATGTCAGCGATTTCCGCGCCGGCTACTGGAATGGCGAATTCGCCAACAAAGGCGGCCTGCCGATCATTGCTGAAGATCAGTTCCTCGGCGCGATCGGTGTCGGCGGGTCGAATGTCGACGAAGAATGCGCTCAGGCGGCTCTGGAAGCGGTCGTCGGCCCGCAACCGCCGCTGGTGCAGAACCTGCCCCGCCGGCCCGGCGCTGCCAACGGCGGCTAACCAAATCTGCACCCGGCCGCTGCCCAGCGTAGCCGCAGGCGAAGCCGGCAGTATACGGATCAGTGACTAAAATCACGGGCGTTGTGCGGCTTCGTCGCACAACGCCCGTTCCAATTGAAGCGATTACGCCAGTGGCGCAATATGCTGCCTCCATTACATCCTTTGGGAGGTACTACATGCCTAAACTTCGTATGGCATTGATTGCTGCGGCTGCAGCGGGCGCACTCGTGGCAACTGGCGCCGTCGCTGCATCGCTCGACGGCCTGGTCATCCACGGGCCAGCGGCAAAAAGGATTCACGAAAAATACGCAATATCCATCGACACGGCGAAGAGGCTGGCCGCCGCCTGCATCAATTTTGCGATGCAGCGGAATGTCGCCGTTTCAGTCGCGATTATGGATCCCTGGGGAGAGATGGTCTATTTCGAGCGCATGGATGGTCAAGGCAAGCTCAACACCTCGACCGCGATTTTGAAAGCCAAGACGGTGCTGGTCAGCCGCGCGCCCAGCCACGCGGCGATGAACCAGGTGCTTTCGGGCCAGCGCAGCGATTTCCGCCTCGGCTTCTGGAACGGACAGTTCGCCAATAAGGGCGGCCTGCCGATCATCGCGGACGACCAGTTCCTTGGCGCGATTGGCGTCGGCGGCTCGAATGTCGACGAAGAATGTGCCCAGGCCGCCCTGGAACAGGTTGTCGGGCCGCAACCCCCGCTGCTGACGAGTCTTACGGCCCGCCGCCCAGGCGCCGCCAACGGCGGTTGAGCTAAATCCTCAACCCTCCCGTTACGCGATGGTGTTTGGAGCCAACCGCCTTTTCACGTTGTGGTCCTCGCTCCGACCCACGGGGATGCATTTCTCGTAGCCAGCCTTTGGTCGCACTCATTGGGGTGAGTGCGACCAAGCTGCGGTTGCGAGAGGCTGGTCAGATGCATCATGCCGGTGATCTCCCGACAGGTCAGAAGCACTTCCGTTTTCATGTAGAATTGCGGACAAGTTCGAGCTGCGATTAAAATTTTCATCACGAGGTGCGCATGACCGATTTCCGCGCCAGTGCAAAAGCCCTCATCGTCGCATCGCTTTTTGCAGGGTTACCGGCCATCGGCTCGGCAGCCAACGCTCCCGCCGTCAAAGGCACGATTTCGCTGAATGCCGGCCGGATCGGCGGACATGACAGACAATACGCGGTGTATGTGCCGCCAAACCTGATGCCGGGAGCGCCGCTCGTGATTGTGCTGCATGGCGGCGGCGGCGATGGTCCTTATATGCGCATGTCGACTGGCTATGAGTTCGACATGCTGGCCGACGCGAATGGCTTTGTCGTCGTCTATCCGAATGGAATCGACCGCGGTTGGAACACCTGCCGCAAGGGCTTCAACAACACGGCAAAGCGGCAAAAGATCGATGACGTAGCATTCATCGAGGCCATCATTGCCCATGAAGTGGTGACGCATGGCATCGACCGGCGGCGCGTGTTCGCAACCGGACATTCCTTTGGCGGACAAATGGCGTTTCGTCTGGCGCTCGAACGACCCAATGAATTTGCCGGGATCGCGGCGATTTCTTCCAACCTGCCGGTTCCGGCCGACAATGAATGTGCTGCCACCGGAATGCCCATTCCGGCGATGATCATCAACGGCACAGAGGATCCGGTGAACCCCTATCGCGGCGGCCGGACCGGCGGCGGCAATGGCGGCAGCATATTATCGACCGATGCGACAATGGCATATTTCGTCCGCCTGAATGGGGCCGGCGATATGCCGCAAGTCACCCGTTTGCCCCATCAGCAGGATTCGGATCCAACCTGGGTCGAGCGCGCGGTGTGGACAAATTCTGGCCGCGACGTGGTTGTTCTGTACACAATCCATTCCGGCGGACATGTCGTGCCACAGCCCTGGTTCCGTTACCCATCAAATGTCGGCCGGCAGACTATGGACCTCGACGCTCCGGCGGTGATCTGGACTTTTTTCGCTGCACTTCCACCGCGCTGACTATTTTTCTCACAGCCCGCATCTGCAACAGAATCGACCGTGGTGCGTTTCTCCGGCGCAGAGTGTGATTTTGGTCTCAAGCCACGGAGAAGAGTATGAAATTGGTTTTGACCGCCGGATTGGCGCTGCTGTTGTTCGGCAGCCCCGCAGTCTATGCCCAGGACAACCATCGCGAAGGCGAAGTGCGCGGCATTCCACATTGGGAAAAAGGCGACCGGCTGCCGGAAGAATATCGCGGCGACCGGTATGCCGTAGGCGACTGGAAGGCGGAGCATCTGAAGCGTCCGGCGCGCGGCGAGCACTGGATCCATGTCGGTGACCGTTTCATTCGGGTCCGCGACAAGAACGGCATCGTTGTTGAAATGCGGATGGGGGACCACCACTAAATTTTTCCAATAAGCCGCTGCCCGCCCCCGCTCTTAGCTGAGCGCCGATTCGGGTCCCCACGCGCGAACCAGAAATTGCCAAAGGCAATTTCCGCGCGTGGGATGCGGCCGGCGCAAGCCGGGCTTTCAGCCTGGCGGCGCGACTCGTTCGTAACCCTGGCGTTCGTAGCCCGAGACGCAAGTTCGCATTTTGACTTCGGCGCCCTCGGTCTCCATTGGAATATTGGCAAGCTCGGTATACGGACCACATTGGGCGGTGCGGCCGTTGGCATCCTTCAGATAGACCGGATCGACGGTGACGCATCCGGCCAACACCGGGCAGGTGCAGAGCAGCCAAAACACGGATTGCGATTTCATGTGCCCCCCTGAATCTGAACAGACGCAATCCGCTTTTCGACCAGAAATCAGACGCTTCTGCAAATGACCCGCGGCCGCCCGGCGTCTGCGCCGGCTTTATTAACGAATTGCCGCCGCCCCGGACTCACCCTTTTTCGCGCGCGAAACAGTCACGCTGACTAAAAAATGGCCAAGATGCCGCGTTGTCAGGCATCGGGAGTGTCGGCACATGTTTGTCCATCGATGCGGATGGAGACCGGGGGGCAGATGATCGACGGAGCCGATACCGCCTGGCTGATGATATCCAGCGTGCTGGTGCTGATGATGACGCTTCCGGCCCTGGGACTGTTCTATGCCGGGCTGGTCCAGGCGAAGAACGTGCTGTCTGTTCTGGTGCAATGCCTTGCGATTGCCTGCGTCGTGTCGCTGGCCTGGTTTGTCGTCGGGTATAGCGAGGCGTTTTCCGGAACGGGCCCTGTGCTTGGCGATTTGAAGGCGCTACTGCTGCAGAATGTGGGGCGCAATGCCGTCCACCCGGGAGCCCGGGTTCCGGAAACGGTGTACATCATGTTCCAGATGACGTTCGCGATCATCACTCCCGGTTTGATCGTGGGCGCTTATGTCGAACGCATCCGTTTCGGCGCCGTCATTCTGTTCTCCTTGCTGTGGCTGCTGATCGTGTACGACCCGGTCGCGCACTGGGTGTGGGGCGGTGGCTGGCTGGCGGCTTACGGCGTGATGGACTTTGCCGGTGGCATTGTCGTGCACGTCACGGCCGGGACATCAGCCGTTGTGATCGCCGCGATGATCGGTTCCCGTGACGGATTCCCGCGCGAAGTGCGCCCGCCCCATGCGCCCTGGATGGTCATGATCGGCGGGTGTTTTTTGTGGGTGGGCTGGTTCGGATTCAATGCCGGCAGTGCCATCAAGTCGGGTGCCGACGCCGGCATGACGATGCTGGCAACCCATTTGGCGGCATCCGCGGCGACCCTGACCTGGATGGCCATTGAACGTGTCAAATTTGGCAAGCCCAGCGTTGTCGGCGCCGTCACCGGGTCAGTGGCCGGGTTGGCGACGATCACGCCCGCTTCCGGCTATGTCGGACCATTGGGCGCAGTGGTGCTGGGTTTTGCAGCGAGTTGCCTTTGCTTTGCCGCGGTCGCCGCCGTGAAACGCAAATTCAAAATCGATGATGCGCTGGACGTGCTTGGCGTGCATGGTGTCGGCGGCGCCTTCGGCAGTATCGCCCTGCCGCTTGCCGCCGGCATCGGCACTGGCGGTGCAGCGCTGTCGCACGCAACCGGGCAGCAATTGGCCGTGCAGTTGCTGGGCGTTGTCAGCGTCGCCATATGGTCTGCGCTGGCCACGGCCGCCATCGTCAAATTTGTTGCCCTGACGGCGGGCCTGCGCGTCGCACGCGAAGCAGAGACCCAGGGGCTGGATTTCACGGCACATGGCGAAGTGGGATATCACGTGGCGGGATAGGAGACAGGTTTGAAATTCATCATCGCGATCATTCAGCCGCACCGGCTCGACGCCGTTCGTGAAGCCTTGCTGCAACAGGGAATCGAAGGCATGACCGTCAGTGAAGTGCGCGGCTATGGGCGTCAGAAAGGCCATAAAGAGATTTATCGCGGTGCCGAATACCGGATTTCTTTCGTTCCCAAACTGAAAATCGAAGTTGCCGTGGCGGCAGAACGCAGCGAAGCAGTGGTTAACGTGATCCGTGATGCCGCCCGGTCGGGCAATATTGGCGACGGCAAGATTTTCGTGTTTGACCTCGAAACGGCGACGCGCATCCGTACCGGCGAAACCGGCGTTGACGCACTGTGATACCATAAAAAACGGCCGCGGATGAACCGCGGCCTTTCAAGTCCTGTTGCGCGCGAGGGTTGCGCTTCACATAGATAACGCGCAAAACGCGTTCCGGTTCGGCTTGCGTCAACACGGTCGCCTAAGGCTTTGCGAGTAAACAGAAAAAAGCGAAACCGTTGGGTTGAATGCCCGGCTAAGACTTGTCCGGGTCAGCGTGCCGCCCGACGAGCTTATCGGCGAGGCGGCGATATTGATCCGCCAGCCCGGTCAGCTCTTTTCGGCGCTTTTGATCGTGCTCTTGCGCAGCAGACTCGCGCATCTGTTGCTCGATGACGCGGTAATGCTGCGCTTTCGTCAGATCGTCCTGCATTACACACCGATTGCTCCCGGGCGCATGTTGATCATGCCTGAGTCATTCAAGGCGCAGAATCCGTGCCGGTAAATCGCGATCAGAGGGTTATGCGCTTGACCCGTCGCGTGCGGGTTTTTTTGGCTTCGGGCGCGGCTTCCGGAGCGGCCGCGGACTGGTTGTCTAAAGCCTCTTTTTCAAGCCGAAGCGCCCGCAGGCGTGCGCCCTTCGCGTCGAACCGCGCGCGCTGATTGTCCCGTTCCTGGCGAAGATCGGCGTCCCGCTCGTCAGGGGAATTGAAATGCTTTTGCGCCTTCTTGCGGGCGTTGGCCTGCCGGTCATCCTGATTGGCACTCAGTGGGGGACTCCTTTCAGTGCTGTGCGTGATCAACAACCGTCAAATCTCTTCCGCATACACGATATCGATCGGACCGACATTTTGCGCGGGCGATGCAGAATGTCCTTTCGTGATCCTGATCACGCGGACACGAACAATGCTCGCGCCGGGAACGTCGATCGACAACACCGCACCCTCAGTCGGCTCGGTATCGGGCAGTTCGTCCGACAGGCTGCGCCTGGCACCGTCTTTCCGGGTGAGCTTAACAATGTAGGCCACTTACGCCCGCCCCTCCGCCGCGCAGCGGCATTATACCAGCTTCTCTGGCCGCCAATGACAAACCTGCGAGAGCGGTGCGGGACGGTTGGTTGGTATAGCAAATAACCTGCTCGGCCAAAGCTTCGGCCAGACACGTTCCGACAACCTATCGGCCCGAGGTTATCACCTATCCGTTACCGATGTGTCTTCGGTATGGACAAAAAAGCACGGTGGCGGGTGGGGAGCCCGCCGCCGTCTAGCCAGTTAAGCGCCGGTAACGCCCGCCAGGCTCGCAAAAACGAAGATAATCATGCATTGCTGGCTCATAATTCGCGGCCACGCGACGTCCCGTGGTGCCGCATCTACACTGCGCCCGTTTCGCATACCTTCGAATGCACCTCACAGACCCGGCTGATCGAATCCGTCATGTCCTCGGTGAAGCCCGACTTGGGGTAGGCACAGAACAGCGCAAAATTTTGCCGACGGCACAATTCCGTCCACAGATGTTCCAGCTTTATCGTGGCGCCGCAGAGCCCCTTGGCCCACATCAGTGCGACCATTTCACCGAAGGCTCTGACCCTCCGGCCGTTGCCTGTCGCGCGCCGAAGAACCTCGGTGACAACTTCATTGAATAATTGGTCGTCGGGCCAATCGTTGACCATGAACTTGTCGATAGTGTTTGCGGCATCAAGGCAGATGAGCCGGTCTGTGTAAGCAGCCGTCGCCGGGTCTAACCCGGCAAACCGCAATTCGCGATCCAGAGCTTTGCAGTGATCGGGTGTAGCGATGACGACGCAGGCTTCGCCGGTCCGTAAACCGTCACCGACAAATTTAACGAGGGTCTTAATGAATATCGCATCATCTTCGTAAATCTGAACGAAGTGATCGCAGGGGGAAAGTTCGGCCCAAAAAGCTTTCACTGACTGCACGCCGACTCTCCCCTCTGATGGAATGACGTTAACGCGGGGCCGGGAAACGCGTTCCCGATAAAGTAGTTCCGTCGAACAGGATTTCTTTGTTCAGCCTAAGAGAAGGCCCGCGTCAGCTGTCTAAGAAAAGTTCCGCGCGGTGGAATCCTCGAACTTATCCAAGGACATAGCAGATGACCCGTAATTCTACGGGGGCGATTTTAATCCGATCGAAACCCTTCCGCTGCGATCATTCGGATCACGGAATTCTGCATCCCATTTCGAAGTTGCAACAGACTGGTTGCCCGAACTGTTGAAGAGCGCGTGCAATTCTCCAGGATGGTTGAAAAGCGAAGGAACCGGCGGTGAGTGGAAATTTTGCCAGTCTGACGGCTGATCTGCTCGTCCGGAAAGGTGAAGCCGCGCCGTCCCCGATTATGCGACCGCAGAATTTCCGGTTCGCCGAGCCGCCGGCCACGCATAAAAGCGAGCGTCGCGAATCGGCCGCTCCATTGGCAGCGATCGATGTGTCAGCAAAACCCCGCCGAATGGTCGTGAACCTATCGGCGAGGGAACATGAAATGCTGGCTCTGGTGGCAGTCAGAAAGGGCACCACACCGCAGCACTTGCTGCGCAAGGCGCTGCACGAGTTGCTTGCCCGGTGTATTACCGCGCACTGACCCAACGCACCACCGGCATCACTGCCGTGGTTTCGTCGCGGGAGTTGCTGAAACACTTCCGCCATTTCCCGGCCGCGGCCGACATCCAAACGCCAGCAACGCGATGCTTTTGCCGTTTTGTGCTGCAATCTGGAGAACGTTGCCGCCTTTGTCGGACTCGTGCGATGCCAAAGTGGCGGCGCGCGGGTATGACCCGATAACTGATCCAACGCGATCAAATTAAGCAAATTCCAAGAGTCGGGCTTCACCGGGCTTTTAACGGCTCGGTGTAACTTATCACGTGCTGCCCAAAGGGAATGCCGATGCTCGGAAGAAGGCGCGCGAATTGGAAAATGCGTATTGCTCAGTGCAAGCGGCTGGCAGACAGCGCCATCGATGCCGCTGGCATCGGGACCTTTGACGAATATCCCGAATACCTGGAGCTTGCCGCAGATTTCCTGGAGCTGGCTAAGGATATTGAGCTTCAGCACGCCGGTGAGGTTCATTTTCCCGCGCCGGATGAGGCCGTCGCAGATTATCCGATGCCTCTGGCGGCTTGATTGGCCCGTTATCAGGCGCCATGCAGTTTTCGAGGGTTTCGAGCTTGCCTGATTCCATCTGCGATAGCGGCGGCAGCAGTCGATGATTTGATCCAGTACGGGATTGGACATAGTTTTCGAGTCAGACTCTCCTGTGGCGCGGCAGTGGCTCTCGGACCGGCGTGAAAACGGCCGCCGAGTGTCTCAGGGCTGGTTCAGCCAATTTTTTGCGATGGGCGCGGGAACTACTCAAATCTTCCGGCGATGCTGACCCGAACAAATCCAATCCTTGAGAGCGTCCGGTTCCCGACTTAGCCCTGAGTCGTTTCCGCTGTATGGGCAGGAGCCGGGGCTATGAACGAGAAGGAAGCACTCAGGCTGGTTGAGCGTGCCAAAGACCTGCTGGAATTAGCTCAAACGATCAGGTCGGATCAGCATCGTGCCATGCTGATCGATTCAGCGGAGAAGTTCCTAAAGCTCGCGACGCAAGTGCTTGGCCCGGAGACGCAAATGCTTGGCCCGGAGAAGGAGAGTTAATGTCTGCCGCAAGTCTATTTGGGGCTTAGGCCAAGCCTCGCTATAAGAAGCCGTTCGCTAATGTTCAGCGATACACGGTCGATGATCTCAAATTCATCCGCCATCCGGTTCCACTGCTCTGCTTCATCAGTCGTGCTGGCCGCAAGCGCCCGTGTTCGACATAGCGCCGCACGTTCCGCACACTCATCAGATTTCATGTGCCCACCATGCTTTGTTTGCGGCCAAATCGGCGCTCATGCTCAATGGCAAGCGTCTCCCATTCATCCGCGATGGTCCGAAGCCGTGCCTGCATATGCCGATTGCCTGTGCCCTCTGCCAGTGAGCGACATTCCCTGGCGTAATGCCGGTACTCAACGGATTTATCCAAAGGTTTCCCCTGCAACTCCTAGCGTCGCAACCACGCACACGACGCCAGTAGAGAGGGTACGGGGAAGGGCAGCAATTCATCCAGTCGGTGGGCCACCTACAAAGATATCAATGCGCCGAGCGCCATCCGCAGCGATTTAGGCTTCCGCGCATTGCGCTTTGTACCAGAGAGTGGTACATTATCACACATACGGAGTCACCGGATGATCGTGAGCTTCCGGGACGAGTGGTTGCGCGCGTTCTTCGTCGAGGACACGCGGTCGCGGCACATCCCTTCCGACCTCGAAAGCCGGCTCTTTCGGAAACTCCAGATGATCGACGACGCGACGACCGATCAGGACCTGCGAGTACCGCCCAGCAATCACTTCGAGAAGCTGCACGGCAATCTGGCCGGGCTCCACTCGATCCGCGTCAACAGTCAGTGGCGGCTGGTCTTCCGGTGGGACGGCAGCCGCGGCGAGGCAGAAGGCGTCTATCTCGACGACCACAGCTACAGACGAGGCGAACCATGCTGATGACGAAGCGCAAGCCGGCCACGGTCGGCGAAATCCTGGTCGACGAGTTCATGAAGCCCATGGAGCTGACCCAGGCCGCCTTGGCCGATGCCATGGGCGTTCAGCGCAAGCACGTCAACGAGTTGTGCAACGACCGCCGGACCGTAACGGCGGCAACAGCGCTCATCCTCGCGCGTGTGTTCGGCAACAGCCCAGACTTCTGGCTGAACGCGCAGCGCCGCAGCGATCTGTGGGCAGCGATGAATAGCCCCCGTGAGCGCGAGCGGATCGAGCGTGCGACCCCGCTTGGTCCCGCGGCGTGATGTTTATCACCGGGAAGGGAAAGGATGCTCTGGCGTAGAAGCTGGTGGTCCGCCTTGGGAGGCGAGCGGCGCGATACTGCGGGAATCTCCCGACCTCACCGCGGTCGCGCGTGTGAAATCGGCCATGTTTGGCGTTCGCAGTTCTTCTGAAGTGGCGGGCCACGCCCGACGATGATGAGCACTATGTCTACGCTATAGCCCTCCCCTGATCCGCATCCTTTGGAAATGCTGCCAAAGGAGGAGTCCACCGTTGCAGCGCCGCCGCGATGTGTATATGATGACTAATCTATACACAATGATCGGATTGTTGATGCGGACGAATATCGAGATCGACGACGAGTTGTTGTCTCAGGCCATGACGGCAACTGGCCTGTCCACCAAACGAGCCACAGTGGAAGAGGGCTTGCGGCTGCTGGTTCGTGTGCGCAAGCAGACGAAGGCGCTTGCGCAACTCAAGGGATTGGGATGGGAGGGTGATCTGGACCAAATACGTCAGGGCCGCCCGCCACGCCGGTCGTGATTCTCGTCGACAGCTCCGTCTGGATCGCGCATCTCCGCGGCCACCGCACGCCGGCAACTGCCAAACTGGAAGCCGCTGCCAGTCGGGAACCGCTCCTGATCGGCGATCTCATCCTGCTCGAAGTCCTTCAGGGCGCCCGGGACGAAGCTCATGCTGCGCGGATTGAACGCGAACTACGTCGGTATGCTCTCGTGCCGCTACTGGATACCGATCTTGCCCCTCGCGCCGCGCGGAACTATCGCAAGCTGAGAGAACTGGGCATCACGATCCGGAAGACGGCCGACATCATCATCGGCACCTTCTGCATCGCGCACCGCCATTCGTTGCTGCACGACGACCACGATTTCGCGCCGATGGAGGAACATCTCGGTCTCAGGATCGCGTGATTCCGCCGCGGAGGGACTGGGGGAAGCCAACGCGACCTCCGTCGTGCCGTTCACGCGGCGCAAAAATCAACGCCGGAGTGCGGCATCGAGCCAGGCAAGAGCGCCGGGGGCGGCGTTCCATGCCGCGGCCGAATCATGGACATATGCGACGGCTTCATTGTCATCGCCCATACCGATGAACGCCGGAAGGGAGCGCGGAAGTTTTTTCCGCCCGAGCAGATAGGGGGCAACATGCGTGTTGTCCCCTATTGCGCGCAGAATGGCCTTGCGCGACGCCGGGCAATCGCCGTCGCGGCGGAACTGGGATAATGCGCCCGACCAGGTCCAATAGGCAGATCCATCGCCTTTGTACCGTTTCAAGAGTTTGGATGCGTCCGTGTCGCGTCCGAGCTCCAGAAAACAATTCAGCAAGGTGTAGCGGATGCCCTGATTGTCGCCTGGATTAAGACGAAGCATATCCTGGTAGTGCGCCACGGCTTCCTCATGCAGGCCCAGCTCCCACTGCGCCATCGCGAGACCATGGCGGGCGCGCATATAGGGCCGCGTTTCGAGAATTCCCCAGAAGTGTCCCACGTCGTCCTGGAAAGCCGCTTTTCCCAACGCCTTCTCGCCGGCCTCCACGCCTTGACAATAGAGCTTCACCGCCTCATCGGGTGTCCGCGCCGCTTCCTGGGCCAGCAGCACATATGCGTCGGCGCACAACGGCGAGATTTCGAGCGCTTTCTTCGCCAGCGCGATTCGCCGCTTGCGATCGTTAGCGTCCCAGGCGTCCCACATGACATCCTGCGCCGCTTCGACCGCGTCGCTATTCGATTGGCCGGCCAGTTGGCCCATCAAGGACGCAACGAAGCGCAACGCGTCGGGATGGCTGAGGGCGGCCGAAGCTTTGGTTTTCTTCCCAGGCGAAGACCTCTTGACCATGACAAACCTCGCAGGGATTTTTTCGGCGGATAGGTTCGTCATTCGAAAGCTTCGCTCGAAAAAATCAATCGTCCTTATGTTATGCCGCGGGAATATACACAGGCTGGACACGGCAATTTTGGCGGGCCACGCCAGACGATGATGAGCACTACATCTACGCCATAGCCCTATAGACGGCATGCGCCGCTTGCGCCTTTTTGCGTTTTCCGGTAAGATTTCCGGAAATTATACAAGGCCATAATGGATGAACCGCAAAGCAAAATCATCTCTCGCGAGTCACCGCGCACAAATGCGGCGCCGGGGTTTAGTTCGGGTCGAGGTCAATGTGCGCAAGGAAGATGCGAGCCTTGTCCGCCGCGTTGCTTCGGCCTTGTCCGATCCCGCGCGACAAGCTGAGGCGCGCAAGCTTCTTCAACAACGCTTTGTCGAGCCGCCCAAGGTGAGCTTGAAAGCGCTACTCGCGTCCGCGCCGCTCGACGGGATCGACCTTGATCGCAGCCCCGCTCCGGGACGTGAAGTCGATCTGTGAGCTATCTGATTGACACCAACATCATTTCCGAGGTCCGGAAAGGCGCTCGTTGCGACGCACATGTGTCTGCCTGGTATGCGTCTATCGCTGATGAGGACCTCTTTCTGAGTACGCTCGTCCTTGGCGAAATCCGAAAGGGCGTTGAACTTGCACGCCCTCGGGATGCCGCTAAGGCAGCGGCGCTCGAACGATGGTTACGGGAGGTGGAGGCCGCATTCAACGGACGCGTGCTCGGCATCGACAACACAGTGTCCGACCAATGGGGTCGTATGAGTGCCTTCAGACCCGTCCCGGCTATCGATGGCCTGCTCGCGGCGACCGCGTTCACCAATGGCCTGACGCTGGTGACGCGCAATGACCGCAACGTTGCCGGTCTGGGCGCGACAGTGCTCAACCCGTTCAAGGCCGCTGAAAATCGCCATCGATCGTAACAGCGGCGGCTTTCGGACAACGCGGCGCTCCATGGCGCAGAATCGTGAAGTGGCGGGCCACGACCGACGATGATGAGAACTATGTCTACGCCATAGCCCTCTAAGAACCCTTGAAATCCACAGATTCGCGACGGCACAGTTCGGCGGCTATGATGTGAATTGTTCGATAGCGGGGGGCACGTATGCGGTGGGGATTGGCCGTATTGCTGGTATCGCTTTTGGGCGGCTGTGGACCGAGCACGGAACAGAAAGAGCTAAAAGTCTCAGTCATCGCGCTTCGAGCGGCCATCGCACATGGACCGAAATTTTGGTGAAGACCCGTTGATGGAGAAAAAGCATGCTGAAGGGAACGCTTCTTGGCATTACTATGAGTGCTGCTTTCATTGCGGCTGCCAACGCACAAGTGACTGCACCAACACCTGAATCGTCAGCGTACTGTGCCGTCGGTGGGATAGCCGAGGTGCTGCGGAACGTCCGTCCCGACGAGTTGCTCGACGATATTTCCCGCCGATGCAAGCCGGGCGACATACTCCTTATCTCCGCGCCGCAGTTGGCTGTTGTGGGAATATCCTGCGACTTCAGTAAGACGGTGGCAGCCATTCGGGACAGTGTTCTTTGCGTATATAGTGGCCGACGTGAGATGCGGGCTGGGTCTACTCTAAAGTAGCGACAGCCAGAGCCTCAAACGTTTGGGGCGGAGCCGAGCGCCGAAAGGCATCCGGCCGAAGGTTCCGCATGCGCCTTTCTTTCGTTCGAATGTTTTTGCGCGAACTCAATCACCTGAGCCACTGTCGTCCGCCGCATGACTGTGCTACACGTGCGCTTACGCACACGTCGCTATGTCTTTGATTCTTAAGGGCCGCCGTTAAGGCAAACGACCCTCACGCAGGCGCACCAATTACTCGCCCTCTCCATCCTCTCAACAGCGCCTCTCAAACAACTCGAACCGGCGTTCGCCGGCTCCCGATGTGGCGTAGCATCCTCATTTGAACTTTGATCGCGGAGCGCTTCCTGCAAAGCGGCAACCGGCAAGGTTCCCACACATAATTCCGACGAGATTCCCGAATACGGGGAGACACATGGAACAATTTTTTAAGCCGTCTTGACATCTACATCTTCATTCGCGCCGTATTCCAGGCGGTCCGAAATCCAGGACACACAACGTACTTGTTCGGGTCATCGATATACCAGCCGCCTTGATCTGGCGACCGTACCTTACCACCGCCGACATTCTGGATCGCCATAGTCACGTTGGCCAAAACCGAAATTACGAAATCGTTCAACTTTTTATCCACGGCTGTAGTCAATGCGTTTTGCTGCGGGCCTATCAGCGCACCACTCGCGTCGAGTGCGTCAAAAACTCGCTTCCCCAAGGGCTTTACCCAAAACAGGCCAACTATCACATGTTCGCAAGTTGCGGGTAGGCTGCCCCCATTCCCTACTGCGTAGCTCATGACTTCGCTGATCGCCTTGTCACGAGCGTCGATTAGTCCGAGAGCTTGTAAGAGCGCATCCCGAGATAATGAGCAGTCGGCACAAAGTCTATCGACCAGCCGGGAGGAGTCCTCTGCACTATAAACAAGCCCGTTTTTTCCGAGACGGCTTATCACCTTGGCAACTCGGCCCTTCCAATCGCCATTCTCCCAAAGAATATTGCTCATTTAACTTGGCATTCCACATATGGTCGCTCGACTGGCTACCGTAGCCCCAAAATAGCATCGTCGGAGACAATCGGAAACGAGATCGCGACGTATTTCGCCCCGGGCCCACCCCCCAATCCACGGCATCGCCATCGGAGGCCGATATTTTGAGGGCGCATGCGTCGCCAAATCAGGCCGGAAACCTGGCTGCGTCTGCGAGTGCGCTGCGGTCTCCGCGCCCATCACATCACGATGAGCCACGCGATAAAATCTTGGCCGCCGCTGCGCACCTGCGCGAGCTACACAACCGCCGTGGTTCACCCGGCTTTCTGGCGGCCTACAATGCCGGTAAAACGCTACGAGGACCAACTGACGACGGGCCGGCCGCTTCCAGCGGAGGCGCACGCCTACGTCGCTGATGTCGGTCCATTGATGGCGTCGGCACGCTCGAAGACACGATGCTTGTCGCTGCTGTGGCGCGCGCATGGACCGAGCCTCCGCTGTTTCCAACGCAGCCAGACAACAACCCGCAACCATTGCAGCCGTCTCCCAACGGTCCGGTCGGGCAGTCGCCCCTCGACACAACAGCAGCGGATTCGACGCATCTTTCTCCAAGTTCGAACGGACTATTCGTGTCCATATCGCAGCGGACATCGCAGCCATGAGATCATTTGCACGCCATCATGCCGTGGAGGGCTTTGGCGGAGATTTGAGATTCGCAATCAGGCAACCCAGGAACTCAACCAGGGGAGGGCAAGATTAAAGGAAGTTCGCGCTTCCTGTAAGTCATTGTCTGCACACTGATTTTCTGCCTACTGCAGCGGGGTGGGTGGCGCTGACCATGCCAACCGCTTGTTTTTGTGGCCGTTTGTGCGCCAGCAGCCGGCACGGCCTTGCGCGGCGCGACCAGCGCTTCGAAATCTCGACCATGAGCCGAGACGACGACGCCGATTTCCGCCCCCGCACGGGTCGCATCCGCGATCAGGGCCGCCCGAGTGGCCGCCGGTCGTTGTCCTTCGTCGATGAGGTGATGAAGGCAGCGGCCAAGGCCAACGGAGGTCCGCTCACCCATGCCCAGATCACCCGCGGCAAGCGGCGCGGCGGCGTGTCCGGGAAGGGAAGATGCTCGCGGATCGGACGTGGCCAAGCTGCCGCCGATCGGTTGAAGCTGCAAGCGGTGGGGCGGAGCACCGACCAGCGGCAACGACGGGTGGTGGTGAAGGTGCGGATTGTCCGGCACAGGATCGGAAGCGGCGCGGCGGGCGCCCATCTGCGATACATTCAGCGAGACGGGACGACTCGCGACGGCGAGCGCGGTCAGCTCTATGGCCCGAAGCGCGACCAGGAGGATGGCCGCACCTTCGTCGAGCGCGGCGAAGACGACCGTCATTCCTTCCGCATCATCGTCGCGCCGGAGGATGGCGACCGCCTGTCGGACCTACGCGGCTTCACTCGCGACGTGATGAGCCAGATGGAGACTGATCTCGGCACCAAGCTCGATTGGGTGGCGGTGGACCATTACAACACCGGCCATCCGCACACCCACGTCGTCATCCGCGGCAGGGACGACCTCGGCAAGGACCTGATCATCGCCCAGGACTACATCACCGACGGCGTGCGCCTGCGCGCCCAGGAGCGCGCGACGCTGGAGTTGGGGCCGGAGACCGACCGGGAACTGCGTGACAAGCTGCAGGCGGAGATCACCGCTGAGCGCTTCACCCGCATCGACCGCGCGATGATCGAGGAGGCCCCGGAGCGGGTGCTCGACATGCGGCCGGAGGCCGGCCAGGTGCATGCCGATTTCGACCGCACACTCAGAGTCGGTCGCTTACAGATCTTGAAGCGCTACGGTCTCGCCAGGGAGCATGAGCCGGGCATCTGGACTATCTCCGAGAAGCTGGAGCCGACGATGCGGGCTCTGGGCGAGCGCGGCGATATCGTCAAGGCGATCAATCGCGCACTGACCGACCGGGGCCAAGAGCGCGCGATGGGCCAATATGTCATCCACGGCGAGGATGAGCAGCAGCCCGTCGTCGGGCGCGTGATCGGCAAGCGGCTGACCGACGAGTTGGGCGACCGGGTCGCGCTGATCGTGGACGGTGTCGATGGCCGCACGCATCATGTGGCGCTCGGCGACAAGGCAGTGGCGCAAGACGCACCTATGGGGTCGATCGTTGAGATCGGCCGTGCACCGGTCGGACCCCGCCCCTCCGATCGCAACATCGCGGCGTTGGCCGCAGACAGCGGCATGTATCGTCCGAGCGAGCACCGGGCGATAGCCGAAGCGGGCGTCATTCGCGTGCCAGGCGTCGACGTTGACGGTTACATCCAGAGCCATGTCCGCCGGCTGGAAGCGTTGCGCCGCGCCGGTATAGTCGAGCGGCTGAATGCCGATCATTGGTCGATCCCAGCCGACTACGAAGCCCGTGCCACCGCTTATGACGCGACGCAGAGCCGGAGAATGAATCTCCGCGTGCTTTCCAGCTATGACCTTGACCGGCAGATCACCAGCGACGGCGCAACCTGGCTTGACCGCGAGTTGGTCTCGTCCAACCGGACGCCGCTGGTTCGGGCCGGGTTCGGAGCGGAGGTGAGCCGCGCGCTGGATCGACGCAAGGACAGCCTCGTCGATCAGGGCTTCGCATCGCGCACGCCCGAGGGCGGCGTCCGCGCGCCTCGGGACCTCTTGTCGCGATTGGAACAGCAGGAAATCACCCGCGTCGGGCCGGAGATGGCCAAGGCGCGCGGACTGACGTTCAAACCGGCGGAAGCCGGAAACTACGTCTCCGGAACACTGGTCGGCGCCGTCAATCTCGGCAGCGGCAAGTTCGCCATGATCGACGATGGCCTGGGTTTCAGTCTCGTGCCCTGGCAGCCGGTCCTTGAGCAGCGCCTTGGCCGACACGTCACGGGAGTCGCTATGCCGGTCGGTGGCATCGACTGGACTTTTGGGCGCAGCCGAGGGATCGGCCTTTAGGACTCCGCCTTACGCGCCTGCCGTTCAGGGGCCGGACCGGGAGCCACGCCGTCAAGGCTGGCGCGTTCCGCGCCCCCGCTTCGCAGCACCGGACTTGACCGCGCGTCTCCGATCCGGCAGCGGCTCCGCATGCTCGTAAGCCTCTTTGCGAGCGAAGCGCTCCATTCCCCTTGCGGCGCACGTTCGTCCTATTTGCAGCCCGCACCCGCCAATTACACGGAAGGCCGCCGGGCGCTATTCTTCTGCAATCGAGCGTCTACTACCTGTTCAAGATGTCTCCTTACCACGCCAACCGCCGGGCGCGTCGCTTCGATAGCGTCGTCATTCCGAACGACCTCTATGATTACCTCATGCCATCGGTGCGCCGGTCTGGGCGGCCGGTGAAGCGTGACCTCGCCGGCTGGCGCGTCACGGATGACTGGCCCCAGCACGTGCCCGTTACCGAGCGCGAGGTGGACGTGTTCGAGGCGTGGTTCGGCGACATCCTCGACGAACTGTTCGGGGCACCGTAGCCGGACGCCGGATCGTTCATTGGATTCTCATGACGCTTGCCTTGAAGTCATCCATTGGAGTAGTATCCAGCATGTCAAGGCCAGCTCCAGTCAGCGTCGTCGAGACGCCTGAATTCCTGGCCGCGACGCGGCGGATCATGGACAACGACGAGCGTGGCCTGTTGGTGGATTATCTCGCCCGCAATCCGCTCGCCGGCGACCTGATCCCTGGCGCGGGTGGCGTCCGCAAGCTCCGCTGGGGTTTGGAGGGACGCGGCAAGCGAGGCGGCGCGCGGGTGGTTTACTACTACCACAGCGACGCGATACCGATCTTCGCCCTGACCGCCTACGCCAAGAACGAGCGGGCGGACCTGAGCCAGGCCGACCGCAACAACTTCCGCCGGCTGACCACGCTTTTGGTCGAGGCTTACGCGAGGAGAACACGATGACGAGCAAAGTGGCCGAGAGCATCCGGCGCGGCCTGGAGGAGGCGCTGGCCTATGCCAAAGGCACGGCGGACACCAGCCGCTACGGCATTCACGTCCCGGCCGATATCGACGTGAAGGCGATCCGGACCAAGCTCAACATGACCCAGGAAGAATTCGCCGGGCGGTTTGGATTCAGCATCAACACCCTGCGTCATTGGGAGCAGGGTCGCCGCGTGCCCGAGGGGCCGACCCGCGCTTATCTCCTCGTCATCGACCGCAACCCAAAGGCCGTCCAGAAAGCGCTGAGGGCGGCATGAGCGCCGCGCTTCCTCTTCGCGCCGCTCTCTATCTGCGCGTCTCAACGGCGCGGCAGGCAGAGCATGATGTCTCCATTCCCGACCAGAAGCGGCAGGGCGAAGCTCATTGTCAGTCGCGCGGCTATCAGCTCGTCGAAACCTACGTTGAGCCGGGTGCGTCCGCCACCAACGATCGCCGGCCGGAGTTTCAGCGGATGATCGAAGCGGGCACCACCAAGCCTGCGGCCTTCGACATCGTGATCGTTCATAGCTTCTCGCGTTTCTTTCGCGATCACTTCGAGCTTGAGTTCTATGTCCGCAAGCTCGCCAAGAATGGCGTCAAACTTGTCTCCATTACCCAGGAAATCGGCGACGATCCCATGCACGTCATGATGCGTCAGATCGTGGCACTGTTTGACGAGTACCAGTCCAAGGAGAACGCCAAGCACGTGCTGCGCGCCTTGAAGGAGAACGCCCGGCAAGGCTTCTGGAACGGGTCGCTGCCGCCGATCGGCTACCGCGTCGTCGCGGCCGAGCAGCGCGGAGCCAAGGTCAAAAAGAAGTTGGAAATCGATCCGCTGCACGCCGGCACAGTGCGGTTGATCTACCGGCTTGCCCTGGAGGGCGACGGCACTTCTGGCTCGACGGGAGTGAAGAACATCACCACCTATCTCAACCAGCGCCGCATCTTCACCCGTGACGGCGGACGCTGGGGCATCGGACAGGTTCATCGCATCCTGACCCGCCGCACCTATGTCGGCCAACACGAGTTCAACAAGCGCGCCAAGAACAAGGCGTTAAAGCCGGTCAGGGAAGTCGTTGTGGTTGAGGTGCCACCGATCATCGAGAAAGACACCTTCGACGCCGTGCAAGTGCATCTACGCTCACGGAATCCGAAGGTCACGCCAGCCCGCGTCGTCAGCGGTCCCACTCTGCTGACCGGTATCTGCTTCTGCGCCGACTGCGGCGGCGCAATGACGCTCCGCACCGGAAAGAACGGCCGTTATCGCTATTACACTTGCTCCATAAAGGCGCGGCAGGGCGAGACCGGCTGCAGGGGCCGCACGATCCCGATGGATAAGCTCGACAACCTCGTTGCCGGTCACATCGAGGACCGGCTGCTTCAACCCGAGCGGCTGGAGGAAGTTCTCGCCACCGTGCTCGACCGACGGCAGGAGCGCACCGAGCGCAAGCGCGAACATATTGCGGAGTTGAACAAGCGCGCGGCCGAAACCGAGTTGCGGCTGAAGCGGCTCTACGACGCCATCGAGGCTGGCGTCGCTGATCTCAATGATCCGGCGCTGAAAGAGCGTGTTACGAGTCTCAAGGTAATTCGCGATCAAGCTCAGGTCGACGCCGAGCGCGCAGCCGCGATGCTCGAGTCATCAGGTCAGCAAGCAATCACGCCGCAGATGGTACGTAAGTTCGCCAGGACGGCACGGGAGCGGATGCGGATTGATGGTGGAGGTTACCGCCGCGACCATCTCCGCGCGCTCGCCCAGCGCGTCGAGGTCGCGGACGGCGAAGTCCGGATCATGGGATCGAAAGGCGATCTACTCAGAACGTTGGCCGCCGCCTCGGGCGTAAAATCCGCTACGCCCGGCGTTCGCAGTTCTGTTCTGAAGTGGCGGATGGGGAGGGATTCGAACCCCCGGGAGGCGTGAACCTCCGCCGGTTTTCAAGACCGGTGCTTTCAACCACTCAGCCACCCATCCGGATTGCGCAGTGCATTAGCTTAGACGGTTTGGGTTGTGAACACTGCGCCGAGCCTCAGATGCGCTCAATGAGGCCCGC
>DASUHP010000154.1:0-15203 GCA_036273455.1 Micropepsaceae bacterium | reverse complement strand
AGGCGGCTACCGCCTGGTCATAGCGCGCGCGGGCCTGCAGATTCTGCGAGATGCGCAACCCACCGTCGAACACGGTCTGTCCGAGCGATGGCCCAAAAGCCCATGAGGCGCTCGAGGCATTGAACAGCCTTCCGAGACTGGACGCGGAAAAACCATAGGACGCATCGAGCGTGATATCTGGATACCACGCGGCTTCGGCCACTCCGATTCCAGCGTTGGCCGACGCGACATTGCGCTCCGTCGCTGCGACATCGGGCCGCCGCTCCAGCAGCGTCGACGGAATCCCGGCGGGAATCACCGGCACATCCATGGGAATCATGCCGACCGCGACCTCGACGTCGCTCGGCGTTCTCCCGGTCAGCGCGGCGATCGCATGCTCGGCCGTGTCTCGCGTCAGGCGCACACCGACGAGTTGGGTCGTGGCGGAATCGATCGAGGTTTCCGCGCTGGACACATCCGCCAGCGTCGAGACGCCAGCCGCATATTTGTTTTGCGCAATCGTCAGCGCCATGCGGAAGTCTTCAATGGCCGCGCTCAGCAGGTCGGCCGCGGCATCGGCTGCGCGCAACTGGAAATAAAAAATCGCCAATTGGGCCTGTGCCGAAAGTCGCGCCGCCGCGATATCGGCAGCGCTCGCCTGCGCCGTCGCAACATCGGCTTCGACCTGGCGCCGGATGCCGCCCCAGACGTCGATGTCCCAGGTCGCTGCGAGTCCCGCGGAATAGGTGAATGTCGTTCCCCCAGACGAACCGCCCCCGCCGCCCGTCGTTGCGCCGGTTCCAGCTCCGGTGCCTCCGGTCCCGGTGCCTGTGCCACTCCCGGTCCCGGCCCCTGTCCCGATACTCCCGGTCCCTGCGCCTGATCCGGTCCCGGTATTTCCGGTTCCAGTGCCGCTTCCTGCAGTCCCGCTTGTGCCGCGTGCTCCTCCCGAACCCGCGCCACGCACGCCCAGATTGGCCCCGATGTTCGGCAGCAATTGGGAACGCGCGATGCCGACCTGGGCGCGCGACACGCGATAAGCCGCTTCGGCTTCCTTCAGATTTTGATTGTTGATGTCGACCTGTTTTTCCAGCGCGTCCAGTACCGGATCATCATAAATCCCCCACCATTCTTCCCAGCCGGCGGCTTGCCGGGGGGTCGCCGGGGTCCAGCCGGCATTCTCCTTGAATTGCGCCTCGGTGGGGGCAGCCGGGCGCATGTAATCCGGCCCGACCTCGCAGGCGGAAATACCTGCCGGCAACATCAATGCGAGCAGCCCACGCCACTGTCTGAACTGCATTCTTACGCCTCGCTCGCGCGCACCTTGCCGATGCCGTGATAGACCTGCTGCCACAGTTTACCGGTCCGGACCCGGAAGCGGTCGAGATACAGGTACACGACAGGCGTCGTGTAAAGCGTCAGCAGCTGGCTGACAACCAGTCCGCCCACGATCGAAATCCCGAGCGGTTGACGCAGCTCGGCGCCGTCACCGGTGATCACTGCCAATGGCAATGCTGCGAAGATCGCCGCCAGGGTGGTCATCATGATCGGGCGGAACCGCAGCAAACAGGCGCGGTAAATCGCAGCGCGGCTGTCCAGGCCGTCATTGCGCTGGGCGCTGATGGCAAAATCGATCATCATGATCGCATTCTTCTTGACGATACCGATGAGCAGGATGACGCCGATCATCGCGATCAGGCTGAACTCCGTCTTGAACATCAACAGCGCCAAAACCGCGCCGACGCCGGCCGACGGAAGCGTCGACAGGATCGTCAGCGGATGAACAAGGCTCTCATACAGGACACCCAGAACGATATAGACCGTGATCAGCGCCGCCAGAATCAGATAGGGCTCATTGGACATCGACATCAGGAACTGACGCGCATTTCCGGCAAATTCTCCGTGGACCGAAATCGGCACGTGCAGCGCGCCCATAGTCCGTTGAATCGCATCCACGGCGGTGCCCAGCGACTCGCCTTCGGGCAGGTTGAACGAGAATGTGGTTGCGACGAACGGCCCCTGATGGGCAACCGATAGCGGCGTCAGCCCCGGTGCGTAATGGGCGACATCGGACAGCGGGACCATGTTTTCCTTCGACGTGCTGACCGAGGTTCCGGTGGAAGCGGCACCGCGCGAGCTGATCGCAATCTGGTTCTGCAACTGATTGCGCACCGCTTCGGCGGCGATCTGGGCCGAACTCTGCGCGGCTGTGCCGCCTGGCGCAGTCGCTGCCGTCGCCGCCGCAGACTGCACGGTGCTCGCAACGGCACCGGTCTGCTGCGTGCCTTTGATGTTTCCCGACGTGCTGACATAGATGTCCTG
This sequence comes from Micropepsaceae bacterium, assembly GCA_036273455.1. Lineage (GTDB taxonomy): Bacteria > Pseudomonadota > Alphaproteobacteria > Micropepsales > Micropepsaceae > CAIYRG01. The sequence continues at coordinate 12,902 of DASUHP010000154.1, read as the reverse complement.
CAGGGTGTCGGGGCTTTGCCAGAACTGCGGCGCCACTTCCATGACGACGTGGTACTGGTTGAGCTCCTGGTAAATCGTCGAGACCTGGCGCTGGCCGAAAGCGTCGTACAGGGTGTTGTCGATCTGCTGGGTATTCAGTCCGAGCCGCGCCGCCGTCGCGCGGTCGATCGTCAGTTGTACGTCAAGTCCCGCTTCCTGGCGGTCGGAATTCACATCTTCCAGTTCCGGAACATCCTGCAGCGCCGTGGTGATCTTCGGTACCCAGGTATTGATCTCGTCCAGCGTGTCGGCCTGGATCGTGTACTGATAGCTGGCGTTCCCCTGACGACCGCCGGCCCGCAAATCCTGTACCGGCTGCAGGAAAAGGCGCGCGCCGGGAATATTGCCGATCTCGGTGCGCATACGCGCGATCACGGCGTCAGAGGATTCCTTCCGCTCCGACAGCGGCTTCAGGCTGATGAACACACTTCCATTATTGGTCTGACCAAATCCGATGCCGCTCGAGCCGGTAGACCCCACGACGCTTTGCACCGCCGGATCTTTGCGGATTGCCTCTTCGAATTGCAGGAATTTCTGCTGCATCAACTGGAAGGAAATCGCCTGATCGCCCCGGATATTGCCGTTCAGGTTGCCGGTATCCTGCTGCGGGAAGAAGCCCTTGGGGATGATCGTGAACAGATACACGTTCAACCCGATAGTCATGAACAGGATCACGAGAATGGTCCCGGGATTCGCCAGTGCCCAGCTCAGCGTGCGGTCGTAAAGCCGCAATGCCCGCGAAAACACCATCTCCGAGCCGCGCATCAACCAGTTCTGCCGGCCTTTGCGGTTTTCGATGCGCAAATGCGCGCACATCATCGGCGTGGTCGTCAGCGACAACAACAGCGAGAAAAAGATCGCGATCGACAGGGTCAGCGCGAATTCGTGGAACAACCGCCCGATCAGACCCTGCATCAACAAAATCGGCAGGAACACGGCGACCAGGGAAATCGACATGGACAGCACGGTGAAACCGACTTCTCTCGCCCCGAGAAGTGCGGCCTGCATCCTGGGCACACCCTCGTCGATATGCCGCGAGATGTTCTCGACCACCACAATGGCGTCATCCACGACGAAGCCAGTCGCGATGGTCAGCGCCATCAGAGACAAATTGTCGAGGCTGAAATTGAACAGGTACATGACGCCGAAAGTGCCGAGCAGCGACAACGGCACCGCAACGCTCGGCACCAATGCCGCGCGGCCATTGCGCAGGAACAGCAGGACCACCACAATCACGAGACAGATCGCGATCAGGATCGTTTGCTCGACGTCGTGCAATGAGCGGCGAATGGTCGTTGTGCGGTCATTCACCGCGGTAATGGTGATGCTGGGCGGAATCGACGCCTGAAGCTCCGGGATCAGCGCTTTGATGCGGTCCACGACGTCGATGATGTTGGCGCCGGGCTGCCGGATGATGTTGATCAAAACCGCGGGCTTTCCGTTCGCCACGCCGAGATTGCGGATATTTTCGACGCCGTCGCTGACATCGGCGATATCGCTCAATCGGACCGCTGCATTGTCGCGATAGGCGACGATCAGATCTTTGTACTGGTCCGCGGCGGTTGCCGTATCGTTGACGTAAATCTGATAGCGCTCATCGCCCTGTTCGATCGCGCCCTTGGGCGAATTCGCATTGGCGGCAGACAGCGCCGCGCGCACGTCTTCGAGACCAATCCCGTATTTGAACAGCGCTCGCGGATTGAGCTCGACGCGCACGGCCGGCAGCGAAGCGCCTCCGACCTGGACCTCGCCGACCCCCGTCACCTGCGACAGCTTTTGTTGCATGATGGTCGAGGCGGAATCGTAAATCTGGCCGCGCGTCAGCACGTTTGAGGTCAGCGCCAGGATCAGGACCGGGAATTCCGCCGGATTGACCTTGCGATAGGTCGGATTGGTCCTTAAGTCCGCCGGCAGATCGACATGCGCAGCATTGATCGCCGCCTGCACGTCGCGTGCCGCGCCATCGATGTCGCGGTTGAGGTCGAATTGCAGGGTAATGCGCGTCGAACCGACCGAGCTCGACGACGTCATCTCGAGAACGTCGGAAATGGTGCCGAGATGGCGCTCGAGCGGGGTCGCCACACTGGTAGCGACGGTCTCGGGGCTGGCGCCCGGCAACTGCGCCGTGACCGAAATCGTGGGAAAATCCAGATTGGGCAGGGGCGAAACCGGCAGTAGGAAAAAAGCCCCTGCACCGGCCAGAGCAATGCCGAGCGTCAACAGCGTGGTCGCTACCGGCCGGGCGATGAACGGCGCGGAGAAATTCATGGCGCGAGCGGCTCCGGATTTTCCTCTGCCGGACCCTGGCGCCAGGCGCGGACCCGCGATGCCATGCGATCGAAATAGAGATAGATCACGGGTGTTGTGAACAGCGTCAGGAGCTGGCTCACCAAAAGTCCGCCGACGATCGACACCCCCAACGGATGGCGCAATTCCGAGCCCGTGCCGTTTCCGATCATCAGCGGCAAAGCGCCGAAAAGCGCGGCCAGCGTCGTCATCAGAATTGGCCGGAACCGCAACAGAGCCGCCTGGAAAATCGCCTCGCGCGGCGGCTTGCCCTCCTCACGTTCGGCGGAGATCGCGAAGTCGATCATCATGATCGCATTCTTTTTCACGATGCCGATCAGAAGGATGATTCCAATGATCGAAATGATGTCGAGGTTCTCGCCCGTCATCATCAGCGCCAGCAGCGCACCGACTCCAGCCGAAGGCAGCGTGGACAGGATCGTCACCGGATGGATGAAGCTCTCGTAGAGCACGCCGAGCACGATATAGACCGTTATGATGGCGGCGATGATCAGCAGCAATTCATTGCCGAGCGTCGACTCGAAACTCAGCGCCGCGCCCTCGAAGCTGGTCCGGACGGAGGCGGGAATGCCGGCATCCGCTTCAGCCTGCCGCACCGCGGTCACGGCCGCGCCCAGCGATGAACCCGGCGCAACGTCGAAGGACACCATGGCCGCGGGGAATTGCGCAAGGTGATCGATTTCCATCGGCACATTCCGCTGCTCGATTTTCGCGATCGCAGATAACGGAACCTGCCCGCCGCCGGATGAGGGAAGATAGATCGAGTTCAGCGTATCAAGCGACGTCTCCAGATCGGGATCAGCTTCCAGGATGACGCGATACTGGTTCGACTGGGTGAAGATTGTCGACACGATGCGCTGGCCGAAAGCGTCGTAAAGTGCGTTGTCGATCGTGGCGGCGGTGATGCCGAAACGCGCCGCGGTGTCGCGATCGAGATTGATATAGGCGCTCCGCCCCTGATCGAGATAATTGGTCGAGACATTCTCCAGTTCCGGCGAGCGCTGTAGCCGGTCGAGCAGTACCGGTACCCACTGGTTCAGGTTCGAGCTGGTCGCCGCCTGAAGAATGAACTGATACTGCGCGCGCCCGACAGTGGATTCGACAGTCAAATCCTGCACCGGCTGCAGAAACAGCGATATGCCTTCGATATTGCGTGTCGCGGCATTCAGGCGGCGGATGATGTCGGTGACCGAATCCTTGCGCTGATTTTTGTCCTTGAGATTGATCAGAATGCGGCCGCTGTTCAGCGTCGTATTGGTGCCGTCGACCCCAATAAAGGACGACAGGCTGACTACGTCGGGATCCCTGCGGACGATGTCGGCCAACTGCAACTGACGCTGCGACATGGCGGCAAACGAAATCGTCGGCGGCGCACGCGTGATCCCCTGGATAAGGCCGGTATCCTGAATCGGAAAAAATCCCTTGGGAATTTCGACATAGAGGGCGGCCGTCAAAGCCAGCGTCAAAACCGCCACCAGCAGTGTCGCCGGCTGATGGTCGAGCACCCATTCCAGGGTGCGGCCATAGCCCGCAATCGTGCGGTCGAACAGTTCCGCTGCCTTGCGCCCAATCCGGCCGTGGCGCTGCTGCGATTCCGGTTTCAGCAGCTTGGCGCACATCATCGGCACAAGGGTCAAGGACACGACGGCTGAAATCAGGATCGTAACCGCCAAAGTGACGGCAAATTCGCGGAACAGGCGCCCCACGACCTCCTGCATGAAAAGCAGCGGAATGAGCACCGCGATCAGGGAGACCGTGAGCGATATAATGGTGAACCCAATCTCCCCTGCGCCCTTGAGCGCCGCCTGCAGCGCGCTTTTGCCCATTTCGAGATGACGCGAGATGTTCTCGATCATCACGATGGCGTCGTCGACGACAAACCCCGATGCGATGGTCAGCGCCATCAGCGACAGATTGTTGAGGCTAAATCCCATCAGATACATGACGGCGAATGTGCCGACGATCGACAGCGGCACCGAAAGGCTGGGGATCACCGTTGCCGGCACATTGCGCAGGAACAGGAAGATCACGAGCACCACCAGGACGACAGCGAGCCCGAGTTCGAACTCGACGTCGCTCACCGACGAGCGAATCGTATTCGTGCGGTCGGTCAGAACGGTCACGTTGATGGAAGACGGCAGGCTGACTTCAATGTCGGGCAGTAATTTTTTGATATTGTCGACCACCGCGATGACATTCGCGCCCGGCTGGCGCTGCACATTCAGCAGAATCGCCGGTGTGTCGTTCATCCAGCTCGCGAGCTTATCGTTCTCGGCGCCGGCGACGACTTTGCCGATATCGCGCAGGAAGACGGGATTGCCGTTTTTATATGCGACGACGAGATTGGCGTAGTCCTGCGAATTCTGGATTTGATCATTGGCATCGATGGTGTAGGAGCGCGCGGTGCCGTCGAACTGTCCTTTGGGTGCGTTCGAATTGTTGTTGGATATTGTGCTCCTGAGATCGTCGATATTCAGTCCATAGGATGCCATGGCCTGAAGATTGACCTGGATCCGGACCGCGGGACGCTGGCCGCCATTGATGCTGACGAGGCCGACACCGGGCAATTGCGAAATCTTCTGGGCAATTTGGGTTTGCGCAATGTCCTCAACCTGCGTCAGTGGCAGCGACTGCGCCGTGATGGCCAGCGTCAGAATCGGTGCGTCCGCCGGATTGACCTTCGCGTAAACCGGAGGCGAGGGCAGATTTTGGGGCAACAGATTTCCGGAGGCATTGATCGCCGCCTGCACTTCCTGTTCCGCAATATCGAGGCTGAGCGATAGATCGAACTGCAGCGTCAATACCGAGGCGCCCGCGGAGCTGATCGACGACATTTCGCGCAGTCCCGGCATCTGGCCGAATTGCCGTTCCAACGGAGCGGTCACCGACGATGTCATCACTTCCGGGCTGGCGCCGGGAAGGAATGTCTGCACCTGGATGGTCGGATAATCGACTTCGGGAAGCGCCGACAGCGGCAAGAAGAAATAGCCGACGACACCGACAAGCATGATGGCAACCATCAGCAAGGCGGTCGCGACGGGGCGAACAATGAATATGCGCGACGGATTCATCGCGGTCTCATCCTGTTTGAACTAACAAAAATACCGCTCAGCCGCCGTTGCCGGCCTGAGCCTGCTGCGCGCCGGCCTGGGCGCCCGCCTGCGGCGCACCCTGTTGCTGGTCACCGCGTCCACCGCGGCCCCCGCGTCCACCACCGGCGCCCCTGCGGCCACCACGCCGGCCAGCGCGATCGCCGCCCTGCTGGTTTGCCACTCCCGGCGGCGGAAGAGCCTCGCCGGGCAGCACCACACGTGCGCCATCGCGCAAACGGTCGGCGCCATCCACGACAACCGTGTCGCCCGCATTCAACCCGCTCGCGATTGCGACATGGTCGCCATCGGTTTGGCCCAGTTTGACGGGCTGCATGCTGACCTGATGCGTCTTGGTGTCGACCAGATAGACGAAGGTGCCTGAAGCGCCACGCTCAATGGCCGCGGTCGGTATGACAATCTGATTCTGCAAGGTGTCGACCAGGAGGCGGATATTGACGAACTGGGCAGGAAACAGCTCTTCCTTGCTGTTGTCGAACATGGCCCGCAATTTGACGGTGCCTGTCGTCGGATCGATTTCATTGTCGATCGTCGACACGGTGCCGGTGGCGAGTTTCGTTACCTGGGCGCGATCATAGGCGTCGGCTTTCAGCTTCGCGCCACCCTGAATGCGCCCCATGATTTGTCCAATATTGTCCTCAGGCACCGTGAAGACCACCGACATCGGCTGCATCTGGGTGACCACGACAAGTGGAGTTGCCTGGCCGGCAGTCACAAGGTTGCCGAGATCCACCTGCCTCAGGCCGGCGCGGCCGGTCACCGGTGACTTCACATCGGTGTAATTCAAATTGACCGTGGCCGCCTCGATACTGGCCTGATCGGCCTTGATCGTGCCCTGCAGCTGGCCGACCAGGGCTTTTTGCGTATCCAATTGCTGTTCCGCGATCGAATTCTGCGCCACCAGCGTCTCGTAGCGTTTAAGGTCCAGCTGGGCATTCGCAAGCTGAGCCTGATCGCGCGCCAATTGGCCTTGCGCCTGATCCAGCGTCGCCTGGTACGGCCGGGGATCAATTTGCGCCAGCAAATCGCCGGCATGTACAATCTGACCCTCGGTGAAATTGATCTTGACCAGAGAGCCGCCAACCTGAGGCCGTACACTGACAGTCGCGAGCGGAGTTACCGTCCCGAGTTCATTCAGGTTTATGTCGACCGAACCGAGCGCGGCCTTGGCGACGCCAACCGGCATCGGGGCATTTGCGCCATTGAAAAATGGATTGCGCCGGGCAGGCGCAGTCGTATTGGGACGGATTTCATACACCACGCCTGCAATCACGAGCGCAGCCAGCCCGACAACGACCGATTTCATCCCCCCGGGAATCCAGCGAATGATACCGCGGCCGGGGCGGGTCGTGCCGATATGGTCGATATCGGGAGTAGCGTAGGGATTTGCTGGCGTTCTTTGGTCCATGACTGCGCAATCGCCTTCCTTACAGCGGCGTGTCCTATCATAAATTCAGGCGGCTGGTCAGCTTCGCCTTCGGCGTGCAAGCCTCCCCGGGCTCTCACACCACCGGAAGTACCAGAAAAGCATTGGCGAAATTTGTCAGAACTGTCGGCGGCTTATGCCGGTTGGATGACAATTCCGTAGGCCGCAACTCTGCCGCCTTCGGGCGACGAAGCCGCCACAATTGGGCGCGCTAAGCCCCCGATTTGTCTTCAGTTCCACCTTGGGCGGCGCGGTTTCCAGCCTTCGTCGGCGCACCTTTGAGCAGCCATTCGGTTGTCACCCCGATGACCGCACCGAGCAGCGGACCGGCAAAGTAAATCCACGTCGTGGAAAAATTCCAGCGCAGCACATCGGGAGCCAGTGAGCGGAACGGATTCATCGATGCGCCACTGACCGCACCCGCCCAAAAGCCCGCGAGAATGATATAGCCCCCGACCGCGATCGCGTTGTTGGTTCCCATATTGCGCGCATCCGACGCCGTGCCGAGGATGGTTTGGACCAGACCGGCGGTCAGCAGCACTTCCATACCAAACGCCTGCCACGCGGATATTCCAGCCGCCGGTGTTGTGGCGTCGGCATTGATCAAGTCGCCAAAAAACGCCGCGATAACCCCGGCTGAGAGCAATGCTCCCAGCAGCTGCGCCAGCAGATAACCCGGAACCCGTGCCCAGGGAAAATTCCCCCGCAGCGCAAATCCGAAGGTGACCGCCGGGTTCAAATGTGCGCCGCTGATCGTGCCCAAAAACAGAATGGCCGCCATGCCCATGATGCCGCGTGAGGCATAGACCATGCCCGGCGACACCTGGCCGGTTTTGGCTGCGACAACCCGCGCGCCGATGGTCACCACAATAGTCAGAAAGGTGCCCCAAAATTCCGCGAATAGCCGGTGCCATTCGAGTTGTGGATCCTGGAACCGCCGTGCGGATTCGGCCGTCGTTTCCGGCGAGCTCAGAGTGTTGGCGGGAATCTGGTCCATTCGGTGCTGCGCCGATTCGCGAGACTCCAAAGTTCCCAAAAACTGCGCTTTTGTGAAAGCACCAATTTGCGGCGCCCGGGGGATAAGGCGCCGGGTTCCTGGTGCAACTGGACCCTCGCGGTGCCGTTTTGGTCAGGGCCATGGCCCAGGCAGAAACATCAGCGCCCGCCCCTCCCGTTTCCGGCGTGCCCCGGAACATCCTGGTCATTTTTGGCGCGCTCGCTCTGGTGCTGCTCCTCGCAGCGCTCGACCAAACAATTGTCGCAACCGCCTTGCCGACCATTGTGTCGGAACTCGGCGGCGTGACCCATCTTTCGTGGATCGTCACCGGCTATCTGCTCGCCACGACCATCGTGACGCCGCTCTACGGCAAGCTTGGCGACCTGTTTGGACGCAAGCTGATATTGCAGATCGCGGTCGGGATTTTTCTCGCCGGTTCGGCGCTCTGCGGATTGGCGGAAAATCTGTTCTCGCTGATCGTGTTCCGCTTCATTCAGGGACTTGGTGGCGGCGGATTGATGGTCACCACCATGGCGATCATCGGCGATTTGATTCCACCCGCCGAACGGGGCCGCTATCAGGGCACATTCGGCGCCGTGTTTGGATTGGCCACCGTCGTTGGCCCGCTGATCGGCGGCTTTTTCGTTGTGCATCTTTCCTGGCGCTGGATATTCTACATCAATCTGCCGCTGGGGCTCGCGGCATTCCTGGTGATCGGATCGGTGCTGCACACGCAGACCGCACGCAAACGGCAGACCATCGATTATGCCGGCGCGGTCCTGCTCGCGTTCCTGCTCAGCGCGGTCGTACTGGCAACCAGTCTCGCCGGAACGATACTCGCCGGCATCTCCTCCGGGCTGTGGGCGGTGATCATTGTCGGCGTTGCGGTTCTGCTGGGCGCTTTCATCGTGGCCGAAGCGCGCGCCGAGGCTCCCGTTCTGCCGCTCGAGCTGTTCAAAAACCGGGTGTTTACCGTTTCAGCAGTCGTCAGCCTCATGGTCGGCATTTCGCTAATGGGTTCAACCACGCTGTTGCCGGTCTATCTGCAGGTGGTGAAGGGCGCCGATCCGGCGACGGCCGGAATGCACATGACGCCGATGATGTTGGGCACGCTGGTCACCTCGATCGGCAGCGGCCGGCTAATCACTCGGATGGGACGGTATAAGGTATTTCCCATCGCCGGAATGGCGATCGTGACCGCAGCCCTGTTCCTGCTTTCCACCCTGACGGCAACGAGTTCGATCTGGCTTTGCTCCGGCTACATGCTGCTGCTCGGTCTCGGACTCGGCATGGTCATGCAGGTGCTGGTGCTCGCCGCACAAAACGCCGTTCCATATGAGCATCTCGGCGTCGCCACATCCGGCGTGGCGCTATTTCGTTCGATCGGCGGCGCGTTCGGAGTGGCATTGTTCGGCGGCATATTTGCCTATGCGCTGCAACTGCATCTCGGTGCCGGCGGCAACGCGGCGGAGAGCGCCGCGAATCCTGCTGTCGTGGAAGCACTCGCTCCGGCGTTGCGTGCGCCGTATATCGGCGCCTATGCGGCGGCACTGCAGCCGGTATTCGCAACGGCCGGAGGGATCGCGTTTGCCGGATTTTTGCTGACGCTGGGATTGCGTGAAATCGCGCTGCGCAAAACATCCGCCGCGGAAGGCATCGGACGGGCCTTTGCGATGCCGCAGGATGCCACTTCGCTGGAAGAGCTCGAACGCATCGTTTCGAACCTGGCGCGGAATGAGAACCGCTGGAAGCTGTATGCTGCGCTGGCGCAGCATACCGGCACGGACATCGATCCGCGCGAAATGTGGTTCCTGTTCCGCCTCGGCGAACGCGATCATCCGCCGACGGAGGATGAGCTGTGCGGGCACGTCCGGATGGAGCGGGCCCAGCTTCACGCGCTCGCCGACCGCAGCATTGCTCTTGGTCTGGTCACCAGGGATGCCGCCGGGCGGTTCGATTTCACGGCGGCTGGCCGCAGCCTGTACACGCGGCTTCTGGTGCTGCGCCGCAATCAGCTCGAATCCTTGTTGCAGCGCTGGCACCCGAGCAAGCACGCCGATGTGCGCGGCATGCTCGCCAGACTTGCCCGCCACCTTTCCACCTCGCCGCCGATGGTGCCGGAGGCGCGCTGAACGGCCGATTTGACCTGGCGGCAAATCGTCTGGTAGCCGATATGGATGCCCAGACTGACAGATCAGGTTGCCATTATCACCGGCGCCGGACGCAATATCGGTGAAGCCGCCGCCAAACTGTTCGCTGCCGAAGGCGCCGCAGTTGCGGTCGTGGATGTGGACCGGGCGCGTGCGGACAAGGTTGCCGCGGAAATCGCCGCCGCGGGAGGACGTGCGAAAAGCTTCATCTGCGATGTCGCGCAGGAGGATCAGATCGTCGATACCGTGAAATCTGCGGCAGGCGAATGGGGACGGCTCGACATACTGATCAACAATGTCGCGATCTCGGACAATAAGCACCTGTTCGACATCACGAGGCAGGAATGGGACAGGGTTTTTGCGGTCTGCCTCACCGCGCCGATGCTGTTCAGCAAATACGCGGCCAAAGAAATGATTGCGGGAGGCCGCGGCGGCAAGATCGTCAATGTCAGTTCAACCTCCGGACATTACGGCCGTCCGCGCGCCATCGCCTATACCGCGGCGAAGGCCGGCGTGATCAACCTGACGCGGTCGCTCGCGATTCAGCTTGCGCCACACAATATCCGCGTGAATTGCGTGGTGCCGAACAAGATCGGGTCGCCCGTCGGCAAGGATGAATTCAACCCCAACCGCAAAGTGGTCAATCTGCGCAACCGTCCGGGCGAGCCGATTGATCTCGCGCGCGCAATGCTGTTCCTGGCATCGGATGATTCCGATTTCATTGCCGGCACGGAATTGTTCGTCGATGGCGGCTGTGCCGCCATCATGCCCGGTTCGGATTAAACAGTATTGGCAATCGCCGGACTTGCGTACCCGTCGGGTCGCCGCCGCTTAGGTCTCCTCAAAGTACAATGGCTGATAGCTTTTCCACGTTCCGCCGTTTAGCGCGGATGTCCGATCCAGAATGTAATGAACTTTGTGATCCCAACTGACCCCGGCATCTTCAGCCCTCCTGAAAGCAGCTCGAACGGCCGCTGGATGTAGCACTTCCCCCGCCAATGACCTGTACGTTTCCTCTGCTGCTTCTGCATGGGCGATGATCTTTTGCAGTGGCGTCTTCGTGCGGGTAAGCAAGAGAAGCAGTCGATACCATATCCACCGTCCCAACATCAGGAAACTTAGGCTGTAGTAAGCAATCGCTAATGCGATGCCCAGAGCGGGTGACCACTGCGCGAGGTAATAAAAACCAATAGCTGGAGCGATCCATCCAAAAGCAAAAGCGAGAAGTTTAGTGACAAGTTTCCACAACAGAATTTTCGACGTCGAACCGTCAAACAGCTCGTACGCCATGCCGTGCCGACTGCCGAGCAACTGTTCAAGCGTGATCACAATGGTGCTTGCCGTCGACGCATCGAGCATCATCCAATCGAGGTACGGACATTGGACCCATGGTTTTTCGAGATACTCCGAAGCAGCGGTATCTAGCGCGGAAATATCGAACATCTCGTGACGCTGCGACGGTTTGGTCTTTTTATAGACATCCAAAAAATTCCGGTGCTGCCATAGCGAAAAGTCTTTGGCAAAGGGGCTTTTCGCTGGGTGCAAAGCCAAATCCAAATTTTCGATGAATGTGTCGACGTCGGTCAGGTAACTTAATGTGGCGCCCGGCTCCTTCCCGTGCGCTTTGCACCAATGAGCTACGTTTTGGGCAATGTGCGACAGGACACGTGAACGCCGATTCCATGAGGGCGTTTTTTCTTCCTTGCTGCGCTCCCGGATTGATTTTCGATACAAGGAAACGACTTTATCAAATGGATCCTTCGAAGCGGCGGGATCACTGACGTTCGAATTGTTTGGACTATGCGAGTCCTTGCTTCGCGGTTGCCAGCCGATGGCCGTGACGTGTCCGTTCATTGTTTCCGGGCTTGTGCTGCCCGGCAGGGTGAAAAGGCCCCACGTCGTGGGCACGACCGGGGGCGCATGTCTGTCTCGAACGAGGCCCGCGACCCATCGAATGCCAATCCCGACCTCATCGACATCGCGGTTCACGATATCCGCCGTCAGTGCGTCGAATACGGAGGGGGGAACATCGCAATCGAGAAACCACCCTTCGCTAATGCCAAGTTCCCAGTTTCTTTCGATGAACCCCAGAAATGCGGTTGGTGGCTCTTTCTTCAGTTCGTCGTTTATGTGCGACCAAAGGCGTTGCTCGGGCGTCTCGCCGGTCTGTTCTCCAGCACCGAGTTTGCGAAGTCGGTCCGTGTTAGCCCACCTTTCAAGCGCTGATTTCGCATCTTTTTCGGGTCGAATGGTCAGCGCAAAAACGCTACTGGCCTTTTCTGTCCCAATAACGCACACGTCGTCACGATTTCCGTATCCTTTTGCCGTAATGTGCGCACTGCATTCTTGTGATCGAGTAGTATCGTCGACGTTATTGCGACGAGACCAACTTCGATTAACCGCAAGTCCGCGCCCCTTGACATAAAACGTTCGGATTGCATCAGGATGAAACCCACCGAACGGTTCCTCGGATTCTTCGGTCATCGTGCCCCCAAGCCGCTTAATACCAAGGCAATTTAAGGTAGGAACGGCGGCTGCTCGTGTTCCTCGTTTTGGTCCGGCACGTGTGTCACATCATATTTGTCCATTGACACGCTTAGCTTGCCAGCGCGCGGGCTTCGTCGAATTGCAGCGATGCCAGCCGGGCGTAAAGTCCGCCGCGGGCCACCAGTTCGGCGTGAGCGCCTTCGGCCACAATCCGCCCGTGATCCATCACGACAATCCGCTTCAGCCGCTGAATCGTCGCCAGCCGGTGCGCAATAACAATCGTGGTGCGGCCCTGCATCAGATTGGCGAGCCCCTGCTGCACCAGCCGCTCATTTTCCGCGTCCAGCGCGCTGGTCGCTTCATCCAGCAGCAGCAGCGGCGCATTG
>DASUHP010000153.1:0-7540 GCA_036273455.1 Micropepsaceae bacterium | reverse complement strand
GCATGGTGTCGCCATCGAGATCAACGCCAATCCGTGGCGGCTCGACATCGATTGGCGCTGGTGCAGCCGGGCGCTGGAGCTCGGATGCATGTTCAGCATCAATCCCGACGCCCATTCGACAGAAGAAATCGACAATATCCGCTGGGGCGTGCTGATGGCCCGCAAGGGAGCTGTCCCGCGGGAGCGGATCATCAACTGCCTGTCCCTGCGCGAATTCGAAAGCTATCTGCAAGCCCGCCGCAAGCGCGGCGCACGGAAAACAGGACCGAGAAAATAGAAGCGAGACGCTCTCGCTCCTCGCTCCTCGCTTCTGGTTTATTGGACAATCTGGACGAGTTTGCCGTCCTTGTGCTTGCCCTGGGCGCGGTATTGACCGATCGCGCGCAGCAGAGCCGCGTCGGACACGGAATACAGCACCGCGTCCTCGCTTCCGGTATTCACATGCCGGCGCCACAGGAAATTCGGGATGGCGAGCATATCGTTTTTTTCCCAGTCAAAGCGCTGGCCGGCGATTTCGGTGAAGCCCTTGCCGTCCATCACCACCATGAAGGTGGAGCAGGTCTCGCGCTTGAATTCCAGCTCTTCGCCCGCACGCAAAAGTTGTGCGCAATAATCCAGCGTCGCGAAAACCGGGCCGCCGGTCACCGGATTCACGAATTGCATTTTGATGGCTTCGAACGGATCGCCGGTTTCCTTGCGCAGACGGTCGAGGGTCTCGCGGATCTCGAGGCCGCGGTAATGGAACATCGGCGTCGCCATCTGGCCCCAGCCGCGCTGGTTTGACGTGAACACCGGTTTCATTCCTCCATTGCCATACATGCGGGTGGAATGGCCGTCGCTGTGGAGCGCCGGCTGCGACTTCGCATTGCTGCGCGTGTCATCGGAATAGTTCTGATCGACCCAGACGCAATCGAGATATTCCATCAGCGGCCAGTCCAGCATGTCGATCCAGATCATGGGCTCCGAATCCGAATTTCCATGGTCGTGCCACGTGCCGTTCGGCGTCAGCACGATATCGCCGCGCCGGCATTCGCAGCGCTCGCCTTCGACATTGGTATAACCGCCCTTGTCCGAAAGGATCGTCCGGCTGGCATTGGGGCTGTGAATATGCGCCGGAGCGAGATCGCCGGGATTGTAAATGGCAATGGCACAACGGATCGAATTGGTGATCTGCAGCCGCCCTCCCAGTCCGGGATTGGTCAGAAGGATCCCCTGCCGGTCGGTGGTCTCGATCGGCTTTATCTCAGCATTCCGGGCGATTTCCGCGATCTTGAACAGATAGGGGCTGATTTCGCGCCAGCGCCAGCGATGCGGCAGCATCTTCAGCTGATTGGCGGCAACCCTCCCCGATGCCAATTGGCCACGGGCGTCGCTGGTATCGGCAAACCAGGGGCGCTGCGCCGGCGAATTCGCCTGCGTGCGAATCCAGGCGTGCAGCTTCGCCGTATCGGCATTGAGCTCGTCCATCAGCTCGGCGGCACTCTTCTTTGCCGCACGGCTGTGTTCCTTCGCGATGGCCGACATGAGTTTCTCTCCTGATGCTTAATGGTAGCAATTATAATTCTGACCGGTGGTTTGCAAACCGGGGTTGATCCAGCTCAACCATGAGCTGCGGCATGACGATCCGAACGCCTTCGGCCAGTCAATCGGCCAAAAAGGACTGGAGAGCGTGGGTAAACGCCGTCGGGTCCTCCATGTTCGAGATGTGCCCGGCCCCCGGAATTTCGACAAAATCCGATCCCGCAATGGCGGCGTGCAGCGCTTTCGTCCCGGGCAGGGCGGCATCCTTGCCGCCACAGATGAGGCGCACCGGATTGCGGATGCCGGCCAGCCCCGGCCGCAGGTCGAAATGCGACAGCGCATGCGCGCAGCCGATGAACCCGTTCATCGGCGTGGTGCGGATCATGTGCCGCACTTTTTCGATCGTGTCGTGATTGGCCGCCACGAATTCCGCCGGAAACCAGCGGTCGATGGTGGGCTGAACCAGGGCCTGCATGCCGTGGTCACGGACCAGCGCGATGCGTTCTTCCCATTGCTGGGCCGATTGCGGCGTCGATGCCGGTCCGCAATCGCAGGCGACCACCCGATCCACGCGGTCCGGATGCTGTTCGGCAAGCGCGATCGCCGTCATTCCGCCCATGGACAGGCCGGCAAAATGCGTGCGGCGAATCTCAAGTGCATCCATCAATGCGATGACGTCCGCGGCCAGCAGTCCGAAATCATATCTTCCCGCCGGTGCGTCGGTCTCGCCATGGCCGCGCTGGTCATAGCGCATGATGCGGAAACGGTCGCGCAAGGCTTCGACCTGCCGGTCCCACATCGACACATTCGTCGCCAGCGAGTTCGACAGCACCAGCCATGGTGAACCGCGATGTCCGTCGATCCTGACGTTGAACTCTATTCCGTTCGCTTCAACCTGGGTCATGTGTGGCCTCTCTGGCGGTACGGTATCCTACCCGGAAGAAGTTATCGTGGCGTAAGACCGTTCCAGAAATCCTGTAACAGCGCGAGCAGCGCATTTGGTGAGGTTGTCGGCATGAAGTGACCGGCGTCGATGATTTCGAAACGCGACCCGGGGATTTTTTGCGCGATGGATTCGGTGACTGCGACGGCGCGGATGAAGTCCTGCCGGCCGGCAATCACCAGAGTCGGGCAAGACACCGTCGGCAGCAACGCCATCAGATTGGTTTGTGCCATCATGCGGAACGCGTTGCCAAACCCAACCGGATCATTTGAAAGATACCGGCCGCGGTAGTTCTCATAGGTTTCGCGATCGGAAAGTGACGGGGGATAGGATTTGTCGAGCATCCCCGGAAGGATCGCACGAATTCCTTCATCTTCCGCCATTTTTGCCACGCGATTCAGCGCCTCGGCGCGCGACGGATCCACTCCCGGCGCCGGATTGCAGAACACCAGCGAGGCGACTTTCCTGGCTGCGCGTTCGTAATAGGCCAGCGCCTGCATGCTGGAAGCGGCAAGGGAGACGATATGGTACGGCGGCGGCAGATCGACTGTCGCGAGCAGGTGCTGCAGATCGTCGACGAGAGCACCAATCCCATAAGGCGATCTGGTTTTTTCCGACAAACCAAAACCACGCTGATCGTAGCGCAGGACACGAAAACTCTTCGCGAGTCCGGGGGTAACTCGATCCCACGAGTCCAACGAACCGCCGATTTCGTGCAGGAATACGACCGAAGGTCCACTCGTCCCTTCGATGCGGTAGTGTAAGGTCACTCCTCCTGCTTCAGCCCACGGCAAATCGGCCCTCCTGATCAAAGCCTATCTTCTGTATTGCACCCTCGCATTCAACTCGGCAATGCAAGATTCCGTCGCTATTGAGGTTGACACATCGCGGCACTATGAATGGTCGCGGGTGCCCACCCCCGTGCGCCTGGACTCTGTCGAATGGAGAATCGCGTGAGTGTCGTCGTCCGAAATATTCGCCGCGTCGATCAGGATGTGGTCGAGGACTACAGCGGAATAGGAGTCGCGACCATCCATGAGGCACAAGGCCGCAAGGGTCTTTTCGCATCGTATATGCGGCCGATTTACCGGCCCTGTCACATCGCCGGGCCCGCAGTGACGTGCGAGATGGCGCCTGGTGACAACTGGATGCTGCATGTTGCCGTCGAGCAGTGTCACCAGGGCGACATCCTCGTCGCGGCGCCGACGTCCCCCTGCGAAGACGGGTATTTCGGAGAATTGATCGCGACGCAGTTAAAGGCCCGCGGCGTTGCCGGACTGATCCTCGAGGCAGGCTGCCGGGATACCGCAGAACTGACCAAAATGGGATTCCCGGTCTGGTCGCGCGCAGTGTTCTCGCAGGGAACGGTCAAGGAGACGCTTGGGAATGTCAACCTGCCGCTGGTTTGCGCGGGACAATTGATCAATCCCGGCGATCTGATTGTCGCCGATGACGATGGCGTCGTGGTGGTGCGCCGGCGGCACGCCGCAGACGTGCTGAACTCAAGCCGCGAACGGGAAGACAAGGAAGCCAAAAGCCGAATTCGCTATTCCCGGGGTGAGCTCAGTCTCGACGTCAACAATATGCGCGGCAAGCTGCTCGAAAAGGGTCTGAAATATATCGACAGCCCGCCGGAAGATTAAACCCAATGGCGGCCCGGTTTTCCCGTGTGGCGCTGATCGGCTTTGGCGAGGTTGGTCAGACGCTCGGGGCTGATTTGATTGCTGCCGGCTGTCAGGTCTCCGCCTTTGATCCCCTATTCGCCGATCCGGGCAGCAAACCTTCCATAGCGCTCAGGAGCATCTCCGTTACACCAGAAAGCAACCCGGCGGCCGCGGTATCTGATGCGGAGCTGGTGATCAGCGCGGTCACGGCAGCATCCGATATTGATGCCGGTCGCGCGGTGGCGCAGCATCTCAAGTCCGGCACATTTTATCTCGATGTCAATTCGGTATCGCCCGGAACGAAGGTTTCATGTGCCGAGGTCATCGGCAGCGCCGGCGGACGTTATGTCGAAGCTGCCGTGATGACGCCGATTGCGCCGAAGCGCATCGCATCGGCTATGTTGCTTGGCGGACCGCATGCCGTGGCATTCATCAAACGTGCGCGCCCGCTCGGATTTACCGGCAAAGTCTTTGCGGAAGAAATCGGACGGGCGTCGGCCACCAAGATGTGCCGAAGCGTCATGATCAAAGGGATCGAGTCGCTGCTGTGCGAATCCCTTGTCGCCGCGCGGCATTATGGTGTCGAGAAAACCGTGTTGGATTCACTTTCCGACCTGCTTCCGGTCGGCGATTGGGAGAAAATCGCGTCCTATATGGTGTCACGTGCGCTCGAGCACGGGATCAGGCGCGCCGAGGAAATGCGCGAATCCGCCGAGACGGTGCGCGAGGCCGGCATTGAACCCTTGATGGCCACAGCGACGGCGGAACGCGAAGAATGGGCGGCTCAATTCAGTGGTGCCCATCAAATGCGGGACGATTTAACCGCGATGCTTGATGCCATGCGCACCGGAACGCCTGGCGCGCCGGCAAAGGGACGCGCCGCCTGAATTTATTCGCGGGGATATCCATGATTATCGATTGCCACGGCCACTACACCACCGAACCCAAGCCGCTGAGCGAATTCCGCCAGAAGCAGACCGCGGCGGTGAAGGACAAGATGCCTCCGCCATCGCCTGGTTCCGTCAAGATCAGCGACGACGAATTCCGCGCCAGTGTCGAAGGGAATCAACTCCGCATCCAGAGGGAGCGGGGCACCGCGCTGACGCTGTTTTCACCGCGGGCTTCGGGAATGGGCCACCACATCGGCGACGAGAAGGTCAGCCTGGACTGGTCGAGATTGTCCAATGACTGCATTCACCGGGTCTGCGCCTTGTTTCCGGAGAACTTCATCGGGGTCTGCCAGTTGCCGCAGAGCCCCGGCGTGTCGCCGAAATCCTGCATCCCCGAACTCGAACGCTGCGTCAACGAACTCGGCTTTGTCGGCTGCAACCTGAATCCCGACCCGTCCGGCGGCAGCTGGAATTCGCCGCCGCTAACCGATCGGCATTGGTATCCGCTTTACGAGAAACTGTGCGAACTGAAAGTTCCCGCGATGGTGCATGTCAGCATGTCGTGCAATCCCAATTTCCATACCACCGGCGCGCATTACATCAATGCGGACACCACCGCCTTCATGCAGTTCATCCAGGGCGACCTGTTCAAGGATTTTCCCGAACTGAAGCTGATCATTCCCCATGGCGGCGGAGCTGCGCCATATCACTGGGGACGTTATCGCGGTCTGGCGCAAAATCTCGGCAGGCCCCCGCTGGACGAAATGATGCGCAACAACATCTATTTCGACACCTGCGTTTATCACCAGCCGGGCATCGATCTGCTGGTGAAGCTCGTGCCGGCCGACAACATCCTGTTCGCATCCGAGATGCTGGGCGCGGTCAAGGGAGACGATCCGACGACCGGAAAACCCTATGACGACACCAGACGCTATGTCGAGGCGACGTCGCTTTCGAGCGCCGACAAGCAAAAGATTTTCGAAGGCAACGCACGCAAGGTCTATCCGCGGCTCGGACCAAAGCTCGACAAAATCGCCGCAGCAAAGAAATAGTTTGCGTCTGATCCGCCAGCTCTGGTTTCAGGTGCTCGTGGCAATGCTGGCGGGCGTGCTGCTGGGCTGGATTCGCCCCGGTCTGGGGGCGGCAATGCAACCGCTCGGCGACCTGTTCATCAATCTGATCCGGATGATCGTCGCTCCGGTGATCTTCTGCACCGTCGTGCATGGCATCGCATCCATGAATGACATGCGGCGGACCGGCCGCGTGGCGCTGAAAGCGCTGATCTGGTTTGAGGCGATTACCTTTGCGGCGTTGGTCTTCGCGCTGGCCGCGGTAAATTTTGTCCAACCTGGCGCCGGCATGAATATCGATGCTGCGTCGCTCGATGCCGGCGAGGTTCGCAGCTACACAGCGGCGGCCCAAAACCAGAGCATTGCCGATTTCCTGCTGCACATCGTGCCCAACAGCTTCTTCTCCGCATTCGTGCAGGGTGATCTGCTTCAGGTATTGTTCGTCTCGGTTCTGTTCGCGATTGCGCTGTCGCATTCGGGGAAAGCTGCGCAACCGCTTGTCGACCTGATCGGCCAATTGTCAAAATTATTTTTCCGGATTGTCGGATTTATCATGTGGGTGGCGCCGCTGGGCGCCTTCGGCGCCATGGCATTTACCGTCGGCCGTTTCGGCGCCGGTTCGCTCATCACACTCGGGCGGCTGCTGATCGAGTTTTACGCCGTCTGTCTGCTGTTCACATTTGTGGTCTTCGGCGGCATCGCGCGTTTCATGGGTCTCAGTATCCTCCGGCTGCTGAATTATATCCGCGAAGAATTGCTGATTGTGGCGGCGACCACCTCATCCGAAACGGTTTTGCCGCGTCTGATGCAAAAGCTTCAGGTGCTCGGTTGCGAGGAGCCGGTGGTGGGACTGGTCATCCCAACCGGTTACTCGCTCAACCTGGTTGGCACCTGCCTCTATCTTGCAACGGTCGCGGTATTCCTGGCGCAGGCGACCAACACGCCCTTGTCTTACGGCCAGGAGATTACGCTGCTTCTCGTGGCACTGCTGACTTCCAAAGGCGCGGCGGGCGTGGCGGGTGCAGCTTTCGTCGTGCTTGCGGGAACGCTGGCATCGGTCGGTACCCTGCCGGTGGCAAGTGTTGCACTCGTACTGGGCATTCACCGGCTGATGTCCGTCGCCCTCACATCGGTGAATGTTGTCGGCAACTGCATGGCCACAATCGGCATCGCGAAATGGGAACGGGCGCTGGATTCCTCAAGACTGAATGAGCACATCGGTCTATCGCCGGGATTGCGTGTTTCGGTGCCGCGGCCGGCCGAATAGGAGATGATTTTGAATACGGACAAAAACCCGCCCTATATCCCGTTTCACCCCAATCCGTCGAAGCCGCATTTCGTGCCGCCTCCCGGCAGCGTCGATGCGCATTGCCATGTCTTTGGCCCGGCGAGCCGGTTTCCTTACTCGCCGGGACGGAAATATACACCGGTCGACGCACCGAAAGAAAAACT
>DASUHP010000152.1:0-7894 GCA_036273455.1 Micropepsaceae bacterium | reverse complement strand
AGTCGCGACCACCGCCTGGACCGGCGCGAGCCAGAGCGGAAATTTGCCTGCATAATGTTCGATTAAAACGCCGATAAAGCGCTCCATCGAACCCAGGATCGCGCGGTGCAGCATCACCGGTGCATGCTTGACGCCATCCTCGGCGATGTAGGATGCCCCGAGCCTTTCGGCCGTGTTGAAATCGACCTGCAGCGTGCCGCATTGCCATTCGCGGCCGATGGAATCGCGCAGCACGAATTCCAGTTTCGGCCCGTAGAAAGCGCCTTCACCAGGATTGATCGTGTAGTTAAGTCCCGCCTGCTTCGTCGCGGTTTCGAGTGACTGCTCTGCCAAATCCCAGATTACGTCACCGCCGATGCGATTGTCGGGCCGCGTCGCAAGCTTCACATGCACGTCCTCAAAGCCGAGGTCGCGATAAATTTCCATCAGCAAGCGGCAGAACGCGATCGTCTCATCGCTGATTTGTTCATGGGTGCAGAAGATATGGGCGTCATCCTGCACGAAGGCGCGCACCCGCATCAACCCATGCAGCGCGCCCGATGGCTCGTAGCGATGGCACGAGCCAAATTCGGCGAGCCGCAGCGGCAATTCGCGATAGGATTTGGTCCCCTGTTTGAAGATCTGCACGTGGCCAGGGCAATTCATCGGCTTGACCGCGAGCGTCTTATCTTCTTCCTCGACCTCGGCGACGAACATGTGCTCGCGGTACTTGGCCCAATGGCCGGACATCTCCCACAGCTTGCGATCAATCAGCTGCGGCGTTCGGACTTCGCGGTAGCCTGATATACCCAGTTTGCGGCGCACATAGTCTTCGAGCACGCGGTACAGCGTGTAGCCTTTGGGATGCCAGAACACCTGACCGACAGCCTCTTCCTGCATATGGAAGAGATTCATTTCGCGCCCCAGACGGCGGTGATCGCGTTTTTCCGCTTCTTCGATGCGCTTGAGATAGGCTTCAAGTTCTTTTTCATCGCGCCAGGCAGTGCCGTAGATGCGCTGGAGCTGCGCGTTGCGTGCATCGCCGCGCCAATAGGCGCCTGCAATTTTGGTGAGCCGGAATGCCTGGCCGATTTTTCCGGTCGAGACGAAATGCGGACCGCGGCACAGATCGTGCCATTCGCCATGATAATAGATGCTGATCGGCTCCGTCGCCGGCAGGTCCCGGATGAGTTCGGCCTTGTAACGCTCGCCGATGGATTCGAAGTGCTTGATGGCCTCGTCGCGTGGCCACACCACGCGCCGCGTCGGCAGATCGCGTGAAACGATCTCATGCATTTTTGCTTCGATTTTCGGCAAATCGTCCGGCGTGAACGGCTCGTCGCGCGCGAAGTCGTAATAGAAGCCGTCTTCGATGGCAGGGCCAATCGTCACCTGGGTGCCGGGAAACAATTCCTGCACTGCCATGGCAAGCACATGCGCCGCGTCGTGGCGGATGAGCTCCAGCGCTTCCGGATCCTTTCGCGTGAGAATGCGGACTTTCGCGTCGCTCTCGATCGGACGAAACAGGTCCCAATCTTTTCCGTCCACTTCGACTGCCAGCGCCGCTTTGGCGAGCCCGGGACCTATCGCCGAGGCGATGTCGCTGCCGGTCACGGCACGGCCAAACGGCAGGACTTTCCCGTCTGGAAGCGTGATGCGGACAGCAGATGGTTCGGCGGACACTGGCTCAATTCCTGACAATGGTTGCGGAAGCGCTGCCCGGGAAGGGCGGCGGTTGTGTTAGCGTTTTTAACCGTCTGTGAACAGCCGCGGCTAGAGAGTGGTTTTCGCGTCAGGGGGCAGCGGTGGCTTGGGGCCGTGCAGCCGTTCCAGCTCGCAGTTCAACTCGGCGCCGAACAGGATCACCATCAGTCCGAGCCAGATCCATATCAGGAAGCCGACCACCGCCGCGAGCGACCCATAGGTACGGTCGTAATGCGCATAATTGGCGACATACCAGGAAAACAGGAGCGAACCGCCGAGCCATACCGTGGCGGCGAGCAGCGCGCCGGGCAGAATGCGGCGATGACCGCGCGGCCTGCCGCTGGTCCCGTACCAGTACATGGCCGACAGAATGGCGATGGTTCCGGCGTAGATGATCGGCCAGCGGAAAAGGCGCAGCAAATGCAGGCTGCCGATGCCGAGCGCATCCTGCATCACCGGTAGTGCCAGGAATAGAAACACCGCGCCGACCGAGACAAGCAGCACCCCGATGGTAATCGCCAGCGATATCAACCGGCCGATGAGCCAACTGCGGTTTTCACGCTCTTCATAGGCAACATTGAGTCCCGCGATCAGCGCCAAAACGCCGGCATTGGCGCTCCAGATCGAAAAGGCAAGGCTGATGAAGAACGTGCCGCTCAGCCTGGATGGATGCACTGTGGTAATGCGCACCATCTCGGAACCGACAAAACGCAACACGCTCGCGGGCAGCAAGCCCGAAAGGTACGACAGATGCGCACTGACATTGTTGACGTCGGCGAACAGGCCATAGAGCGACACGAAAGCAGCAATGGCCGGGAAGAAGCCAAGCAGGATGTAGAATGTCGACGATGCGGCGACATTCATGATGTTGTCTTCCATGAATTCGCAGGTGGCCCGCCACAGCACATGCCAGGTTTGCGCGACGAATCCTTCGTGGCGCGCGCGGCGGCGCGCCCGCTTCGACGTCTTGGGGTCTGGAGCCGGCCAGATTTTCATGGCCTGATAACGCAAGATGGAGGCTTCGGTTGGGTTTCAGCCGAAACCTTAGAACATCTTTGCCAGGGTGAAGCGGAAACTTCGCGGTTCGATGGGGTGAATGTGGCGGTCGGCCACGCCCTCTGCCGCTTCGCCGGGCAAGCGGTCTATGTACCAGAACTCGGCTGCATCGGCCTTCGTATCCAGCAGGTTGTAAATGCCGAACCCAAGCTTCCAGCCGCTTTCGAACGTATAGCTCGTGTCGAGATTGAGCTCGCCATAGCCTTTGCCTTTGACGGCGTTGTCGGGCGTCAGGGGAAATCCGCCGAGGTACCGGTATTCCAGTCCTGCCGTCCACGGGCCAAGGTTGCGCAGATAGGCGGCAAAAGAGGCGATCGCAGTGGGGGCATTGGGAATGTATTCGCCGACATGACCGGTGCCGTCGTCCGAAGGCGTCGTGTAGCGGGCACGGCTGGCCGCGAAACTCTCATACAGCTCCAGCCATGAAAACGGCTGGTAGGTCGTGTTGAATTCGAAGCCTTCGCGCTGGCTCGGCGGACCGGCGCTGTCCTGCCCGATATCTGGGTCGTAGGTTGTTTCGGACTGAAAATGAATCATGAACAGAGTGAAGGTTGCCGTCAGATTGGGCAATATCGTGCTGCGCACGCCCAGTTCGGCGCCGTCTGATATTGCGATCAGCGGCGCTCCGGTAATCCCCTGCGCTTCTGCCTGCGTCACGCCGCGCGCATCATCGCTGTGAAAGCCCCGACCGGCACTCAGGTAAAATTCGGTGTTCTGCCACGGAGAAATGATCAGATTGGCCTTGGGCTGGAACAGGGCGGCGGACACTTTGCCGGTGTTGGAGCCATTGTCGTTGGCTGTGATGTAATCTTCACGCAGGCCGAGCACGGTTCGCATCCAGTCGGTCCAGTGCGTTGTCGCCGAGAGGTAACCGGCGAGGTTCAACAGGCTGACCTGATCATCCTCGGTTGTCGAAAGATATTGCCGATCTGTGGTCGTGTTGCGGCCAACATGATTGTCGTCCCAGCGCGTCCACAGACCGGCGACAAAGTCATTGTCGAAACCGAAAATCTTGCCGGGAATTTCGTAGGAGCCAGCGCCGCCGAGGACAGTGCGGTTTTCGCTTTGCGCTTCCTGGTCACCGTTGACCGGATCGAACAGGTAGTGCGTGAAATTGTTCCACAGGGTCAGACGGTTGTAGATGCCGAACGCATTTGCGTCGACATGCGCCTCACCCAGATCGACGTGATACTGGCCCGACAGGCTTATGCGCTGGGCGCTTCCACCGTCCGTGGGATCGAGCGTGCCAAATCGGGAAATCGGAGTCAGCCCGAGCGTTGTCATATAGGCCGGGTCCATGGCCCGCACTGGCTGATCCGTCGTCGCATTCCACAGCCCGCGGTAATACATCGCGGTGAGCGAATAGCCGTTGGAAGCATCGCCGGCGGTATAGCGCGCGAGCGCATTGATTTTCCGCATGTCGTCCGGGTGAACCCAGGGACCGTCATAATGTTGCAGCTCAACTGCGCCGAGCACCGTCCCACTGGTCGTGTCGCGCGAGCCTGCGGTGAACAACCGTTGAAATCCCATTGTGCCGCCCTGCACCGACACCTGGTCTTCGACGGTATCCAGGAGGCTGATGTGGTCCGATCCAACGGATGAGAAATCGCCTTGCTCGGCGAAATAGGGCCCCTTGGTGAACTGGACGCTTTGCACCAGCTCGGGAATGAGAAAATTCAGATCGGTATAGCCCTGTCCGTGGGTGTGGGTCGGCATGTTGGCCGGCATGCCGTCGACAAAAGTCGCAAGATCCGTTCCGTGGTCGAGGCTGAAACCGCGCAACAGGTACTCGTTGGCTTTTCCTTCGCCGCTATGCGCCGTCACGACGAGGCCCGGTATTGTCTCCAGCAATTGTCCGGGCCGGAATGCCGGGGTGAGTTGAAGCTCCTGCTGTACCACTTCTCCCTGACTGGAAGTTGTGGCGATGCCGACCAGCGACGTCCGCTCGGCGGTGACGGTGACCTGTTCCGGAATTTCCGTGGCGGTTTCTGGCATCATTGCCGAATTGATCGGAGCGGTTTGGGTGGCTGCAGAATCGGCCTGTGCCACATGAACCGGCTGTCCGCCAGCTCGCGCGGAAGGCGCCATCATTACGGCGCAAGCCGAACTGCACAGCAACAATATCGCGCGCAATTTACGCCGCGCAGCCACTCGCGGTTTTTCGTGAAGCAAAATCATCCCCGGTCAGCCCCGCCCAATCGGATTACGCAGGCCGGGGGCTGAACCCTCAAATTCGCTTCATCCAATCGGCGGCTGTGGCCCGGCTGTTGATCGGGGTAATGGTTGCAGGCTCAGGTCACCCGGTCAGGCAAGCGCTTGACTTGCAATGCACATCGCCAGAAAACCACGCCAGCTTCAGTCCGGAGGAATTATGGAAGCGCCGCATTTATTGGTTCACGACCGGAAAGATACGGTCGGAGTTGTAGTCGTCGAAGGGTTGAAAGCCGGCACCGATATGCTGACGGTTGTGACAGCCGACAATTCGGCATTCCGCCTGCAATCGAAAATGGATGTGCCGATCGGGCATAAGATCGCCCTTACCGACATCAGGAAAGGCGATACGGTCTGGAAATACGGCCAGGATATCGGCGTCGCGGTCGCGGACATTGCCAAGGGTGAGCATGTCCATGTCCACAATCTCAAAACCAAAAGGTGGTAGGCCATGGCGCCAATCCAAGCGAACGGAAAATTTTTCGGGTGGCGCCGCAAGAACGACCGCGTCGGCGTGCGCAATCATGTCGTGATTCTGCCGCTCGACGACCTGTCAAATGCGGCCTGCGAGGCGGTCGCCAACAATATCAAGGGCACACTCGCCATTCCGCATGCCTACGGACGGCTGCAGTTCGGTGAAGATCTCGAGCTGTTTTTCCGTACCCTGATCGGTACCGGGTCCAATCCCAATGTTGCTGCGGTGGTTGTGATCGGAATCGAGGACGGCTGGACCAAAAGGGTGGTCGACGGCATCGCCAAAACCGGCAAGCCGGTGGCGGGCTTTGGCATCGAAGGTACCGGCGATATCATGACCATCGCCAAAGCTTCGCGCGCCGCCATGGAATTCGTGCAATGGGCGTCGGAAGTTCCCCGCGAGGAATGCGATCTTTCGGAGCTGTGGATTTCCGCGAAATGCGGCGAGAGCGATACCACGACCGGGCTCGCATCCTGCCCAACGGTCGGCAACATGTATGACAAGCTGATCCCGAAGGGCGTCTATGGCGTGTTCGGTGAGACCACTGAAATCACCGGCGCCGAGCATCTCTGCAAGGCGCGCGCTGCGAATTCCGAAATCGGCGAGAAATGGTACCGCGTTTGGAAGGCTTATCAGGACGAAGTTATTGAGCCGTACAAGACCAATGATCTTTCGGAATCGCAGCCGACCAAGGGCAATATCGCGGGTGGACTGACCACCATCGAGGAAAAGGCCCTCGGCAATCTCGAAAAAATTGGACGCGAGTGCCGCTATATCGACGTTCTTCAGCCGGCCCAGGCGCCGGCGAAGGGCGCGGGACTGTATTTCATGGACACATCCTCGGCGGCGGCCGAATGCGTCACGCTGATGGCCGCGGCAGGATACGCCGTGCATTGTTTCCCGACTGGTCAGGGCAACATCATCGGCAATCCAATTGTCCCGGTGATCAAGATCAGCGGCAACCCGAAGACCGTGCGCACGATGTCGGAGCATATCGATGTGGATGTGTCCGGGATCATCCGCCGTGAGATCACGATTCCGGAAGCCGGCGACCGCCTGATCGAGATGATCCGGCGCACGGCGAATGGCCGGCTGACCGCGGCGGAAGCGCTTGGCCACCGGGAATATGTGCTGACGAAGCTGTATCGCAGCGCCTGACGTGAAGGTCTTATCGCTGCAGGAAGCGGAAACACTGACGGCAGCGGCGCTCCGCCGCTGCCGCACCAGTGAAGCAAATGCCGCGCTGGTCGCCAACGCGCTGGTCACCGCCGAGGCGGAGGGCCTGATCAGCCATGGGCTGCTGCGGCTGCCGATTTACGCGGAGCAAACGCGCAACGGGAAAATCGACGGCCACGCCGTTCCAGAGGTGAGCTTTCCCCGCCCGGCGGTCGGCGCACTGGATGCGAAAAACGGTTTTGCCTATCCGGCGCTCAATCTTGCAACGCAGTTTCTGCCGAGGATCGCGCGCGAGAACGGCATCGCCGCGGCCGGAATCACCCGGTCGCATCATTGCGGCGTCGCCGGACATCATGTGCGCCGTCTTGCCGAGTCCGGAATGGTGGCGATGCTGTTTGCCAACGCGCCCGCCGCAATGGCGCCCTGGGGCGGCAATCGCGCGGTGTTCGGAACCGATCCGATCGCGTTCGCCTGCCCGCAACCGGGGCGCGATGCCATTGTCGTCGATATGTCGCTTTCGAAAGTGGCCCGCGGCAATATTCTTTCAGCGAAGCGTAAGGGCGACCGGATTCCTGAAGGCTGGGCGCTCGATTCCGAAGGCCGGCCCACTACCGATCCGGATGCCGCGATGGCCGGCACCATGGTCCCGCTTGGCGACGCCAAGGGCACGGCATTGGCTCTGATGGTCGAACTGCTGGCCGCAGGATTGACCGGCGCGAATTATGCCTCGCAGGCGTCATCATTTCTCGACGCCGAAGGCCCGCCTCCCGGCACGGGGCAATTGCTCCTGGCCATTGATTCCCGTGCCTTTGGAGCAAGCGCCGCGCATCTGGTCAAAATTGCCGAGGACATCGAGACGCAACCCGGCGCCAGACTGCCCGGCACGCGGCGCGCCGCAGCATTGAAGCAGGCCGAGCGCGAAGGGCTATTGGTCAGCGATGCGCTATTTGCGGAAATTCAGTCGCTGTAACTCGCGTGTTCTCCCGCCACCCAGGTCGCGGTGACCTGCACATCCTCCGGTTGAAAGGCGACGAGATCGGCGCGGTAGCCCGCCGCAATTCGTCCGAGCCTGTCGTTCACGCCGAGAAATCCGGCCGGTGTCCGTGACGCCAGCCGAAGCGCATCGGGCAGTGGCATCTCCAGCAGCTTGACGCAATTGCGAACCGCTGTCGCCATATCAATTGCCGAGCCCGCCAAAGTTCCGTCTGCGGTCGTGCAGCGTCCGTCACGGGTTTCGATCTTCCGCCCGTGCAGCATGAAATCTGCATGCTTTCCACCGACGCAGGGCATGGC